>PAJM01000014.1 GCA_002706065.1 Methanobacteriota archaeon | reverse complement strand
ATCGTTTCCATTCTCGTGGCTGTGACCGTACATCTCGAGGGTGATGCTTTGATGAAAGCCCGGGAAGCGATGCAGGGTGGACTCGACCGACTTCCAAGGGTCGCTCGCAAAGTGCATCGTCACAAAGTTAGTTTTACGCCTACAACCATTTCCCCCGCTTCATTTTCAATCACTCAGCAGACCAACCCACTTCAACCGTTTCAAGGATCTGAAAAGTCGCAAAAGATTCCGATCGACCTGTTACGAAAAGGCGACTTTATCGAGGTTCGAAGTGGTGAACTGGTTCCTGCAGATGGACGCGTCTACGAGGGCACAGGAGCGCTCAACAAGGCACCTCTGACGGGTGAATCCGTACCGGTTGACATCAAAGAAGGGGAATTGGTTCAGGCAGGGCTCGTTCTTGCGCGTGGACCTGTGGTGCTCGAGGTTGAAGCGGTCGGTGAAAACACGCAACTGTACGAACTGATCGAAACAGTCCACACCTATCGAGACGAACCTCCTCGCTTGCAGGCTGCGATCGAACGATTCACCGCAATTTGGGTTCCCATCGTAATCTTTGGTGCGTTTTTCGTCTATTGGTTCCTCTATCCAGAAAACTGGAAAATCGTTCTCTTGCTTTGGGTTGTCTCATGCCCTTGTGCTTTGCTGCTTGCGGCTCCAGTGCCCCATGCAGCAGCCTTGGCGAATTCAGCACACATGGGCGCGATTGCCCGAGGTGGAGACGTGCTTGAGCGTTTGGCGAAAGTCAACCATGTTTTCCTCGACAAAACAGGGACACTCACGTCGGGTAAACCATCGATTGGCAAGGTTGTGATGGCAAAGGGACGACGGCGTGATGCTTCGGTCGCCTTAGCAGCTGGAATTGAAGCACGCTCATCACATCCATACGCCGAAGCGCTTCGTGAGTACGCTGAATCAGCGAACATTCAGGCATCGGAAGTCAAGAAAATCAAGGACGTTAATGCTGGCATTCAGGCGATGAGAAACAAGGAGGAAGTGCTCATGCTTCGGCCAGACGCATTGGCTGACTATGGAATTGAGATTCCCGCAGAATTGCAACGCGAAGTCGACCTTGCCGAAACTTCAGGTCACGGTGCATCGGTCTTGACAAAGGGAGGGAAGTGCGTTGCACTGTTCACCTTCGTTCACGACGATACACGCCAAGGCGCAGATGAGTTGATTCCAGAATTGCACAAGATGGGCATCCACGTCCAGATTCTCTCAGGTGATCAACAAGGTGCAGTTGACCGATTCGCTGCTTCTGTTGGGCTTCCAAAAACCGATGCGTTTGGAAATCAATCGCCGGAAGACAAAGTCGCTGTTGTCCGGTCCCGCTCTGAGATTGCCGTTACCATGATGGTTGGCGATGGATTCAACGATGCGGCTGCACTCGCCGTCGCTGATGTCGGTGTTGCTGTTGGCTCGGGTGAATCGGTGAACATTGAAGCGGCTGATGTCATGATTCCTGGTGATGATCCACGTATGCTTGCCGATCTCCTCAAATTGGCTCGTCGAACCGAGCGCAACTTCAAGCAAAACTTGTCCTTCTCAATCCTCGTGACCATTACGCTCGTTTATGCTGTTGTCAATGGCTTTTACGATGCGCTTTGGGTCGGTGTTTTGGTACATGAATTGTCGGTGATTCTTGTGATTCTGAATGGAGCCCGCTTGGCGGAGGGGACCGGTACCCTGTCGCTGGTAAAGAAGACCTTCATTGCCATGTGGGAAGCGACGCTCGTAGCCGTTGATACGGGTCGAAAACAACTGAATGAAATACGAAGTTGAACGGATATCTTCAAACCTAAGCAAGGTTGAGTCCCAATCGGTGAGCCGATGAGCAGAGTGAGGACAGACCCCTTGGTAGCAGCCTTGACCCATCCAACACGTCAGACTGCATACCAGACACTTTCACAACGAGATGAAATGAGTACCGTTCAGTTGCAAGAGGCTCTCGGTGTTGATCGTTACAATCTCTACCACCACCTCAAGCGATTGGTCAAAGTCGGTCTCATCGAGAATCATCGCGATGTTGGCCGAGCCCGTTGGTGGAGGGTTGTCAAGCACGTTCCACTTCCATCCATGGGGAACACTCCGGTAACAACTTCTGGTTCTCCGTTTGATGAGTTGTCCAAACTCACGCATGTCCATTCCATTGATCTCATCGATTCCCGTGGACAGGTCGGAGCAAAGCAACTTGTGCAGAAGCTTGCCCAAGAATACAACATTCCACTGGATTTACCTTGGAATTTCCTCCCTGGAAAAATCATACTGGTTGGGACGAAAAAGAACGATGAGTAATCGAAGAATCCACTTCTGGTAGGCGAACAATCCAAAATCAAAGAGGAGATGGGCCAACATGGACGAAGAACTTACGGTCGAGTCGAGAGTTGCTCCTCCTCCTCTGACGTGTCCAAAATGCAGTGGCCTGCTCCCATCCGCCCTTGGCGAAGTACAATGCGAATTGTGTCAGGCAAACGTCCGAGTCGAGCACGAACCAACCCGAAAGAAGTGGCTGAACGAACGCATTTCTTGTCCAACCTGTTCGAAGGTTCTTATCGCTGGCGTTGATCAACGTCCAGCGGAATTGCGCTGTGGTGGCTGTGATTCACAATTCACCCTCACTGCAAAGATCATTCGTGTGGAAATCGAATGCCCCTCTTGCAAACGGAAATTGCGAATGAGACAACGACCGGGTCAGAGGACAATCGATTGTCCTGCTTGCGATTCCGCGTTCAAGGTGAGTTTCTGAGTTGTTCCCATGAAATCAACATTCAGACTCACTGGGCTGGCTGATTACATCACATTGGGAAATGCGATGTTCGGGACAGCTTCGATCATGTTTCTCATCCTCGCAGTCGAGGACATGAGCACTCCTTACGGAATCGGATTGAAATCGAAATACATCTGGGCATCAATGCTCTGCATTTTCCTTTCAGCAATAGGTGATATTATCGATGGGCCAATCGCTCGTCGATACTCAAAGCGAAAACTGCTCGGAGGCTCTCTTGACATTATGTCCGACTGCCTTTCCTTCTGTGTCGCTCCAGCATTGATGATGTTCATCATGTTTGGACGCTGGGGTGAAGCGGCACCGCTGTGGACTCTATCACTGGCCATTGCAGGTTGTTGGGTCATCGGTACTGGGATGCTACGTCTTGCTCGATTTCAATACGAAGACGGGAGTGGTTTGCCTTACTTCCATGGGCTTTCGTCACCAGGAAATGCCCTCCTGTTGATGAGTGTGGCCGGATTTATCTGGCTGCAGCCAATCCTCAATTTCGGACCTCCATTGGATGACCTACGATTCTGTGTCGAAGGAATTGGAGATCAGGCAGACTGCGCTGCAACACCAGGGCTTGACATGCTGATTCTCCCCATCATGTTCTTGTCAGGTGGCTTGATGATTGGTGAGCGCAGGTTGTCAAAACTGAAGCACGGTCTTGACCTAAAACTCTCGATATTGCAAATGATTTGTTTGCTTACAGCCATCCTTTACGCAATGATCAGTACAGGTGTGTCCGATAACCAACTCGACGTTGGATCTGAACTTGCCCCTGCTGGTTGGTTGTTCCTAGCATCCGGACTTTTTGCGGTGTATTATTTGGTCAAACCTCAACCTCCAGCGTACAAGCCGGAAGATGCTGCTGAAGAGTGACACGCGAACGAATTGTTGCCCCCAAAACAGGCGTTTCATTCATGACCAGCGTCGCGCACCTTATGTAGGAAGAAAGGTCGATACACATCCGGATGGGATGTTATGAGTGTTAGCGAGAGCAGGCAGGATGATGCTTTGGATGCTGCTCGAAAGAAGCGGGCCAATGCAGACCGTCTTAGCCTTGCTGCGTTGCGCAGTCAGTTTACGTCATCTCCAGCTGTCTCGACCGACCAGGCGCTTCTGACCAGTGCTCGTTTCCGTGAAGAAGAGCGCATGAGAGCCGACATTCGACGCGAACGTCGTCTTCGTCAACAAGCGATTTCAGAACGCGTTTCAGCGATGCAAGATGCCATCGCAAACGATCTTGCTGTACAACACGAACTTACTCTTGATGCGTTGGAAAAAGAGATGCGAGATGAAATGGAAGTCGAACTTGCTGAGATGGAACGTTCATCCTTAGCATCAGAAGAAACACGAATGCGTGAACAACTCGATCTCCGACTGAGTCGGGAAATCTCCAATCTCCAAAATCAACTCGAACACGAGCATGATCGTCGCCTTGAAGAACACAAGGAGGGCATCAAACAATCCATTGAAGTTCAACTTCAAGATGAGCATCGTCGACGGCTTGCATTGCAAAAAGAGCGACTTGCACTCGAATACAATCAACGTCTTCAACAGAAGATTCGCGAACTTGAGGCCGATATTGAACAGGAAATGGAAGCACGGTTTGTCGAAATGGAAAACAAGGAAATCGAAATCCTTGAGGAAGGTCACAACGCACGGCTTGCAGAACGTGAGGAACAACTTCGACGTGGTATTCGAACTCGACTTGAGCAACAACTTCGCAATCGCCTCCAACACCGTGAAGCTCGACTACGTGCAGAATACGATCGTCGCAGTCTCCGTCTTGAGGAAGACATTGCACAACAGTTGCAACAAGAACTTGAAGCTCAACTTCGTCAAGAGACGGATGATCTTGAAGAGCGTATGCGAGAAGACGTCGAATTGGCAATTGCTCGTCGTCGCGACGAACTCCGTGTCGAGATTCAGAAACAAATCGAAGCGTCTCACTACGAACGCTTGAGTGAGCGAAAAGGCCGACTTAAGGAAAAGTACGATATCACCTTCTCCAAGGCGGTTGATGACATTTCCAAGGTACTCAAGACCGAACTTGAAACCGAATTGGCTCGTCGTTCCGATGAAGAATTCACCTCCTACCGAAGTACACGTGAGGCTGAGATTCAAAATCGTCTTGCCCGTTTCAGATTTGAGCGAGAGACTGAACTCCGTGGACAACTTGAGGAGCAATACGAAGCAAAGCGAACCGACTGGGCAGAACGTCTTGAGATTGAATTCCAATCTCGTGAAACCGCTGCTCGAAAGGCGATTATGGCCGAATTGGATGCTCAACTTCGCAATGAACGTCTCACCTTCGAGACCGATCTTGACCTTCTCAAGGAAGAGACTGCGCTCGAATTGGAAGTTGATATGGAAGAGCGTCTTGCAGCCTTCCGAACTCGAAAACAAGAGGAAATTGCTGTACAACTCGAACGTCAACTCGACAAGCGCGAAGAAATCATGCGCAACAAGGCTCTCATTGATGTCCGTAAGCGTGAAGCTTCCATTCGGGCTGAGATTGAAGCGCAACTTGGTCTCAAGCGTGCTGAAGTTCGTGACCGTCTGAACAGTCTTGCTGAGAAGATGGATTCCTTCCGTGAGATGGCAGAAACCAAGATGCGTGATGCAATCACATCACAGATTCAAGGAGAGATTGACAGTTCAGAAGCTGAATTGCAGAGCCGAGAACAAGAATTCGCAGACCTTCAACAGACCGATACACGTGCAGAAAAGCGACAGAAATGGATGCAATCCATCTCCGGTCAGGCTCCAGCATCGATGCCGATGGGCCAAGACCCAGCGACGCTCGGTGCTCGTGCACCAGCCATGAGCGGTATGACTCGAACGTTGGGTACTGCTGAGAGCCAAGGAATCGGATTGGGCGGCATGCGTGCTCCAATGGGTGGTGCAAAACCACTCGGACAAGCTCCAACACTTCGTCCAGTGAAAGCACCAATTGGCTCGGCACAACCTGCAGCAGGCTTGCCGAAACCGATCGAGCGTCAAGTCCGAATGCCAATTCAACCACAAGTCGCTCCTCCAATTGTTCAACCAACACAAGAGCTGCCTGCTGAGGAAATCGTCGTACCTGTTGGCGCAGTCGAAGTCAGCATAACGCCTGGTGATGATGGTCAATTCGGAACCAGTGATGATGAAGCAATCATCTCCAAGCGAGATCTTACCGAACTGGAAGAGGTCATGGAAGAGGTTGTTGAGGCTGAAACTGAAACAACAACGTTGCGACCGGTTCAAGGTACGCTTACGCCACTAAAGGTTGTAGTAAAGGAAGCTGTCGACACGGAAGAGGAATCAACTACGGCAGTACTTCGTCCAGTCCAACGATTGACACCGATTTCAACCAAGAAGAAAGAGGCCAAAACAGCCTCGCTCACACCGGTTCGTCCACAAATGATCGAGAAGAAAAAGCGCGGCCCACCTCCATCATCGAGCAAGGGTGAGAAGCCATCTTCGGATGAATCTTGATTGGACAATCATGCGTCTGTTTGATAATTCAATACGACATCGGACTGTTATGCGAACCACAGCTAGCATCGTTTTGTGCTTGCTCATGACTCATCTCCTTCTTCCAATGGTGCCTGTTTCAGCCACGCTCATCGATGCTGGACAAACAGAATCCATTAACGAAAAAGTCGTAGCATGGGAACAGATGAGTGATGGAAAAGTCCTCATGGTTACCGGTAGCGGAATCTTGAGCGTGAACACCTTCCAAGCTGGAACACACACCGAAGTGTGGAATCTTGATCTCAATGTAACTGCAAATTCAGCGACCATCGATGCAGGTGAGAATCTCGTTGCTGTTGCGCACACCTCTGGAGTTGTCATCGTTCAAATGACGCAAGAGGTTATCACACAGTACATCAACACAAGCAATCCAGTCGATGCTGTTGATTGGGATAATGACGGAGACATATGGCTTGGTTATTTTGCTGGGCAACGTCGTGCAGATGAGTGGTCGGAGGGAGCACCTTCAGGAATCGCGACCAGTGCGCATACTGGTGGAATGAAAACAATGCTGATTACGCCGACTGGTGACGTTTTGACGGGTGGATTTGACAACCGAGTTAAGGTGACATCAAACAGCGGCACGTTGATTCAACAACTGACTGATATGAGTTCGGCCGTTAACGTTGTCGAGTTGGATTCAAACGGGCGACTCCTTGTCGGTACGGCAGGTGGCGAGTTGTACCGTTACAATCTCACCGACTATTCCTACGAGGAGATTTCACTTTCTGCATCCCCACAAATTGTTTATGTGAAGCAAATGGATTATGCAACGTACCACGTTGGAACGCAGTCTGGTGAAATCATTGAAGTTGATACCACGACATTTTCGGAGGGCAACACCTACGATACCAGCGGAAAAGTCATCGGTTCGCTGAAAGGATCAAACGGCGAAATCTACATCATTTCCGGATTCTCATCAACAACTCGTATTCATCTCTTTGATGTCGACAGCGATGGAGATGGCGTCACAGATGCACTCGATGCGTTCCCGGCCGATGCGACTGAAACACTGGATAGCGATGGAGATGGCGTGGGTGACAACACCGATGAATTCCCGAATTCAGCTGACGAGTCCATTGATTCGGATGGAGATGGCGTAGGTGACAATACCGATATGTTCCCCTCAAATGGCGATCAATCCATCGATTCTGATGGTGACGGGTATGGAGACAACAGCGAAGGCCAGGACGGAGATGCCTATCCACTTGATGCATCACAATGGTCTGATACTGATCGAGACGGTTACGGAGACAATCCATCCGGAACGACGCCCGATGGATGTCCAACGGTCAACGGATTCTCAATTGAGGATCGCTATGGTTGTCCTGATAGCGACTTGGATGGTTACTCAGACCCGGATGAAAATTGGTCCATTGTTCAAGGAGCGGACGCACTCCCGTCCGATGGAACCCAATGGGTCGATGGAGATGGTGATGGGTATGGAGACAATGCACTTGGAACCAACCCAGACAAGTGTCCAACCAAGAATGGAAACTCAACGCGAGCCTGGTTACCAGATCCCGAAAACCCTCAACAGAACACAGAATTGCCTTCGCATGGATGTGAGGACAAGGACGGAGATGGTTGGGCTGATGCTTCGGAGTCGAACGGAATGGATCTCATCAAAGGAGAGTATCTTGACATTGACCGAGATGGAGTCGGTGCAAACTCGGATTACGACGACGACGATGCGCGTGTCCAAACCGAACAAGATCATTGCAATCTTGACTTTACTGACGTTCGAGACGTCTGCCAAGGCTGGCGTACACCAGCATATTTGCAGTATGTTGCAGACCAAGTCGCTGCAAATGAAACACCGATGAGTTACAGCAGTTGGAATACAACCGATTCAACGACCACAACATCTAGCGGTGCTTGGTACGAGAGCGACGCCATGACAGATGCATTGATCTACGGTGGAGGAATCTTTGGTGGATTAACCGTTGTCATCATCATTGTAGGAATGGTCATGGGGCGTCGTAAGGCGACCTCGATGAGCAAGGAATATGGAGGAGCCTTACCGACTTCTGCTGCGATCGATGAAGCACTTGAAGGAACAGCAGGTTCGTCTGCGACCGGTGGTGTTGAATCCGATTCGCTTTGGGGAGATGACATTCAACCTCTCGATATGCAAGAGAAGGAAGAAGTCGGTCCCGAAATGGAACCGATTGAAGATCAATCTTCATCAGAGGAACTGTTTTCTGGGGAGGAATCCATTGAATCGATTGCGTCGATGGGAGAAGAATCCACTACCTCCGAACCAGGTGAGCCAGTCCAACAAGCACCATCAGAGGCTCCACCGCTTCCAGCATCAGGTCTACCTGAAGGCTGGACGATGGACCAATGGAAGTGGTACGGTCACGAGTACCTTGCCAAATACGGGAACGAGTAATTATCGCCAAACGATTGGAAGACTCGATCGAAGGTTACCAAGTTCATTCCCACTGTAGATGGGCTTCCCATCTTCTTTGAGAATGTTCATGATGAGCCATAGAACAGCATTCCATGACTTGTTCTCAGCGAACAATTCAAGTTCTCCAGCAGTCGCAGCAATCAACAACTGAGCTTCATCCGTTGAATCGTCGAACATTGCTCGAATCAATTGCTTGGTCGTAAAAATGTACCCCGAAGGGCGCCAATCCATCATGATGTGCACCTCATACCTCGAATGGAGCCATGTTTAATCGGCTCACAAGGTGGTCAACGTTGACGTCTGCAACACGCTTGAGGTGTTCTCGCAATGTGTCAATTTCACCACGCATTCGTGCCATCTTGTGCGCCCGAATGAGATCTTCAAGGAGCGCATTCACGCTCTTGTGTCCGCTTACCGTACGCAGAGTATTCAATTGTCGTCGAACTTCGTAACTTACACTTACCGAGGTCATTCCTTCTCCAGTCATTTGTGCATCCCGATACCAAATGACTCCCTTCCCTACTTAACCCAACCGCGCGAAGAGAAGGAACTCGGGCGGATTTCTCGACCTTTATCTTCGACCCGAGAGTAATCGTGGATGCTCTTTGACTCCAAATTCTCGCCGCATTTCTTGAACTCGATTGTGGAATTCTTTGGCCAAGGTCCAGTATTCGAGAGAACCTGCGCCTGCTCCGCTGGCCCGGGGTTCATTCAACAGAACGGTTGGAGCACCGCTCCACGGTGCTTCAGCTACCTTGACCAATCTCCGAATGGTTGTGTTGAAGACCTTGTTTGGAATCTTTCTCGATACTTCTGTACAGACGTGGCGACTTAATTTTGAACGAGCGTCAACCATAGTCATCGCAACACCGAAGATCTTCAGATTCCGATTGATGCGCTTCTGTATCATTTTAATCGAATTCATCAGCATGCTGAAGCCTTCCAAAGCGTAGTATTCTGCTTGAACGGGAACCATGACCCAGTTTGCTGCACACATGGCATTGATGGAAAGCAATCCAAGCGATGGAGGTGTGTCGATGATGATGTAATCGAATTCATCGATGATGGGTTCAAGGCCTTCCCGCAATCGCGTTTCGCGCCCAATTTTGTGCGACAGTTCAATCTCTGCTCCAGAGAGATGGATGTCGCTTGGAAGCAACCACAAATTTTTGATTTCCAGGTTTGATGGTGCTTTTTTGCCTTGACGTAAGATGAATGCCTTTTGCATCGCATCACTCAGTTCTCGCGGCGTCAAGAGATATTCTTCCATCAACGGTAAAGGTTCACCAGAATCATTGGCCAGGACATCGTACGCTGTTTTTCGGATGTTTTTCTTTTCGACACCGAACGATGTGGCACAATTTCCTTGCGGATCGAGATCAACAAGCAAGACCTTGGCAGGAGGTACGCCTTGTTTGCGTGAACCCTTTGCAAGTGCAGCCGCTAGGTTCACGGCTGTCGTTGTCTTCGCACAACCACCTTTCTGGTTGGCGACGGCGATGACCATTTTGTAAGGATTCATCACCATCAGGACCCGCCTCGTAACCAACCACAGGTGTCACCTGTTTTGAACTTCGGCATGGATTCGATTTCAAACCTCAGGAAATGACAGGGACTGGAACTTCCGAGAGAATCTTTCGAACGATGTGCATACCAGTAATTCCACGAATCTTTGCTTCTGGTTTCATGACGATACGATGGCTGATGATTTGCAATGCAATCCCCTTGATGTCGTCAGGAATGACGTAGTTGCGTCCAGCAATTGCTGCTGCTGCACGACCAGTCTTGAACAGAGATTGGGACGCACGAGGTGATGCGCCGTTGACAACGCGGTGGTCTTCACGAGTTCGCTGAACGATTTCAACGATGTAGGCGAGAATCGCTGGATCAACGTGAACGGTTTCGAGAGCCTTTTGCATAGCAACGACCTTCTTTGGCGAGGTGATTTGATCAACATCGTGTTGGTCCTTTCCACGGAGTTTTCGACGAGCGAGAATGGCCTTCTCCTCAGCACGGTCTGGATAGCCCATGCTCATCTTCATCAGGAAACGGTCCATTTGAGCCTCTGGAAGAGGATAGGTTCCTTCTTGCTCGATTGGGTTTTGTGTAGCCAATACAACGAACGGAGCAGGAAGTTTGTGCGTGATACCTTCGATGGTGACTTGCTTCTCTTCCATTGCTTCAAGCAAAGCAGCTTGCGTCTTTGGAGGAGCACGGTTGATCTCGTCAGCGAGTAGAATGTTGGAAAACAATGGACCAGCACGGAGTTTGAATTCTCCAGACTTTTGGTCGTACATGTAGGTCCCCATGATGTCTGAAGGCAGCAAGTCAGGTGTGAATTGGACACGCTTGAACTTACATCCGAGAGCACGAGCGAAGGTGTTGGCCAGCAACGTCTTGGCAAGTCCAGGGAAATCCTCCAACAACATGTTTCCGTTGGAGAGGATTCCTACAGTAACTCTTCGAAGGTTCTCGTTCTTTCCAATGATGACTTTGCTTACTTCATTCATCAACCCGTTGGAGATATCAGCAACGGTTCGAATTAGGTCTTGTGTTCGGGCGTCTCCACCCATGTTTCCTTGCGAAAATCCAGCATCCATGGTCGTTCACCTTTGGTTACAAACGGCAAACCACATGACATGATACTTGAATGTATGCCGTTCATACGTCGAACAAGCATCAGCCAATGTGACGACGTCCCCAGAAGTGGTCGTCTTTCCGATGGAGACGAATAATCTCCTCGAGGATTTCTTTTTCCAACGCAGTCAACTCAACTTTTGCAAGACGTGGAACATGCGATTCTGGTATGTCAACGTAGAACTCATCCAGCTCTTCGATGTGGCGTCCAACGGTTGGCCCCATGACTGCAACAGCGACCTCTTCTCCTTGTTTTGCTTCCTTGAGTTCTTCGCTCGAACGAGATCGAAGGCTCTTGACTTGACCAACTGGAGTACCATCGAGTTTCATCAGCCGTTGACCGAGGTGCACTCGGCCACCCAACACGCGCATACCGACGATGGCGGGTCCTTTGTTTCGGAATGTATGGTTTTCAAGATAGAGCAGTTTTCCTGGGTAGACTAGATTCTCTCGTGCTGCAGAATCCATGGCTTCCTTCGTGGTCTCTTTCCACTCTTCAAATTGGTCGATGATGTGGTAGATGATGTCACCACCGATCCAGGCTACGCTCTCATCACCTTGGTTGAGGTGTTCTTTGACCTCATTGTTGGGTTCAATGGAAAACCCGAGAATGATCTGATTCAAACGACTGTTTGCTGATTCTGCAGTCATAAGATCGCGCTTGTTCACTGGACCAACGGTAGCCCGACGGATGGGGACATCAATCTTCTTCAGTTCGAACGCGAGTGCTTCCAACCCACCAATTGTATCGGCCTTGATGACGACGCCTTCCTCATCCAATTCAACAGAAACTTGCGTTTCCTTCTTGGCTTCTTCATGTGCTTCATCGCTTGCAAGTCGAATCGTTGACCCTGCGAGGGCCTTTTCCAATCCCTGTGCTATGATTTTCACACCAGCTGCGGCATGGATGGTTTCAACCGATTCCCAGCGGTCACCGGCATCTCGCATTTCGGACATGCCCCGCGCTTTCTTCAAGCCCTTGATTCGAACATCAAACGGCCCATCTGCACTTACTACGGTGATGTGATCGCCTGTACTGAGTGATCCACGGTGAAGGATAACATCGATGGTTTTCCCCATTCCAATCTCATCTTTCATTTCAAGAATGGTTCCCTCGGCAGGTCCGAGTGTATCGGTGAGGCGATCCTCAAGGAAACGTTCAGCCAATCCTACAGTGACCGTCAAGAGGTCCTGCAAGCCTTCGCCTTCTTTTGCAGACATTGGAACAAGTGGGAACGACTTTCTGAAATCCTTGATTTGGTCGTAACGCTCCAAGTTGATTCCATGCTCTGAGACCTGCCCAAGAAGCTTCCAGTATCGGTCTTGGAAAAGGTCGATGACATCCTTTCGTTGTTCTTGAAGCGATTCAATGAAGGATCGATCTCGCTCACAAATCCATCCATGGATACGATCGATCTTGTTTCCTGCGATAACGAACGGTGTTTTGGTTTGCTTGAGGATGTTGATGGATTCAATGGTTTGTGGTTGCAATCCCTCCATGATGTCAACAACGAGGATAGCGATGTCAGCAAGGGCGCCACCACGATTTCGCAATGATGCGAAGGAATGGTGGCCGGGCGTATCAATAAAGAGCAGTCCAGGTGACTTGAACGGACGACCTCCCATCAGTTTGGCACAGGTTTCATTGAGAACGTGAGCAGGAACTTCAGTCGCACCGATGTGTTGAGTAATTCCGCCAGCTTCACGGTCCATGACACTCGCTTGTCGGTCGCTTCCTAGGGATCGTACCAAATCAAGAACGCTGGTTTTCCCGTGATCGACGTGACCCAAAACCGAAACAATGGGTTGTCTGTTCTCACCGCGAACGACTGGTTCTTCTTCGTTCACGTCTGTTTCGTCCATGCGACTGCCTCCTGTGGAGGAAGAAAGATATTCACTCGTAAACCCAAGCGCCCATGGTGTTTTCCCAGGTCATCAAACCTTCAGGGAACCAGAGGCCGAGTTCGAATGCTGCTGTTTCCGGAGCATCTGAACCATGAATCATGTTGAATCCCATGTCCATTCCAAAGTCACCACGGATGGTGCCTGGTTCTGCTTCACGCCCATTGGTCGAACCAATGAGTTTGCGAGCAACGGAAATCGCATCACGGCCTTCCCAAGCCATACACACGACTGGGCCGGATGTGACGAACTTGATCAATCCAGGGAAAAACGGTCGCTCCTTGTGAACATCGTAGTGCTGTCGAGCGATTTCTTCACTTGGAACCATGGACTTCAGTCCGACCAATTTGAGTCCTTTTCGCTCAAATCGACCAATGATTTCTCCAACTAGTCCTCGTTGTACTCCGTCTGGCTTGACCATAATGTAGGTTGTTTCCATCTTCTTCACCGTCCTTGGCCACCAAGAGGCCCTTTATGAGTTCACCGAATTGAATCAGCGGATTCCGCCACGAACATAGTGACGTGTCCACTTGACCTTTCGGGAATTTCGGGACAACTTGACCATGTTCTTGCGAGCCTTACTGTTCTTGAACCATAGAATGCTTCCGTCCTTGCGGACAAACATGGTTCCAGTACCCGGCTCGATTTCTTCTCCGGAGAATGAACAAACTCTTCGCTCTGGCATGATGATCACCGTGCATTGAGCTTGCGGGCTTCACGACCCGTATCTTTGAGCATGAGAATGTCGCCCATTCGGACTGGACCGACAACGTTTCGCGTAATGATTCGACCAACGTCTCGTGGGTTCGGTGCATCGTTCACTCGGACCTTGACCTGAGTTGCTTCACCGGTCATTCCAGTTCGACCGACGATCTCAACAACTTCGGCAGGCCAGCCGCTTACTGTTTCGTCACTCATGTTGAATCACCTGTTCAGTTTTTGATGCCGTTGATGGCTTCGAGAACGTTGTTGAACGCTTCTGTGTTTGCTTTGGAAATCTCCATCATAGCAATCGAAGCAGTCTTGACGCCTGTTGGGAGTCCGGTTTCTTTGGCAAGGAATTCTTGGCTTGGGACGTATCCGTATGGGATTCCCTTTTCTTCGCAGATCAGTGGGATGTGCGCCAGAAGTTCTGGAGGGTTGACATCTTCGGCTAGGATAACGAACTGTGCAGTTCCGCGCTCAGCGGACTTGGTCACTTCGTTGCTTCCTTTTTTGATTCGCCCGCCTTGGTTTGCTCGGATGAGCTCGTAAATACTGTCGGCGAGGTCGCTTGGGGTTTCAAATCGTACGTGTACACTCATTGGATTCATCCTCGTGTGGTATTCGTTGCGCCAACACTCGACCATATAAAGTCAGTGCAAGGCCATTGGAAGCCAAGAACACCTCAGTTTTCGAGAAGTTGATTGATTCCACGGGCCAGAGCTTCACCAGCATCAATCACCGACCGAGGGTTCGATAGGCTTCCAGTGGCATGAACACCGTCAACATATTGGGTCAGTCTTCGAATTGCTCCGCCCGTGAAAAGACCGTGAGAACATGCTGCATGGACCTCAACAGCACCCTGTGAACGAAGGGCGTCGGCGGCGCGACAAATGGTTCCGCCAGTGGCGATCATATCGTCCACAATGGCGACAATTTTTCCTTGGACATCCAAATCCTTTGCTTGGTGAACAATCGTGTGCGCATCGATTCGTGTCTTCTCAAGGTACGAGAATTCACAACCGATCAACGATGCAACTTGACTTGCTCTTTCAATGGCTCCTTTGTCAGGTGAAAGAATGAAATCCGGATTCACCTCGGCTTGAAGGTGCGTTGCAAGTTCGGGCATTGCTGTGGTAAATGCAACAGGAATGGAGAGGTTTTCGAGAACCTTTGGAGCGTGTAAATCCAACACTGCAAGCCCATCGCACTGATCTGCCAACATGTCAGCAATCGCCCTTGCAGAGATGACTTCACCAGGCTTGAATCGCTTGTCTTGGCGAGAATATCCAAAATATGGCACCGCAAGGTAGACTCCGGGGCCAATATCTTCCATTTTTTGAGGTTCGATTCCGCGAAGGTTTTCCATCGAACCTTTCCGAACATCGGAAACTGCTTTGAGAATCAGCATGGTTTCAACGATACCGGCATCTGGAAACGTGTTGGATACAACAACAACAGGTTCCGATCGAATCGCTTCGATTTGTTCTTCGGGAATTCTGATGTATCCTTCTGAGTCAGGAAACCTTCGAGCTTCAAGTTTGACATGGTCCCATTCCAGAGCGATGGCAAGTTGTTCTGCCACTTGTTGCGCATTGCTCCCCGAGACGACGACCATAGGCTTCCCTCAGACAGCCCTAACAGCCGCCCGTTCATGTTCTTTGCGAGTCGTACGACACCGCATTGTTACAGCAGTGGTGCGCGAGGCAGGACTTGAACCTGCGACCTCCCGGTTATCAGCCGGGTGCTCTAACCGACTAAGCCACCCGCGCAAGGGCAAGCCTCCGACTTACAACCTTGTCATAAGAATGACGGTTGATTGAAAATCACTCTTCATCGAAATTTGGATCGTTAATTGCAATGTAAGAAGGCAACTGCAAGACACGATCGAATGTTCGAGAAAGAACAATCTCGTCGAGGCGCTCACGTGTTCGTGAGAACGCCGTTAATGGAATTCGGATGTTTTCCTCGATACCATACTGCTTCTGAGCATGAAGTCGAGTTCGCACAATGAATCCCTTGTAGGTTCGCTTTACTTTGACCATGCCAGTGATTACGCCAACTTCTCGACCTTGATTGTCAAGAACGGCTCGGTCCAACATTTCGTCGGGTGCGTAGAGTTTCTCATCGATACGGATTGTATTTCTCCACCGTCGTTGCAGCTCACGCATGGACTTGGACAGTTTCACAGTTCCATCTGTTTGGATGCTGTGGACCAATTCCTTTGGTAGCGGTGCTAGTTCTGCAGGTTTCCTCATGTATTCGTCAGCAACATCTGACTCAACTTGGATCCGCATCGATTGGACGCGTGCCTCGTTTGGGTGATGTCGTTCACCAACAATTGTTCCTACTTTTTTGTCGTTCACATAAACATCCCGGTGTACTAATTCCTGGATGTTGTATTCTTTGTCTGCCATTTTTTCCCATCTCCTCGGGTCATGCCCGGTTAGGAGGTGTTCACCCGATGAATCATATATACTCTTCGACACTAAAAATTAACTTTTCAATTGCAATTTTGTATTTTATGAGGTTAATTTGTATTGGGAATTGGAAAAAAAATCACATTTTGGATGTCGTATAATTTCCAAAACATACTGAGATTCCGTTTTTGTTGAATCGTATTTCCAATTGAAATCAGTTTCCTTTGGTTTTGGAGATCCAAGTACGACGGACGGTATCAAAAAATTAGAAAATACGATGATTTCCAATTGGAATTTCCATTTTTTCACAGCCCTCACTCATTGAAGCCAGAAGAATCACAAGTCCAGAACATGGCGGCAGGGCTATGTTCAAAGGAGTTCTTTGACAGCGCTACACATGGCGGATAATCCTCTCACCATCTTACATCACATGCGAGCGTCGAGTGGACCGAAAGAGACCGTTGGACTTCATGATGATGTAATCGAGGACTTTTGCAGATCCGACGCNGAACTTGTTCAGGCGATTCACGAAGCAGGACAACTTCACCATACACTCGTCCAAGAGTTTGGTCAAGACATCATGTCCTTGCCAGAAGCAGAACTCATCAAACACCTNCAGTCTGATTACGTTAATTTCTATTCGGCAGCGACGGTCAACCCTTACATCCCGATTGCAGGTAGAGGGCCTTGGTTGGTAACAGCATGCGGGGCAGTTCTCCATGACAACGGTGGATACGGAATGCTCGGAAGTGGACACGGCCCATCATCCATCATCGATGCAATGAGTGAGAATTGGGTCATGGCCAATGTCATGACACCTTCGTTCTCTCAAAAGCGATTAGGCGACCGACTACGAAAAGAGCTCGGACACACCCGTGGTTCCTGCCCGTTTGATCGATTNATTTGCATGAACAGCGGTTCCGAATCCGTGACGGTTGGCCTTCGTATTGCAGACGTGAATGCAAAGCACATGACCGACCCAGGTGGTCGTCATGAAGGAAAACCGACGAAACTCCTTGCAGTCGAACGTGCTTTCCATGGACGAACCGGTCGGCCTGCGCAGATATCCCACTCCTGCATGGATGGATACAAGAAAAATCTCGCAACCTTCCGTGACATGGATAACCTGCTACTGGTTCCTGCAAACGATATTGAGGCTTTGCAAGCAATGTTCCAACGGGCTGATGATGAAGGTTTCTTCATCGAAATGATGGCATTGGAACCTGTACAAGGTGAAGGTAGTCCAGGCCGTTGTGTTGATCGAGAGTTCTACGATGAGGCAAGGCGCTTGACTCTCGAACACGGTTCGATGCTCATGGTCGACTCCGTACAGGCAGGACTGCGTGGGCAAGGATGCTTGTCGGTTGTCGATTACGAAGGATTTGAGGATGCAGAAGCTCCTGATCTTGAAGCATGGTCAAAGGCATTGAATGCAGGCCAGTACCCATTGTCTGTGCTTGGTATGAACAAGCGTGCGAGCGAACTCTACGTTGTTGGTATCTACGGNAACACGATGACAACCAATCCACGAGCATTGGAAACAGCTGTTGCAGTACTGGACAACATTACGCCAGAACTAAGAGATAACATTCGTGACCGAGGAAAGGAAATGGTGGAGAAACTGAAGGTTCTCCAAGCCAAGTATCCTGAACAGATTCTCGAAGTTCAAGGTACTGGTTTGCTTGTTTGTGCCGAATTGAACCCAGACACGTTGCAAGTCGTTGGTTTCGATAAGGTCGAAGTGTGGTGCAGAAAGCATGGTCTTGGTGTCATACACGGTGGTATGAACGCATTGCGCTACACGCCTAACTTCGCCATTACTTCCAAAGAGGTCGATCTCGTCATCGATATCACACAACAAGCCATTGAAGCCTTCATAGCGTGAGAAGAATGGTTCGTGTGCGTGTCCATCCAACCGATGGTTCCATCGCCCAATCCTTCATCGAACGACTCCTGATGTTCGATGTTACTCTTTGTCTTGAGAAGGACGATGCTGAGCGTGTACAACAGCAGCATGATGTGGTGTTGCAAGCGGGAATTGCAACGGTTGTTGCCTCCGATGAAAGCGACCTTGTGTTTGAATTCTTTTCAGAGGAAAACACGATTACAGTCAATCAATCCTGTTCCATTCGCTTGCATGATGTACTCCCATCTGGCCCGAACAGGGGAATGGCCAATCCTGGCCTTGAGTTGATTTGGACAAACATTGGTGAGACCATCGAACAAAGCGGTTCTCATTATTGGGTTGCAGAATCCGATGTTGTCGATGCCCTTGTCCGTATTGCACTTCATCAACCAGTGCTCCCAGAACGAATGGACATAGCGGGACGACGTCAATGGACAACTCAACAGACGCATCACGAATTGGGAATGCTGTACAAGCGAACACAAGCCGGTTCAACAGGACAGTTTACTGCATCACATCTCGACCAGCCTTCATCCCCAAACATTGCAGTTGTTCCAATCGATTCAGTCGATCGAACAACAAGACCGTCCTTAGGANCACTGCATGAGGTTCTTGTCGAATGCGATGGGCATGGTTGGCAGCCTACAAGCCCACTTCGAACTGCGATGATGGTNTACATTGCAGGAAAACTCAACGATTGAAGAGATCGCTTCCAATCAATGGAAGGATTACACTCGCATCGCCTTCGACGCAAACNTTCGGCGCTTCAGGTCGCATTTTGCCCCAACTGATCGCCTCACGCAATCGGGCACCAGAGAGACTGCCATCGTGCTCTGGAGCAGTCGTGACATAGACAGCAGCATCAAGACCACCACGATATTGATTCCACCAAATGACATGGTGCTTTGAAATCCCACCACCGACCATTAATGCGTTTGAGGCTTGAACATCCCANGTGAGGTCTGACATCACTTGTTCATCAGCAAGTGTGTCGATATGGAAGTCTCGATGTTTCTGGCGGAACATGAACAATTGTGCTCCAATCGATCCATCCGTTATGCCTGGAATGCAGACAGGAATCTGATTCTTCCAAGCCCAGTAGATGAGTGAGTCCGGCTTACCGATTCGCTTGCCAAGCTCCCACACGAGATGAATGGATCCGAAACCAATCCAAGCGTCCGCTCCTGTTTTACCGGTTTCTTTGAGTCGATCGTTGTAGATGTCTTCAAGGGCTGGCATGACCACTGCTTCGATGATTTCACCATAGGATGCATTCGGTACAATCACGTTTCCAAGCCGCATCAATTCATGTTCACTGAGTTCGATGTCATCCAATTCAAATGCTCCATGATAGTAATCTTTGTAGGAACGTGCGATGTCATGATCGAGCGTTCCGCACGTGGTCGAAACGACATTGAACATCTTGGTTTTGATGGCTTCAATGAAGAACGAGCGAGTTCCAGTTGCACAGAGGCAAGCAGGGAATGAGAGCCAATTGCAGACNTGACTTGAATCGCCATCAACCGCATCGGCTTCCTCTCGCATTTGAAGCAGGATATCACGAGCTGTTGCAAGTTTTGTTGCAGTAAATCCACCCGCCTGTGCCATTTGGTCGATCAGGGATGTTGGACTTGAGACCTCACTGAATGCGTAATCCTTGACGGGGATATCAAAGTCCTTGGGGTCAATGGCCATATTCCATCGCCATCGTTTCACTTCATCAACCTTTCATGGGTATCGGAATATCNAGGTGTTCCAACATTCGTTCAACAGAGCGAAGTGTTCCGTGCACGGAAGGATGCATTGTGTGATCACCAANGCAGTAGATNCCCTCGTGAATCAGNGGTCGTCGTTCNCGACCGATNGCTGTTGTNCCCCCCGANGGTAGGGCATAATCAACGTACGTCGTTCCTACGAAAGACCACTCGTTGACTTNNTTTCCAAACCACTTGACCAATTCGCTTTGAATCTGTTCTTGTTCNGNGGCTTGCTCATGAAGACGAGCATCTTCTCCAACGACGGTAGCGACAACGAGATGGGAGTCCGAATCGTGTACGAGTGTTGGAACGTGNACGTGCAANATTTTGTGTTGACCATTTCCATATTCGGTATTCAACAGCAATCTCGCTTGCTTCAGTGGCGCATCCTGACAGGCATAGACATAGGTTGCCGTTTCTTTTCGGCGAGTTATCTCCTGCTCATTCAGCAAACGAGAGGTCACGTGCTGTGGCGTTGCAAGAACGACCATGTCAGCACTGAGTTCCTGGCCATCCGCAAGGGTGACCGAGTCCTTTGCAACAGCAGAGACCGTTGTATTGAGCATCATCTCTGTTGATTTGAGACGCTGAAGAATCTGCTTCGGTACTGCCTCAATTCCGTGCTTTGGCATGGTCATGTTTCCATGTGACATAGCTGAAAATGTAAACCCAGCAAAAGCAGAACGTTCCTTGCGTTCCGGATCGAGTGTAATACCTGCGAACAATGGACGCAAGAATGAGGTTTGAAACGCTTTACTAAAGCGCATTGAATCAAAATAAGCGTCGAGTGGAAGCGATGGAGAATCCATAGCAATTTCCAAATCCTTCTTTCTTGTTTTGAGTCGCCATCGAAGCATTCTGAGTGAATTCCAAATTCCTGCAGAAAGGATGGTTGGAAGCAGTGTTGATGGTGCTCGCAGTGGGTCTCCAATGGTCTTGATGGTGCCTGTTGACGGCGAGATTAAATCCGTTGCAGCGTCCATTGATTTGAGGTGAAGTTCATTCAAATCAAGCCATCGTTGAAGCGAGGGATAGGCGGTATGCAGGACATGAAAACCAACATCAACGTTGTAATTTCCAATCCTTGTGCTTCTCATCCGGCCCCCGGCCTTCTCTGATGATTCGATGATCGTACAGTCGTAACCGTGCTGTTCAAGAGCCCATGCGGTGGCACAACCGGCCAATCCTGCACCGACAATGATTACCTTCATGCTCGCCCTCACACCAACACGTTGGCCATACCACCATCAAGGTGTAGGACCTGCCCTGTCAAGTTGTCAGGTGCATCGGTAAGAAGCCAGTACATTGCAGAGGCCGCTTCTTGCTTTTTGTTGATTCGTTGCGTTGGAATCTTTTGNGAAGCAGCATCTCGCATGGCATCACTTGCGAGAATCTTTGATGCCATNTTCGTATCGGTCAGACCGGGTGCNACGGCATTGATTCGGAGGCCTCGNCGAGCATAAGTTGCNGCAGCAGAACGGACCATGGCTTCGATGCCTCCTTTCGCAGCAGCGATGGCTTCATGATTNACCAGTCCGAGTGAACCTGCGACACTGGATGTGAAGACCATTTTCCCTTGGCCTTGGCGGAGCATTGCTTTACCACCAACTGAGAGGGCGAGGAAGGCAGAGGTAAGGTTCGTTGTAATCACTTCTTCGAATGCGTCCTGATTGAGCGCATGTGGTGGTCGAATAACAATNGAACCNACACAATGGAGGAGNCCATCGATCTCACCTTTTTCTTTTGCAGCCTCGATGCACTGCTTGATGTCGGCTTCTTTGGTCGCATCGCCCACCGTTGTGCTGTGGCCTTGGCTCTGCAATCGGGCTGCGTCNTCTTCACTGCGGACCAGCGCATGNATGAGGTGTCCTGCGTCGCTTAAGCGTTGGATAACANCCGCAGCAATATCACTGTTCCCGCCGATAATAACGTAATTCATACCTGGAGAAATTCGCATTACCTTTTGAATCGACGTTTTCTTCCATGAGCAAACAGCCTTTCAAAACAAGACAGCGTCAGGTGTTACCATGAGCGACGACGAATGGCTGCAATCAATTCAGTCCGTTCACATTTTTGGGGCTGGTTTNCGAGTAGATCGTCCAGCCCATCAAGCNTTTCATGATGCTGGACATCTTGGCTATCGAATGATTCCAATCCATCCAAAGGATGCAGGGAACACCCTTCTTGGNCGTCCAATACGCAACAATCCGTGGCAATCCCTNGAACCCGAGTTGTTTGTNATGTTTNTCTCTCCNGATCGAGTCCTTGCGTCCCTGCGACAATGGTTGCTCGAAGATCGCACAATTCCTCACATATGGCTTCAACCAGGAGCAGAACGAAGCGACGTCCTCGAGTTCCTCGATGCTGCAAACATCCCCCACAGTCACGGCCGCTGCTGGGTCATCACGGTCAATGAGGGCAACCTCGCGTGCACCAGTCCAGCCGAATCGGTTCCATGGTTTCTCCAGACGATGGCTCAGGATGGAAGTGAATGCTCCTTGTGGCGGGCGTTCTCTTCCGGAACTGAACACGTTCTCGATGAGCCTTTGGAATGGGTTGGTGATTTGTACGATCTACAGGGTTCTGATGAAACCATTGCACGATACATTCGTTCATTGTGTCGAGATGGTGAATCGTTGAATGAAGCTGCTCATCGTCTTGNGAACTGATTACAGCCGTTGTTCAAGTTCAAAGATACGGTCGCGCAATCGAGCAGCCTCTTCGAAATCGAGTTGCTTTGCAGCCTCTTTCATCGCCGATTTGAGTTCGTTCAACAAATCAAGTCGTTGTTCCCGTGTCAGGTTGGAATTCACGTCATCAGGTTCATCATATGTCAATTGCATTTTTGAATTTTCAATTGGAGTTTTTCTTTCGGTTTGAGCCCAAGCACCGGCACCAAGATTGAATTTTGAGGCCCAATCGCCATCCTTTCGTCCACCCTTCTTCGCCACAAGTCGACGTTTGCCATCCCNTGCGGTGGCAGTACCTGCAATCAGTTCATCCGATTCAGCACCCATCTGAGGCAATGCCTTGATGATCGTGCGGGGGACGATGCCATTGGCTTTGTTGTGAGCATCTTGCCGCTTACGACGCTCAAGCGTTTGACGTATGCTGGCTTCCATTGCAGGACTTACTCCATCGGCATAAAGCAACACTCGTCCGTTTGAGTTCCTTGCAGCTCGTCCAATGGTTTGCAACAGAGATCGTTCATTTCGAAGGAATCCTTGACGGTCAGCGTCAAAAATAGCGACAAGGCTGACCTCTGGTATGTCCAATCCNTCACGAAGAAGGTTGATTCCGACGACCACATCGATGTGGCCAATACGCAGGGCATTGAGAATTTCAGTCCGTTCAATCGTATCGATTTCGGAGTGAAGGTGATGGGAACGTACACCCATTCGGTTGAGATACTCGGCGACTTCTTCAGCGAACTTGATGGTCAGAACCGTCACAAGGCAGCGCTCCCCTTTCTCGATTCGTAGATTGATCTCGGACAAGAGGTCAGCAACCTGCCCTTCAGTGGGCCGAACCTCGATGTTGGGATCAAGAAGGCCTGTCGGACGTAATTCCATCTTAGCAATACCCTGAATGGACTGCAACAGTTCGTACATGGTTTCAGAATCTGGGTGCTTTTTCTTCTTCTCGCCGGGCCGAGCACCACCGGCAGAGGCGACGTGTTCAAGACCAAGTGGTACCTTTTGCTTGGTCACTTCACAGAGGTGGCGCAGTTCTCGCTCACCAGGCGTCGCAGATACGTACACCATCTGTGGGACAAGATGTTGGAATTCTGGCATCTTTAATGGGCGATTGTCCGCTGCTGTAGGAAGCCGNAATCCGTGTTCGATGAGGCTGTCCTTNCGTGATTTGTCTCCGAAGTACATGCCTCCAACTTGTGGAAGTGTGACGTGTGACTCATCCATAATCACGAGGAATTTTTTCGGGTCTCCGTGGAATTGTCGAGCACACGCAGAAAAGAAGTCGAGTAAACAATACGGTCGTTCACCCGGTTGACGCCCATCAAAATGCAACGAATAATTTTCAATAGCTTGGCAGTGTCCAATCTCTCGCAGCATTTCCAAATCGTATTGAGTNCGCTGTTCAAGCCGATGGCGTTCAAGGAATTTGTTTTTCATATCGAATTCAGTGAGACGAAGTTGAAGTTCGTCTTCAATGCTCTCAAGCGCTTGCTCAAAGCGTTCTTGACTGGTCATGAAGAATTCTTTGGGGTGTATCCAGGCCTCATCTAGATCATCAAGAACTTCCCAAGATACAGGATCACACACTTGGACGTGTGTTACGCCGTCAAGATCGAATCGAATGCGAAGTGGATCGTCCCGAGAAGGCATCCAGACATCGAGTACTTCGCCACGTAGCCTGCATTCCCCTCGCGACAGGTCGGTTGTTGTCCGTGTGTATTGGAGTGCTACCAATTCACGGACGAGGTCTTGAGGATCGATTTCCTGACCCTTGTGGACGCGTGCATGATGCTCGAGGAAGGTTTCGGGTGGGTTGAGACCATAGATGCACGAAACGGAGGAAACGATGACACAATCGGGACGACTGACAAGGCTCGCAACAGCAGCAAACCGTTCTTGTTCAATGCGTTCATTGATCGACATCTCCTTGTCGATGTACAAATCTCGCTTTGCGAGATACGCTTCAGGCTGGTAGTAATCGTAATGGGAAACGAAATACTCAACTGCATTTTCAGGGAAATATCCTGCAACTTCGTGATACAATTGACGTGCAAGCGTTTTGTTGTGACTCAGAATGAGTGTTGGAATATTGAGTCGTTCAATCATGTTGGCCATNGCAAANGTCTTGCCACTTCCAGTCACACCCAAGAGAATGCATCGCTCTTGCCCTTCTTCCAATTGCTTGACCAGTTCNTCGATGGCANCAGGCTGGTCACCTGATGGTTCAAATTCGCTGTGCAGACGAAAGCGCTTCACCGATGGATGGAGGTGCTCCATTGCTGCGCCTTCAAGTGCCTTTGAAAGGTCGAATGGGTCACGNTCAGCCAGGTCAACTTCCGTAACGTGTTGATCGGCGATGTGCTCAAAGGCACCATCGTCATCCCACGCTTCGGTCATGGTTGGCCTTCGCGCCAACCCTTGATGAATATGCGTCTAAGGCAAATAGAGTCCACCGTTGGCATGGAGGACNGCACCCGTGATGTACGCTGCATCTTGACTCAACAGAAATGAGACGATGGAGGCCATGTCTTCACCCGTACCAATTCGCTTGAGTGGAACCTCTTCGATGCGTTGTGCTCGCTTAGAATCTGAATCACCAGCAAGAATATCTGTATCAACATAGCCCGGAGCGAGGACATTGACACGTTTTCCTTCGGGTCCGACCGCTAACGCAAGNGATCGAGCCCACGTGCTCAAAGCAGCNTTTGATGCAGCATAATCAGCACCATGTGGTGAGCCACGGGTTGCCAATTGAGAACCAACGACGACCATACTTGCGTTAGCTGCAAGGTGAGGTTGAACCACCTTCCAGAGATTGACTGCNCCTTCGAAATTGGCNTTCATNGTTCGACGAAGGTCATCCAATTCCATCTCAGCGGCAGGAACTCGGTCGTATCGCCCATGATTGAGAACAAGAGCATCGATGGTTCTGTTCATCCAAGGATGGATACCGAGCAGGCCAACCTCCCCTTCATCAGAACAATCAACCTTGATTGCCAGCGCATCGCCACCAGTGCTACGAATCGTATCGACGACCATCTCTGCAGGTTTCGATGAGGTGTTGTACGTGAGAAGCACATCGTAGCCATCCTTTGCAAGTCGATGACTGATGGCAGCACCAATGCCTCTGCCTCCTCCAGTAACCAGTGCAACAGGACGAGAGGTCATGTTAAGCCCACTGTGAAGGTATTCATCAATTCATTGCAAGAATTGAGCCAGTTGCGGGGGCTGCCAGCCTTCAGGCTTGAGCACCTTCC
Organism: Methanobacteriota archaeon; assembly: GCA_002706065.1. Taxonomy (GTDB): domain Archaea; phylum Thermoplasmatota; class Poseidoniia; order Poseidoniales; family Poseidoniaceae; genus MGIIa-L2. The sequence continues at coordinate 3,543 of PAJM01000014.1, read as the reverse complement.
CATCATCTCTTCGAATCACCTTTCCATCGACGAGCTTTGCCATGTTGCTTCGATGTACTTCGTTGAATGCATCGTCGTAAATGTGCTGCATACCATGATTGATGATGGTTCCAGCAAGAATGTAGCCAATGTCTGCTAACGCATCGAGAACTTCAACCAAATCACCCGATCGGGCAGCTTCCGCGTACTCTTGGACTTCTTCAGTAAGAAGTTTAATTCTCAATTCAATCAATTCATCTGGGCCCAAATCAGGTGCATCGAGTTTTGGGATTTCGAAAGCGTCATTGAATTCAAGTAGGGACTTGACAATTGGGTTCATGAATCGATGACAAGCGAGTGGGTTATTCTAATTTCCATACATCTTCTCTAGTTCAGAATCTTCTTTCTTTTCAATGAATTGACGTATTGCTGTACGACAAATGAGAACGACTCCGAAGAAAACAGCAGATACGAGAGCAATCATGGAACCACTGCCCGTCTCAAGTTCCGATGAGAGGTACAGTCCAATGAAGACCGATAAAAGACCGAAGAGTTGTGTCAACATCATGCAATTCTTGAAACTTCGTCCAATAAGTTGCGCAGTTGCTGCTGGNGTTACAAGCAAGGCCGTGACGAGTAATGTACCAATCACTTGGACCATTGAGACAACGATTGCTGCCACTGCTGCACTAAACCAAAGACCAATCCAGCGCGTTGGTATGCCCTGGACGCGTGCTGCAACAGCATCAATGGTGGTTGCAAGGAGTGCATCGTACAGGAAATAGAGAGAGATTAAACTGAACAACGAGATGTAGAGAATCAAATCGAGATCATCGTAATCAATCAAAAGGAGATTCCCAAACAGATACCCTTCGATGTCCGATGTGATTCCACCGCCATACAGGCGCAACACGACGAGTCCGAGTGCGAGCATNCCAGTAAGGAAAATCGCAATTGATGCATCACCCGTTAGCAGATCTCGTTCCTGTANCTCATGGATAATGATCGCCGCTGTTAGACTGAACACCAGGGCGTACCACAACGGTGCAGTTGCTCCAAGAACGATGCCGACAGCAACGCCTCCAAACGAGACGTGCGCAAGACCGTCACCCATCAATGCAAGATTTTTTATCAACAAAAAAGAACCGTAAAATCCAGCGACAATTGTTGTCAGAATGGCTGCTATGAGTGCACGTTGGAACATTTCCAACTCAAAGAAGAATGGGAAGGTTTCACCCGGCATCAACGGTGTGAGGGATTCCAAAGCAGGTCCGATAATCTCGATCAAGACCTCACTGAGTGTCATTGTTCATCCTCCCTTTTGCCGTGTGCGTGAACGTGCTGAATGCCAACCAGTCCAGCAAGACCACTCAAATCGGGTATCTCGCTTGGCGAACCGTCAAATTGAATTTTTCCGTCAAGGTAAATCACCCGATGAGCAGACTGTCGAATCGCAGTAAGATCGTGAGAGACCATCAACAGGGTCTTGTTTTGGTTGTGACAAAGATCATCCAGCAACTTCAGGATTCCATTTCGTGCCTCTCGATCGACATTTACGAGAGGTTCATCGAAAATAAGCAGTTCAGCGTTTGAAGCGAGTGCACGACCAATAACGGCTCTCTGGCGTTGCCCACCAGACAAACGTCCAATATCCATTCCAGCGAGGTCAGATAACCCAACAAGTCTCATGGCGTTTTCAACAACTTCATTGTTCTTTTTTCGTCGAAATGAGAACAGATTCGATGAAGAGAGCGTGCCGAGTGTAATCAATTCTCGAACCGTCATTCGCATCTTTGTAGGGATACTTGCAGCATCTTGTGAGACCCAACCAACATTGCCATTGAAGTTAACCAGTTTTGGATTGTGTCCGAAGACATCCACACTTCCTTTCGAAGGTTCAAGAATACCTAAAATTGTGAGCAGTAGTGTGGATTTACCACCACCATTTGGCCCGACGATGCCTACAAATTCGCCTTGGTTGATTCGAAGGTTGATGTTTTCAAGGACCAACTTCCCTGAGCGAATCACGAACATGTCGGTCGTATTCAACATCAATTCAACTCCGTCGGCCCTACTATGTGAAATGGTACCCATTTCGACAANCCATCCGGCGTGTCTTGGGGTCCTTCAAAACCTTGAGGCTGCTTTCACAACGAACGGCGAGCTGTGAAGAACACNGTAGTGATTTTGAAAGCAAAGAACAGGAACACTCCGCTGACAAAGGCAATCGGAAGGATGTCAACCATNTGCATGNGTTCATTCCTCCAGTTTCAATCCTACTCAGATCAGCAACCCAATCCAGATTTCAGGCTGTTGAGGTTCTTTTCCATGAGCGAGAGATAGTCATCGTTCGAATCCTTTGGTGGAAGTTCCATTGTGTACAAGGTTTGTACTGTAACGCCGTTTGTTTGATCAACGATACTGTTCACTGCTGTTATGTCTGTGTANTCTTCAACATAGAGTACTGAGATTTCGTCCTCGTTGATTTTCTCGACAACCTTCGCAATGTCTGCTGCACTTGGCTCACCCTCTGGGTCGAGTCCGTGTACAGTTACGAATTCAAGGTCATATCGATAAGCGATGTATGAATATGCATTGTGGTTTGCAGCAACGCTCTTGTTCGTACAGGTTCCGTTCGCACCGAAAGCGGCTTCGTAATCGCTGTCGAGTTTGTCCAGGCTTGCCATGAATGCATCGGCATTCGTTTGGAAGGTGTCAGCCAAGTCAGGGAAGGCTTTTTTCATCTCTTCAAGAACAAGACCGACTTGGGTCTTGTATGCAACAGGATCAAGCCAGCTGTGTGGATCGTATTCCAAAGCTTCCTCATCACCGTGATCATCATGATCGTCGCCGTGGTCATCATGGTCATCACCGTGGTCGTCATGATCATCACCGTGGTCGTCATGATCATCACCGTGGTCATCATGGCCGTGGCCTTCATGTGCACCCTCGTCCATGAGAACAAAGAGTTCGACCTCTCGTGGCAGGGCAAATCCATATTCGCCCTCAGCTTCGATGTGAATAACTGCATATCCAACGGTTTCATCCTCTTCGGACAATTCCATTATCTCGTGGATGAAATGCTCGAGTTCGTCAGCGGACAGGTTGCCGTCCATGTCGGTATCAGATTCGTTCCAGATGGCTCGGAGCATATCTTCCTCCTCTCCATCNTGATCGTCGTCNTGGTCATCNTGATCGTCGTCATGGTCATCATGATCGTCATCGTGATCGTCGTCATGGTCATCNTCCTCCCATGATTCAATGAANTCATCCCATGAGAGAACATTGTCGCNGTTCGTGTCAAACATTTCGAGAACCATTGCAGGGGTCATATCTTCATCATCACCGTGGTCGTCATGGTCATCATCACCGTGGTCGTCATGGTCATCATCACCGTGGTCGTCATGGTCACNGTGGTCGTCATGGTCATCNTCNCCNTGGTCGTCATGGTCATCGTCACCGTGGTCGTCNTGGTCATCGTCACCATGGTCGTCATGGTCATCGTCACCGTGGTCGTCATGGTCATCGTCACCGTGGTCGTCATGGTCATCGTCACCGTGGTCG
>PAJM01000013.1 GCA_002706065.1 Methanobacteriota archaeon | reverse complement strand
GTGGGTCAATGTACCACTATCGAAAATCATCGTGTTTGGAGCAGCACTGCTTGAGCAACTGCTGTAGACACGGTCAGAATCAATGGTTGTAACATCGATAATCCATCCACATCCTGCGACACCGAATCGACCGGAGTCGAGGTTGGTGACAATCATTGCATCAGTAGAGATAGCGTTACCCGAGAAGTCAATGTGACCTGCAGTAATATCTGCAAAGATGGATGGTTGCGTTCGGTAGATGAGCATGTCACCCGCTGTGACGTCGTCCATGATTGCATGGTCTCCAGACGGTCCGTTGGCCGTGCTGGATGCGCCACCAGGTGCGATGGTCAAATCAGCGGTTCCCCAATCGACATCGGTCATGTTGATGTGACCGAGAGCGTTGATGTTTGCGTTAGCGTAATCATCTGCATCGAAGTTGAACAACTTGACTTCACTCGCAACACCGAAGTCGGAGGAAAGTACACTTCCAGTTTGTGCAGATCCACTTGTGATGGTTGCACTAACGTTGGAGACTGTAACGTGTTGAAGGTCTGTGTCAATCAAATTGACATAGGCATTCTCAATGGTCACGTTCTCGACATGCAACATACCGCCAGTTGAACCAGGGTAGTTAACGATTGCACCGCCCCATGATTCACCGTCTGTGTTACAGTTGGTCATCGTACCTTCCATGATCATAGCGTCAGCGCTGGATGGGAGGTTGATACAAGCCTTGTCAGCACCAGTGATGCTGAAGTCGTTCATTGTAAATCCAGTTCCTTGACCGCTTCCGTGACGGATTGCCGTCTCGACATTGGTGAAGGTTACATGACTGAGCGTGAAGTTTCCAACGTTGTTGTTGGAGTAGCACGGTCGTGTACCACCGGAGCTGTCAGCACAGTATGCGTTGTAATCACCGTGGCGTGAACCTGCGGTAATCGCTGCTGTGCTGGTGTTCTTGAAGTCAACATAGCTGAAGACATGACGGTCATCAGTACCACCGGTTGTGGCACAGTCGTCAGTGAACGAAAGACCCTTCCACTCCGCACCGTTCTGACCCTCGAAGAGGATTCGATCGGTTGAGTTTCCGCTAGCNTTNACGGAGTCACATGCGCCATCGACGGAGATTCCCTTNCCGGATGCAACCTGGATGACGGTACCTGGCTGAATCGTCAAGTCGCCACCTGAAACGGACAAGAAGTCACTGTTCGGGCTGATTCGATATGGAGAACCTTCGTTGTCCCAGATACATTCNACGTTGTTGCCGGAACAATCTAGATCACCGTCAACATCTGTACCCTTTCCTTCGAACGGCATTGCACGGACGTAGACACCACAATCGGTGTTAGTGTTGTCGTAGCAGTAGTAGCTGCTGTAGTAGCCCCACCATGGTGCAATGGTTCCTGGTCGAGCAGCAGAGTTGCTCGAGTACGGCAAGGATGGCATGTTGGTACCCCATGTAGTGATACCACGCTCAAGAGCTGTTGAACCACTGTCAATCATGTAGAGGTAACCGTTACGACCGATTCGAAGACGGTCGTTGCTGTCATCACCATCNAAGGACTTCTGGAAGTANTCAAACTCGAAGCCTGAAGGCAGGTCGATGTTNGCGTTACATCCGGTCTTGTACTGGTTCCANTAGTAACTGTAAGAACAGTAGTAACCGGTTGGTTGTCCATTGGATGACCCTGAAATTACCTGAGCAGCGTTCGTGACAGGCTTGATTCCAGTTGAGAAGGACTCGTAGCCGTGGTCATTTCCGTCNGTTGAGATACGGAAGTTNGAGCTGTGTGGGTTGTTACCNGCCATGTATCCGCCACCTGGGTTTCGCATGGTGTCACCCTTTGTTCGAGTGTGNTCCATGTATCCAACAGTAGCATAGTCGTAGTATGCGTTACACGAGGAGTCATACTTGAACTCGATCTCGTTGGTAACGTCATAGAAGATGACTTGGTAATCACACAAGTATTGTGTGTTGTATCCCATGTCTCGCCATTCGACGATGAGCATCATGTTTGGATCACCGACTTCGAAGCTGTTCGANGTGGTTGTCTGTGTGTTGGTACCGCTTGTAGCTGTTGACGTGTCAACAGAAGTAGCGTGGTAGGTTACGTAATCGCCACGCTCGAGCGTAGTGATTTCTGCGGACCAGTCACACTCTGAATCGATACAAGCGCTGCGTTGCTTACCAACTGGGCTGAGCAAGACAGAGTTTTGTGTACCGTTGTTGATGCTATAGTACAGTGTTGGACCTTCGCCAATGGTTTGGTTCACGTTCAAACCTGATGGTGGATCACCTGCATCAGCAATTGTGTATGTGAACGTTCGAGACTTGCTGTGCGAGTCACGCATGGTTCCGTGGTCCATTGTTGGAGCACTGGTATCCGGTGTTGGTGCAACGTTTCCTACCTTGTAGGTTGTCGAACCNGAGGATGCCATACGACCGTAGTATCCNGCGCTNAGTGCAAATCCGCTCCACTTGTACGAAGAGGTCTGGTATGCGTAGTAGTATCCGGAAGAACATCGAGCGTTGCTGGATGTGGATCGGTAGAAGTAGTAGAAACCGTTTGTACCAGCACACAGCCAGTTGGCCTTGGATGTGCTGTAGGTTCCGTTCCAGTCAAACTTACCGAATGTTCCGGTGATGTCGAGACCTGAAAGAGGGATGTTGTATGCGGCAGTGTAACCATATGTGCTAACTGAAGTAGCACCGGTACCACCAGCGAGCTTACCGGTTTCAATCTCAGGTGTTGAGTCACCCACACCGACCATGCCCCAGTCGTTTGCTGTTGCATCGTAGTGGTAGATGAGGTTCATTTGAGGACCGTTCTTTGCGTTAATAGCAAGGAATCCGCCATCGCCTTGGTGGAGTTCATTCAATCCTGACTGAGTTCCGCCAAATCCGTTGTATCCACTGCTAGGTGCAGTTGTCCACTGAAGCTTCCACTGGTTGTAGAAGTAATACGAGGACGAGTAGAAGCAGGAGTAACTTCCTGTTCCACAGTTGGATACATCCCACTCAAAGAGATACTCGTCGCTGTGATCGTAGTATGTCATTTGTCGGTCGTGGTAACCCTGAGGGCTGTAGTAACTGCCCGAGTGAACATCCGTCTGAAGGACGGTGAACTTCTTAGCAGTACCTGCGTTTGACACGTCATCAATAAAGAAGTGATGAGCGTTGCTCTGAACCCATGTTGCAGGGTTGCTTGCNCTNGCAGGAGGTGCTGGATCGTATCCAACGTTAGCGCCGTTGCTTCCTGAGTTTAAGTCCTGGAATTTCCAGTAGTACTCGACGTAGTCGCCAGCACTTAGGTCAGGTGTTGAGGCCTTGAAGCGACANTCTGTTGAAGTGGTGCCACAGGATTGTANTGTNGTNGCGCTAACAGATGTCCATGTNCCGTTGTTAACACTGTANNACATCTTAACNCCGTTNGTGGATGTTGTATCNATNCCNGANAGATCGGTCAACTTGGTAAAGAAGGTACGCTTTCCTTCAACGTAGGAAGTTAGATCGGAGTAAGCTACGTGACTGGAGGTTGGGGCATCCGTGTCAGATCCACCGGAGTAGACCACTTCGAGGTAGCTGTTGGAACCACCGCTGTTGTACGAGCGAGTGTAGATGTAGATGCTTGACGTCATGTCAGCACCCATCCCGACTACTCCAGAGTTCGATTGAGCGTTTAGAATGTAGTTGTGAGAACCTGTGCTTGAGGAACATGCTGTTCCTTGTGCGTTGTTGTTGNCACANATTTCTGCCGTCTTCCAGCCAGTTCCCTGGGAATAAGTTCCAGCGGCTGCTGAGTTACCNATCGAGGAAATCAACTTGCGCTCATTGACGTTGGAGTTGGATCCAGACAANAAGTTTGAGCCGATTGCACCTGAACAGGATGCAGATGAAACGCCGTAGTTGTACCGTGCGTCAGTACCACAAGATTCGAGGACTCTTGCGGTAATGCTTGTGGAAGAAGAACTACCGTATCCGTAGTTCACGTATTGCTTCCAGTTGACTTCTTCAACAGTAGCACCGCTTGGTAGTGCGGAGGAACTTGTGAAGGTGTACTTGTGCCATGGAAGGTAGTAGTACGACCCATAGTATCGGTAGAGGTATGCGTAGGTGTTGTTGTAACAGTAACCGTAGTAGACGTAACAGTATCCACGGTTTCCGCTTGTGACCTTGATGGTTGGGTCAAGAGCGAGCGGGTATGCTCGGTCTTCAGACATCAACCAATCCGAATCAACAGCAGTAGTTAGCAGAACCATTGGGCCATATACTTGGATGAAGTATGTGCCGTAGTATGGTTCCGTTCCGCCGTCTTCGAGTACGACTGGCTCCGGGATGGTAGCTAGTAGTTCACCCGATTCGAGGTCTCGGATTTCGAGTTCGCCTTGTGTTGTGGTGATTTCTTCACCGAGGGCGACACCGTCGAGGAAGAGGCCGTAGCCCATAGGTAGACGAATTGTTTCGGTCATACCGAAGTATGCCGCCATTTCGTCAAGGACAGGGCGCTCTTGGATGAGGAGGTTTTGCTTGACTTGTGANGTATCAACAGAGTAGTCAATTGCNAAGCCTTCTGCGAGAGGGTAGCGAATCACGTTTCCTCCGACTTCTACGTCACCAACAGCTGGAGCAGCGTTGTATGGCATAGGAGCAGTTCCTGTGATATCGATGGTTACGAGCATTGGGTTCAGACCAGTGACGATTGGATCGACGAACTGGTTTGGTTGGATGCTGACACCGTTGGCAACTTCTGCAGCAAAGTTGGTNGTGAAGATGTTCTCTGTCACTTCCCACCCTTCTGGATTTGCCATGATGTTGAGGTTGATGTCCTCAAAGGCCCCACTGTCGGCAAGGTAGTGCATTGGCTCATCGCTTGTGAGCTGTGCAATATTGCCGTCCTCNGTNAGGAAGCCCTTTGTGTTCGTCTGCCTCATGCCCAGAAGTTCCTGAGCGGCATCATACTCATAGGTTGTTTGTTCGATGGTCGCTGGCAGTTTGAAGAAATCGTCTACTTCTGAGACGATTTCTGCGTTACTGACAGTATCGGTTGCGGTGTTGTCTACTAGGCTTGTCATTGGCATAAAGGCCATCAAAGCACATAGTAGAACGGCAATTCCGATGCCACCCATTGCGGTTTTCGTTTTCTTATTCTTGTTTCCCAACATAGTCATTCACCCCATACGGACTGTATGCAAGTGCAACCACGTCCTCCGCCACTTATAGGAGTTGGGGTGCAAAATCTTTGAATTCCATTTTTCTTTGGGTAAAAGAAACGTTATACTGAGAGCAATTTTTTTATCTCAATAGTACAAACATTTTGTAAAATGAACATTTATTTTTATTCGAAATTTTGTATAATCTACAACCGCGAGAAACACGAGTTTTTCGATAGGATCTGGAAGCGAGCAAATCTCAAGATTTTGAACATAAAAAAAAGGCCAGAGGGGGCGCCTGAACGCCCCCCCTGGCGGCTCCTGTGCGTTCTTGACGCACAGATTACGACCGATCAGTCGTTGGTGTTGGGATCAGTAGTCCCAATCTTTGTCTTCGCCGTCGCCGCCGCCTCGTGAGAGGATAAAGGCTCCAGCGATGAACGCTACGACGACAACGCCGCCAATGGCTCCCCAGGTCCAGCCTGGTAGTTCGCCGCTTGCCGCATCGTCACCATCGGAGTTGTCATCGACAATCTCTCCGCCATCGACCTCGTTGANGTACGAAGCATCAGCACCTGCTGCACCTGAAGACGCTGCAAGTCCAGTGTTTCCGAGTGCGTCAACCGGTACAACTGCAAAGTACATTGTACCTTGACCAGTGGTTGGAATCATGACATCAGCTGTCATGGTTTCTGCACTGCCAGTGTTGACACAGGTGGTTGGCATGTTGATGGCATCGAAAGCTTCGCGGTTCTTGTAGCAGACATTCCAGGAAGCAACATCATCGGTTGTTCCTGTAGAACTCCATGTTAGAGTCCACTTGTCTCCAGCTTCAGTGACCGATACACCGGTTGCACCAGCGTTGTCGACTTGCTTGTCAGCAACCACGGTTGCAGATCCGATTGGAGTGCTGCAGAGTCCGTCATTGTTGCAGACAGCAACTTCGATGTCGTAGGATTCACCGTGCGTGGTTGAAGAACCACTGTAGGTGTAAGTTACGATGTCTCGCTCCAAATCAACTTCGAAGGTGTCTCCGCTAGCATCGGTGATGCTCACTGCGATTTTGTCACCTGCGAGAGGTGTTCCTGCGAGACCCCAGTTCATGGTGATGTCTCCACCCATTCCTGCTGCAGCACTGAAACTGCCGATGGATGCGCTTGGCGCATCCTTCGCTTGCAATGGTGCATCGATGAGCAAGAACTTACCCGCTGGTAGAACGCCACCGTTGAGAGATGCAGAAAGAACCGACTTTGTCGAGTCATCCTCGCTGTTGGTTGCTCCATCAGCAAGAAGTTGCGTGAGCAATGGGCTGTTACAGTTGGTTGTGAACCAAAGGGACGATGCACCGAGTCCTGAATCATAGATCATCTCGATGCTTTGAGCAAGAACGTCGTTTGCAGCATAGGTCGTAACCGGCTCGTAGTCAACAACAGCAACAGGGCTGTATTGACCTGATAGTTCGCCTCCTGCGCCGTCTGGAAGTGTAATTCCAGAACAGTCATCAGAAGCACCGTCAGTGACGGCAATGGTGAACGCAGCCTTGCTGAAGTAGGTCAAGGAGTAATCCATTGTGATACCACTGTCAGTCGAATCAGTTGCAACTCCATCGTTCCAAATTTCGATGATGATTTCTTCGCTAACTTCACCGCCATGAGCATCGGTGATGGTTACGACAACCGGGAAGGTTGTAACGAAGTCTTGGATGATTGGTGTTGTGCATGTGCGTCCGACACCGCCTTGACCGCCACATCCTGCGAGGGTGATGCTCTCAGCACCGCCAACCCAAGTGTATGTGAGGTCTTCGCCTGTGACATCGTCTGCATCGAAGACGGACACTTCGAACTCAAGCATGTTCTCCATACCGAGCGTGAGGTCCCCTTGCGTGACAAGGTCAAGAGAGGAGATGACTGGGAGGTTGTTTCGAACCTCTTTCTCCATCGAGACAAGGTTGTTGCTTGGCTTTTGATCGGTAATCTTTCCACCCATGATGAGCTCAGCCTCGATGGTGTATGTACCCACATCGAATTCGACCATAGTACAAGCATGGCCTTGGTCAAAGGCCTCTGGGCCTGTTCCCAACTTGGCATAGTTGTAGGAGGGTTCAACACCTTGGAGACACTCGTTCTCAAGTGTAGTGATGACTTCGTTTGTGTCTGTGTTTGTGATGGTGAACGAAACGTTCCAATCGTACAACTGACTTGCTGCTGATCCGCGATGTTCAACAGCCGCATCGATGTAGGATGTGCCGACAGAGAGATCTCCTGGCTCACCGGCACCGACAGTGTAGGTAGCGATTCCAGTTCCATCGTTGTTGTATCCTTGGTTGATGGTCAACATCGAGATACGGATGTCGTGGAATGTGCTGAGTGTACCCGTGATGTCATCAGCATTGTTGCGAGTGATATCGTCCTTACTGAACGATTCTTCACAGAAGTTTGCGTATGTTTCTTCGGTTGTCGTCGGGTTGCCCTCAGCATCCGTTTGGTTGATGAGAACCGTATTCATACAGGATTCAAATTGTCCGTAGAGCGAGTAGCCTCCGATAGAAACGTCAACTGCGTAAGCAGCTTCTTGGTTTCCGCTGTCAGGAAGAACAGAACCTGTGTACGTCCAAACACCGTTGTTGATGTCATCGGACATGATGGTTCGAATTTCAGTAATGTTGTCGGTTGGGTCAGATTCGTTCTGATAGACCATGACGACTTGATCCGTTCCGACGTTGACGGAGTGGACCAAAGAACCGGCGGTCAAACTAATGAGGTCATCACCGTTCGGACCTCCAGTTGCTGATGCAAGGTCACCACTAACATCGATCTCCATTGTGAGATTGTGCGTGATGAAGTCCGAGGAACCGTTCAGTAGTACACTGACTGTGAAAGCCTTGCTTCCCTCACCAGTGGCGATAACAGAGCCATCGTCCCATTCGATGTCAATCTCAACGTCGAGGTAATCAACGACTTCGACGTAGACTTGCTGTACGTCGTTACCTGGGTCGACATCTTGATCCGAGTAGGTTTCGATTTGAATGACGTAAATACCAGCAGCTGGTGTCCATGTAGCATCGCCACCTCCATACTGGATTGTGGTCTTGCCGCCCTTGAAAACAGCACCAGCAGCGAGGGATTGGTCATCACAAACGCTTGCGTCATCACAGATGACATCTGGGTTGTTGTACTCAAGATCTGCACCNGNACTGTCTTTGGCAAGCATGATGGGGTTGCCGTTTCCGTCAGCAATCCAAACTTGNGCTTTGTATCCAAGCTCGGTGATTGCTTGATCACCNGAGTTTTGGATGAAGACTTCGAAGGTCGTTTCTTGACCNACAAAGAGTTCATTTCGGCACTCCGGGTTGCACTGGGTTTCTTTCGGTGAAGTAATAGCAACAAGTTCCGCATCTGCACCACTTCGGGCACCAGCGTCCTCAATTACTTCGGTTGTTTCTAATTGTGTGATGTCGATGTTCGCCATTAGGCTAGCAACCAACAACAGCACGAGCATTACAGGGGTAATTTTTCTCATGTCATATCCTCCAATAAGGGCGGTAACTCGCCCTACGATAAACGACGTATATATACTATGGGTGCGAATATAATAGGAATCTCATATTAAAATAAAATCCGTTCGAAATGTTGTACTGTGTGACCATGCGCAGAGTCAATTTGACGAGCGCAATGCTTCGGATGGTTCAATTTTCGATGCGGACCTCACCGGTGAAAATGTTGCCAAATAAACCAGTAACGCACCTCCAAGAATGACCCATACAACCGACGACCATGGAAGAACCAAGGCAGCCCCCTCTTCTTCCCACACAGCTGCATGTAGTCCAATGTGGAACATCAGAGCGACTACGACCCCGTTAAGGATACCAAGCATGGAAATCCAACCGACCTCGATAAGATGGACTCGCATCACCATGCCCTTTGTGAACCCGAGGGCCCGCAACATTCCGATGTGCTTCCTTCGCTCAGAAACAGATCGGTATGTAACAACACCAATGCCTGCGATTCCGATGATCAAACCAATCGCAAGATAACCCTCAAACAATGAGAGGATTGAAAGAACCAGCGCTTGAATCAAAGCAACGTCTTCTGCAATCAGTGAAACAGAGACTCCCTCTTTTTCCAAATCCATTCTTAGGGTTTCGGCCAATTCAGTCGCTGCTTCTCGTTCCGAGGCAGATTTTCCAGCTGCAGAGAAATACCTCACCTGACTCGAATCGAAGGCTGAGGAGGCACTGCTTTCATCCGAAACCGAAACGTAGACACGCGTTAGTGAACCATCGTACTGATCAACCACAGACTCAGAGGGCATCCAAACGCCAGCTGAAAACAAGTACGATGATTGCTCAAGAATTCCTCCGACCATCACTTCACGACGATGGCTTGGTTGTTCAGCATCGATAATGGTAATGTTTTCACCGACCAAAACAGAAAAAACTCCAACGCTTGTTCCATCGAGTGAGGATTCCAATCCAAACGAGGCATCGACGAAGATAACATCTCCCCGTTCATGCATGCTTGCCCATGCCTCTGCAGAAGAATCGCCCAACGACGAATGCCAGATGTGCAGCGGAAGGCCACCATGCGTTGCGAATCCCTCATCGACACCGCGTAGAATGTACGGCGATCGTTCACCCTCTTGGTTTTCGATAAATGCTTGCGCACGATACACACGGCCAACAGCATCGATTTGGCTGGTGTCAGAGTGCTTCAGGTCCCATTCTGAAACCGGGTCCTCAAGTTGCAAGGGGCGGGATCGTGCCGCAGAAAGCATCAATTCAAATTCCCCTTCGGATTCTTCAACAAACGTACTGGAATAATTTTCAAACTGGAGTGTGTATCCACTGAGAACAACTACAGAGAACACGGTGATGGAAAACATACCCATCACTACGGCTGTCCGCAAAGGCTTGTGCAAGGGATACGAGAGAGCAACTGGAACGACCGGCCCGCTACGGAAGGAGGCAAGGCGGAGGAGACCACGAATCATCAACGGCGCTAATGATGCGAGAACGAGAACACCAGCAAAAACCTGGACCAGNCCAATCACAACGAATGAGAATTCATTCGGAACCAGCTCTGCACGGATTGGGTCCAACGAGGAAGGTAACCCCGTCCACACAAGAAGAAACACTCCAATCAAACCAATGGTTCTTCGAGGAGCTTCTCTGTACGTGGGCAACGAACCATCCGTGGATTGTTTGACTCGCACGACAGGTACAATCCAAAAGAGAACTGGACAAAGAAAAGCCACAATTGAACAGCCGAGGATAATCCACACACTGTGNGCNAAACCACCGCTTCCAAGAACGAAGATCCCCCCACTNAGAAGAACCATTCCCAACGCACCAATCACGAACAAATAGAGACCCCATGGAATGTGTTTCGGGACGCGTTGAGGGACATTCTTGAGCGCATGGACAATAATCATTCTCGAAGACCACAAAGCCGAACCAAACAAGGTCAACATTGCGATGTGGAATCCCCAAAACCAGCCTGAGAGAAGGGATGATANNTCAACATGGAAGGAAAAGACGTCTGCTCCTGCGGTAGCAAAAACGCTGGAGAATCCAATTCCAATCAACCAAGCAAGACCGACTCCCAACAACGAACCAAGTGCACAGCCAATCGAAGCGGCGATGGCACCTTCGATCATAGCGACGTATCGCAAATCCGAACGAGTCATCCCCAATGCACGGACCGTTGCATATTCCTTTTGTCGGACATCGATGAGCATGGTGATGATGGTCACAACAAGCAATACTCCAGCAGCTATGGTAAACGACCCAAATACGAGAAACATCGCAGTCAAAACTCCTGAGGAGGCTTCTGCTTGTTCAAGAGCATCAATTTTGACCGCTCGAACGGAGAGGTACAAGTCGTTGACACCCACAAGAGAATCAAGGTGTTCTTCGAGTGTCATTGTTGCTTCAGTTGAAACATTATTCACGACCAACATTGACCGCTCACGATTATCTGCGGTAGCCAAGAATTCTGCATCGCTCATGTTGATTATTCCAAGGATGACAGGATCCAAATCCGATAGTGAGGAAAGACGGTCATCGTCGATGAAGGAACCGTTAATGGTGAGATTGAGTGACTCATCGGAACCAAATGCATACTGAAACAAACCCGATGCTGTCAAGTTTCCACCATCGAGGAAAGAGAGGGGTTGGAGGCGTTGACCAATTCGGAGATCACCCTGATTGACAGCCAGTGTTGAAGCATCTCCTTCAAAGGCAAAGAACATCTGTGGAAGGGTTCCAAAACCACCTGCGTCCGAGAGNATCGGTAACCGCATTGAACGTATTGAGGCGTCAGTTGTTGAACGAAGAATCAANCCATTGCCTTCGATGCACCACNCTTGTTCATCTGTGAAATTCACACCGAGACCAGGGCACGCATCAGGAGATGTCGNCGATGAAACAGGCCATTCTGATGCATCTATTTCAACAAAGGGTTGTTGCAAATCGGTCATCGGCCGTTTGAAGAATGATTCACTCAAAATGCCCTCAATGCCAAGATAGAGCCATGTACCATCGTGCTGAAAATCCCACGAGAGAACCGTTGACGGAACGTTCATCACAAGAGGGATACGCTCAGAGGTTTCAGAATCGAGTGTTCCGGACCAAATCGAAGTGGTTTCTCCGTGCTCAATGGCGTACCAATCTGTTGATTGTGATGTGACAGCAACGATATTTGCCTCTTCGATGACATAGTCCGTGACCTCCTCATCCGAGGAATTTCCAACAACAAGTCCATCACCAAACGCAGCAAAACCATAGTTTCCGTTGACAGAGACATCGTTGACAATATCGCCATTTGGAACCCGCCAGACCCAAGAACTGTTGTTCCTTTCAAATCCAAGACCTGCAGGNCCCCAGTGCCAGAGTGAATCCTGCTCGAATGCAACACCGTTGAGGTCCCCGTCGGCTAACGTGAGAAGGTTCGAAGATGAGGATTCAAGACCAACCAGTGGAACCTGGAGCACTTCCATCAACGCTGCCCCTTGGAGAAGGTCAGTTCGATTCTCAACCAAACTTTCAACAATATGAGGAGACAAACGCCCCAGGCCGTTTGTCGATGCTATTGTTATGGCATCACCTTGAGAAATCAATTGCAAGCCCGATTCAACAGCACCGATACTTTGGTTGAGTGTTTCAAGAAGTTCGTCCATTACCGGCGTTACTGCAGAACGTTTCTCTTCGACATCTTGGAGTGAAATTCGGATNGAGGTGACGTTTCCCTCTGATTGTTGCCAATTCTGAGCNTTCAAAAGATCGGTAAAGATTGCNGGCGATGTNGTACCAGCAAGTTGTCCTTGGCCGTCCATTGCAACGACTTGGTGGATTGTGAAATTCTCATTGATACGTTCAATCCCATTCTGATTNCGAACGTACCAACTCAACTGTATTTCGTCACCTGATTCCACCTCAAGTTCGTCCGAAAAGACTTGGTTTACAACCACTTGAGGCGTCGTTGCAAACCGATTGATTTCTTCCAATTCAAACCATGTTAATCCGTCTTTGTTCGAACCAATCGTGANACCGTCTTGATGTTCGAAAGCAAACCAAGGCACACTCGGGTTGGCTTTTCCTTCCGATGTCACCACTGATGTTGAAAGGACACGGCCTGCCTGAAGACGATCAATCGTGTTCATGTCTGCCTGCCGTATATCCTCGACTATCGATTGTGGAATCTCCGTGACTTGTCCAGCATTTGGATCGAATCCTGAAACGACGAGATCCGTATCTCCCCATGCTGCATCAACCTCCTCACGAACCGTTTGGTCGAGAGAATCTCCAACAATAAGTGAGGATGAAATAATTGCAGAACCGATCATCAGCCCCGCCATCAGCAAAGCAGCTTGGCGTTTTTTGCGATTGAGTTGCTGCCACGCCAAGCGAAAGCCGAGTAAGCGTCGCGAAGACAGAACGGCCTGCATTCCGAGAAGACTCAAGATACCAAACATGAGACCTCCTACGAATCCAAGGATGGTTGAAGACCCAAACCATTGCAGGATGAAATATGTCAGAATCCCGTCACCGACTGGCGCTATGATGAGAAGAGAGAGACNGCGGAATGAGCGTTCAGTCCGCAATCCATATGCTGCTACGAACGCCCCTACTAGGAGGATGAACGCGAGAAGCAAAAGGAGGAACACATTCACTCCTCCTCATTTGATTCCTCGATAAATCGACCATCCGACATTCGTCGTATTGAATCGCATTGCTTGGCAATCGATTCGTCATGTGTAACGATGAGGAAGGTCGTGTTTCCAACCCTGCACAGGGTTCGCAAAAGTGTGATGATCGACGCTGAAGTTTCAGCATCAAGATTCCCGGTTGGTTCGTCGCAAAGAACAATCGTTGGACGATGGACAACAGCACGGGCAATTGCAACCCGTTGTTGCTGCCCGCCTGACAATTCAGCAGGTCGATGTTCCAGTCGGTCACCAAGACCAACTGCAGACAATGCCTTGCTCGCCTCTTGGCGTGCCTCACTGGCNGGCATTCCCTGAATCAACAACGGGAGTTCGACATTTTCCAGAGCCGTCATCACCGGGAGGAGATTGAATTCCTGAAAGATGAACCCCATGTGTTTTCCACGAACACGTGTTCGTTCATCATCCGTTGAACCATACAGGTTCTGATCCTTGATTTTNACCGTTCCCGAATTTGGTTCATCGATGCCAGATAGCACGTTCAATAACGTTGTTTTGCCGCACCCTGAAGGACCCATAATCGCAACCATCGAACCTGCATCGATGGAAAGAGAGACGTCCTGTACAGCTTGAATCACCGACTCACCAGATTCGTACAATTTCCACAGCCCTTCAGCATGAANTGCGAACGCCATACAGAACCATGCGGCTGCGTATTGATAAACTACCGCATCAACCTTGGTCCATGTCAGAGGGATACGTGCGCGTCATTGCGTTCGGACCAATTGCAGATGCCATNGGCTCGCGCTCATCAAAAGTCGAATGGCGAGAAAATCTCAGCATCGAAGACATCGTTCTCGAATTGGAGATGGGGCATTGGCTTGGCCAAGGGTTGGCTGTTGCTCTCAACGGTGAAATGTGTCCAGTCGATGTCCATTGCCAACGTGGCGATGAGATTGCGCTTCTCCCACCAGTATCAGGTGGTTGAATCGATTCAATCCACCGATAACAATGGCAAGTCTTGAAAGCCTCAAGGCACAGGGAGTCATGGGGAACTGCATGGCCTTTAGTCCGGGACCACTCGAAATCATCATTCTTCTTGGAATCTTTTTCATTCTCTTTGGTGCTGAACGCCTCCCAAAGATGGCCAATGCCCTTGGCCGTTCAAAAGGCGAATTTCAGAAGGGGCTCTCTGAAGCAACAACAGCTGCTACCATTACCGATTTGGAAGCAGGAGGGAAAACTCCTGACCAGGTTCTCATGGACCGTGCAAAAGCGGTCGGAATCGATCCTACCGGCATGGGTGTTGAAGAACTCGAAACAAAAGTTACTGCCCTCGAATCACTAAGTGATGAAGAGTAATCAGCCCCTCTTCAATTTCATCGGCGCACCGCAACGGTCACACAATTTTACATCGTCCTTTTTTGAACGGTGAGTATCGGACGAAACCGGGTCAACTTGACCGCATCCAATGCAACGGAGAACCCATTTCCATTGCTTCTTTCCTCCAGTTGTTAACACACCTTCGACGACGAGGCCTGCTTCTCTCGCTACATTTTTCATCCGGTAATCATCAGTAATGAGTTTGGTTTGATCGGCAATTGCAAGAGCAATCAAATCAATATCGACATCAGAGAGACGTGGTAAATCTCCTGTTCTTGATGCAACATCGTGAACCATTTGTCGATGTTCAACGCTTGCAGTACNCCATTCCATATCGAGACTTTCGATCAAAAGCCAACGCTGTTCATCCACCCTTGCCAATTCTTCTTGCTGCAAAATCGAGACAATTTGGCCCTGGCAGCGTTCAATTGGCCAGTTCAACAACGCAGAGGTATCGAGGACGGCCATGGCCAAAGGGTAACGAATGCACGTAAAGAAGACGTCGATAACCCATAGCCTCAAGAAGACGAATCAGTACCTTTACCCATGATTGGAGAGGAACTTATCCTTGATTTCTTCAATCAATTTGGACCGTTTGCACTTGCACTGCTTTCTTTCACAGAAGCAATCATTCAACCAATTCCACCCGATGTTATGTTCTTGCCCATGGCATACGATGAGCGAGACAGCAGCAGCATGCTGCTTTGGTTGTGGTTTATTGTCACCTTTGCCTCAGTACTTGGAGCAATCGTTGGCCACACGCTCGGAAAGGTGTATGGAACAAAACTCCTCGATCGTTTCGGAAAACCACAGCACAGAAAGCGACTTGAGTTTTTGTTCGAGCGATATGGGACGTGGGGCATGTTCATTGCCGCAGTTTCTCCACTACCCTACAAAGTGTTTGGATGGATTGCAGGCGCGAGTGAAATGAAACTGCAACCGTTCATTGTTGCAGGGATTTTCGGTCGAGGTCTGCGCTTCGGGTTGGAAGCGTTGTTGATTTACCTCTATGGTGATGCAGCGATGGATGCTGCAACATGGTTACTCGATCGTGAACTCTTCATGGCAGTCGTTCTTCTTGCTGCGTTGGGTGCTGTTTTTTGGTGGTTCAATTCAACAAAGGGAACCGAGACAGAAATCGCATAGGGGTCGGTTAAATGGACATCGAATCTGCGTCACTGTTTGGTTTATTGACCATCCTAGCAGTAGGTATTTTCACTCCAGGGCCAAACAACATTACAGCAATCTCGCATTCTGCTGTCCACGGTGCACGAAGCAACATTTCGTTGCTCATCGGAATGGTCATCGGATTCATCGCAGTCCATCTCATCATCGGTCTGACGGTTGATCGTATCGATGAGGATTCAATTTTATTTTCACTCCTTGAGTGGTTTGGTATACTCTTTTTTATCCTGCTTGGAATCATAATTCTTCGACTTCCTATCGAACGATTATCTGTTGACGAGGACATCAAGAAGATTGATTTTCGTCATGGAATCGCTCTGCAGTTCGTAAACGGCAAAGAATGGGCTTTTGTTTCCGTGATGATGATTCAATTTCTGGAAGGGTTTGGTGGAGGGTTAACCGGAATTCTTCTGATTACATCAATTACAACTACAGCTGGATTACTCTCCATGATTTTGTGGACTCTGATCGGACATAAATTAATGGACACGTTGCGCCATGAGCGCAAAGGCACNATCATGCTTCGCTGCCTTGCTGGAGCAATATTCGTGTTTGCAGCCATCGCTATTCTAGGCCTACTCTGAGATTCTTGATTGCTCAAACCAAGCCTTGAGGATATTTCCTTCTGCCAAAAGAAGGTGTTCTGCAATGGTTCCTTGCTTCCGTTGCAATTGGAGAGCAATATCTTGCTGCTTGCATTGCCTAGGATGATCATAGTACCCCATGTCAATAGCGGTTTCAAGCACCTTCTTTCGACGCGGTGACATGTTTGGGGCAGTCAACCATTCGCCTTGGTATGCTTTGTTTACGGTTAATTTAAAACGCGAGCCGATCACTGATTTGATTCGAACAAGGAAGTTGGATAAGCCTGCTGATGTTCCTTGCATNGAGAGAACAAGTTGCTCTTTTTCGATGATGATTGGTGCAATTGGCCACGCTTCTTTTTCCACAACCAAGAGTTGGGCGACGGGTCCAGACATCTGAGCGGAAAAGAGAATTTCTCGACCGTTTAAGTGAAGAACATCTCGCAGTTCGAGCGATGGAATTTGTTTCAAGGATGATACTTTCTTGCCCCGCATAAACGTAGCACTGAACAGAAGAACAGGTGAACTATCTTCAACATTTACAACTCGTATAAATCTCAGATTCTCAAAGATGTTCACAATTTCTCCAGCAGGCAACTGGATGGCATCTTGGTATTGAATAATGAATTGCATTCGCGATAGCATACAATCACCGTTTATGATAGGGTGCTGGNGGAACTATCTATACGTAACGTTCGTATTTTCGACAGTAAGCGAACTGAGTGTTCGTGCAGTGGGTACTTTGAGGCTACCTCCCAATACATACCCCCCCCTCGAATAATGAGTATCTTTTGAGTAAAAAAAACAGGCTTTGCGTACCACGTTTGAGTATTGGTGCTCGTGCCGGGATTCGAACCCGGGTCAGCGGGATGAAAACCCGCGATGATGGACCTGGCTACACCACACGAGCCAATGACCAACCGTGTCACCTCTTGTTCATAACCGTTGGCCATCGAACGCTCTCGCACGTGTTTTGTTTTCATCTGTCAAACATACATCCCATGATTGAACAGGAGATGTAAAACCGCTCGCGCGTAAACGATTCATTGGTTCATGCAGGTCGAGGAGGCAATGAAGTGTTCGACTGCTTTCACAAGACCCTACGAATCAGATCGTTCATTGTATCTTGAGAGAAGGATTTGTTGCTGTTCAACGTCATCGTGCGACCAATTACGTTGCTACCAAGGAAGGAAAATTGGTGACGCATGGCCATGAGACAATGGGCCCCACCTCCACCGCTATGGGTTGCTAACAAGACCGTTCGATTGTTGAACAATCGTCGAAAATCATCGCTTTGTACGGAAAGCCATGCAATGGTGTTGTTGAGTGAAGGAGGCATAACTCCGTTGTATTCTGGAGCACAAACCACCAATGCTTCGGAATTGAGAATCAATCCCGATAGCTCTGCAGTATCGGGTGTACGCTCTGCATCTCTTTCGAGTTCAGGGGTGTAAACTGGCCATTCCAGTGTTGTCAGATTCACCAACTTTGTCGGCATACCCTGCTCACCAAACGAGCGACAGAAGTGTTCTGCCAAGGTGAGATTTTTTCCAGAGGATGCAGCAAGGACCATCACGTATGAAACCATGAATGCAACTACGGGCTTATGTATTTCAATCGTTGGTTGCAAAAACAAAACCATGAATTGAAATAGGTCGTTTCAGACGTTTTCCCATGTTCACGGATATGCTCGAACAGCATCAGGGGAACTTCCTTGTCTTTACTGGTCGGTTTTGCGGATATTGTACCGCTGCTAAGCGACTCCTCACTCAGAAAAAATTACCTTTTGTTGAAATTTCATTCGAGGAGCATCCTCCTGCACTTCGGGATGAAGTCGTTGCAGCGACCAGACATAGGACCGTTCCAGTCATCTTCGATGTTCGCGGGGATGAGCGTATATTCATTGGCGGTTTTGACGAGTTAAGTCGATATCCACTCAATGGGTGAAATCTTCAAGCCAATCTTTGAGCACATCATGATGTTCCGTTGGAATCATGTGTCCTTTTTGATGTTCAACCAGTTCCACACTCCACCCTGCAGCCTCAAACAAATGAGCAACGGCCCACCCGTCCTCAAGAGGCACACGAACGTCACGAACACCATGCATCCAGAACATTCGCTTCTTATCCAACTCTTCGAGGCGCATCCGAAGTTCCATTGGGCGGACCAGTCGAGTGCCAAGAGCAACGATTCCAACAATACGATCAGCCATTGGAAGTTGAAGCATCTCTTGGGCCATTGCCCCTCCTTGCGAAAATCCTCCTACAACGAGAGGGCCCAAAGGCGCTTCTTCTGCAATCAGTTTCTCGAGTTGAGAGAGGGATGAATCAACATCCATCAATTCTCGTCTTGAGAGTTGCAATCTCCGAGTCACATCTGGGTCTTCATCCTCGTACCTCCACCACGTCTTTCCCCGGCGGGGATGATCGAATCGAGCATTCGGTACAAGCAATGTCCACCCCTCAGGAAGGATCTTTTCTGCAAATGGTCTCATCATTTCTGACGTACCTGTCATCCCGTGCATCATAATCAAGGTCGGCACTTTCACCACCTCAGAGCGTCCATTGGAACACAAGAGCGCCTGCAACCTTGAGATGGATGTAGGACGATTGACCTCGAACTGTCACGGTGAGTGAATAGTCTCCAGAGTTCGATGGGATGGTTCCAATTGCACCCTTTTCGGTTGCACCTGAGCCCCAAGCACGCGTGAGCGGTGATGCGCCTGCGTGATCTTTCATCGAGAGTGAACCCGACCCACCGGCACCTGAAGCAATTTCGACATCAAGATACCAAACCAGAGTATCCCAATCGCCTTCTGATGGATGACCGGAATCAAAGAACGAATCGTAAATCTCTTGATCGTTCTCTTCGTACAAACTGTCGAGGAGATCTCGTGCCCGATAGAAGAAGACGTCTCCATTGTAGGATGAGCGAGCGATGTTCAAATCCATACGCAATTGGATTTGCCCATCTGCATTTCGCCACACAAGTCGCTCGAGGAAGCCTTTGCTTCCACTGAACGTGTACGACAATTCATGCCCTTCGGAGGACTCTGCTTCGACACGTGCGTTCCCGTTGTCGAGAGATTGGGTTTCAGCATCCCATTCTTGCCCGAGGAGTGTGAAAGACCACTCATCTCCAACAGTCCATGGGAACGAAAAGACCGACTGAGGCTCCCCGTTTTCATACACAGCCAATTCATCGATGGTCATACGTCCAAGGAATGGATTGTGATTGATGACTGCATGCCGTTGTGCTTCACGCTCTGAAGAGATGCCGAGGATGTATTCTCCAGTTCCGTTGTCAATTTCTGCTACGACAAGACGTGCACTGTCTTCACCGAATTGAGGCGTGATGAAGGTGTAAAGCCAATTCTGACCAACGCTCCATTCTGGAAGTTGCTTTTCCTCTTCCGTCATGCTGTTCGCATTCGACGAAGACGTGTCATTGCTGGTACAACCAGCAAGGCTCATGCAAAGCAACAAGGCAACCAAAAACAGGCCACGATGCGTTGCATGCATGACTTGGCCTATCGGCCCCTGTTCAAGAGGCTAACGCTCGAACGTCTCAGAGAAGTCCGTTGTCAGTGAGCTTGCCAGTACCGGCAAGAACGACTGCCACAATGGACATCAATTTGATGAGAATGTTGAGCGATGGCCCAGAGGTGTCCTTGAATGGGTCACCGATGGTGTCACCGATAACAGCAGCATCGTGAGCGTCGTCACCCTTCTTTGCACCAGGGATGTGATCTTGCTCAATTGCTTTCTTGGCGTTGTCCCAAGCACCACCGGCGTTGGCCATGAAGAGCGCCATCAGTACACCTGTGACGAGGGAACCTGCAAGCATTCCACCGAGTGCAGCGGTACCGAGTCCAAATCCGATAATGACTGGAGCAACAACTGCGACGACACCTGGGCCAACCATTTCACGGAGAGCAGCCTTGGTCGAGATGTCGACACACGTTTGAGAATCCGGCTTCACGCCTTCCTTTCCTTCGAGGAGTCCAGGGATTTCCTTGAATTGGCGTCGAATCTCAACAACCATGTCACCTGCAGCTTTTCCTACGGAGGTCATGGTCATTGCAGCGACGACGAACGGGAGTCCACCACCGATGAGAAGGCCGATGACAACCATTGGCTCGGTCAAATCAAGGTTCACTCCACCAACAGATGTTGTGTAAGCAGCGAAGAGTGCGAGTGCTGTCAAGGCAGCGGATCCGATGGCGAACCCTTTACCGACCGCAGCAGTCGTGTTTCCAATCGAGTCAAGTTCATCAGTGATAGCACGAACATCGTCTCCAAGTCCACTCATCTCTGCGATTCCACCTGCGTTGTCGGCAACTGGTCCATATGCGTCGACCGTCATCGTTACACCAACGGTTGCAAGCATTCCCATGGCCGCCATAGCAATGCAGTAAAGACCGTATTTGTCTCCACCGAATTCATTCGCTCCGAGGATACCAAGGGCAATGAGGACAACTGGGATGAAGGTGGACATCATTCCAACAGAGAGACCTGCGATAGCGTTGGTTGCAGGACCGGTCTTTGACATTTCACCGATGTGAGGAATTGCCTTTGTTTTGATTCCAAAGACGGGTTCGATGCCCGTGTAGTATTCTGTGACGAGACCGATGAGAATTCCGACAACGCTACCGAGTACGACGGAGTGCATGATGCCGTATTCCACGTTGATTAGACCTTGCTGAATGGCCATGTAACCACCTGCCCAAAAGAGAACCGCAGCGATGAAGGTCGTGTTTCGTAGAGCTGCTGCAGGGTCTTTTCCGTTCTTGAGGAAAGCCATTGAGAAGACACCGATAATGGAAGCAGCGTATCCGATGAATCCGAGGAGAATCGGCATCAGAACATAGTCAACACCCATTGGATCTGTTGTGTCGCTTGCAATGATCATCGCAGCAATGATTGAACCAACAAAAGATTCGAAGATGTCTGCACCCATTCCAGCGACGTCGCCGACGTTGTCACCAACGTTGTCAGCGATAACACCAGGATTTCGTGGGTCGTCTTCTGGAATGCCTGCTTCGACCTTGCCAACAAGGTCGGCACCAACGTCCGCAGCCTTGGTGTAAATTCCACCACCAACACGGGCAAACAGTGCAATGGATGAAGCACCCATACCGAATCCTGCTGCAGCTGAGAGGGTTTTCCCCTCTTCGGCACCAAGCCAGAATGCGATGAGGGAGATACCGAGCAGGCCAAGTCCACCCACGGACAATCCCATAACGGCTCCACCGTTGTAGGATACTGCAAGCGCACCTGCTTGACCGTCATTCTTAGCAGCCATTGCAGTTCGGCCGTTTGCCGAAGTTGCAGAGCGCATGCCTGAGAATCCTGCCAGAACTGATGCGATGGCACCGGCGAAGAATGCGATAGCAGTGTCTAAATCGTTGAGGTAAGCAAGAACAGCGCCGACCACGACAACAAAGATCGTGAGAATGCGATATTCTGCGAACAGGAAAGCCATTGCTCCCTTCTGAATTTCGTCCGTGATATCTGCGACAACTTCATTGTCAATCTTTACTTTCGTTACTTGTTTGTAGAGGTAGAAGGCAATCAAAAGTCCTACGGCTCCTGCGCCTGCTGCAATCAATGGTATGTTGTCCATCATAGTGTACACCTGTGCTTTGCCCGACCTAAGAACCCCTCATAAGAGATTCCCCGCATCGACTGGCTTCTAGGGCTAGTTTCTGGCCTCTATTCCTAACGCCGGGGTATATTCCATCCAATCGTTGAAAGAGGTGGACTACATCGGAGTACCATGAGCATTAGTGCTGAGGAGATTCTCGCTGAGATCGGCCCAGTTCAGGAAATACTCGACGCTCACGATGGAGTTGTTACGGTCCTTGATACCAGTGAAGGCAACATCATGTTGTCCCTCGATGGGGGGTGCAATGGTTGTTCATCAACACCGATGACAGCAATGCAAATTTACTATTCGTTGAAAAAACTCGATACCGTCAATGACGTGATCTTCGTGAACGGTGAGCTTCCCGAGTACATGCGCACCTTCATCAATCAGAAAATGGAGAAAGAAGCAGCAGAATCAACAGACAAAGGGCCCGGAGAGGTCATTTGATTACTCCTCTTCTGGATTTCGGCCAATGCTGTGTGGATTTGCACCAAAAGAGACATTCTCACCTTTGATGTTCATTCTTGCTGCGATTGCAAGGATGATGCAAACGATGGATAGAGGACGCGGAAGGTAATTTGACCCCCAAAGAGAACCACCTGCGAGAGAGAGCCACCACAACGATGCTGCGGCTAGAATGAGCGTCGAGAAAATGATGTTTTGAACAAGAAGTTCGGCTCTCTCTGAACGTGAGAAGGTAGCAACAAACATGAATAAAATTGCAGAGGTTCCACAGAAGATTTGAACGAGGATAGAAATGACTTCCACCTCGACCATGACACCACCAAACAGTGGAGGTTTTTGAAACAACCACTTGCCATCCTTTTTGTGTTGTGGGCACCCCAAACCACCATGGCAGGCAATGCGTTCACGCTCCCAAAGGCACGGTCAAGCGGGGCACCGTATTTCTCACGCAACAAAGTTGCTGCCGTTCTTCATCAGGTTGCTGTTTTGCTCGAGTTGCAAGGAGCCAATGTGTTCCGAGTTCGTTCCTACCAAAATGGAAGTCGGCTGATTGGGACCCTCACAGAGGACTTGCATGAATTGGTTGTTACTGGACGACTTTTTGAGATGAAAGGCATCGGCAAAGGACTTGGCTCTGCGCTTTCGCAAGCCATTCTTGAAGGTACTTGGCCCGAGGACTGGATCCGTTTGCATGAAGATACGCCTCAAGGATTGATCGAAATGCTTGGCATACCCGGTCTCGGGCCAAAACGAATTAAGCTGATGCATGAGGAACTAGGTGTTGATTCCATTGCACGTCTCAAAGAGGCAGCAGAACAAGGCCGTATCGCACCAATGAAGGGTTTTGGAAAGAAATCAGAGCAGCGTATGTTGGATGGAATTGAACTGTTGTCCCGCTTCCGGGCACGTCGCCGATTGGACATTGGACTCAAATATGGAACCGCCTTTGAACAACGAATTTCAACAATTCCCGGAGTTGAACGTGTCGCCCTAGCAGGTAGTGCTCGGCGACGAAAGGAAACCATTGGGGATCTGGATGTTGTCGTGGGAGTGCAACCTGAGCACCACGATGCAGTTGCGAAAAGCATCCTCGAGTTGCAGGGCATTGCCGATGTGAAAGGTGCTGGTGATTCAAAGATTAGCCTGATTCTAGAAGCGGGTATTTTCGAAGACGGATTTTCATTGGGTCACATCGACACCAAAGTACTCGAAGCAATCGGAGGTGAGGATTACGAACAACTGGAAAGCGCAGGAACCATCGATGCTCAGGTTCGTTTGGTTCCTCCTGAAATGTTTGCCTTCACTTTGGCCTATTTCACAGGAAGTAAGGAGCACAACATTGCAATGCGCCAACGAGCAATCGATCGAGGACTCCGTCTGAACGAGTTTGGTCTGATTCCTGAAGCAAAGGCTGGAGCGTTGAAGGGCATCGAAGCAGCCAAGTATTCGCTCCCTGCTATGACGGAACAAGAAATCTATTCACACCTCGATTTGCAGTGGGTCCCTCCTGAGCTGCGCGAAGATACCGGTGAAATTCAGTCTGGAAGCGAGCATGCACTTCCGAATCTTTTGGAACTCGATGCAATTCACGGTGCACTTCACAATCACACGGTTGCCTCAGACGGTGAAGGTACGCTAGAACAGATGGCGGATGCTGCGCAAGCGCTGGGTTGGTCATGGCTCGGGATTTCCGATCATTCACAATCGTTGAAGATCGCGAACGGAATGCCTGTTGAACGTATGCTTGAACAAGGTCAAACAATTCGAAAATACAATCAAAAGTGGCAGGATGAAGGGGTAAATTTCAGATTGTTTCACGGTGTTGAATCTGACATCCTTGCAGGTGGAACACTTGATTATCCAGATGACATTTTGAGTCAGTTGGATTATGTTGTAGCTTCTGTACACGCAATGACCAAATGGCGGGGCAGAGACGAAAGTGAGAATACTGAGGAATTGCTCACTGCGATTGAACACCCTGCAACGAAAGTTTTGGGACACCCAACCGGTCGTATTTTGCAAGGACGAGAAGGATACGAAGTCGACGTTCACAAACTCATTGATGCGATGGCTGAACACATCAATGATGGACAATTCAAAGCCATTGAGTTGAACGCAAGCCCGTATCGTTTGGACATCGATTACCGTTTGTGCAAATACGCGAAATTGATGGGAGTTCCAGTGGCCATCAGTCCAGATGCGCACTCCATGCGCGGGTTGACCGATGTTCAGTACGGTGTCATGACTGCACGAAAGGGATGGCTCGAACGAGGAGATGTCATCAACTCGATGAGTGCTGATGCATTGGCCCAACAATTCGCACTTCAATGAAGCAACAGTTCTTGAATGAGGGCAAGGTGGTCAAGCCATGCGACTAACGAGGACACTGATCATGGGAGCACTCATGGTAATACCTGGACTCTTTCTTGGTCTGTTGCTGTGGATTCTTGTAGGCCAGCCACAGGATGGGGAGTCTCCAGTCGTGGAAGCACTCGTATGCAATGCAATTCCACTCGCTAGTATCCTCTCTGGAATTTTCTTTGGCTGGGTCACTGGGTCAGAGTATGCTGAATAGGTGGGAATATGAAGCGCAAGGAAAAGGCTGAGCGCATTCAAGCCATGCTTGAAGAATTGTATCCTGAAACACCCGTTCCACTCGACCACGAATCACCGTTCCAACTCCTCATAGCAGTACTGATGAGTGCGCAGACAACGGACTTGAAAGTGAATCAAGTGACTCCAGAACTGTTCAAAAAAGGACCAACACCTGAAAAAATGGCGGTTCTTGAAGTATCGACAATCCAGTCACTCATCCGTGAAGTTGGACTTGCTCCGACCAAAGCCAAGAACATCAAACGCTTGTCTGAACTTCTCATTGAACGGCACCAAGGTGATATTCCAAGTACGTTTGAACAATTGGAAGCACTTCCAGGCGTCGGCCATAAAACTGCAGGCGTGGTTCTTGCACAGGCCTTCGGAATTCCTGCATTCCCAATTGACACACATATTCACAGACTTGCTGCACGATGGGGGCTTTCAAATGGAAAGAACGTCGATCAAACCGAAAAAGACCTCAAAGCGGTTTTCCCGAAGGAAGCATGGAATGACCTCCATTTGCAAATTATCTTCTTTGGACGTGAATACTGTCCTGCGAGGTATCATGACCTGTCTCAATGTCCAATTTGCTCATGGGCTGCAACGAAGAAAAGAATAGCAGCAGAAGCAAAAATGAACAAACCAAAGCGGTCAAAGTGAAACGGTCAGGTTGAATCCTGAACCAAGAAGTTGCAAGAGCATGATGGTACCCAAAATCAGCAACGTGATTCGAAGAGCTGGTGTTGTTGTATCTTCATCGTACGCTTCACGAACAAAGGCATAACCGATGAGGCCAACACCAACCATTCCGATAATGGTTGCAAAGGTATCCATTAAACGTTCAAAGTCGTCGTAGGACTCAACGTCCTCAGCCTTCGCATCATCTCCCGGTGGTCCCGAAAAGTCAGGAAGAACACTTACCAAACCTGCGATCAGGATAAGGATGACACCAATCATCAAAAATTTGTGAAGCGAAAACAATCCACCGCCCATCATAGCTTGCTGAGGAGGGTGATACATGTTCGTCGCAGGCGTTGTTGGTTGCTGTGCAGGTGGTTGCATGCTTGTGCCATCACCAACCAAGCATATACTCTTTTTCTACACTCCAAAGAAGGAGGAAGCACCTTCGAGAAGAACCGCTGTGATCCACGATGTAATTCCAGCAATCCACAGCAGTTGAATGGCTTGGCCTGCTGCACTCGTCTTCCCGCCGCCACGAAGACGGGTTGCAATCGCTGAAACAGCGACAATTTGTCCAATAACAAGAATTGATACAATAATCTTGAACATTCGAATGTTGTCATCAACGGACGAAGCATCTTCCATTACCGGCAATGCAATTCCACTTCCAAAGTCTTGGAGTGATCCGACATCGGTTGATGCGAGTCCGCTCGCAACTCCAGCGATTGCTTCTCCAAGTTGTAAGACAATCGAAATCGTAACGTTGAGTGATGTAACACTCGCAATGAGAAGTCCAAGCGCAACGCCCCACATTGTGTTTGCAGAAAGTGCACGGCGGCGGCGTAACGACAGAAGATTTCCAACAGAACGCGAGACCATCTCGGCTGTTTCGGCAGGCTTACCTGAGGATTGAGATCCCTCAATGTAAATTCGTGTGTACCGTGAAATTACAGCGGAGTTTGTGTCCGCATTGAAGTAATCCCATGCTCGATCGGAATCAATACGAGTCGCAAGTCGGCGTTCCAATCGGTCAATGGATCCATCGAGCATACCAAAATCGACTCCACGCAATGCTTTGATCGTCGCTGATGGCTCTGCAGAACGTGCTTGTGCTGTACCACCCAGTGCGCGTATAAAGTCAGGATAAGCCCCATCTCGTCGCTGTACATTGGTTTCCTCACGACGGATGAGCCATGCTGGAATGAGCATAGGAGAGAGAGGTGCTGCAAGAAGGATGAGTCCATAACGGTCCCACTGTGAACTGATTTCCTCCCATGTTGAAATGACGACAACAATCGTGATAAGAAGTAGAATCAAGGAAACAGCCCCGGCTGAGAGAACTGAACGTGTAAAGTTGATTCGGAATGGCGTATCCAATTCATCTCGAGCAAAAATAAGATCACGTGGAATTGTAGCCCTGAACGCCATCATCGCACCAACTTGAATGATGATGAACAACATCGAAGCCAGCAAAAGGAATCTGAGGCGGGATGCAACTTCAATTGGAGTATCGTTGCTCCCTCCAACTTCAAACAGAACCAGATGGATACCGGCAATGACAAGACCAAACAATCCAGCCGTTACCAACGAGACATAGATTTCTTGCATCGTATCAACACTCTCCAATCGGGTGTCGTAGAGGGTATTGTATTGCTCAGCTACCGTTTCTTGCTCCGAGCGCATGAACTCATCAATCGGTTGGCCCGCTTCAATCGAGAACGCCATTCGGTCGAGGAAATCGGTCCACAGAGGGCTCGGGCTTTGTTGTGCTACAATTCGAGCCGCTTCAGGCAAGGAGGTATGCCATTTGTCGACGAGGGTTTCAATTCGCTGAACTTCGGTTGCAAGCTCACCATAATCCCGCATTTGCTTGAGGATATCGAAAATAGATTGTGCACCCACTTCACCCAACGATAGAATTCCCATTCGAGTGATGAACATGTGCATTTCACGTTCGATTAGATTTGCAGAACGGCTCACTTCAAGCAGTGGGAAGGCCATTGCGCCTGCTGATGCAAGAATTGGAAGAAGGAAGAGCAGGAGGATTCCAGAGAGCCCTGCAAACAACGCTCCGTCAGCAAAGCCTCCTGTGAGGAAAATAATCAGAAGTGATGCGAGTAGTCCACCGGCAAAGGCTCCACCAACATAGAGTGTGATGAAACGACCTACCGGCATCTCAAGCCGACGGATGGCAATTTGCCACATCGGCATTCGTTCCAACGTTCATTCCCTCCTCACTTATGGTTAACGCCAACCCAAGAGTCAACGGCGCTGTCAAAATATTCCCAACCACTGTTGTAGTAAATGTTGAGGAGATCAAACACATCATCGTAATGCGTAAGGTCTCTGTCTGCCATTCGCTCGATGGCAGCAGCACGTCGTAGCATTTCATCGTAAATATCACGCTTGTTGGCAAAACCAGCCATGGCCGCAATCTTGTTTTCCAGAAGGTGGGATTGGAACATACCACGGAAGTAGTGCTTGTCTTTGACCGGATCCCATTCGAACATACCTCTTGTGAGGACACCATCGCTGTGTTTGTTGTATCCAATGACCTCATCGATACCAGTAATTCTACGAGCAATTCCGCCACCTGGTGCTTCGACAACCTCTTGGAAAATTGCAAAGTTCAGGTTATCGAAAAACCGAATTGGAACGTTGATTGGGTCACCAGTAAAACGTTGAATCATCTTGACGATGGAGGATGCGTGGAATGTGGCAATAACAGGGTGACCTGTTTGCATTGCTTGGAAGGCTGTTGCACCCTCCACACCACGTATTTCACCAATGATGATGTAACGTGGACGAGAACGCAAAGCTGCTTTGAGAAGATCGAACATTTCAACACGAGAATCCTCGTTCTTTGAATCACGGGTAACAAGGCGTTGCCAAATCTTGTGACGAACCTTGACTTCAGGCGTATCCTCTGCAGAGTAAATCTTGACGTTGTGGTCAATGAATGGAAGAATCGCATTGAGCGTCGTGGTCTTACCAGACGCTGTTTCTCCGGATACCAAAACGGACATACCGTATTCAAGGCAAATCCAGATGTATGCTGCTTGTTGAGCGCTCATGGTCCCCCATTTGATGAGCTGAATAACGGAGATTGTTTCCTCTGCGAATTTACGTATGGTAAACGACGGACCCAACATCGAAACGTCGTCAGAGAAAATGATGTTAATACGTGAACCGTCAAGCAACGCTCCATCGATGATCGGTTTGTTGTCCGATACTGGACGGCCTATTCGCTCCGACATTGCACGGAGATATCGAGAAAGAATCTCTCGTTCTCTGAATCTGATGTTTGATGTTACCATTCCAAACACCTTGTGATCCATGTGAATGTGCTTTAATCCAACCGAGTGAATATCTTCAAGCATTTCATCTGAGAGAAGTGTTTCAAGCGGACCGTTTCGAATCAAGTCACGGATGACAATGTAGCGCAATCGTTCGCGTTGTGCTTCACTCACAACAATTCGTTTGTCGTCCATACCGACGAGTTCCCAAATACGACCACGACGCCTGGAGACGATACTCGCTTCGGCTTGCGAGATCGTGTATCGGTCAATCATTTGACCAAGGATGGTCTCGAATTCTGAGTCCGTGGTGAATGACGGTGCCGAAGGTGCTTCTTGGAGGAGTGTTTCAACCAAATCACGTCGAATGTTTTCTTCCTCTTCGTTCAATTGGGGCTCCAACCCAAACCAGAGGATTTGTCCTCCTCCGTCTTCATCACTTGGAGGTTCGTAAATATGTACGAAGACCGGTTCTTTGGTAATGTAAATCAAATTGAGTGGACGTTGTTTCTTTGCATCTCGATCGAGTGGCCCATAATAAATCGGGCGAGTACCGTATCGCTTCTCGAAGTCACGGACCCAATCTCCAACGTGAGTGTGCGCAGCCATGACGCCTGCAAGGTCACCTCGTTGGAATTTGAGTTCTTCATCTGCCATTTACTCACCTCAACTTACCGCTGTAATATCGACAATGAAGCCCATACCTGGCTCAACACGCCATCCGACGGATGATTGAACAGGCCCTGCCGCACGAAGGTATCGAGTGACGAGCAATGTGCGCTTGAGTTCCCCACCGATCAAATTGGTCGAGAGGTCGAGAACAACTTCAGCGCTTGCACGGAGTGAGTGCAGTAGTTTTGCGTCCATTTCGTCCTTATCGACCATCAGCATCAGACTACGTCCAGTCGATGCAATCTTTCGTAAGCGTTGAATCATATTGAAGCGTGCTTGATCGTCCATGCCATCTGGCATCAATGAACTTGCAGAATCTATGACAACAATGTCTGCTTCTTCGATTGCTTCACTGTTTAGCACTTCGTCGAGACCCACATTTGGAATGGGTTCGGCAACGGTACCAAATCGTGAGAAAATCATCAAGTTACCATTGGTCAATGCATCAGTTACGCCATAGCCAATGGATTCCATTTGCTCAATCCATCCACGAGTAGTCAACTCTGTCGTGATCACGAGAACCTTGACTTCGTTGTGTAGGAGTCCATGAACGAGTCGTTGACTTACGAGCGATTTACCAGAACCAACCTCGCCTTGGAGCATAATCAAGCTACGGTTCGGCAAGCGCAGGCCAAGTGAATCGGCCAAACTGTCTGTTTCAACATCGTACGGGAAACCATCCTCGATTGGTTTCGGCATTTCATCAAGTCGCTCAACCATGCAATCGCACCTCCACAGACATCGAATCTGAACCTCGATAACCGTTGGTTACCTCTGAAGATACAACGGCCGTAATCGAAACATCATCACCTGATTGGTACGTCCAGCTGTTGCTGCTTACAGTGACCTCAAGGAGGTGGGCTTCGTCCCAATCTCCTGTTGCAGGGACAAGTGTGGATGTGATTGATGAGGTTACGGTTTGACCATCAACAAGAACGACAAGCGTGGACGTATCCAACAATGTTGTTCCCGTATTTTGCAGGTAGAACGTAATCTCATCCGGCGTAGCGCTGGTGTTGAGGGCAACCATCATTGGGTCGCCAGCAAAGTCAACACTTGTCGCTTCTTGGACTTCCAATGCTGCTGTTTCTTGCGCAGTGATTTGAGCCATATCGCCCCATTGGTTGATCAAAACAACACTTACCAAACCTGAGACCAACAATGCAGTCGTCAGGAAAATGAAAGATGATGCTCCACCGTCAGCCATTTCTTCACCTCATGCAAGTGTGTGAGCTACTGAAACTCCACCCGCTGTTAACGTGATCCGCTCATAGGATGTCGGTCCATCTTCAGA
Source organism: Methanobacteriota archaeon (assembly GCA_002706065.1). Classification (GTDB taxonomy): domain Archaea; phylum Thermoplasmatota; class Poseidoniia; order Poseidoniales; family Poseidoniaceae; genus MGIIa-L2. The sequence goes on along the minus strand of PAJM01000013.1, from coordinate 1,450 downwards.
CCAATCGAGAGCTATCGTTTCACCAGGATACCAATTCGTGCTACCAATGCCCGGCGTGTACGCCGAACCTAAGTTGGTTGGTTCTTGTGCTGTTCCGCCATCGAGGAAAAGCCATCCTTCCCGAAGAGGAAGTGTTACAGAGCCCGTATTCGTCAAATTTGCGTAAATGTGATTGCCAGCAGTCGAACTGAATGTTGCAGTACTGGTTGGTGATTGCCCGGAAGCATCAACGGCGATGGTCGGAGGGGACGAGTAATTGCCGCGACTGGTGATTGTCACGGTTTCTATTCCTCCTGCAGCATCGACGGTAAAAGTTCCCGAAAATCCACTTCCAGTTCCTGTTGCAACTAGGTTTCCATCAACGTATCCGCTCCCATTACTGTTCACGGTTACGGTCAAAACGGCGCCTTCCCATAGGGTAGCATCGTCAATTTGGAATGTTGGCAAAGGGTCTCCAGCATCATCGATAATCTCAAGACTGGCATCCAAGCGATTGTCAAGTGTTTGCACTGCAAGTGCAAAAATCAACAACAACGAGGTACCAACCACGAGAGCACCAACACCTACTGAAGCGCCCATTCATCATTCCTCCGATTTCGATGTTTGGGAACGCCAGGATTCAACGATCGCAGAAAAGGTAAGCAATTTGCGATGCGAGAGATGATCATTCAATGCAGATTCAGCTTCTCCAGGAGCAGCAAGTTGTACGATTGCAAGGACTGCACGCCCTTCATCTTCAGACAACATACCGCTCTGAACAGCTTTTTGAGCGAAACTCACCGCTGCCATGCCGGAGAGATTGTCCAGCAAGAGAGCAGCAACCATCGCTGCACCAACACCATCGTTCGCAGCTTCCTCATAGGATCCCTTCGCTAAGAAAGGATTCGCTGCAAGGGCTTGTGCTTCATACAATTCAACGAGGCGTGCCTCATCAGAATGTCGGAGTCGATCTACGCCATCGCCCACTGGGAGTACTTCTCCATCAGCGGTAACGATGGTGTCGCCTACGGCTCCATCCACAGAGGCAACGTCATCATCGTCGTCATGAGAGGGTTCTTCACCCTCGACTGCTGCAACAACGTTTCCTTGTTCCATCTTGTGTGAAATCAGTCCAAGCACATCTTCGACCATATCGAGACGGCTGCTGATCATACGTTCCAGTCCAGACGTATCCACCTGAGCGTTGACGGGTGCCGCCGGTTGGGGGGCAAGCGTCGCAGCAACAGATGGTACAGATCCAATACTGTTCAATCGTGCTCGAGTCGGACCGGGGGATATGGTCCATGCATCCTCTTCACTCAACTCTCCCTGTTCAGGGAGTGGCACTTGTTCAATGGCCACATTGGCCATTATCTTCAAGCGCTCTTCTGCGAGTTCAGCGTCTGCGTCCCGGTCGTTCCCTGCACTGCCAAATGGCCATGCCATGGTACAACCTCCTGCGTGTGACCTG
>PAJM01000012.1 GCA_002706065.1 Methanobacteriota archaeon | reverse complement strand
CCATTGGACAAAACGCAGCAGAACCAACTCAACAATGCAACAGAACACAACCATCGAGATGTACTGAACTCGCTCAAGGGAGAAGTTCCATCTTGGATGGAGTGCGATGAATCTAGAAAACGGGAGCTCCTCACTTATTGGAGAACGAAGTGGAACTGGACGAAATCTGTCGATCAACTCATCGATGCAGAGAAGCAACATGGTAGTATGCCATGGGAAGTTGTTCGGATGATTGGTCATCGAGGTTCGGGTAAAACCAAACGCCCTGTGCTGTGATTATTCCTGTTCAATAATTTCAACGAGGTGTTGCTTCGCATCATGTCGCAGGAACGGGCCATACAGTGTTGGTAGAAGGGTTACGCTTGATACCATGGCAAGACTAATTGCAACAATGAACACTTGTCCAAACAACCGGAGTGGAAGCAGCCCAGAAAAGTTGAGTATCGCAAAGCCACCAGCGGTACTGATGGCTGCTCCGAGCATCGCTCGTCCGGTTGTGGCGGTTGTTTTCGACGTCCACTCAGCGACAGTTTTCTCAGGATGCAGTTCAACTTCCTCTTCCAAACGTATGACGTAATGAACAGCATAATCAACACCCAATCCAAGCGCTAGTGCACCTATGGTTACGGTTTGTGAATTCAATTGGTAGCCTGCAAGCCCCATGATGCCATATACCCACAGGACCACAGTGATCAAAGGAATCCAAATCACGCCACCACGTAGAACGGCCTGCTTGATGCTTTGTGTGCGGATGAACTGAATGATGATCAACACGAACAAAATCGTGAACGCAACGATAGCGGTTGATGTAATCGCTGAAATGGCTACGTCTGCGCTGATCTGTGCTAAAATCAATGCTCGTCCACTAAGGTTCATTGTAAAATCACCCTCGACGGTAGTGGAAGCATCCCTCAACGATGCTGAAAGCGCTTCCTCAAAATCGACTGTTGCTTGCCAATCCAAAGTGTTGGCTTGGAATGAAATGATGGTTTGTTGCCCATCAGTGTACAAGAGAGAATCCACGATTTCACGTCCCGTAGCATTCTCGAGTAAGTAGGTCTTGAGGAGTGCGAAGCCTTCGGTCGATGTCAGATTCCCCAACAGATCATCCAAGATAGGATTCTGAACTCGCTCTGATTCAAGCGTGTTCCATAATCCGGTTGGGACTCCTGTCACTCCTTCGGTACTGGCTAAGGTGTCGATTGCTGTGTTGTATGCAACCACTCCTTCAGCGGAAAGAATGTCTCCTTCAAGCACGACATACAATGGTGTTGGGCTGCTTTGAAATTCTTCTGCAATCATCAAGAAATCTTGTACAACCTCGAGCGAGTCGTCGAATTGATCGACCGTATCAAATCCAACCTCAAGCGTACTCATACCGTAAGCCATGGGGAGAGAGAGCAGAAGCGCCACAGCAATCACGACTGCAGGCTTGTGTTCTGCCATGAGGCCAATCGAGGCTGTGAGTTTGGTCTCGTTCATTGCTCCTGATTTCTTGAGCGGTAATGCCTTTGAGGGTAGTGCCGTCATCAAGGCTGGCAACAATGAGATGCTCAACACATAGATTGCGAACAATCCGAGGGCGATGACCGTACCAAAGTTGACAAGGAACATTTGAGATGAAAGCCGGAAGGATAGGAACCCAATCATGTCGGTGAAGATGGCGATGACCAACGCTGCTGAGGTTAAGACAGCACCAGTGCGTATTGCTTTGATGCGTAACTCGTGATCAAAATCTCTCAACGTTGTTCTCCCTTGAGGATCGTCACGTTCCATTTCCTGCATCACTTCACGAATTCGTGTGACGACGTGGATACCATAATCTACCCCGATGGCAAGCAACAGGATTGGGATACTGTTCATCGCTGCGTTGAATGTTAATCGAAAGATCCCAGCAGCCCCATATGTTGCTGCGATGGCGAGAATGGTCAAGCCAATGACATACGCAGTATCTCGAACCGATCGGAATTTAATGTACAACAGGACTGTGAGGAACAGCAAAGCCAAGGAGGTCAACATCCCGATCTCTTTTCCAATGTTTGAGTTTTGTTGGTATTGAAATGCAGAGAATGAAAAGACGCGAAGTTCATCGTCACCGGTGACGTTCTGTAACTCGACTAATGAGGTGTCGGCCCACTCCACGATGAGTTCTTGAACATCGCCAATAATCTCGGCATCATCATAATTTGCAGCATCGGTTGAGACCACCAAGCTGATGAGGATCGGACCGTCACTCTCCCATGGATCGTTTTTATCGTCGGCAGGCATGGTTGCGATTATGTTTCCTCGGTGATCGAGGTTCTGTAATCCGATGTATGTGCCAAGTGTACCTTGAAGTGGACCCGTCACCGCTGCAACAGCACCGCGCTCGACAGGATTCACTCGGCTCTGAAGCAATTCCTGAATTTGCCCTTGGAGGACACCGAGTTCGCTCGTGATGTTGAGGTTCTCATCCATTCGTTGCTGCCAGTCCGCCACGGTTCCAGGATTCCAATCCCTCAGCGCTTGCGGACTCGGTGCCAAGGGTGAAGGGACTGAACCAATGGCTGCCTGCAAGTCATTGAGNGCCGCTGTGAAGTTCTCCTCACTTGCAACGGTAACGTTTGCAAGATGCAATGCGAGTGAATCCCGCCATGACTGTGTTGTGATTGGATCTTGTGTAGTCAACCAAAACAAGGCTGAACCTGCTGGACCACTCGTTGCGCTTCCACCGAACAGTGGTTCTTGATAGTCAAGGAACAGATCGTTTGAAGCCAATTCCGCTTCGACCGTTGCAAATTGTTCCCAAGTTGCTACCTCTGTCATATCACCCTGTTCGATTTCATCGATGATTCGAATGAAATCCAATGAGGCTTGGTAACGGTCCTCTATTTCATACAACAATTCAGTGGTATCATTTTGTGGGTAGAAAGCGTCTTCACTGTTATCGAATTTGATGAATTGCGCCATTGAAGAAAGTGCGAGTGTGATGACGATAATTGATGCAATGGTGGCTTTTGGACGTCGAACCGAGAGGGATGTTAAGGCATTAAATGGGTTCTCCATAGGCTGAAGTCCCCAATGTGAGGTATAATTTTATGGTTACACATTTGAAACAATTCCAGCATGATTTTGAACATTCATTGATAAGCCAGAATACGCAATATGAGCCATGAGCGAATTTTCACCACGATGGAAACGAGTGTGCAAATCATCAAAATTGAAACTCAACAAAGTCAAAGGGAAAACGGTTGGAACAAAAATGGTCCTCGTCATGAGGACGGAGCAGGGTTTGTTTGGTAGCAATGCCCTTTGTCGACACATGGCTTGGCCGTTGCATTGGGGTGGTAAAATCAAAGACGGTTGCTTGCGATGTCCACTTCATCACACATCGTATCATCCTGAAGATGGCTCAGTNAATGAATGGTCACCTGCATACTACTTTCCTGCCTATGGTAAATTCCTCGGAAAGCTGAGAAAACCAACACCATTGAAAACGTACGATGTAAGAGAGAATGAAGGATATGTTGAGATTAATCTCAATTCGTAATCATTCGACGTGACGTAGAATTTGATCACGCGCAATGTATTTTGGACGATAAATCGGGACGCCTTTTCCATCACGCATAACGACTCGTTCATCGTAAATTTGTGCACCGATGCCTGCTACTCGTGCCCATCCGAAGAAGGTCGTGTAGTAACTTGGTTCTTTGAGACCTACATGGTGAAGTAGCGCTCCAGAGGCGATGTCAACGTTTGCGTTTGGGTTGGAAATCTTTGGATTTTCTGCCAAGACACGAGGGGCTACTTCTCGCAAGGTTCGAATGATTTTGAAGTTCTCATCGTCAGGACACAACTGTTCCCCAAGTTCAAATTGTGCTGTGGCACGTGGATCCTCTGCTCGTAGAACTGCGTGACCAAATCCAAACACAGGGCGGCCGGCGTCAAGTTCACCTCGAACGAATTGTTCGACTTCGACAGGGTCTGAGGTGCCAACGCGCAGAACAAACTCCAGACAGGATTGGTTTGCACGTCCATGAAGCGGGCCGCTCAGAGCGTTCATGGAACTCGCCATTGCCGAATACAGTGTTGCGTGTCCACTGGCGACGGCTTTACCAACAAATGTCGAAAGATTGCCACCACCATGATCCATGTGAAGCACGAGATAGACGGAGAGGACACGATTCAATTTTTCTTGGTCAACATCGAGTTGGAGAGTGTTGCTAAATCGTTCAACCATTGACAAACGTGTGTCATCATCTGGAATTCCTTTACCTCGACCTTCACGATAACGGAACAGGAGTCCCATCATACGTGGCATCCTTGCAACGAGGTTGAGGGCGTCTTCCTTCCAGTCGTTTTTACAGTCCCACATGCCCAGAGTCTGGATGCCAATCGCCAGCCAGTCCATGGGGTGCCCCTCCAACGGAAGGGTGGAGAAGATTTGACCAAGGTCGCCAGGCATTGCAGCACGTCGTGCGAGATCTTCTCGGAATGCTGCAGATTGTTCAGGAGTGGGAAGTTCTTTGTTGTGCAGGAGGTATACAACATCCTCTGGCTCCATCATTGCGAGTTCAGTGATTGGATAACCGCAGTAGTGAACACCCTCGCCAGGAGTNACGAAGGATGTCCGACAGGTGCCAACAGGGACGCCTCTCATTCCGATGTCAAGATGAGATTCTGTCAAGTCAAGTAAGTGGTTCACTTCCTCACTCATGGTCTCACCGATGTTAGCCAAATCGGTCATTCGTATAAAGGAAAGCACGGAGGAGAGTACGCACGGTGTTGAAAACTACACCATTTCAGACATCTTCCCATACGCGAAACCCTTGAGTGGACTGACGATCGGCATTGACGTGAATTCGAATCTCTTCACCCCNGATCAAAATTGCATCCTCTGCAGTCAATCCTGGGCAACTTGACTTCACATTGTTCCAAGATCTCTTGCTACGAAGGTTTTCAGCCCACCAAGGGAATGCTTTGCATTGCTGAGGGCGTACATCNTAAACAGTACACTGCTTCTTGTCATCCAAATAAATGCAGATTCCATCCGATTGATTGGAACGGAGGACGTATCGGCCATCCAGTGTTGTTGTACAATTTCGTTTGAGGTAGTCGCGAACGCTTTGATTTGCATGCTCTGCAAGTCGTTTTACATCGTTTCGTGAGAGGTACACAATCCCTCCCGGCTCATCGCAACAACGGCCACAATCGGGTTGACAAGCAAAGTGAACTCCGTCAGCCCACCAAGCGCCTCTCATTCTTCTTCACCCATGAGTCGCGTGGTTGGTTTAATGGTGGAAAGGTGAGCGATTTTCATTTCCTCATCCTCCATCTCAAAAGCTTCCATTGCATCCTCACTCACCAAGCCAAGTTCGTGTTGAATTTGCCTAAACTCGTCTGAAATGTCGTTCAACTCATCAAGTTCTGCAGTTTCAATTCGTTGCAGAATGCTNTCCATCCACAACTCAAGATGTTGCAATCGCAACTCGTCACCAGCAACAATGCGTTCACGTTCAGCAAGCGCTTCATCTATGGACGCATCGATGCCTGCTAAGACATCCGCAGTTCGTCCAACATCAACCCCTTCGACCTTGCCCAATTGGTGGGTAAGGTGACGGTCTTGTGAGTGCGTATCAAGAACGGTTGGTGCTTCGGGTGTCAGCTCCTCAAGTGTTGTTTTCAAATGCAATTCAAGCAAGTCGTTCGCAGTATTCAGATCTTCAGGCGTGACGATGGTTGGTTCCCAATCGTCGTCGTCTTCCTCGAACGCCCTCGTGTGCAATTCAATGCCGCCAACATCAACATCAGAGTACACAACGTCTGTAGCACGTTTGAGGATGTCTGAGGCGAGAGATATTGATGATACAGGTTCTGCTTCTTGCTCGTCTGATGGTTCGATGAGTTGGCCCTTTAGTATGGATACAACATCTTCAGGATTCAAAATCTCCTGACCTCGCTCGTGAGCGTCTTTGAGTGTTGAAAGTGCTGCCTCGACACCTCTCCAAGAAGAGCCACAGTGGTTCAAGACTTCCATGGTGTGCGCATCTTCGAAGAGCAATCCAAGCAAGGATGTTTGTTGTTTGATGTGCATTGCCAAACTCATTTCAGAAACACTATGGATGGTTGAAACGGAAGCATGGCGCAGCAACTCCCACAATCGGGAGGAATTCCATTCACTTGGATGGGATGTGGAAGTTGAAAGTATGTGAACGCCCATGTTCAATGCATGATCGATCAAGTAGCCAATGCTTTGAGCATGGTGTTCATGTTCTGCAATCACGTGAACATCATCGATGAGGAGGAGAGAAGTTGATGCAATTCCTTCTTGCCAATCGGTTGGAATGGCATCGATGTTGAGGATTTCAGNCGCTCGTAGAATACGTACATCTCCATCGAAATACCGCAACGCACTTTGGCCTGTTGCATGCAAAAGATGACTTTTTCCAACCTCTCCCTCTCCGATAATGATGTGAGGGTTATGACGCTCACCAAGGTGGTCAACAATCGACTCACAAACAGAAGTTGCCTGCCTGTTCTCAGCTGTTACTTTCCACTGCTTGAAGGTCTTTCTTTGATTCAATTCCATCCNATGAGGCCAATCGGAATTCGAGCGAAGAATTGTACTGTGGTGCAAGCGATCTCCACGGGATGGAGTTGCGAGGTTCGGAGGTGGTGCATTGTATGCTATGTCACGTTGCTCATCCAAAATAGACGACCATAATGGCTGACCCCTCGAAGAAAATCCGATTTTTTGACCCAAGCTTCCTTCTGGAATTNCATCATCAAAACTCCGTTCACGTAAATTCTTCATGCGAGAAACGGGGTGGTCGCTGGTGAATTCAATCGTCGGTTGATATTCAACCATGTCTCCCAATGCCTCTTTGCTGATGGCGTCAAACAATGGCCGTTCATGGATTGGTTGTGATTCAATAAACCCCGTCGTTTGGTCGACTGTTCCTTTCTTCCCAAGGAGCCGGCCAAGTCTGGATGGATTCGACGATTTCTTTTCTTCTTCCATNGAGAGCCCTGCTTTCGCTTTCTGCAAGGCGACACGCAATCGATTGGTTCGCTCAATGCTCATGCATCATCCTCCGAATCGGGTTGTTCGGTTACACGCTGTTGGGCTGAAGCATGCTCTCTCGCATGCGGCGAAGGCTGGATTGTTGCTTCGATTTGTTCGGTTCGAGGGAGCGGAACTGCAATTCGCTTCCTCGATTTAATTGGAGGAAATTTCGCTTGCCGTTTCCTTGATGGAGAGGCCGCTGCGTGGTCGATACCTCTTTGCGANACGGGCGATTTTGGTTTCGGAAGAGTTTGATGGATTTCTGCTGCGGTGGGGACAAATGGTTTTGCACGTTTTGAACCAACGGATTTGAATTTCGGAATCTCGACGCCGCGTTGTGCAGCTGCATCGATTGGATTTTGCTTGATTGTTTGGCGCGTTGTTTTACGCTTACGAACAATTCGTTGAGGTGTTCNAGGTTTTACTTTAATCACCGTNTNTTCAATCACTGATGGTGGNTCGATGATAGGTTCAATTGCATCGTCATTATCCTCTTCAGTATCGCTCGCCCAAGCNTGCATTTTTGATTTCAATTCATCATCAACAGGCATTGTTTGATGTTCAACGNGTAAGGGTNCTTGCTCAATGGATGGAATGATCTCTGGTTGTTGCACAATCGCAGGATCTTCGACATTCGCTTCCAAGTGTTCCACTATGGCCGCTTCCATCTCCTCNTCAATCTCAGAGAAGTATGGGTGTTGTTCAAGCAAATCGACATCAAGCAACCAAACCTGAAGTTGTTGATTTTTAATTTTTGTAAATTCACGTTCCAGACGCGTACGATGTTGTAGCGTGAACGCTTCAAGATTTGATGAGACGATCAAAATGTTCCCTTCTGAACGTGTTTGATCAACAATGCTTCGCATCATTTCGATCACACGTTGTTCACCATGGATTCCTGAAAGATATTCAATACCCTCCAAGAGTAAGACACACCGACGATGTTCAACAAAGAATTCATCTACGGTACGGCGAATCGATTCGAGCGATGGTTCCAATGTACGTTCATGTTGAGTTTCTGACAACCATCGGTAGTGTTGCGGNTTGATGTCGTATTCAGATTCAATTCGAGAAGGTGGGTGACGAGTTATCAACAAATTCGCTTGTTTCATTTCTCCAAGAGCACTTGCGAATCGGAATACTTCGTCGGCTTCAATGGAATGTTCCAACCAGGCCTGGCCGCGCATCAGAACAGGACCTCCCTGATTTTTTATTCGGGCTTCGCTTTTTCGTCGCAACGCTTCTGGAACTCCGATGTTTGGTTTTACTTCAGGCAAGCGCTCTTCTCTTTCTATTACCCGTCTCGGAGAGCGAACTGCGGTCCACCATGCCTCGTCCTGAGCCTCCTCTGAGGAAGTCATTAGGTTCGCTTCTGGATGATCTGAAAGTGTGGATACGTACGATGATTCTGTCATCTCATGGAGGCTCATTTGTGCATCGAGTGCTGACGCATCCGATTCAATCTCCAACAGTGCTTCAATACCAACTCGGTTCGCATCGCCTTGATGGAATGCAGCCGCTAAAGAGCCATCAAAAATCAAAAGATGTCCNACTCTCCGACCAACTTCTGGAATGTTTCGTACGATTTGGATGGAACCATTTCGTTCTAATGTTGCCAATTCACGTGCGAGATGGCGGAGAACATCTACGCCTCCTCGCCTCGTTTCAAGCACATCTCCGGGTACAAAATCAGTCACAATCCCCACCCCGCAAACCCTAAGATTTGCTTTTATCTTTTGAAGTGTGTGGACCTTGATGGCAAATGAGAAGCATTTCAATGGTCGATGTCATCGGCCAACCATGGAGGCCTCATCTCTTTCTGCCGATGAGGCAGTGTTGCTTGAANACGGTCGTCTTGATTTTGATTCAGGACGATTCTGGCATGCTCACGAGGCTTGGGAAGACCTGTGGAATACACTGAAGGATAGGAATGCTGACAGAAGTGAGATCTTGTTGATTCAAGGGTTGATTCAAACAGCAGCGCTATTGTTCAATCACCAGCGTCGAAAATCTCGTGGTGTTACAAGCCAATGGGACAAGTTGACTCCAAAACTTTCGCCTTGGAAAACAGCATGGGGTATTGATATCGAACAGCATGTAAAAAACATCGCAGTGTTTGTTGATGATGTCGGAGTTTGGCAACGGACCTACGATAACGTACGATTGCCAACCACAGACGAGGTGTGTGAATGAATCGATTCGAAGAAGGGCTTCCACATCATTTCGTGGTGTTTTCCCAAACGCCGAAAGCTCAGGAACACTCACGCCGTTTGTATCTTCGATTTTGTGCTTTTTTGGTCACGCCATTGATTGGAATACTCGCCTTTCAGACGATCATCATGAGCATCTTTTTTCTTGGTTTCTTTCTCGTCATCTTGATTTTTGGTAAGCGAGAATGGATGCGTTGGCAATGCATTCCTTTTGCAGTGAATCCATCACATCCAATGATGGAATTGGATTCTGACAAAGAGGCCGAAGTGATGATTCGACTTCACGATGGTCGCTGGGTTGAAGCAGGTGAAAACCGATATCGATTGATTGCTGATGATCTACTTTCAGGATACAACCTTGTAGCTTTGGATGATGATTATTCCATTCTTGGTTATTTTACTGAAGCAAAAAGCATTGATGCGAATCTTCGCAGAGTCATGGCGTTGCTGAACCAATCCCTCGCACTACGGGACGCTCACAACGATGTCCAAGATGATATCGAGGACGCAAGACAAAGAGAGACCTTGGATTACGGTCTACTCAATCGAGATTGGCCTGAAGAGATGGAAATGGACGATGCAGCAGGGCCTATCGCCAAGAAATTAAAACGCCAAGAACAGCCACTTCAATGAAACATGAACGGGTGCATTGAAAACCTCAACTTGTCAGCGCATANGTATGGAGACTCGTGCCCAATGGTCTGAAGTGATCTCCGAACTAGATGAGGAACACAAAGATCTCCTCTTCGGTACATCCCTTTCTCGACGGTTTGCTCGTCTCCCGTTATGGATTTCACACCCAGCAAACATCGGGATGTTCTACGGATTTTTGATCAGTCTTGCTCTGATTCTCCCGTATGTTCTGCGCTATGACAATCTGAATGAATCCTTTTCCAATTGGCTTCTCTTCTCTTCGTTGTTCATGGCTGCTTGTCTTGTTCTCGGGTTTTGCTCGTTGATTTTGGTATCACTTTCAAAGCGGATGCCGATGGCTCCGCCTCGTATTCTTCTCTACCCAATGCCGTTTCTGGGCATCGGGTTGCTTGGACTGGATTATTCCAACGCTCTCGATATTCCAAGTGGAATCTCATTGTCTGTACTTTTACTTCCTGGGCCCGCCTATGTTCATTTGTCGTGGGCTCCACGATGGCGCCTCCTGTGCATGATCGATGAAGGAGTCAATCCATTCGAGGGCATGCACGTTGAAGAGGTGGTATCGCAAGAATCAGCTGATGAGTTGGCTGGAGAAGACCTCGAACTGCTTGAAGTGGTCGATGCCTTCGAATCGGAATAAGCCAATTCAAGAAACCTACTCAAAGATGAATCTCGAACTCAAATCAAGCCAATCTTTGGTCCAATCGCTTCGAGAAGTCGAAGCACATCATCCAAGTCATCTCTGGAAAGGCCAGACGACATCTGAGTGCGGATTCGGGCTTTGTCTCTCGCAACCATAGGAAACACGATTGCACCTGCCATCACACCTTCGTTCTGAAGATGCGTCGTCATCGCCTTTGCAGTTGATGATTCGCCACACATGATGGGTATTATTGGCGTCGTTGAAACACCAGTGTCAAATCCGAGAGACTGCAACTCCTTTCGGAAATAATTCGTGTTTTCCCAAAGTTTTGCATGATGTTCTGGTTCCTCCATGAGCACTTCAATGGCAGCTTTTTGTGCTGCGGCTACGCCAGGTGGCTGCGATCCCGACAACAGCCATGAACGAGAATGATTGAGAGCATGTGTTCGAGTCATCTCAGTTCCTGCAAGAATGCCACCTTGGACACCGAGTGCTTTTGAAAAAGATCCGACCTCGAAGTCGACCTTGCCTTGTAATTTGAAATGATCAACAATACCTCGGCCTCCCTCGCCAAGAACTCCTTCTCCATGACAATCATCGACAAGCACCATCGCTTCGTATTCCTCTGCGAGTTTGTTAATTTCATCCAATGGAGCGTAGTCCCCGTCCATTGAGAAGACACCGTCTGTGATGATGAGTTTTCGATCTGCGTCCTTGTGTGCTCTCAATACGGCTTCAAGTTCGCCCATGTCGTTGTGGGCATAGACTCCACGTTGTGCCTTTGTGAGTCGGACTCCGTCGATGATTGAACCATGATTCAATTCATCACTGATGATTACATCTTGAGGTCCTTGAACAAGGGTTGGAATCAATCCAACATTTGCGGTATATCCTGCTGAGTAGATGAGAGCAGCTTCCACACCTTTGAATTCTGCAACGGTTTGTTCGGCTTCTAAATGCAAGTCCATCGTACCCGCAATCGCTCGAACCGATCCACTTCCTGCGCCATATCGTGTTGTCGCATCTACCATTGCTTGAANGACTTTTGGATGCGTTGTAAGGTTGAGATAATTGTTCGCTGAGAGCATGATGGTAGGTTTTCCCTCCATCGTGCACCGTGGTTGGTTGGGTCCTTCCAAGGTTGGAGGTTCCCAAAGCAAGGACTTCTCATTCAGTTCATCGAAGCGTTGTTTCATCCACGTCATGTCACCCGGCATGGTCTCACCGTTTCTCCCTCGACGAGGTTGATTAAGGCCTTTTGTGAGACGTGGCTTCAACACGCATGATGAAAAAGGAGAATGTTTAGCCTCCCTTTGTGCAACTCAACGGGACTGTCAGCAGTGGCTTGGGCCGAGCCCACGTCTTCATGTCTCAACCACATTATCAGGAACAGTTCCGAACAATCCTCGGTACGACAGCTTGGCCAGGCACGCTCAACATTACCGTGGAACGCGAGCATTTGATTCACTACATTGCACTACGAAACAAAGCAGGGATCGATACACTTGATGCCGATGCTGAATCCATGCAACACGCAAATGAGGTGGATGTTGATGAATTTGAAGCCTTGCGAGTTCGAGGCTTCTTGCGTGACGGCGTTTCGTTTGGCGGTGCAACAGCATTCCAAGCCAAGATCTCAAACGGAAACCTCGTCCTCGATTGTGCCATTCTTATTCCGGATTTGACGCGTCACGTCGATGTTGTGGAGGTTATCTCTGGTCCGTTTCTGCGAGAGCGACTCGGAATCGAAGATGGCGATACTGTCACGCTTCTTGTCGGTGAATGATCAGTCCCAGATGCCCATGTCCATGCGTGCATCTTCCGTCGCATGGACTCTCGGGTCCCACCTTGGAGACCAAACAAGATTGATGTGAACACTGTCAAGTCCGTCGGTTTGCAAGGCTGCACGGTGAGCAGCAGCCATAATTTCGGGTGCAGCAGGACAACCCGGTGACGTTAGGGTCAAATCAATTTCAGCATGTTTTCCTCCATCACGTTCCTCAAATCGAACCGCATAAACCAATCCCAACTCGACAATTGAGAGGTCCAATTCTGGATCCTCAACCGACTGCAATGCTTGCATAACNTGTTGTTCGTCGACCATCATCCAACCTCCTGTAAGTCACTCATCACTTTATCGAACATGTTGCGGAATCCGTTGCTTCGAGATGGCGATAGTGAATTTAAGATGCCCATTTCGACAGCNAATTCNGGCGTCAANGAGAGGGCGATTTCGATAGGTTGGTCGTCNATNGCGATGGTCAAGATNCCCATCAANCCTTGCACAAGTTTGGAGTCAGCACCTGAATAAAGTCGGACATTGCTCTCATCGATATCAACTCGGACATGTGCTTCAGATTGACATCCTTGAATGCGGGTGGAATCGTTCCATTCTTCCGTTGGAAGTTCGTTGACCTCGGCCGCAAGATCGAACACATACTCCAACCGTTCCATTCGATCTTCAATGGATTGAAAATCTTCGATTAGTTCTGATAGTTGTTCTGGATATGTCATGCAAACCGCTCCAGAATTGCACGAACATGTGACAAGAATTCTTCTGCATCTTGCATGGTGTTGTAAATGTAAAATGAAGCACGTACGGTTCCGCTGATTCCTAGACGATTCAAGAGTGGTTGAGCGCAATGATGTCCGGTTCGAACGGCAACACCTCGTGCATCAAGCAAATGTGCGAAATCCTCGCTGTGCAGTGTGGGATGAAGGAAGGATACGACCGAAGAATCTCCATCATCATGGCGTCCGTAGACGGTCATGCCCATCGAGCGCAACTCCTTGGCGACGTGACGAGCAACCCCCAACAATCGGAGGTGTTGCTCCTCAAGGTCGAGATCGGCAAGGTAGGACAATGCTGCATTCCATCCAATGGCTTCTGCGATACGCGGTGTGCCGGCTTCAAATCGATGTTCATTTGTTTGATAGGTTGAACCTTCAAGAGTAACGGTTTCGATCATGTCTCCACCACCCATGAATGGTTTCATCTCTTGGAAGGTCTCTTCGGTGACCAAGAGGCATCCAATGCCAGTAGGCCCACACATCTTGTGCGCAGATAATGCCATCATATCTGCTCCTAATTTGGCCATGTTGATTTGACAGTGTGGTGCGCCTTGGGCTGCATCGAGTAGTACTTTTGCACCGTTCTCATGAGCGATTCGAATGATGTCTTCGATTGGATTACGTACACCGAGGACGTTGGAGGTGTGAACCACACAAACCAGTCCTGCGCCTTCGATGGATGCTTCGAGTGCATCCATGTCGAGGGTCAAATCAGGTTTGACCGGCACGTATCGCAATTCATTACCAAACGTTTCAGCCAACATTTGCCATGGGACAATGTCACTATGATGTTCCATTTCCGTGAGGACGATTGCTCGTCCCTTGAGTTGTGGATGCCCCCAAGCGTGAGCTGCAAGGTTGATGGCTTCGGTGGTTCCACTTGTGAGGATACAGCGCTCAGCATTGAACCATGATTTGAGCGTTGTTCGACATGCTTCGTATCCGTCGGTTGCTTCGCCTGCAAGGGTGTGAACAGCACGGTGAACGTTTGCGTTGTGTTTGGTGTAGTAGTCATTCATTGCATCGATGACGACATTTGGTTTCTGCGTTGTAGCAGCATTGTCGAGATAGATTAGACGATGCCCATTGACCTGACGTTGCAAAATCGGGAAATCGTCTTGAATTGCCATGTGCATCACCCAATCAATTGACATTCAAGGTGGACTGTTAATCGCGTCTGCATTGTATCACGAACATGTTCTGAATGCAAACCTGAGAATGAATCGACAAGAAAACCTTCAACGATCATCGAGGTCGCTTCTTCGTTTGATAATCCTCGACTCATCAAGTAATGCATTTGCTCCTGATTGATTGGTGCTGAAGCAGCCCCATGTGCAGCGGAGACTTCGTTCGCTTGAACTTCGAGTTCGGGAATTGCCTCCGCCCGAGAAGTAGGGGACAACAATAGATTGCGAAATACTTGGCCAGCATCGGTATGTTGTGCAATGTCATCGATGGTTAGAGCACCTGTGCCAATCGAATGACTTCGGTCATCACAAGCAGCATTGAGCATCAAGTGCGATGTTGTGTGTGGTTGCTTGTGATGGATTTCGATGTGGTGATCATCATGGCGTGCACCGTGACCATGTACAGCGATGAATTGCTTTAGGGAGGCGTTCGTTCCAGCAAGTGTCGAACGGATGTCGGATTTGTTTCGAATCCCGCCCATCGAGAGGGTTGCGAGTTCAAACCGAGCGTCTCGATGGACGTCCCAATCGTCAACACGAACAAGGACTGAATCAGAGGACAATTCATTGATGATGCCAACACTCAATCGAGCATTTGAATTGGTGTCTCCGGTGAGTGCAAGCCCGAACCAATCCGGCTCGCCGTGCAAATGAACGACAATGCTCGAGTTCGTTGAACAAGAGAAGTGGAGGTGTGCTGCAACGGCATGACCGCCGGCGTGAATGTGGATGTGACCTTCCTTCTCATCACATGAAACCACCGTGGTTTCCTGTATGACTTCATTGAGAAAGATGCGAGCAATGTCTGTTGTAGGTAGTGGTTCAAAAGGTACTGTGCTGAGTTGTATGTCTTTGCTTTTGATGACAGCAACATCGACTTCTGGAATAGAGTCTACCTTTCCTGGATGAATCCTGGACCATGGCGTGTAGCGCCAGAGGTGTTCGGATCGACTTGGAACAGTGGCATCGAGATACGATGTCATCCAATCGAGCCCTCCATTTCCAATTCAAGGAGTCGGTTGAGTTCAACAGCATATTCCATTGGAAGTTCACGGGTGAAAGGTTCAAAGAATCCGTTGACAATCATACCCATGGCTTCTTCTTCGGAGTGTCCCCGGCTCATGAGGTAGAACAGTTGGTCTCCGGACACTTTTGAAACGCTGGCTTCATGTTCAAGGTCAGCCGTAGGGTTTCCTATTTCCATTGTCGGATAAGTGTCGCTGCGACTGTCCTCATCCAACATGAGCGCATCACAGACTACTTTGGAGCGACATCCTGAGGCTTTCGGTGTGACTTGGAGCATACCTCTGTACGAAGATCGTCCGCCGTTCTTTGAGATTGATTTCGATAAGATGCTCGAGGTTGTGTTCGGTGCGAGATGGTGTACTTTGGCTCCCGCATCTTGATGTTGTCCTTCCCCCGCATAGGCAACCGAGATGACTTCTGCGTGAGCACCCTCTCCCTTGAGGAGAACTGCAGGGTATTTCATCGTCAACTTGGAGCCGATGTTTCCATCGACCCATTCAACGGTAGCGTTCTTGTACGCAACCCCACGTTTTGTGACAAGGTTGTAGACATTTGCAGACCAATTTTGAACCGTTGAATATCGAATCTTTGCACCCTCCATTGCGATTAATTCGACCACGGCTGAGTGGAGTGAATCAGTGGAGTACGTCGGTGCTGTGCAGCCTTCGACATAATGAATCGACGAACCTTCATCAGCGATGATCAAGGTACGCTCAAATTGACCCATGTTTTTGGCATTGATTCGGAAGTAAGCCTGTACTGGCATTTCGACGTGAACGCCTTTCGGTACATAGATGAACGATCCTCCCGACCAGACAGCCGTGTTAAGTGCAGAGAACTTGTTGTCTGTGTGAGGTATGACTGAACCGAAGTATTTCTTGACAATTTCAGGATGCTCTTTGAGTCCAGAATCCATGTCTAGGAAGAGAACACCTTGTTCTTCAAGATCTTCTCGAATGGAATGGTAGACTGCCTCGCTTTCGTATTGAGCTGTGACGCCTCCAAGCCATTTCTGTTCGGCCTCAGGTATCCCAAGGCGGTCAAAGGTTCGCTTGATGTCATCTGGAACATCTTCCCAGTCGTTCTCGGTCTTGTCCGAGGAACGAAGGAAGTAGGTTACGTTCTCAAAATCGATTCCTGCAAGTGAATCGCAATTTCCCCACGTCGGCATTTCACGTTGCATGAAATGGTGGTAGGCTTTGACTCGAAGTTCCGTCATCCATTCTGGCTCTTCTTTGAGTTTGGAAATGTCGCGAACAACTTGCTCACTGAGTCCTTTGTCGAATCGAATCGTTGCGGACTCAGGGTCGTGAAAACCATATTTGTAGTCACCAACAGCATCTTGCGCATCTTGTGTCATCCAATCACCTCAGACTAGGGCGTCTACCCAATCGTATCCCTCTTCTTCAAGCTTAATTGCTAGTTCAGGGCCACCGCTTTGAACGATTTTTCCATCGATGAGAACATGAACAACATCTGGCTTTACCAAATCCAACAGGCGTTGGTAGTGCGTAATGATGAGGCAACCGGTTGTTTGGGATACAGCGTTGATGCCCTCTGCAACGATTCGCAGAGCGTCGATATCCAATCCCGAATCGGTCTCGTCTAGAAGAGCAAGATCGGGTTGTAGGAGGAGCATCTGGAGAATCTCAAGTCGTTTCTTCTCTCCACCACTGAACCCGTCGTTCACGTATCTAGAGAGGAACGACTTGTCCATGTCCAATTGCTTCATTGCTTCGTTCAGTTCTTGACGAAACGCTCGTGGTGAAGGAGCGTCTCCACGCACGGAGGCAACAGACTTGCGTAGGAAGGTCCCGACTTGCACACCAGGGATTGCAGCAGGATACTGGAACGAGAGAAACATACCCGCTCGTGCCCGCTCAAAGACTTCCATATCAGCGATGTTTTGGCCCTTGTAGTAGATTGAACCGCTGGTGACTTCGTATGCTGGATGGCCCATGACGACGTTGGCGAGGGTGGATTTCCCTGCTCCGTTACGGCCCATGACGGCATGAATTTCACCGCGTTTGATCTCAAGATTTATCCCTTGAATGATAGGAGTGTCTCCAACGGAAACGTGAAGATTTTCAACACGTAGTAACACATCAGTCACCTTCTCACCTGTTCACTGGTGTCGTTACCCCCTTATCAATGGATGCAATCATTCATGATACTACGCCTTTGCAAGATTTCAAACATCATCGCAGTCTGGCCGTCGCATGGACGACGATTTGGTCCGGGCATATGCCCTCGAGGCTCAGAAGGCCATGGAAGAGGAGGCCAATCGTCGAATTGCTGAACAAACCGATGCAGATGAAGAGGAGCGATTGAGGAACATGCGCGTCAAGGATGTTGTTGGTACAGAACACATCGTGCCAGTCTTACTCTCCCGTTTGGGTCCGGTCCGTGCAGCACTGGATGGTCACGGAGGTGGCATCGCTGTTTCAATGTGGAATCATGAGGAGTTGGGATACGAATTCGTGCTCGATTTGACAGGTGCCTGCCTTTCCTGTGGCGCTGCTCCAGGAACGCTTGAGGGTGTTCGGGATGACTTGGAGAACGATTCTGAAATCTCCACTATCCGTTTCTCATCGAGCCTGCTCGACACATTCGATGAACTTGGACGAGAATTCATTCTCGCACACGGAAACGTCGAATTCGTCGATGTACCATCGGGGAATTGAAAAGAAGAGGTTCTGGGGTCGTTGCATGACTGCGTGGATGAGCGGGCAGAGGGATGACCCAACGCCGTGTCGTGAAAGCGACCGAAACAAGTTCGAGGTTGTTGCACGTGATGGTTGTGCGCGAATTGGAAAACTTCACACTGCACACGGCGTGCTTGAAACTCCTGCCCTGCTGCCAGTCATCAACCCAAACATTCGAACGATCGAACCAAGAGAGATGTGGGACCGCTACGGCATTCAAGGATTGATTACAAACTCCTACATCATCTGGAAACACGATGACCTCAAGCAGCACGCTCTCGAGAACGGTGTTCATGACCTGATCAATTATCCCGGAGTCATCATGACGGATTCAGGAACCTTCCAGTCCTATGTTTACGGGGATGTTGAGGTCGGCGTCGAAGAAATTGTCGAATTTCAACGTTCAATTGGAGTTGATATCGCAACAATGCTCGATGTCTTCAGTCGACCTGACATGACTGAGGACGACGTAAAACAAGCCGTAGAAACGACCATTGAACGGTGTGAGGCGTCCCTCAAAGCTGCTGAACATGTGATGCTCAATGGTCCAATACAGGGCGGTATCTATCGTGATTTGAGAAAACAATCTGCGATCAGGATGGGGGCGTTTGATTTCTCAATTCATCCCATTGGTGGTATCGTTCCAATCATGGAAAAGCATCGCTACAAAGACCTCGCAAAAATCATGTTGGCAACAATTGGCGAACTCCCTCCTGAACGTCCACGACATATGTTTGGGTGCGGCCACCCGATGCTCTTTTCAATGTTGATTGCGCTCGGTGCTGATTTGTTTGATTCGGCTGCCTACGCCCTTTTTGCTCGCGACAATCGGTTGCTCTCTCCGCAGGGAACATATCGATTGAAAGACATTCATTCGTGGCCTGAATTGGTTCCAAGTGTTGTCGATTGGACGCCTGAAGCTGTTCGAAAACTCAACGATGAGGATCGGACGGCCCTGCTGGCACGTTACAATTTGGAAATCACATTAGCTGAACTTTCACGATGCAAACAAGCCGTTCACGAGGGAACCATCTGGCAACTCGCTGAACAACGAAGCCACCAACATCCAGCTCTCCGAGAAGCCTTCCTCTGGCTGACAACGCGACCGTTTCCTTCCGGTTTATCTTCAGAGTTCTTGCAAGATCTCGTCCAAGACGACCGTGATGCTGCACGAGAGCACCATCCAAACGGGGGGATTTGGGAAACGGATTGGTCACAAGTTGTTAGCAGGCAAGCAATTCAACGAAAAAAGGGTGAACGCTGGGGCGGAGAAGATACCCTTTCACGGCCACACATCATCACGGCTCGAGCGCATCTCCAGCACCGCTGGAGACCGTCATCGACAGGTCCAACGGATGTGCTAGTTTTGAACGGTAAGCCTGGGCCGTGGAGACAACGCTGTGACCTGCTTGTGTTGCGTCTGAAGAGCGTTCTTCCTGAACTTGAAATTCTTGTTCAAACACCGCTTGGACTTCTGCCGTATTCACTCGAAGACCTGAATCCGTTTGCCCAAGTTGATGGACCAACGTGGCTCTGGAAACGTCGTTTGAACACCGTCTTGTTACGCGAAGAAATCCATCGCCTTCACATCAATGCTGATCGGATTTTGATTCTTGATATCGGCCAGGATTCGTTGATTCAAGAAGCATCAACGCTTCTCATCAAGCATGGTCTTCTCGAGGAACCGCTTCAGGTGGATGATTCTCATTTGCCTCAACTTCGTGATGATCTACGTCGTCGACAGGTTGTTGACAAACTTGTCGTCCTTGCTAACGTCAGTTATTCTGAGGCAGTCGACCTTGTAGAGTCATGCACGTACATTATTGGTGGAACAGGGCGCGTCAAGAATGTCATCGATAAACACGGCAATCATATTCTAAGCCCTCGATTGGCAGATGGAGGGTTGTCAATTACCGATCGAGGCTCAATGACGATATACGGGCGTCGTTCGACTCCGGTTTTGGACGATAAGGAATACGATCCATACGCGGGTTCGGGTCATGGCCCACCATTGCTCGTTGTTGAGCAAGACGCTGTGGAATTTGTCCTCCGTGGCCGTAATGTATTCCATGGCTTCATCATCAAATGCGACCCATGGCTCAGGGCCGGGCAGACGTGCTTCATTGTCGACGAGCACGGAACGTTGATTGGGCACGGTCTTGCACAATGCGACGCAGATGAGGCTCTGCGGTTTCGAAAAGGTATTGCAGTACGAACGCGAAGTGACTTTTCGAAGACATTCAAATAACGTGACGTAAAAGCATTGAAAGACTTCCTTTCTGTGTGTTCAACGAGAACAATGTCAAATGGCCACATCATCGAGACGAACGAGTTGACCAAATCGTATGGTCCTCACGTCGCTCTCGATTCCCTGAGCATTCAAGTTCACAGGGGAGCAACAGGGCTACTTGGTCCAAACGGTGCTGGCAAATCGACCTTTTTCAAGACCATACTTGGCCTTATTCAAGCCACTTCTGGAGAGGGTAAAGTTCTCGGGCATGACATCCGTACTGAAGGGTTAGCCATCCGCTCGAAAATCGGGTACATGCCTGAATACGATGCGCTTGATGAGAACATGGATGCTATTCATCAAGTCCGATACAGCGGTGAACTGCTTGGAATGAATCCAGTCGTAGCTATGTCTAGGGCTCATACTGCAATGGAATATGTCGGCCTCGGAGAGTTGCGATATCGCCCAATTTCCTCCTTTTCGACCGGTATGAAGCAAGCAACAAAATTGGCCTGTTCGATCATTCACGATCCTCAACTCATCATTGCTGATGAGCCTTCAAATGGGCTTGATGCTGATGCAAGACAAGCCATGCTCACAACACTGTCCAACATGGTCAATGCAGGTGGTCGCTCAGTCCTCATGGCGAGCCATTTGATGGATGATGTTGAGCGAGTCTGTCAAAACATCGTTCTCCTGCACAAAGGTAAGCTTGCGGCTCAGGGTCGTATTGAGGACCTCAAAGCCATTGACCGTGAGATTGAAATTCATGTATGGGGCATGGCCGGTGAACTTGAGCAAGCGCTCGGAAAAGAAGGGCTAACAGTACGCCGAGAGGGTCGAATGATGCGAATCCAACACGACGGGGAGAAGACGACACATCGCATTCTCAAGTGCGCTGCAGAGACTGGAGCCCAGATTCGAAGAATGCATGAGTATGAAGCGTCTTTGGAAGACCTGTTTATCGTCATCATGGAACGTTTTGGATACGGTGTCAAATCGAGCGAAGATCTGCTTGCCTCACCGGTAGAAGCGCGAAAGGTGGATGCCCCCGAATCCATGGGAGGTTCAGGAGCATGACCGACGAACCAACCATCGATGCATCGACACCTGTTACCGGGCAAAGTCGAATGGATGCTGCGTGGGGCTCAGAGTCCAGCGATCAAGCAGCCATTGCACAGCCGGTTGCTCAAACGGGTCAAGTCTTTGAGCAAATCTATGTCCCTTGGCAGGGTACTCTCAATCCTCGCTGGATGCGGAACTGGGCAATTTTCCGACACCACGTTCTAGGGATTGTCCGTAAAGGGCACCGGCCGTGGGGTGTACCAACAAAACTCGTTCTCATTTTTGTCCTGATTGCTTCGATGACTGATGTCGCACTGACACTTCTCTTCGCTGTGATTGGCGAACCGGGGTTGTACGAACTCTGGGGGGTTGGTCGAAACAACCTCTACGGTCACATCTTGGGATTCTTTCCACGAAACATGTTGTTTTATCCACTGGTAGCAGCTTTACTTGTCGGGGGAGTGATTTCTGAAGATCGATCAAACGGAACAAGTGCCCTGTACTTCTCAAGACCCATCAACCGATTCGATTATGTTGGAATGAAGTATCTGGCGGTTGCAACCATTCAATCGTTCATCATCATTGGAACACTTTTCTTGTATTATTTCGTTGATGTTTTAGCGATGGGAAGAGGATGGGCATGGATTCTTGACACCTTCCCACTGTTCCTCACAACTGTATTTTGCGCCCTACTTTTGATCATCACATACACGAGTATCGGACTTGCACTTTCTTCGGTTTCACGTGGAAAATTCTTCCCTGGCATTGCACTTCTTGCTGTCCTGCTTGGGACGAAAACCCTTGCTGCGATTGTCCAAGGGCTGTTCGATCGATCCATCCTCTATCTGATTTCACCGTACGACTCAGTTGCACACGTTGGTCAAGCCTTGATTGGAACCAACGTTGTCTACGACCATCCATGGATTTGGTCTCTTGCATCTGTGGTTGCAATTAACGCAATAGCGTTGTATGTTCTCAGTGTTCGTGTATCCTCAATGGAGGTGACAAGGGAATGATTCCAGACTTGGCCCAAGAGGGTAGAGCACAGGAGCAGCAATGGGTACCTGAACCACAGGCCCCTGTTGTCATGTTCAACAATGTTGGAAAAACGTACGGCCGATACCAAGCAATTGGAGGCATTTCGCTCGCACTAAGCGGCGGTGTGACAGGAATTTTAGGATTGAATGGGGCAGGGAAATCGACTTTGTTCAAGTTACTGATGGGGAAACTCCAGCCTACTCAGGGTGAAGTTCGTCTGTTTGGTACGAATCCGTGGAAAAATCCTGCCCCCTATGCTCGAGTCGGTTATGTTCCCGAAAATGAAAACATGCATGATTGGATGACTGCGCATGAATTCGTTTCCACCTTTGCAAGGCTCCATGGGTTGACCCGTGATGAAGCAAAACAAGAGGCTGAACGCGTCCTTGAATTCGTTGGCCTCACCGATGTGATGCACAAAAAAATCGGACGCTATTCCAAGGGGATGCGTCAGCGTGCAAAGATTGCACATGCCTTGGTAAACGACCCTGATCTCATCATTCTTGATGAGCCGTTGCAAGGCTGTGACCCGTTGGCGCGAACGACCATCATGAACGTCATCCGTGAACTTGGTCGAATGGGTCGGACGGTATTGCTGAGCAGTCACATCCTCTCTGAGATCGAGCGCATTACCGAACAAATTGTCATATTGCATCAAGGTAAGTTACTCGCAATTGGGAACTTACACGCTATTCGTGAGCAATTGGACAACATTCCTCACACCATCGAAATCGAATGCAGCAATGCGAAATCACTCGCGAAGGATGTGCTCAATCTTGAAGTCGTTCACGGTCTTCAATTTCCGAGCCCTACAAAATTGAAAATATTCACACACCACTTGGGCGAATTCCACAAGCGTTTGCCGAAAATCATCGTCGATAATGAACACGATGTGATGGTCATCAACAATCCAGACGACGACCTGCAGTCTATCCTTGGCTATCTGACAGGAGGCTTCCGTTGATGGAAAAGAAACGTGGTGAAACCATCTGGACGGCGCTCGACCGGAAAGCGACAGCAATCGCTGAATTTACTGTGCGGCAGTATCGAACTCGTCTCTCCACTTGGGTCGTTCTTGGGGTTGGATTCCTCGCAATATCCGTCGTGCTTTTGTTTTACATCGATGCGATGAACAGCGAGATTGAGGCCATAGACAATGACGGAGATTCTTACGACTGGGACGGAGATGGCTATGTCAATGGTCAAGAATTTAAGTATGGGACAGATGTGAATGACCCTTTTTCTCATCCGGGTCTACTCAATCCACCAATTGAAGCCGAACCTGCCTCGATGTACGTCAACGAGGACGATTACGACTGGGATTATTCCGATGCATCCAGCACATGGGACGCAAAGGACAACGATGGGGATTGTGTTGACTCATCACTTCTCCCCAGTCAAAAAGATGACAATGGAGACGGCATTGTGTGCAACATCGTTCTGCGCTATGATTCAATGACGAAATCGTACTCTGTTTACGCAGATCCGAATGTCGATGAAGATCCAGATGAGGACAGGTACGGGAAGGAAGCACAACATCGAGCATTCATTCTTGGTGTCGGAAAACTTGGCTTCGTCTTCTTGCTGAGTATTTTCATACCTCTCTTTCTCGCAACGGGTTTGATTCGTGATGAGATGACCTCTGGTACGATGCAATACATGACGGCAAAACCAATTGCACGAGGAGAAATATTTCTGTATCGAATGTTAGGGTATCTGGCAATTGTCTGGCCGTACCTTCTCATCGTGTGCGCATTGTTAGCTTTGGTTTCTGGATTCATGGGGCCGGGCGACCAGTTCTACAGATTTGGAGACCTTGGAGTATGGTTTTCAATTCTTATCGCTGCTTTACTCGCAACCTTGGTCTATGGTATGCTGTTTGCATTCCTCGGCGTTCTTTGGAAATATGGAATTATACTCGCCTTGCCAATTGCGGCTTGGGAACTTGGAATGGCTCTGTTATCGATGTCTGTCCCTGAATCGAGTTTCCTGCGAATGTCGATTGTGGGATGGTCCATGAGTATCATCGATTCAGGGGCATACTTAGCATGGCCAGATATGGCCATGTTTACTGAAGCAGGAGCCTGGGCTGGAGGCTCAAATGATATGTCGTCTTTCTTGTTTATCGGAGGTAATGAACTGCCCGGATATGGTGCATTGGAATGGGCACAATCCGATCTTGGGTTGGGTATGGGGCCGTACGCAACAACAATCGTATCGATTCTCGTCTTGTTCTCTCAGGCTCTGTTTTTCTGGTTCATTGGTCAATTGATTTTCAAGTCAAAGGAAATTGTCTGAGGGTTAATATGGATTCCTTTGCGGGTGATTTTTCAACACTGTGGACGCTAAATCAGCGTCCACCAATCCAGCATCTCACGTGGGATTGGTGGTGGTGGCTGGTGATGTTGGAGGACGAAGACTCGAAGGCAGGAAAACAACTCATGGTCTTGTGGTCAACGAAAGAAAACGATGTTGTTCGTATCAATGATGTAGAGTGGAAGCCAAAAGGCACACCAGGATTCGATGATGAAGGCGCTATACAAGTTGATGGAATGGTCTGCGCTTGGTGGTTTGATGGTACAGTGATGCACGATGAAATCATCGCAAAAATATGCGACATGATCGTACTGCCGTCAGGTCATTCAGAATGGCCTGGGGAGGAGGGACAAGGTGGAGGCGCAGTCGTTCCACTTCTCGACAGTGATTGTTCGATGGGGATGCACTCGGACCGATCGCAATTCTGGTTAAACCTTGATGTGGAACATGAGGCCATACAATCCATTCGATTGACGATGACGCCGTGGAACACACCCATGTCAACCGCCCGAGAAGCAACAGCAACCTACCTCGGTTCTTTGGGCTATGATATCCTTCGACTCCACGGCACCCAAGTAAAGGGAACCATCGATGGAACCGATGTAAACGGGACCGCATATTTTCAGAAAGTCTGTGTTCAAGCCCCAAGTGTACCGTGGTATTGGGGCGTTCTTCATTTCTCAGATGGATCCTATCTTGATTGGTTTTTACCTCATCTTTCCACAACGATGCTTAGCCGAGACCCTCGAGAGTGGAAACGACGTGATGTGTCGCACATCTCGGTCAGTCAAGGCGGTTTGTTCCACGATGCTCAAAACGGTCGCAGTGAACGCTTCAAAATCGTAACAGTCGAAAAACAGCGACAGGACAACAACCTACCCAGCTTCAAGATTCACCTCAAGAACGAGAGGACATCGATACGCGCAACCGTTCGAGCGGTTGCACGCGCCTATTGGGATTTTCATCAACCCACTCGTGGAGGAATTTGGTCGCATCTTACGTACAACGAATATCCGCTTGAGGTTGAATCGCTAACAATTGATGATGAGCACGGATTGCGCCAAGAATCAATGTACGATTGGATTCGTGGGAATGCTGAGCATAGTTGGGGACTTTTGCATTAATGAAATGCACCTGTTTTTATTTCAGAAACGGCAAAGGGCTTATGTGCTTGTGTGTCGAGAAGAGTTTGGGTCAACAGGATGAGCGATGAAGAAGTGCAATCTGAAGAAGCCAATACAACAGAAGAAGTAGCTTCTGAAACCTCGGACAAAGCATCAAATGAAGAGACATTGAAGAATCGCTTCAAACTCATTGAAGGTGAAGAAGTTCTTCTTACAAAATCTCCAAGTCCTGTCGGTTTCATGAGCATGTATGTGCTCGGTCTGATTGTTTTTGGAATCCACATGATCTTTTGGAATCCAGATTCATTGGTGAACGACGATTCCGGTGGTTTTGCGAAATTCCTTGTTTGGGTTATGGGATTGGGTGGTTCAAAACTCCCCTTCGGTTTTGTACTCGTAATGGCCACAATTACGTGGTTCAATCGCATGCTTAACACCTCAACATCAGGTAAATGGGTTACGATTTGGCTCCTTCTTGCAACGCTCTTGCCAGTATTGATTCAAATCGATGGACTCATCGCCTTGATTCGTGACCTGTTTTCAGACACTGATGTTGAACCATTCCTTGGCTTTGAATACAATTTCTTGTTCGCTGGCATTGCATTGACACTCGCTTATTGGGCTTTAGTGTTCTATTACCAACGTAGTTTCGATTATGCTATCACGAGCAATGCTGTAATCTTCAAGCACGCTTTCCTTCTCAGTCGAGCACACCGCCGTATTCTCTTCGACCGTATTTCCGAAGTTCAAGTTGAGCGTACTCCATTTGGGACAATGACTGGATTTGCGACACTCACCATCCTCACCGACTCTGGCGTGGGTATTGTCGAAGAATCCGTGGGAGGAAGCGTTGGCATCTCGCCAAATTTGCCGGAAAAGGAAAACGACACATCCGTAGAAAAAGCAGGCAAGAGTCTCCTCAAGTCGTTCTTTGCACTCATGTTCTATCAGCGCACCATTCGAACCGTACGGCCTGATCCGAAGCATTGTTTTTACAAGATTCGTGGTTGGGAAGATACCAAAACCCTCCTGAATGAGATGCACAAGAAGCACAGTCAATCAACAAAATTGGATACTCTTGCTGACATACTCACCCAACAAAGTGAAGGACAAGAATGAACCGTTGTGTTCAAGAACCCCTGAATTTTGCCACGAACGAGGAGACAAACATGAGCGACGATATAATGGCAGATGCAATGGAATTGTTCCGTTCTGGTGATTTGAAGGGTGCTGTAGAAAACTTGGATGGTAAACTTCGTTCCAATCGAGATAATGCAATACTCCAACACACCTATGCAGAGTTCGCAAATATGCTCAACATGGAAGAACAAGATGACGTTGTTCCTGGAACAAAAATCATGATGTCGTACAAAAAAGCGATGGAACTCGATGAGGAAAATGACGAGTACATTGCAGATTTTGCATCGTTTGCGCTTGAATGCCGTCGCGTCCCTCAGGCCGTCAAAGAATTCCAGCGATACAGTCGCCGTCTTGAGATGGCAGACATTCCCACTGATGATGTTCTCTACATGGCAGCTCGTAACATCGTCGATACAATCGAAGTCATCGATCCCGAAAAAGCGAACCCAATGGTTCAACCATGGGTCAAACAAGCACTGATTTGGGCTGTCGGCGGATTAGGATACACTCCTGAAGAAGCGGCTCAGATTCTAACTTCTGACGATTGAGGTCAACCTATGTCGGATGCAGAAACCCGTCTGCATTTCCGTATTGGCTACCTTGGTGATGCCTTTCATGGGAGCCAAATACAGCCTGATGTGCGGACCGTCCAGGGTGAACTGATTCATGCTTTTCAAAAACTTGGATGGATTTCAAAGGATGACGAAGAACACAATCTTGTTCTCTCAAGTCGCACCGATGCAGGCGTTCATGTTCGACTGAATGGGGGGACAGTTCGTGTTGCTCAATCGTTGTGGAACAGCATAACACCTCGGAAATTTGTTCGCGCAGTTGATGATTTACTTCCCGATGAAATCTCATTTCTCGATGTTCGAAAAGTCGCAATGGATTGGAACCCACGAATGGCATCGCATCGGGTCTATCGTTACCGTCTCGAAGGAATTGAATTTTGGATGGATCCTGGTGAAGTTTTTTCGGAATGGTTGAAACTGTTCGAGGGAACGTACGATGCTCGAAACTTTGCTCGATTGGAGCCCGGCAAAAACCCAATTCGCACCATTCTTTCGTGTACACCTTGGGTTGTTGAGGGGCGCACGGTTGGCTTCGAAATTATCGGAGAAGCCTTCCTTTGGAATCAGGTTCGACGGACGGCCATGGCGCTCCATCTTCTTTCGTTAGGTGAAATTACCGCAGGGGACGTAAAACGAGCTATCGATGAACCAGAAACTGAGGTTGATTTTGGAGTCGCCCCTCCTGATTGGCTGATCTTGTGGGGTGTTGAATGGGAAGATACCCCAATACCTCCATCCAGTGCGTTGTCTTGCAAATTTTCACCACCTCCAGTTCCCAGCCGTGAGGCTGAACGAACGATGCGGAAACGTTGGCGTCAAGCTGCACGAATGGAACTCAAACGTTTGTTGTATCTAGAATGGATGCAACTCGGACAATTGCCCATTGCATTCCATAAATCTGAATGATGGTTCAGCGCATCTCCGTTCTGTTTAAGTCGGCGTAATTCAACGACCAGGTATGAAGGGGGTGGTCCGTGGTTCTTCCCTGCGTAAGCAACTTCTGGCCGCTGTTCTTTTTTCTATGATTTTTCTTACAGGGTGCCTTGGTGGCAGTCAAGAAAATTCTTCGCAGGTCGATTCCAACGGTGAGATTGTTCTCGAGGTGTGGCACACTTTTGCAGCAGAGAGCAAAGAAGAAGAAGTTTTCATGAATTCCATTTCTTCGTTTGATTCTTCCCATCCAAATGTCACGGTTGAGGTCACGATGGTACCGTTTGGAAACGCAGACCAACTGTTCATGACTGCAGCCCAAGGCGGACAAGCACCCGACTTGATGCGATTGTCGAGTGATCAGTTGGGAGCCATTGGGGAAGTTCGTGTTGATGGCTTCCCTCTCTTGGAAGACCTTCGCCCTCACTTGACACCACAAGATCGAGCCGTGTTCGAGGAACGTGCGCTGCAGGCGATGCGTTATGGTGATGCACTCTATGGAGTTCCTGCAAGTCAGGATTGTCTCTCGCTCATTTTCAACAAGGCCTTGTTTGATGCCCAAGGTCTTGCGTATCCTGATGAAACATGGACGGAACAAGATTTACTCAATGCAGCAGAACTTCTCACCGTTCAAGACGTGCAAGGTCTCGCAATTCCGATCAAGACAGCGTATTGGTGGTTCCCGATTCAGGAAGGATTTGGAGGTTCACTGTTCGATGAAAACGGTGAACCAACACTGGATTCCAACGGTTCAAGCGAGGCGATGCAATGGATGCTTGATCTTGAATTGGAACATGGCGTTGTTGCAACAGGAACTCAGATTGAAGGGATGAAGAACCAATTCATTTCTTCGAAAGCAGCGATGATTTTCGATGGCCCATGGAATTGGGCAACGTACGAAGCAAGTCGCCTCAACATTGGTCAAACGCTGCTACCACTTGTGGAAAGTTCAGGTGAGCGCATGTCGCCTCTCGTGACCTACAAGGGGTGGACCGTCAGCAAGCAAAGCGCCAACAAGGTCGCTGCATCTGAACTGGCGCTTTGGCTTTCATCCGAAGATGTTCAGAAAGAATTCGCCATTGAGACCTACACCATGCCAACGCATGTCGCCCTTGAATCCAATCCGGAAATCAACGAAGATGCTGTCCTTGCAGGCTTCCTTGAGCAAACCAAGAAAGGAACGCCTGCACCGACAACCAGGGCAATGTCACTCGTCTACGACCCGTTGTCAACTGCTTTTGAGCAAGCGTATTCAGGGATTTCTTCGACCGAAGAAGCACTGTCGGGTGCCAATCAGCAACTCGAAGAACAAATTGAATCGATTTCACGTGCTGATCCTTTCCCACTCGCTGAAGGCTATCGTACGATTACCATCGAGTTCGAAACCACAAATGCGACCAACTACGATGTGTATCTTGATGGCGAGATGCACACAGAGATTCGAGTTAGATCGCCCAACAACGGTTCAATTCTTGGTTATGATTCATGCACGGATGGGTCGAATGAATTGCCACAACTTGGCCAGTTGCGCATCGCCTCTGAGTTTACAACGTTGATCCGATGCGACCTGACCGGGATGGTGCCTGACCAAAACCACCTCATCGAAGTCTTTGCTGATGATGTCCTGATCTATTCAGCAACGGTTCAAACCAGTATCGCTGATGAACGACCTGAGGCAGGTGACACATCTCCAATCCTGTTCGCATTAGGAGCAATTGTTCTTTCCTTGATTGCTTTGCTTGGTTTTGCGAAGTGGAACGATGCAAAGCTTGGTCGAACGAAATCGAAACTTGCTCACTTTTACATTGCACCAGCACTTCTCGCACTGGCTATTCTGACATTCTATCCTGTTCTCTATGGATTCTGGTTGGCATTTACCGACGCCAATTTGACACAACTTGGTGATCAGTCCTTCATAGGCCTGGACAATTTCTTTGAGGTGTTCTCAGCGGAGGGATTCCTTCGAGTCACGCTGTTTACACTTGTTTGGACAGTGGTCAACGTTTCAGCTCACATTGGTATTGGGTTGTTCCTCGCCAACATGCTGCATCGAAGTCACATTCGTGGGAAGGTTGCCTACCGTACACTATTATTGCTGCCTTGGGCAGTTCCATCCTACATCTCTGTACTCATTTGGAGGGGTATGTTCCAACCGGATGGATTTGTGAACGACCTGTTGGGAACCAACATTGATTTCCTCTCCGACCCAACTGGGGCGCAAATCATCGTCATTCTTGTCAACATTTGGTTGGGCGTACCGTTCATGATGATGTCCATTAGTGGTGCATTGCAATCCATTCCAAAGAATATGTATGAAGCCGCTGAACTCGATGGTGTTGTGGGTTGGGCAGCGTTCCGACATCTCACGTTACCAAATTTGAGAAGTGCGCTAATTCCACTGACGCTTCTTGGCTTTATTTGGACCTTCAATATGTTCAACGTGATTTATCTGATGACCGACGGCGGCCCGAATTTGTACTTTGGTCAACCCGGTCAAACAGACATTCTCATCACATATGTCTACGATGTTGCATTCCGAGAAGGAGCCTATGGCGTGGCTGCAGCATGGTCGGTGATCATCTTCCTGATGTTGTTTGCATTCTCGTGGCGATACATGAAACAAACCAATGCAACGGAGGCGGTAGGATGAGTGATTCTGGTGACATGCGATGGTGGTATGTGCCAATTGAAATTGTGATGTTAAGGCGATGGCTTGTTGCCGCTTTCCTCGTCAATTTCTTGCTCCTAACGGTCGATTATCTCCGAGCAGAGTCAGACTTACTCCTTCTCGGAATCCTTTCCTGTCTTCTTTTTGCAGCACTTCGAGCCTCTCTTCCTGAGGTTAATGACCGGAATCGTCGAAACTTGAGCCTCGTCTTGAGTTCAATCCTTCTCGGCATTGCTGTTTATCGACTCCTTCGCGTTGAATTCACAGTGTTCAACACGTGGATTCATTGTTGGAGTCTTATTCCATCCGGTTTGACACTGTTTTGGCTTTCAGGACGCCCAGTTACGGTTTGGACATCGAGGAAACTTTCCGATTCAGCCATTGAATATGGGTTGATGCGAAATGAAATCTTGAGGAAGAAATACCATGCCAATTCGACGCATATCACACTTCTTCACTTCGTTGCAATCACCGTTATTCCGCTCATTTGGATTCTCGACATCGCCTTTTCTGAAGGGAATGCACTTGGTGGACAGATCGGTGATTCGTTCACAACGGAGCATTTTTCAAAAATTCTGGGTGGCGATTCGTTCAAGACATGGTTAATGAATTCCCTCATTGTCAGCGTTGGAACGGCTCTACTTGGTTTGTTGATTGCAATTCCTGCTGGCTATGCATTCAGTCGATACAAGTTCACTGGTCGTGACATCTCTATGTTTTCGTTCCTCTTGGTGCAAATGTTCCCTGGAATCATCATTCTCGTTCCTTATTTCTTGGTCATGAAGACGCTTGGACTACTGAATTCACACTTGGGACTCATTCTTGCGTATTGTGTGACAGCATTACCACTCTGTGTTTGGATGTTGAAAGGATTCTTTGACACCATTCCTCGAGAGCTTGAGGAAGCCGCTGCCCTTGATGGATGCAATCAGTTCCAAGTGTTCACCAAGGTTGTGTTGCCGTTGTCTACACCTGCGATTGCTGTAACAGCCTTGTTTAGTTTCCTTGCCGCATGGAACGAATTCTTGCTCGCATTGACGTTCAACACCTCGAACGATATGTACACGCTCCCCGTAGGATTGGCATCGCTTATCTCTTCAACGGGACAAGCATGGGGTGATTTTGCTGCTGCAAGTGTGTTGGTGAGTTTACCAGTCGCTCTTCTGTTCCTTTTCTTCCAGAAATTTTTGATCGATGGTTTATCGGCAGGTGGCGTCAAAGGGTGAGAATATGGTTAGTGTAGAATTTGAACAAGTCAACAAACGGTATGATGATGGTTTTCAAGCGGTCAAGAATTTGACCTTGGACATCAAAGATAAGGAATTCTTGGTTCTCCTTGGTCCATCTGGATGCGGGAAGTCAACGACCCTTCGAATGCTCGCAGGACTCGAAGATGTTACTGAGGGAGACATTCGCATTGATGGTATGAAGGTGAATCATCTCCCTGCCGGTGCGCGTGGTCTTGGCATGGTGTTTCAATCGTATGCTCTCTATCCTCATATGTCCATTCGTGACAATCTCTCTTTCGGATTAAGAATGATGAAGGGCACAGAAAAATTGGATGCGGGTGAGATTGCAAAACGAGTCAAAGAAATTGCTCAGCTGTTGGAACTCGAGGACCACCTCGACAAAAAGCCGAAGGAACTGAGCGGTGGCCAGCGGCAGCGTGTTGCTCTTGGTCGAGCGTTGGTTCGCCGACCGAAGGTTCTCCTAATGGATGAACCCCTCTCGAATCTCGATGCAGAACTGAGGCACCAAATGCGGAACGAGATTCGTCGATTGCATGATGAACTCGGGACCACGACGATTTACGTCACGCACGATCAGATAGAAGCAATGACACTGGCGGACAGAATCGCTATTCTCGACAAGGGGGAACTGCAGCAACATTGCGCTCCATTGGATGCATATCACAATCCTGCCAATGAGTTTGTTCGATCATTCTTATGCAAGCACATTGACGATTTGGTCGATACGGCGAACTCGTTGTTCAAACAACCACAGAATACAGAGGGACTCGAATGAAAACCACTGCTCGAATGTTGACGCTCCTGATGGTTCTTGTCGTATGTTCTCCACTTTCCACGAACGATGTGCAGGCATCATCGCACTCGTCTCCAACCATGACTTCATTTTCGTTCAAGGGCTTTGCAACCGAAGTTTCCGTCGTTGGTGAATGGAACTGGAGCGATCCTGTTCCAATGGTTCAACAAAATGGAATTTGGTCGGCTGAACTTGAATTGCAGGAAGGGTTGTATTGTTACAAATTCATCGTTGATGGACAGTACATGTTTGACCCCCTGAATCCTGAACGTTCATATTGTGGAGACATCGAAAATTCGCTTGTTCGTGTTCGAGACCATGTTCGCCCTTCGTTTAGCGCCGAACTTGTGTCCCAATCGTTGGTTGTATCTTATCATCCAGGCTCATCAGGTGCTGCTTTTGATGGGACGCCTTCAGCCATCTCTGATTCTACATGGGACGCTGGGCAACTTACCTGGACATACGATGTGAGTGGACTTGAGGACGGTAAGCACACACTCAAAATCGATGGATTCGATGTTGATGGAAATCCAGCATACGATCTCCTCGTACCGTT
Organism: Methanobacteriota archaeon; assembly: GCA_002706065.1. GTDB lineage: Archaea > Thermoplasmatota > Poseidoniia > Poseidoniales > Poseidoniaceae > MGIIa-L2. The sequence goes on along the minus strand of PAJM01000012.1, from coordinate 2,033 downwards.
CTGGACGGGCCCTGGTGCTGAATTTGAATGGCAAGATGCGCTCATCTACATGGTCATGACCGACCGCTTCGTCAATGGAAACATCTCGAATGATGAGGTCGCTGTGGGGGCTGCTCAAGGGGCTGATTGGCAAGGAGGCGATTTTGCTGGAGTCACCCACATGATTGAAACCGGTTATTTCGATGACTTGGGGGTCGGAGCGCTCTGGCTTTCTCCGTTCAATACAGCTGCCGAAGGTACTGGAAAAGCAGCAGACGGAGTTCACGATGTATCGGCTTTCCACGGATATTGGCCAACGGAACCGCGAGGCATTGAACCAAAATTAGGCACAGCAGAAGAACTTCATGCATTGGTTGAAGCAGCCCACGACAACGACATTCGCGTGCTGATGGATTTTGTTGTGAACCACGTCCATGAACAGCATACCTATCATCAGGACAATCCAGAGTGGTTCAATGCCGGTTGCATCTGCGGCACCTCAAATTGCGATTGGACAGAACATCGTTTGGATTGTCAGTTTACATCGTACATGCCCGATGTGAATTGGAAGATTCGAGATGCATCTGAGCAATTCATCGATGATGCATTGTGGTGGTTGGAAACCTACGATTTGGATGGTCTTCGTATTGATGCTGTCAAGCACGTTGAAGATTCGGCAACCAGAAACTTGGTTGCTCAAGTGAACGAACGCTTTGAAACAGTAGGGACCGATTACTATCTCAAAGGAGAAACTGCCATGGGATGGGCAGGTCATTCACTTGCTGATAATCAAGAACAATATGGAACCATCAACGCTTACATGGGTCCAAATGGATTGGACGGACAAGCTGACTTTGTCTTGTATCACGCTGTTGTCGACAATGTTTTTGTTTCAGGTAATGAGAACTACATGCATCTTGATTACTGGACCAATCGAAGCCAAGATCAGTATCTCGATGGTTCCATTATGGTCCCTTATGTTGGTAGTCATGATGTACCTCGATTAACCAGTCGTGCAGATACAGGGACCAATGATGCCTTCAATCAGTGGGCAGAAGATGGACTTCCCGGTCAACCAGGTGATGCATCGGCCTACAATGCTGCCATGCAAGCCTATGGATGGCTTCTCACTACACCGGGGGCCCCGTTGCTCTACTACGGAGATGAGTATGGCGAATACGGAGGAGCTGATCCCGATAATCGTCACATGTACAGAAATGAAAGTTCCTGGAGTTCGATGGAATCTCAACTGTTCGCAAACATCTCAGCACTTGGTAAGTTACGTTCAGATTCCATTGCATTGCAACGTGGTGCGTACAGCACACGATTGGCGATGTCGAATCTTTTGGTTTACAACATGACGCATGATGACCAGGTCATGACCGTTGTTCTCAACCGTGGCGCACCAACAACGGTTGAGGGATTTGCAAGCAACGATGTTATCCGATTTGGTTCTTCCTCGATACAGAATGGGACGCTTTCAGTAGACGCACATTCTGTGACTGTTGTCGAACTTGATGCTGATGTCGAAGTGATTCCTGTATACGGTTGTACAGATTCAACAGCAACCAACTTCGATGCTTCTGCTACGGAAGATGATGGCTCCTGTGAATATCCTTCCCAACCAGTCCTCGGTTGTACAAATGAAACAGCGACAAATTATGATGCTGAGGCGACCCAGGATGATGGCAGTTGCCAGTATGAAACTGACCCTGTTGACCCATGCGACGATGTATTCTGTGATGCCTGCCCAGCTGGGTGGAGTACACTTCCAGCAGAAGAGGGCGAGTGTTGCCCGGTTTGTCAGGAGCCCGGTGAACATAATCAAACGGACAATACCTCAAACCAAACGAGTTCAAACAATGAAACGCAAATGCCCGATTCGACCAACGGAACGGATGAAAATCAGTCATCTCCTACTGAAATGAGAACCTGTGAGGGTTGTTGTGGCGCAACATCACAACGACCTGCAGATCAACCTTGCCCAGTCGTCGACTGTGCTCCATGCGGAATTACAGAACCATCGAATCTAAAATCTACAGCGACAACAATTG
>PAJM01000011.1 GCA_002706065.1 Methanobacteriota archaeon | reverse complement strand
TCTGAAGAACGTCAAGATGACACGTTTTCCTTGCATGTCGGACATGTTGAATGTTGAACCATCGATCGCTGGTAGAGAAAATTGAGGGGACGCGTCGCCGGATAAGACTTGGGGCATGGTTGCCGCTGGAGTTTGTATTCAATAACATCTCGTTTGGTAGGGTTTGGGCATCTTACATGATCATGGGTAGTAGCGCAAACAGCAACAGTGGTGAGGCGGCCATCATCAAATCTCTAAAGAAAAGCACAAGCAACGATTTCGTGTTTGTTTTTGCAATCTTATCGAATTCTTCTTGCATCTTCTCATCTATGATATCCGAAACTTTGCCAGCGCCAGCCCGAGCAGCTTCGATTGCCGCGCCTACAGCCACAGACGAAAGAAGACCTGCTGGAGTTAACCTCCGCATTTTGAGCACTTGAAGCCCCCAAAACTTTGCACTTCGTTTCCCGACACGAGATGCTGCGTCAAGGGCTGTTGTTTCATCTCCTTGGGAAGTTTCTTTCTTCGAGAAGCGTCTGAAGAACCTTCGGGTTTTAATTCCAACATTAGCGATTTTCTTGAGTTTTGCGACATCATAGCGAACAACCGATATTAGCATCCTTCGAACTCTTAAAATTCGAAAAGCATCAAAAACAATCCATAGGGAAAAAAATCCAGCTAAAATCAGAAAGCCGATGAAACCGGCCTCCCCCCATGTGTCCCAGCCGATAGGATCGAACTGCATCCTAAAGAGAATTACAGAGAGGGGTGGAAGTATGAACGCCAACGATTCATTGAGAACCAATATCGATAGCCCCTTAATGGGGAGTTCTCGAAGTTGTCGAATTGCCCAACCTCCATGAGGAGCAAATTTCTTGATCACACGATACAATGGGCGAGTCAAGAGTATTGCCCTGAACACGAAGGGCAACCAGATTAGAATGAGAACGTACAATTCCCATGGGCCTTCGGGGGGGAAGGAAGGAATCTGGAGTGGGTCAGACACAATTGGCCATTCCCCTTCGATTCATGAAGAAATCGCAGTATTCATTCCTTCTTGAGCATGTTCTTCATGCTCGTGTCAATGCCGTCGAGTGCCTCGCAGATCTTTCGACCGTACTTTCGACCGAGTCCATATCCTGCGCCAGCTGCTGCTGCGCCAGCCATTACTTCGAGAGTCACTGCCGCAACTGCTAATCCACCAACAAGAACTGGAATCATTCTTCCACCCCTTCAACGTATTCAGTAACTACAACGACTTCCTGGACGGTATTCGTTTTCAAGTCCTCAAACTCTGCGTGCTTTCTAAAATAATGACGGAATGTACTTTCCGTAATTCCAATCATTATCGCTGCTGCTCCTACTGCAACTGTCGTTGCAAATAATCTTCCAATCATTCTTCTTCACCTTTTTTCGGTCCGGGTGTACCGACGACGTTTTTCACACCTTGAGCAACCGATCCAACAACATTGCCAGCGGTTTCCACGGTGATCTTGGTCACTTCACCTGTCGCATCGATGGCAGCTTTGATGACTCGACTTGAGCCAACTGCCAAGTGAACAACGGTTTCTTCTCCCGCATTCACCATCTCTTTGACGGCTGAAGCAAATTCATCGATTAAAGAACCGAGTCCTTTGCTGACCTTGTCAACGGCTTTTTTTCCGGACATGGTTTTGCGATAGCCCTGATGGATATAAACAAAGGAGGGGTTTTTTAGGGGGTTAAATTACCCGCTATCAAGCATCACTCGGCAAATAGAAAAAATCGTCTGGATAATACTCCATACGAATACCCAAATCGATCCATCGTCCTATGTCGCTACGCAAACTTCGCCCAGATTCCAAGATATCGTACGTGATGATTGGATGGCCTCCTCGTCCTTTTTTATCCGAGGCAATATGGGTTACATAGCCAGCATTCACGAGTTTTTCTAGGTGGATTTTCAACTCTTTGCGTTCAATACCAGTCGCTCGTTCAATGCGCATCAAGCGCTTTGACTCCGAATCGCGTTCCCGCATCCGAGAGAGGTAGAGAAGGATGCGATAAATCGTCACTGAGAGGTCCCTTCGCCTTCGTTCCATATAGGGGGTTATTCACACCCAGTATTCTAACTTAATCCAGTTGTTCAGAAGAATAACCCCTCACAACACTCAAGATGATGTGGCCAAACATTGAGGCAATGTCGGAAGTCATCATCGACCCAGATATCCGGGTGGCGCAGACACTTCCTTCTGAATTTTACACGGAAGAATTTCACTTTACAGAGCAAATGGAGCACATGAGTCGTTCAATACAATTCGTTGGTCATTCCAGTGAGTTTACATCCGATATGACTCCAGTTCCCCACCTTGAGTCCGTTTTGAAACAACCACTTCTTCGGACGAATCTTGAATCTGATAAGCATCTTCTTGCCAATGTATGCACGCATAGAGGCATGATCTTGTGTCATGAAGAGAAGAACGGGAAGTCAATTCGATGCACGTATCATGGGAGAACATTTCAAAAAAATGGAAAAATGAAAAACATGCCAGGGTTCGAAGATGTGGAAAACTATCCAACTGAATCTGATGATCTACCATCCCTCAACCTGATGCATTGGCATGGATTTGAATTTACGTCTTTTGATCCTTCTTTGGAACTTGAGTCAATCCTACAACCAATCGAAGAACGATTGGGTTGGTGGTTGAAAGATTTGAACCTCAAACATGACGCTACACGAGATCGAAAGTGGGAAATCAATGCCAACTGGATTCTCTACGTTGACAATTATCTTGAAGGATTTCACATACCCTTTGTTCATCCGGAACTCAACGAAGCATTGGCAAAAGATGGATACTCGACTGAATGTTATGATCATGCAGTATTGCAAATAGGAATGGCCAACAAGGACGATGTTTGTTTCAACATTCCAGATGATGCGATCGATGCCGGGAAACGTGTTGCTGCCTATTACTGGTGGATTTATCCAAACATGATGATGAACATTTATCCCTGGGGCGTATCAATGAACATCATCGTTCCAACGAGCGTGAACACAACCGAAATTTTGTTCAAAAGCTATGTCCAGAATCCTGAACTTTTGAATGTGGGGGCTGGTGCTCTACTTGACAAGGTTGAACTCCAAGACCAATATGTTGTAGAAGGATGCATGCGAGGACTTCAATCCCAACTGTATCACCGTGGAAGGTACTCTGCAACACATGAGAAGGGCGTCCACCATTTCCACATGAAACTCACACGATAAGTGAAACTGTTTTTCAGAATTTTGTGTACTGCTTTTCGGAGAAAGGACGAGTTTGCTCCTTTGCAGGAGGCTTACCCCGTCGAATCAGAATTACGAGGAGCAAGGAGATGAGAACCAATACGGATATGAGTACAATCGCTCTCATTTCTTCAGTGCTTTGTGAACTTTGTTCAACTGTTGCCTCTGGTTTATCATCAATTGAATCGTCACAACCATCGGGCAATAAATCGAGATCAATGTCAATCGCATCATCATGTCCTGGACAAGCATCAAACTCGTCTGCTATACCGTCACTGTCCGAATCGACAATCTCATCACAACCATCTGGAATTGCATCGGAATCCACATCGATAATATCACTGTATCCACTGCAAATGTCGATTGTGTCGGGCACTCCATCCCCATCGGAATCAATCAACTCATCACAACCATCGGGCACTCCATCAGCATCAACATCGATGGTATCATCAAAATTATTGCAGCGGTCATCAACATCCGAGATGCCATCATTGTCCCCATCGATGAGGTCATCGCAACCATCGGGTATTGAATCAAAATCAAGATCGATTGCATCGTTGAACGAGGGGCATGCATCCTCCGCATCGGAGATTCCATCACCATCAGAATCGATTTGGCTGTCACTGCATCCATCCGCATAAACCGATTCTCCAAGAGGTGTTGCTTGGCATAAATCGTCCACATCCACAATACCATCTTGATCGGCATCCGTCGTACTTCCAGGACGACGCTGTTCTTCACTGCAACCATCAAGGTAGACCTCCGTAGATTCTGGAGTGTCTGGGCAATCATCATTCTCGTCGTCAACTCCATCCGAATCAGAATCAAAGATTGGATGGAAGAGATCATTCATGGCGGATGAAATTCGCACATCCCATCGAGAACCGTGTTCTCTAAGTCCTGCCTCATTGAAATGAATTGTATCGTAACGCCATTGCGTTCCGTTGAGATCATCGGTATATGGCCCCGGAAACGTCAGCGGGTCATCTGCAATCACTGCATCTTGGCCCTCGATGATCCATCCCATCTTCACAGGATCTCCATTCGGAAGGAAACTTACACGAGCGACGATCCAAGGAATCTCATAACCTGCATGCTCTCGGCTTCCAAGAACAACCTCTCCAAGCATTCGCGCATAATCTTCTGCAGTAGTACCCCCTGCATTGCTTTCGCCCTGATGCCACAAGATGGCCCTTGCTCCATTCAGTTGTACCGCATCAAGGGCGTCAGTGATTCGAGGAAACAAATCGGTTTGGCTCGGCACCCATCGATCAACAGGCGTACCACCGAACCCAACCGAGAGGAATCCAATCGGTACATCGTATCGACTTGCAAGAAGGTCTCCTGCAACCGGCCACGGTGATCCACTGTTTCCCGTTGCGGCTGGTTGTGGATCGTAGCCGAAACGCCAACCATTGGGCCCCCAAGTGCTGACTCGTGCGTCTGTAGGCGTTAGTGGAGCATCTCCGTGATTGGCAGAATTTGACTGCCCTGCGACAATGAATACTTCTCCTACACCAACCGGTTCGATCGATTGTGTTGCCAATTCGTTACCATTCTTCATAAAACGAAGATCGAGACGATGCCAGCCAGTTGGAACCTCGATGGTGCCGTAGAAATTTGAACTCAGCGGTACTGCGACCGAATCCCATTCAGATTCATACCCAGTTTCAAGATTAATGGTTCTGCCTTCGATCAAATCGGCAGTGTATTCTGTTGAGCCACTTACAGAGAAAACGCCCTTGTTGTACTCATTGCGTTGAACGATTTGATGTTCATCAGGTGAATCCAACGTAATCATGAGTTCAGATGGAGTTGGCCCCGATCGAACCAGAATTATCATGCTTTTCAGAGTATAATCCGCAGCGTTTGTAGCAAACGTCCAATCGGGGTGTCCACCCTCGTCAGGATTGTTCCCGATTCCTAAGTCGTCTTGGTTATCTCCACCCCATGCATTGTAGGCAAACAGTGTCTGACCAGACTCATAGTCATGAATCTGCATACTTCCATACCCAGCGGAATTTACACTGTATTGAGAGTCTGCAATGTCGTAGATCGAACCGTTCCCGTTCGGAACGCCGAGTGAGTCTGCAGTCCCATAGTTCGTTCCCCAGAATTCAATGACGCCGGTATCGATTGTCCCGAGTGAGGACAAGTTTTGATGATTCGATTGAATTTCAACATCCGTCAGCAATTGGTGATAAACGATTCCGGAACTGAACGTCGGAACTCCCAACTCATCCGCTTGTGTGGTAATGCTCGGGAACGAGACAAACACCCATGTTCTGGGTTGATTCGCCTTCTCTAGTTCAAGATAGTACGCAACTCGATCGAAAGAAAAATCAATACTGGAACTGGAATCGACCGAATAAGGAATTGGTCCGTTGTTGTATTGCGATTCATCGGGAATGTCGAGCTGATAGACAACCGTATACTCATCAAAACCAGTGACATCTTCTGAAAGCGTTGGTTGAACGATATGAGGCTCGGATAACAGTTCTCCCATCGAAGAATTCCATGAGGAGATGGCAAGAAGGAGAATCAAGGAAACGAGCACTCCTCTTCGACCCATAACCTCGGGTATTCATGGTGAGATATATACCCCTATATCCAATCTCACGGGAAAAACCAATCAAAGAATTGCTCTTCGGTTGGTATGGGGACGGACGTGAACAAAGTAAATCTCTCAGAAAAGTTTGCTCTTTTTTCAGAGCACTGGACGCCAAAAATCATTTCAGAATTAAATGATTATCAAATCAAAATCGTAAAAGCTGAAGGTGATTTTGTATGGCACGATCACTCCCATACCGATGAATTCTTTTTCGTTATCGAGGGCACCTTGTTCATTGAATTCGAATCCGAAACAATGGAATTGAAAGCTGGAGAATTGTACGTCGTACCCAAAGGAGTTCAACATCGCCCGTTTGCACATGAGGAGTGCAAAATCATGCTTATTGAGCCACGAGGCGTTGTCAACACAGGCGATTCTGAAAGCGAGTTAACGGCATCGAATGATGTTTGGATCTAAATGCAAAAGATATATTCCATATACATACTAGCGGGTGTATGGTGTTCACACACGATATGTCGAACTGGTTGAATTTCTCAGTGGATGAAGATTGGCTCAACGAAAACATCTCTTGGAGAGATTTCGGAACGGGTGTCCGATTAGGAAAGCTGAAACGTGAAGAGAAAACATCCCTTGTTCTCTATGAGGCACAATCCGAAGTTGAAGTGGATGCGTTCATGCCTCACGGCCACCCCGGTGGCGAATGCTACGTTGTCCTGAAAGGAGAAGTGTGGGACGAGGATGGGACCTACCCAACCGGTTCCATCGTCTGGATGAACCCTGAATCACAGCACACTCCGAAAACCCGGGGAAAAACACTGATCTTGGTGCTTTGGCCTCAGGGCGTCAATTCAATTTGAATCCAAATTATACTCACCGCTAATGAGCATTCCATCGAACAAAAACGGGCCTGCAGGCACGACAGCGGCAATGAAGCCGTGAATCAATGCAGTCATGTTCCAATGACGCCCTACTCCAGCAAAAAGCAAAGCGATGAAGACAACAAAGAGGCCTCCGTGAATCGATCCGATCAATGAAACGAGTCTTGGTTCTCCACCAATGTATTTCACAGGCATAGCCACTGCGAACAGAAGAATGGCCGAAAACCCCTCAAGATAACTCACGATGGAGACGAGTTTCTTCACGAAGAAACCTCCACCATTGGCCGACTTGAGCCACATGATGGACACATCTGCTCGTCACTATCGAGATAGTCATGTTTGCATGCCGGACAGACTTGAGCAAGTTCCATTTTCCCCATCGCTTCGACTGTATCGCCTTGCAAGGAGAGATACCCGCTTGAGACGTTACCAACTGTATATCGCCCTGCTCCACCCAAGCGAACCATGAGATCTGGAGGGAGCGTCACTGTTCCAGTCTCATCGATGATGAGTTCACGATCTTTACTCAAGTCCTCAACGTCAATGGATTCACCATGCTCTGCAACAAATCGGCCATCACGAAGTTCAAGGGAACGATTTGCAAAGGAGGCGACCTCCTTCGAATGCGTAACAATCAGGAATGAGACACCATTCTTTTCGTGCAGGTCCTTGAACAAGGTCAAGACTTCTCGACTTGTGACAGGGTCCAGTGCACCTGTTGGTTCGTCAGCAAGAATCAATCGTGGACGAGTAATGAGTGCGCGAGCGATGGCAACACGTTGCTGTTCACCTCCGCTCAACATCGACGGAAGGGCGCGGATTCTGTGACCCATCCCTAAACGTTCGAGCATTGCATCTGCTTTGGCAAGGGCTTTCTTGGATGAAACACCTTGGTGACGAAGTGGTTGTGCAACATTGTCGCGAGCATTCAAATCTGGGAGAAGATTGCCTTCCTGGAAAATGAACGAAACTGTTTTTTGCCGGAGTTCAACCAGTTCTTGACCTTTCAATCGCGTCATGTTTTTACCAGCAAGGCTGACCGAGCCGGCACTTGGTTTCATCAACCCTCCAAGACACTTCATCAGTGTCGACTTGCCTGATCCAGATGGGCCGACGACAGCAATAGCCTCACCGGCCTTCATGTTGATGTGAAGCCCACGTAATGCAACGACATTGCCATCTTCTGCCTTTGATTCGTACACATGGTACAATCCATCGGATTCTAGAATCGTTTCACTCATCTTCATTCCCCCTTCAGTACGCTTGCTAAGTCAGCCGTCAGTGCTCGGCGTGTCGTGACCAAAAGGGCAACAACAACGGCTGCAAAGACCGCTAAGGAAACCAGAATAATCTGCGACCATGGATAAACCAGTGTCCGTTGGATCGTCGTCGATGAGCCTCCAAAGATTTGGAAGATAAATCCAAAGATGTCAAAGAATCCGTTGAAGGAGAGTGCAAGCCCTGCGCCCAAAACGATTCCAAGGGCCATCGAAACTACAACGATGGAAAGAATCTCGAACAAGACCAATCGGATGATTTGATTTGGTGATGCTCCAATCGCCTGCAAAACGGCTAATTCTTTCTGACGTTGGCTAAGCACCAGTGAAAGGAAGACGAAGCTAGAGGCAACTGCTGCAATGCTTGCGACAACGAACTGAAGTGAAAGCAATCCTGGCGTTCCGAAGATGAGGCCTCCATTTCGCTCAACTTCCTTGTGTGAGCTCGACCAATCAAGAACACCAGAAACACGAGAATCAGCCTTAATTTGCGATGCGAGTGACTCCAGTGAGTCACCCGAGATTCCATCGACTCGGACAATCCATGTTTTGGACGTGAGGTTGTTGGCTGCATCGTCTCCAACGAGATTTCTCCACGAATCCTCACCGATAATCAAAGCCGATGCAATAGTCGCCGCCCCTACGCCTGGGATGTATTCGTGTGTGCCCATGTAGTACATTGAGGTCTTGTGAGGCGTAACGATGAGTTGAACCCGAGTGTCGGCTAAGAACAAGTCTGAAGCCAGTGGAGGAGGTATTTCACTTGCACCGCTTGCACAACCTGTTTCGTCGCTGTTGCTCCCATCCGGACATGTTGTGTTCGATAAGATCGATGATGAAAGGTCAAACAGTCCAAACGCACCTGCGAGGTTGGCGTCCGTTAGATCTGCATCGACGAGTGAGCCCGCCATGAAATTAACAATGATTGCGTTCTCAAGGTTGGCACCTGTCAAATCTGCATCACTCATGTTCACATCAAGAAGAATCGATTCACTCATGTTTAGGTTTGAAAGATCGGAACCAGCAAGATTGGTATTGGAAAGATCAACACGTCCTAAATCTCTCTCGTTCAAGTCTTGACCTGAGAGATCGAGTCCACTCCAATCTGCATCCATGAGCAGTGTGTAAGATACAAACAACGCCAATGGATCGTTTTCATCAGAACCGCCGGAAGTGAAATTGAATTCAATTTCTTCCCAAACAAAAGTGATTTCACTGGATTTTTCATCTCCTGGCTTGAGCAGGACATCATCGAGTTTGTTCTCATCACCGCCACGGTTTGAACCGGGCAAGTCAAGGGAATACGCAGAATCTTCTCCAGCGGAGAATCCGTTGTTTGAATACCCGTTCATTGCAGAGCCAACGCTCGTTCCGGGTATCGATTGTTCACTCCATCGCAGAACGTCCTCGTTCCCGTTCAGCAAAACGAAAGTCTGCAGATTATCGCCACCTTGTTCGTCGGCGAGTGTAATCTCTGGGACGCTTGTTGCAAGAGGGCTGACATCTCCATCCGTAAATTCATTGACAAGAGAAATGAGTGTTGTCGAGTTGATGGCTTGTTCGGTTGAGATTTGCAAATCGGAACCAACGGTTGCATCTGCGGTCTTCTCATCAACGAGCGTTCCCGTGTATCCTTGAACTGCTGCTAAGGTGACAATTGAGAGCGTGAGCAACATAATTACGGCAAGCCGATTCACTGATTCTGCTGAACCTGAACCCTTCAATCCTCTTTTTACATCTTTGAGTAGAGGTGAACGTCCGAACAAAAGTTGCATGATTTGTGGACCTTTGGCCCCGATTCTTCCCAGAAGCAACGCCCCTCCAATCCACAGGGCGAATGGTCCAATAATTCCAATCAATCCTTCGATGAAGAAGTTGGAAACAATCCCATCCTCGCTGCCATTCATCTCAAGCCATGTATCAATCACGGCAAGCATTCCAAAGAGAAACGCCGACCAGTGAAGCCATCGTTTTGGCTCGGCTTTGACCGTCGTCTTACGAACTCCTTCCTCAATTTCAAGTTCGATGAATTCTCGTGCTCGACTGCGTCCAAAGATCATCGCTAGACCGAGTGTGGCAATGGCCGTGAAGAGCGTCGATCCAAGTCCTAGCGTTGGATTCACATCGAAATCACCTGTTCTGAATTCCATGAATCCTACCGCAGAAAGTACGATTGGTACTGCCATAAGGGCAAGAATGTACCCAATGAGCCAAGCAACAGAAGACATGACGAACAACTCCAACAGGACCATCCCTTGCAAGTTCTTGCCGTCTGCACCTATGACCCGATGAATGCTTACTTCTCTGCGACGTTGCTCGAGAGAGAGAACCAAACCGTAAATCAGAACTGCCAAGGACAAAAATACGATTGGAATCATAATGATGTAATCGAAAATCTGAATCAAACCAAGGAAGATGTTGAGGAAGAGAATTGTTCCTGAAACAATGTCGGTATAGTACAATTCCACGCCTTCATCGGTATAGTTTCCAGCTTGGACTTCCGTGCCAAGATTCTCAAGCCATTCAGCAGCGTCCGCAGTTGAACTGGTTGGCAACTGACCACGATCGATGGTGACACCAAGATACATGTGATCGTAATTGATCAGCGTTTCACGCTGTGGTTCCTCAAGCACTTCCCACGTCGTAAAAATTGGATTGAACGGTAGCGTAGGGTTACCAAAATCCCACGGCTCGTAAATACCCATGACGGTCAAATTTTCAACAGTCATCCACATACGACAATAGATCATTTCATTGTTTTGAGGCGTGATTTCTCCTGCACAATTGTCCTCGGTGACGCTTGCTTCAAACAGAGTTGATTCATCGACAACATAAGCAAACGTCAATTCATCGAGAACGTCGCCAACTTTCGCTTGGGCCTCGCTTGCAATTGTTGATGGAAGAATAATTCCACGATTCGCACTCATGTTCTCCGGTGTCGGCCACTCACCAAGGCCTGCGATAATGTTCTCACCAAGCCGATCGGCCAATTCGCCATCAAAGGCTTCAGGGCCGAGGAAACGAATTGCTCGTTTGTCCGAAATTGGTGGACCTGCGTCAAGCGCTTCGGGATAATCAAATGTCATTGTGTCCCAAAGCGGATTCTCGTTGTCGGATATCGCCCGCATCTCGAGCGGTTGGGCGACAACGAAATCGATGTTGAAGAAACCCCCGCTGTGAATTCCTTGACGGCCTAGAACAAGCGTACAGTCGTTGAATTCTGAAAATTCATCCATCAACTCATCACAAACTTGCGTCATCGTGGTCGTGTTGTTTGACCATCCTGATGCATTCTCGACCGGTGTACGAGCAAACTCAATTTTCGCATCGAACGGTTCCGAATCGAGTGATTCTTCGAAAAACAATTGGGAAAGTCCTACACCATAAGCGAGAACGGTTGTGATAACCAAGGAAGCAAGGAAAACACCTGCAATGACCGCCATTCCGCGCTCTTTACCTCGCCAAGCACTTTGGCCAGCAAGTCTCAAGCGACTTGGTAATTCAAGCAACGAGTGTTGATATCTCCGAAGTCGAGAGCGGCTTTGTCCAAAGTCGCTTTCCTTGAGGTCGGGAACTTCGTCACTCATTCTTCTTCACCTTCCTCGTCAAGACCCCAAGCAGAGCGGATGTCGGACGCTTCTGTTCGCCCGTCGTTCAGCAGCAGCATACGGTCAGCGTTGGACGCCAAATCTGGATCGTGGGTCACCATGAGGATGGAAATTGGGTTCTCCTCATCGTGGCAGAGATCCTTGAACAGCTTCATGACATCCTTTCCACTTGCAATGTCAAGGTTGCCTGTCGGTTCATCAGCGAGAAGAACTGGCCGATTGCCTGCAATCGCCCGAGCAATGGCAACCCGCTGTTGTTGTCCACCAGAAAGTTGGTCTGGAATGAAATGAAGACGATCCCCAAGACCGACTTTTCGCAACGCGTCCTCAGCTTCAGTTACAGCAGCATCAGAAGGAATTCCAGACAACTCAAGAGCAATGGCTACATTGTCAACTGCGGAGAGGTTGTCGAGCAGGTGAAAGTCTTGGAAAATCCATCCGACCTTATTCCGTCGGACGTCGACCACGTTTGCAGGTCCACGAGTTCCATAGGTGCGATCATCCAGAGTGATGCTTCCACTGTCTCCGGCAAGCAAACCTCCTATGATGTTCAAGAGGGTTGATTTTCCAGAACCTGATGGGCCCATGAGCGCTACCATCTCACCTTTTTTGACTTCCATGTGGACGCCTTTGAGTACGTCAAGTGAGCCGAAACTCTTGGTCAAACCATCCACGTGAAGCATCTCAATTCCCCCAGCATTTCTGCATGCAGTTAGAATGGCGACGTTATTTCTTTACAATGGTTTGTATCCTATGAGTCTACATATACATGCGACGCTTTCAAAAAAGGGAAGCCTCAGGATTCCTTATGAGCGAGAAGACAGCACTCATCACTGGGATTACTGGACAAGATGGTTCCTACCTTGCCGAATTGCTCCTTGAGAAGGGGTACACTGTGTACGGATTGGTCCGTCGTGTATCGCAACCAAGCCTCGGAAGAAACCTGATCAACCATTTGATGAGCAACGAGAAGTTTCACCTACTCAATGGCGACCTAGCCGATCAAAACTCAATCGACAATGCCGTGCATCAAGTCAAACCTGACGAATTCTACAATCTCGGGGCAATGTCCTTTGTTCCTGAATCGTGGAGATCACCGATGATGACTGCGGATATTACAGGGCTTGGTGCGCTACGCTGTCTCGAAGCAGTTCGAAAGCACGCACCGGAGTGTCGATTCTACCAGGCGGGTTCCAGTGAACAATATGGAAAAGTACGTGAAGTACCTCAATCTGAGCAAACTCCGTTCCACCCACGCTCACCCTATGGATGTGCGAAAGTGATGGCGTTCGAAATTACACGCAACTACCGTGAATCGTACAACATGTTCGCATGCACAGGTATTCTCTTCAATCACGAAAGCCCACGACGTGGTCTTGAATTTGTGACGCGAAAAGTGACCATGATGGCTGCTCGAATTAAGCACGGATTCGATGAATGCCTGCACATCGGCAACGTTGACGCCAAGCGCGACTGGGGATTCGCTGGTGATTATGTTGAGATGCAATGGAAGATGTTGCAGCAAGATAAACCAGATGACTACGTGATTGCAACTGGACGGACACACAGCATTCGTGACATGATTAGTCTCTCATTCTCACTCATTGGTCTAAATCTAACATGGTCGGGTGAAGGTGTTGACACAATTGCAACCGATCAAAACGGTGTCGTCCGNGTTCGAACGAATCCCAAATTCTTCCGCCCTGCTGAGGTTGACCTTCTGATTGGAGATCCTGCTTATGCAAAAGAAAAGCTTGGTTGGGAAACCAAAACCACCTTCGAGCAACTCATCCAAATGATGGTCGAATCCGATCTCGCTATTGTTCAGGAAGCTGTNGATGGAGGCTATGCCCCACCAACGCCACCAGAATGATTCGCTGATCTCTTCATCAGGCGATTGAACAGCGGCGGTATGAGTGCAATCCAGAACATTTGGTAGTATCCACCNGGTAGTTGCGGAGATTCATCGTAAGGACGCAGGCGTTCGTAGGGTGTGCTTGCACGAAGATGGTGCGCTGCGTGAAGAGGGAGATTCATCAGGGTGTATCGAGACCAGCGCGTTCGACTTTCCCATGCATGGCCTGCATGCGGACGCTCATTATCACCCCGTTCCAATCCATGATGTTGGATGAAGTTCACAAATTCGAGGAGATAGATGGCAACAAAAGCCTGCCCAACAAAGGCCACCAAGTAAGGAAGCCCCCAAAATGCAAGGGATACAAGCAAAGCGGCCTCGATTGTCAAGGATAGCGCCGTGTCCTTTTTGCGGATGCGATATGCATTCCGGAGTTGTTTTGGAACAGTTCGTACCAAATGCCCGTAGACGCTTCGCCCCCACGGTGAACTGGTTGGNTCAACTCTTCGAGCCCAGTGCTTGTGATGGGTGTGGTTGTGCTCGACTGTGAAATGAAGGTAGAGGACACACAACAAGTCGAGACGTCCGAGCCACCAACTCGACGATCGTGGTCGGCGGTGTCCGAGTTCGTGCGCTGCTACGACACCAGCAGCACCCGTAGCCAATCCCGCAGAGAGGGTGGGCACAATCAATGGGATTTCACCCAGTCCCGTCCACACACGATACATCAGACAGAGAACGACGGCAGGAACGAGAATTCCGTGCATGTGGACAATAGCGTTGTGACCTCTCCCCTCGTATTCAACATCATGCACGGTCGATGAGCCAGCGAGTGTATCCAAAAACGGATACAACCCCAACAAGAGAACGATTGGCGTCAGCATCCACCAGCCGCCGACCAAGAGCGAGACTGCGGCAGAAAGAGGTGTGAGAAGGCCGACCAAATGGGGTGCCCACCGACTCATGGTCATTCCTGTAACTCATAATTCAAATGCGTTGCCTTTGTTGCATAGGAGGANGTGTGATTTGAAAATGAAAGAAAGTTGCATGGAAAATGAGCAACAAGGCTTAACCTCACGATACCCTAGCCCAACCATGATTCCACAGAGAGCGATTCTCCTAGCACTGTTGATGCTAACCTTTTCGACGTCGGGGTGCTTTGGTGAAGTCGACGTCGAGGAGGAAGTACCACAGCCGAGCGTTTGGAACTTTGAACGTCCTGAACTCACGTGGTACCACTTTCCCGATGCTGTTGATGCTTGGGGCAATGATTCCGTTGAACTCAGCGGTCGAAACATACCAATGCCGGCTGAAGGTACCTACTACAGTATTGGAATGTCAACCTTTGAACCAACGATGGGAATCACAGAAAGTGATACTCTGTTCATGAGTTCATATGGCAATGGTCCCTCAGGCTCAACGGCCGTTGTTGCTTGCAATCTCATCGGGATAACAACACTCGATTATTCATGTGAAAACACGTACGACCCATTGTTACCAATCGCCAATTCCAACGATCCTTACATTTACGTCGATCCTTGGACAAGCCGCATCATGAAATTCGATATGCACGCATTGCTTGGTATGACCGTTGAATGGTCGGATAATGACGGTGCTTCATGGAATGGGCCAAGTGTAGCAACCCAATTTTATTCCGTCCAGGATCATCAGACGATTGCAAGTAGCAACATGCAAGCAGCACTGTATCCGACAACATGGATGTTTTGCATCAACGGTAATGCCCCTCATCCTTTGTGCTCCTCCAGTCAAGACGGTGGAGCAACTTGGGGTCCAGAAACGTCAGGCGCTCCTGTGACCTGCTCGTCAGGAGGCTTGTCCGCCCATTTAGTCGGCAGTATCGACGGAAATTTCTACCGGGGCAACAAAGGTTGCACTGGTGAAGGATACTCGGTGTTTCGAACCACAAATGCTGGCATCAGCTGGACTGAGCACCCGCTACCGACTGAGATTACAGGAACAGCCGATACATGGAATGCAGAGGAGGCACAGGTCGAAGTTGATTCAGCAGGAAATGTCCATGCCATGTGGAATGGACTNGACAACAAACCGTACTGGTCCTACTCTCGTGATCAAGGGGAAACATGGTCAAACGCGACAATGATCGCACCGCCAATCAACCTCTCAGGAACGGGTTTTCCTGTTGTTGTTGCAGGGGATGAAGGAACGGTTGCATTTGGTTACGTTGGGGAAACAGCAGGTGAAGATGAAACTTGGAATGCATACTTGACATACACAACAGACGCCTTTAATGAGACGCCATTGCTCACGACTGTCCAACTCAACGGCGAAAATGATCCAATTGACATCGAGGAAGATTGTGGTTACAACCGCTGTGGTGGTCTCGGTGATTTCCTCGATATTCGAGTTGATGCCTACGGCCGAACGTGGTTCTCTCTCTCCCATAATCTTGCGGATCACGGAATCTTTGGAACCTTCAACATTGGACCAAGCCTACGTGGAGATTCGCTCACCATGCTGCAGGAAATGCCAGTTGGTGGACAAGCAACCCTCTGATTCAGAACGCAAACGAACAGTGTTCAGGGTCGGCGAAACATTGAGACGATCTTTCGAACAATGCCTGGAGAAAGAGAAATACCATTGCGGTACACTTGAGCTTCAAGCGTTTGGTCTACGAATGTTGCGAGTTCTTTGTCCATTCAATGCTCCCTCCGGATTTCTTGCGCGGCTCGTTCGTTTGCAGTAAAGCGAAACGACGCTATAGCATTCACGATCGGTGCAAAGAAGTCAGAGAAAATCCCTGAGCGGTACTGTTGCTGATCNATTATTCGGTCGGTGTATGTCTGGAGTTCGTTATCCATTGTTATCCTCACTCTACATTGGGTGCCCTNCCTATTCAAAGGCGTGGTAAACTTGCCAACACAAAGGTGTATTATTTACATCAGGTGTTTTTGAATACACTTTAACGACCGTCTTCTTCAAGAACAAAAATTTCGAGGACTACCTATCCGAGCCGTTCCCGACCGTTCATCAACAGTGGAATCCGGCTTCAGGAGGAACGAACATGGGCATGGACCTTGCACTCAAAGCAAAATTGCAAAAACAACGGTATCACATTGTTGGCGAACACGGTGGTGTCAAGACGTGNCATTGGACAAAAGAGTCACTNCTGCGTGACCGTGCATGCTACAAGGGCACCTTCTATGGTGTCAAAAGCCACACGTGTATGCAAATGTCTCCAGTTGTTGATCAATGCAATCTCGCTTGCACCTACTGCTGGCGTGAGCCGCACATGGATACACTAGAGCTTACGGACCAAGATCCTCTCGAACTCCTCTATGAGAGTGTCCGGGCACAACGACGACTACTCTCAGGATTCGGAGGCAATGATAAGGTTCCACGAGAAAAGTTTCTCGAAGCTCAGGATCCAAAACACGTTGCTATTTCTCTGAACGGTGAACCGACACTCTACACTCGCCTTGGTGAATACATGGATCTGTGTCACAAGCATGGTATGACAACNATGCTCGTCACCAATGGCACTCTTCCAAAGGTCTTGGAAAAACTCGACACGCTCCCTACTCAACTCTACGTCTCCGTCGATGCACCCAACAAGAACGTCTTCGATGATGTATGTCGCCCAAAGTGGAACAGTGGGGCCTGGAATCAATTTGAGAAAACCATCGATCTTCTACCAAGTCTTGACACACGAATTGTTTGTCGTCATACACTGATGAAAGGTGTCAACATGTCATCCNCGCACATCAAAGAGTTTGCAGAACTCGACAACCGTGCCGATCCTGATTTCATTGAAGCCAAGGGATACGTCTACGTCGGCCATAGCCGAGAAAACCTCTCCATGGAAAACATGCCAAGTCATGACGACATCCTCTCCTTCTCGAATGAACTTGCACCTCAAGTCAATCGAGAGGTCCTCTCAGAAAGTCGGCCGAGTCGAGTTGCTCTTATCGGTCGTGAGATTGTTCCAATTCCAATCCCCGAAGCGGAATTGTATTTCCCCGAAGATCTTGGGATTGCCCCTCCTGTCAAGAAATTACCACTGATTCAAAATTGAGTTCATAAACTGTCGAGTTGTTATTCTACCATGACAACAGAGCGTACGCAGCGAATATTGATTGTAGGTGCAGGTGGAATTGGTGGGCTGACCTTTGATTTGGTCGTCCCAGCTCTCGAAAAAGTAGGGCAAAAGTGTTCAATCACNATTATGGACGGTGATACCGTTGANGCCTCAAACTTGGGCCACCAGCGATTCTCAGAATCNGACATCGGTTCCTTCAAAACAANGGCTCTCGTTCAAAAATATGAATNGCTCAAGAACGTGTATTGCGTTTCTGACCCAGAAAATCTNCGGGTCAAGGAACAACTGCAAGANTTTGATTACATCATTATCGGTGTCGATCGGCCTCANCCACGGAGGTTGGTTCACGCNACGAACGTGCCATGGATTGACTTGCGGTCCACAGGCGATGGNCACGTCTATTTTACCAACGATTCAGACCCANCTCTTGTTGCTATGATGACGCCAGACCACGAACCCGCGAGCTGTCAAATTGCTGGCGCAATCGCTGCTGGAAACATCCAATTTGGCTACGTCAATGCCGCTGCGGCTGCAGCAACATGGCTTATGGGNCANTTGAGAAATCAACCACCTCTCCGTGAACGNATGTCGAGCATCATGTTTGGTGAACTCAAATTCCCNGAGGTGAAGGCATGATTCCAGTGATGAATCTTGAATCCATAGGCATCACCTATGAACAGTGGATGAGAGCTTGCATTCAGGCAGAAGCACAAGCGGTTGAGTCCAATGATGTCCTCGATGTACAACGAAACGCTGCTGAACATGGTAGATGGGATTTGGTGTACAATCTCTCACTCATTGCAGGTCTTGAGACCTCTGTCCTCATCGATGCCAACGGAGAGATTCAGATCGATTGGGGTTCGCCCGGTCGAGTACCTCTCCGTCCACCCGTTGGAATGATGGCGCCGTTTCGATTATGGGTTCATACCCACCCAGGNTTCCACGCTTATTGGAGNGGTACCGACAAGAACAGTCTTGCAATCGCGCAAGGGATTCTTTCCTCAGCCCTTGTCCTCGGAGCTCCAGGAATCAAGCAGAGTCGGAACCTTGGTCCTGACAACGGCCACTCAATCGACCTTGAAGGNCCGCTCCAGCACTGGACTGAGGAAGACATTACTCCATGGGACCGATGGTATGCAGAGCATCAAGAAATACCGATTGAGGTGATGGTTTGAGTTCCAACGTTCGTTCACCGCGAGATGACGAAGAGGAACTCAAGGCGCACATTGCCATCCTTCGCGGTCAATCCAAATCGCTGAAGGAAGTGCTCACTGAGATGATGGANGAGGAACCANCAGACGACCTTGTCCTAGCCGTNGAGAATCGCATTCTTCTCGCTCAGGAACAAGAAGAGGCAATCGATCTTGAGAAGATTGTCGAATCCATTCAGCAACTGCAGACGTGCTGGGTTTAGGCATTCTTGTAGGTCGCTCTTCGACCTTCAATCAAAGCACTGAGGCCTTCGAGAGCGTCCTCGGTTGAGAAGATTCGATCCAGGCCTTGCAACTCAAGTTGGAGGCCTTCATCAAGTGACATCGAAGCTGTTGCATCGATTCGTTCACTCGCCATAGCCAATCCAATCGGAGCAGTGAACTTGAGCGACTTGAGTTGACGAGCAACGGTTTTGTCTTCAGCATCAAAGCCATCTGGGCAGCTTCCTGCGAGCAAAGCAGTCATGTTGCCATCCGAGAAGAATTTCTTAGCGAATTTAACCACAGGACTGTTTTCGTTCATTGGTTTTCCAGGGTACTTGTTTTCTGGTTTTCCAGATGTGTGAATACCTTTGATGCAATTCGGAACATCGTTGATGTCGACAAGATGTGTAACAAGACCAAGGTCGGTGGCTGTCTCAGCATTCATGAAGTTTCCAGCAAGAACAGCCCATCGTCCAAGTTCTCGACCTGCGATTCGAGCAGGGCGCTGCGTACCACCAAGTGCAGGATAAATCCCAATGCTTGTTTCAGGGAATCGAAATTGCGTCCGACGCGTTCCAATTCGATAATCACAAGCGAGGGCAAGTTCAAGGCCACCGCCGAGAGCAAGTCCTGTTGTCAAAGCAATTGTTGTCTTCGTTGATTCTTCAAGTGCTGCGAGAAGAGTATGGCCGTTTTCTGTGAACGTCTCTATGTCAGGGATGTCGTCCGACCGAATTTTATCGACGAAGAATTTGACATCGGCACCAGCGACGAAGGCCTTACCTGCTCCATCCAATACAATGGTCGAGACATTGTTGTCCGAATTTGCTGCTTGTACTGCTTCCGTGAGCTGAGCAATAACGATTTCATTCAGCGCATTCATTGCCTCTGGGCGGTTGATTGTAATGGTTGCAATTCCATCCTCTACTGATGAGTCAACGTAAGAGAACTCCCAATTTGTTGCTGCATCGGATTGATGTTGGAAGAAAGCAGGAAGTGCCCAGGTTTTACCTGCAAGTTCTTGGTATGCAGAGGCCATTCGGTATGCTTCTTTGACGCCAATTCGATTCATCATTTCGAACGGCCCTCGAGCCCATCGCAATCCAACCTTTGCACCCCGATCAACATCTTCCATCGAACAGATGTCTTCCTCAACAATCTGTGCTGCAACTCCAAACACTACACCGAGGAGACGTTCGGAAACAGTAGTGTACTGTTCTTGAGAATAGTCTGATTCATCCTCAATGGTCCACATTGCATTGTTGGCGATGAGATNTCTCAAATTTTGTGCACCGTTGTATCGCGGTGTGTCAAGTTGTTCGGCGAGATAATCCGTTGAATGGAGAGCGATTGGAGGCCCTGTGAGATTCATCAAGCCAAACGGACCAAGTCCAATTCGGAATGCTTTGCATGATATCGCATCGATCTGAGCAGCAGTTGCTACACCCTCTTCGAGAAGCAAACACGCTTCATTGAGCCACGGAACGAAGAATCTGTTGACGACAAATCCGGGTCGATCTTTGCAAACGATAACCACTTTTCCAAGTGTTCGACAGTATTGAACAGTACGATCAAGTGTGTCCTTGGACGTTGTTTCGGCAGGTATGACCTCGATCAGTCTGTTCTTTGCAGGATGATAGAAAAAATGCAATCCTACGAATCGATCGGGTCTTCCGGTCGCTTCAGCGAGAGCATTCACAGAAAGAGAGGAGGTGTTTGATGCGAGAATGGTCCCCTCGTCACATGCTTCGTCCAAGGCAGAGAACACTGATGTTTTGATGTCAAAGTCTTCGAACACTGCCTCGATGACCAAGTCGGTGTTTGAAGCCGTATTCTCAGTTCCCACCACATCGGTGATTCGGCCAAGTGTTGCACTCACTTCATCTTGCGAAAAGATTCGTCGTTCGATGGCTTCTTGAAGGAAATTTTCGATGATTGAACGCCCTCGTGCAACATATTGTGCCTCTCTGTCAACCATTTGCACATTGAATCCTTCTTGTGCACTTTTTTGTGCAATACCTGAACCCATGTTTCCTGCACCGATGATTGCGACGTTCTCGACAGCTCTCATGCATACAACGACAAGCAAACCGTTCATGAATGATACGCTCTTGCAGTTTGTTCAATTCGTAGGTAAGNAACATCAATTCGGACCAAACCACATCCGATACTTGTAGTGAAAGATACACACCTGAGACTCGCTGCGGATTGCTCGAATCGGTGTTGAAAAGAAATCAAGTATGGGAAATATATCGGAGGTCCATGCCTGAACCACCAATGGTACTCCCAACAACCGAACTCAAAGTTGTAAGCGATAAAATCAGTGAGACCATTCAGATTGGAGGTTCGGTTCGGTCGTTGCTTGAAGATCATTCAGGACAGGGACGATTCGATCTGAATTGGGAGGTTGATGCCGCTGTTGAAGCGCTCAACGTCTTCGGATCGAGATGGACGATTGAAATCCTCTCCACGCTTTACATTGCAGGCGAACGACGATTCAATGAGATGAAGCATCTTCTCAAGGGAATCTCTTCGCGCACCCTCTCCGACAAACTTCGATTCCTTGCTGACGAAGGATTGGTTGAGCGAAACGTTACCGATGGACCTCCTGTTCGTGTCACATACAAGCTTTCCAGTCATGGTTTGACGTGCGGAAGACTCCTTTCGCCACTCGTAGCATTCATGAAAATCCACCAAGGTTCGATCATTGGCGCTTAGATGCGTCAATACGATGCATTAAGATACGAAGAGGTCATCCTCGACGTATGGCACTTCTCACTCAATGGGTTTGCAAGCGTCCTTGGTTGCTCGCAGGAATTGCAGGCTTAACCGGTGGACTTGCAAGCATTGCTCATGGCGTGACAGCTATGACATCAACCGCATCGGCCCTTGCATTTGGTGGGATTTCTACGAAACGCCAAACGAGTGAACATCCATTTCGATCACGTATCCTACGCACACTTGAACGCCNCCCAGGATTATGCTATCGTGAACTTCAGCATGAACTAAGCGCAGCGAATGGAACCCTTCGCCACCATCTCGACGTTATGCAAAACCAAGGGAACATCACGATTATGCCCGTGAATGGACGGACATGTTACTTCGCAGGCGGACCTTCACAGGTTGAATTACTGCAATCTGTATCGAGTGACCATCAGCGTATGGCATCAAGCCTTCCCATCGGCCTCTCAGCGGTCCAACGGCAAGTGATCAACGACATTCTTGAAGAAGGAACACCTCGCTCTCAAGCACAACTTGCCCGACGTATTGGACGAACGCGTGCAAGCGTTCATTCTGCGATAAAGGTCCTACGTCGACGAGGAATCCTTCGGAAAGATGTTCTCAATCTCGCATCGCACATCCAAATCGATACCTTCCGACGCTCGGATCGTTTGACCTATCAGTGGAATGACGGTCGCCGAGTTCAGGCTTAATTTTCGCTTTCTGAAAAGCAATTGTTGCACAGGTTTCAAAGACCATCGCCGAACGTACTTCGCCATGCTTAACGTCAAGTTGGAAGAACTCCCGATGCCAACATCGGATCGCTCGGTTGATCGCTTAGTCGGTTGGTTTGTTGAGTCGTTTTGTTTTGTTCGGAGAAAAGGCGATGCTACTGCAGATTATGGCTCAGCATCTCCCATTCACCGTATGCTACGCGACCACTTTTTCTTGAATCCAAACAAATCTTGGGATGCGCAGTCACTGTCGGACGAGCTTGCGATGACGCCCGCAGCGTTGAATCACCACCTCTCTCGCATGAGCCAATCTGGTCTACTTTCTTACACGAACGAAGGAAAAGGCTGGAGAACCTACATCCTTCGAGGAGGAGGAATTTCACAAGCTCTTGAATTGTGCTTTGCTCAGTATCGACTTATTCTTGAACAAAAAATGGACCAAATCCAACCGTACTGGAATCGAGAAGGGTTAACGCTTGATAATGAAATGTCGGAAGAGGCGCCTCTGTCACTGAATCTCAACATCATTGATTACCGGTCTACGCAAGAGGGTGCGTCCGAACTAACGCAATGGATGGCTGATGTTGGACTGCTTGGAGACCGTCCGGGAAATGAAATTCTCACTGGTTCTGTATCCGAGCAACTGTTTCGCCTCCTACTCGGTTCTGATGGTCCGATCTCACTGGATGATGCGCATGATCAGTTTGGTGGACAAAAGGCTCGTCTTGGACGAATACTTGAACGATTTCGGGCATGCGGATTGGTTGAACGAATCCCTCGTACGGATCGACTCGGGTCTGCATTGTGGTCGGCAATGATTACACAACACCAACGGCGTGGTGAAGACTGGTTGCTGAAGAAGGGTGGTTTCATGCGAATTGTTCCNGAAAAGAATCACAGTTCGCTGCTGAAGCCACTCAGTAAAGGCAAGCTTGCAATCGAAGATGTTCAGAATGCGATGCACGAAATCAGTGCCTCAGACCAGATGCTTTTGCTCAATCTNCTTGGTGGCCGTTTGCCACTTGGTTACAGACTTGTAGGTTCATCAATAGCAGATTCTAAGCAAAACATCACTGCACGGCTTGACAGGTTGTTGAGAAGAATACGTCGAGTTGGTACGATGATTGAAGATGTCTTGACNACGGGCGATGAATGATGAGCGAGGCTGGTTTTGACACCTACGAGCCGTGGTCGGGTGAGCAACGAGCGCTCTATCTTGCTCCAATGGCAGGTGTATCGGATCTTCCATATCGATTGTTAGCCAAAGAGTGTGGTGCCGACATCACCATTACAGAATTCACAAACAGTACTGCATTAAGCCGAGAAGCAACAGCATCATGGAGGAAAATGGAATCGGATCCAAGGGAACAACCGTTCATTCCTCAAATCTTTGGAGGCGAAATNAATGACATGGTCACTGCTGCAACCATGCTGCAAGAATCTGCCGACGTAATCGACTTGAATTTTGGATGTCCTGCTCCCAAGGTGACCAATATTTGTGCAGGTGCAGCATTGATGGGTGAACCACAGAAACTTGTTTCTATGGTCGAAAACATTGTTGATGCCGTTGATGTTCCAGTCACAGCAAAGATGCGGCTGGGTACTGGCCAAGGNCCAAACAATGCGGTCAACATCTGTCAGTCGCTTGAGAAGGTTGGTGCGCAGCGATTGTGCATTCATGGGCGAACTCTTCGCCAACGATACTCGGGGATTGCGGACTGGGAAACCATCCGAACTGCCGTCAATTCTGTTGATGTCCCTGTCGTAGCGAATGGTGACATCACCGACGCCGAAAGTGCTCGACGATGCTTGGAACAAACAAACGCCTCAGGACTGATGATCGGTCGTGCGGCAATTGGTCGGCCTGATGTCTTTGCCCAGATCAAAGTCGGACTCGGATGGATGGAACAAGCCCAATTGCCATGGGTTCAACACTACGATGGTGAATGGGATGAATTGTCAGAAACCTCGCAAGCCTTTGCTTCCAGACGTTGGTGCTGGGACCGGTATGTTGCATTGTGCCGAGAGACGACTGGCCTTGCTAAACAGACAATGCAACGACATGCCGTTGCGTTTTCAAAAGGCTTGCCAGGAGCGAAGTCAGTTCGTTCGTTAATGCATGAACTTGCCGATGTGGATGAATCCGCACAAGCAATTTCGGAATTCTTGAAGCCAATCTCAGAAGGTTGACTTCCACTCCTCGAGATCATTGGCTTCTGCCCATGCCTCATCAGTGGTTTCACCACGTAGTTTGAGAACTTCTCGGGAGAGGAGCCAATACACGAGGGCGAGGGAGTGGCGACTCTTGTTGTTCGCAGGGAGTGCAACATCGACGTTTCGCAACTTGTTGTTTGCATCGACGAGGCCAACNATTGGAAGACCTGTGTTGACGGCCTCACGAAGTGATTGTTGGTCAGATGCTGGATCTGTAACGAACAAGATGTCTGGCTCTTTGTAGGAGCGGAGAGCAGGATTTGTCAGGCTTCCAGGGATGAAACGTCCTACTGCGGAGTTCGCACCAATTGCTTCAGCAAACATTCGAGCAGGTCGCTGTCCATATTGTCGGGCAGAGACAACCATGATTTGGGACGGCTCGTATTGATTCAAGAACGATGCAATGATTCGAATTCTGTTGTCCGTGTGATTAAGATCGAGGAGGTAAAGCCCATCGGAATTGACGGTATCAATGAATCGTCCCATGTCAGCACTCTTCTGCTTTGTTCCAATGTTCACACCGGATTCTTCGTAGAGTTCAAGTGGAATCAGGAGCCCAGTTTCTTCAGACATAGTAGTGCCTCAGCAAGCAACCGACCTAAACCCTCTTCTTAACCGCTTCGCATCATCTCCAAACTACGCTTTTGACATAGGAAGGGGAAGAAATCAAATCTGTGTAGGTTAAAGGTGAAATCATGGGGGTCTCTTTTGCTGGCGGAAAAGAAGGCCCAGATGGCTATTTTATCAACGNTTCTGGTTCGCCATTGCCGGTAAGTGCCAGCGATTTGGAACGTTTCATGTATTGCCCACTGTCTTGGCAGTTAGCAAAAGAAGGAGCAACTGGAGTAGGTGAAGCCGTTGAAGGGGGCGTTGAAAAACACAAGGAAATTCACAGTGAAATGACAGAATTTCAATCTGCTTTAATCCGTATGCGGCGCTCACTTCTCATTTGGTCGTGGTGGTATGGCATCATCATCGCCTTTGCAATCGACGCAATCGCGTTCGTGTACATTGACGACATGATGAATTCACCGATCGAGTTTGCAAAAATTCTCTCTATGTGGTCGGTATCATGCCTCATTGCTGCAGTTCTCTCCATCGCCTTACCTTGGCGAAATTGGTTTAAAATCGAACATAGCATCAAAGAGATTCGTGAAATGAAAAACCGTTTTGCTTCAACTGGATTGGAACCGACGTGGAGTCCAATCGGATTCCTTGGAGGATGGTTTTCAGCAGGAAAAACCGAAGCAGGTCTGCTCCTTGCTACGATTCTCATTGGAATTCACGCCATTGCACTCGTCGCTGCAGAANATCGAAATCAAGCTGGATTTATTCTCATNGTCATTGCCTTTATTTGGACCTTTTTCGCAACATGGCAGCTTCAACGCTCCCTCAAGGCCGAAAGTCAAATGGTCATTANTCGAGAAAAGGCTGGATTACAAGAAGGCGCTGAATTGGTGTACTCCGACGATGATGAGACCACTGACTTGCTCATCGATGAAGTGTCAGGCTTGCGCGGNCGTCCAGATCAAATCGTCATTATCGATGGCGAATTCATCCCCGTTGAACAAAAGACGGGCAAGATACCCAAGAAACCACATCAATCGCATCGCTTGCAGCTTCTTGCATACGTTTCACTGGTTGAAACAAGTACCANGAAATCACCACCATACGGTCTTCTTCGCTACGGAGAGCAGGATCTTCACCAAATCTTCTGGGATGAGNATGGAAAACAACACCTCCGAGAGAGCATTATCGAAGTGCAACGATTGATGAGCGAAGGTGGCGCAAAGCGAAANCACCAACGTGAAGGAAAATGTCGGAATTGCAGCCGAAGATATGCTTGCAGTGAATCCCTTGTCTAATCGACAACACAAACCTCATCTTGTGGATAGATCGTACACGTACGGGTAACGTCAACGCTGAGAAGGAAGTTGTCTTTTTCCGAAAGTACTCCCCCACCCGTGCCAATGATGTTGATGTTCCATTCACCTGAAACAAACTCACCATCAAATTCTGGCTCAATCAAAACGTACGGTGCAGTTTTTGTCGTATCATGTGTAGCGTTGTATTTCAGATTTCCATTCGGATCTTTAATCTCAACCTTGACTTCGCGCAAATCGAAGAAATCAGGGAAGATCTCACGGATGATTTCTCCGGCCATTTCTGTTTTGAAGTACACACCAATTTTGGTAACTTCAGTGTCGACTGTAAATTTTTCATTCCATTCGATGTTGATTTCAGCATTCGTAAACGCATGTTCTACGACAGTTGTTTCTATCGAAGTACTTTGGGCAACATCACCTCGAAGATGTTCCATGTACTCCCTTCCTTGGAGTAATCCGATGCAGCCAGATGCTGAAACCATCAGCATCGTGAGGGCCATTACGACCGTTATCATTCGGTGCTGCATGGTCCA
This sequence comes from Methanobacteriota archaeon, assembly GCA_002706065.1. Taxonomy (GTDB): domain Archaea; phylum Thermoplasmatota; class Poseidoniia; order Poseidoniales; family Poseidoniaceae; genus MGIIa-L2. The sequence goes on along the minus strand of PAJM01000011.1, from coordinate 24,381 downwards.
CCCAAGCAACTCAATGATATGAAAATCNCCCCGTCGCAGGGAAGCGTTCAAACGAGCGATACGATTCATACTCGTTGCCTGAGTGACGCAACATTGACCCCGAGCGCAAGCGATGACGAACCCTATGAGTGCTGACAGGCATCAATCACTCAAATTTCGCACCACATGTTGGGCATTCTTTAGCAGCTGCAGGAATCACTGCACCACACGCACCACAATCGGCTGTCTCGTCTTGTGATTCTCGCTTTCGGCGCGGTCTGCGGCGAGGCTTTGCCTCAGTTGTCTTCTCACCATCTTCAACAGTGAGTGGCGGTTCGGAATCATCATCGAAAGCAAAGTCTGCACTGGCTTCTGTAATCTCATTACCTGCAAGTGAGCTGTCGGTGATGCCCATTCCAACAACGACCTTCTCCCCAGGCATTACGCCTTCCTCGCCGGTCAATTCGTACAGATCGCCTCGAATCTCTGCATCACTTGCTGAGAGTGTCGTCCAAGCAGCACCGTCCTTGTCCTCACCGTCATCCTTGAGTGATTTCATGTTGTCTTTGGTTGGCAAGAATGCGTCCAAATCATGACCTTCAAAGGATTCTGAGACCGTTTTCAATGTGGTCACGACTTGATTCTGCATCGCTTCGATTTCCTCTTCAGTCATATCTTCCATAGCGATTTCATCTGCATTGCGCAAATCAAACGCAGCCGTGACTTCTTGTTCCGCAGCAACGACATTCTCATCCCATTCATCCTCGAGATTCGATTCATCGTAACCGAATTCCTTCACAGCGTCAGCAAAGTCCTCTGAACCACTGACGATTTCATNTTCGTCCTCTTCCGGCAGTGAAATCAATTCTTTCTCTTCTGGTACTTCACGAACTCGTCGCTCTCGACGCTCAAAGAACGATGATACTTCTTGTGCGGCTCCACAGTATGCACAGTTTTCCATAAGATCTGGAACGGATTCTCCACACTCCTGACAATCATGGAATTGCAGCCGAGCCTTTCGTAGATTGAAGGAACAATGTGGGCATCGATTTTCGTCGCCTTCAAGTTCACCATCACAAGCAGGACAGTAGTTGTAAATGTCCCGCTCGACTTCTTCTTCTCGTTCGCGAGTGAGGAGGACTGCACCAACAAGAACTCCGATCAAGGCAAGAGCCCCTAGGAACATGAGCAACGCTGTTCCAGTTCCATCGTTTTCGCCACCGCTTGCCCCGCTTCCATCAGCAAGAACCGTTGAGAAGGAACGCTCGTACGTACCCACAATCATGGAATCCGACGGCACCAATTGAACGATTGACATCTTACCGGATGCGGTGAATGTGCAGGAAACTTCTTCGCGATCACCTGGGTTTTCGATGTTCACATCAATCGAACCCCAAGTGGTTTGGCTGTTTTTGCACGTGAACGTTATGTCGCCGGTTCCTCGGGTCGATTTCACGTCGAGCGACATGGTATACTGTTCACCTGACTCGAGAGGGAATGTTGCTGCATCTCCATTCTCGTCAAGCAAGACCGTCGAATCTTCGTCCCATGTCAATTGGAGATTCGCTTCAACCAAGACTTCACCTGTTGCAACACTGTTGGTAGGAACACGGTCGTATGAATCGGTTGATGCTTTCCACTGCACGTTGATCTCTGCCGTGTGTTGACCAAGTGCAGTGCCATGCGATGTGGTGTAGGTATAAATTTGGCCAGAGTTCAAGAGAACCAGCGGAGATTCGAACGACTGTCCTTCCCATGTGTAGAGGAACGTTCCTGAAACGGCAACATCGCCTGTGTTTGTCGCTGTCATCGACCAATCGACAAATTCTCCTGCTGCAACCGTTGAGCGGTTAGCAAGTACCAGAGGGTCGACGAAAACATCAGGAATCTCTGGGAGGCTGAAGGTGGTGAGGAGTTCATCGTTGTCTGTACTCTCTTGTGAAAACTGACCCGAAGTGAACGGATCGATAACGGCGACCAATGTGTACAGCCCTGTCGGCATTCCTGCAATATCAGAACTGGTTATGCTCGTCGACNACGCTTGAGTGGTGTATCCGGTTCCGGAGATTTGGATATCAAATGATTGCAGCGAACGCACAAGAGCGCCCCCCTCACGGAACTCCAGCACCATTGGAACCGTGGTTGTACCTTCACCAGCCTCACGGACCAAAACACCCGATACTGTCCAGGGACCAATGAGTGATCCTTGTGTTGCAGCGATGGTCAATTCACCATCGTGCGACAGATCCATTCGGGGGTCGACGATAAGGTCGATTGACATGGATTTTCCTTGTTCAGAAGACTCCTGAATCTCATCCCGAATGTCAGGCGTAAGTTCGATCTGATAGGTTCCTGTTGAAGGAGCAACAAACGTTGTGTTCACCCATGTTTCCGAACCAGCAGGAATCGCATCGGTTGGAAGTTCAACATCGTTCATTGAACCTGGGAATCGTATCTCGAGATGTGATGCTGGAGCATCTTCGCTTCCAATGTTGGCAATCTTCGTGTTGAGTTCTACAGTATCGCCTGAATGAATGCCGGTCGAAGGCGTCATTGTAGATTCAACAATGTACAAGCTTGGTAGACCTTGTACCGTAAACGAATGATAAAACTCATGCGTTGGCCCATTGTTGTAAGAATATGTGACCCAAAGCTTGTTTTCGCCTTCTGCTAACCCATCCCAAGGGGCTGAAACCGTCGCAATATCATTCGCTTGTATGTTAACGGTGGCCGTGAGCAATCGAGTGCTTGGAGAAATCGCATTCGCATAGAATGAATAATCCACGTCAGCTGCGAGTTGCGAATTGGTGTTTTGAAGCGTTAGCATTCCAGTGACTGAACCACCTTCTGTTGGGCTTGCTGGGAGGATACTCAGCGTCTGTTCTGAAGCTTGTACACCGTTGCTATCGTACGAACTTGCAGGGACAACTGCGATGGAAGTGAGCATCAGGAGAACACAGCAGACTGCATATGCGCTTCTCGCCATGGTATTTCGACGACATGCAAAGCACTTGAACCCATCTGGTCAGAACCTGACAAGACATCGCAAATTCTCGTGGCAGAAGGGGAGATTTGAAGGATGGTCGCAATCCTAAGGAAAGCATGGGAGGAAGAGGTGTCGCACTTGGCCTTGTTACCGTTCTCCTTCTTTCCATGCTCTCGGTTTCACCTCCCATGCCGAGCCAACTCGATTCGGAGTTGAAATCCTTCGACACATCATCGATGAGTATCGTCTTCTCAAATGGGCCTGTCGAAGATGAATCCGTAACCGGGTTGAAGACGGTAACGTTCACACTCTCTGGAACGGGTACCATCGATTCCATACTGGTTGAAATCGCAGAAGTCGGGGGCGCATATTCATCTCTCACCAACCTCACAAGTTCGCCTTGGTTGTTCAATTTTGATTCGACATCATACGCTAACGGAACATACACGCTACGGGCGACAGGGTGGGATTCCGATGTCGACGATACAACCGTAACCACCAGTGATGAATTNACCATTGANAATCAGGTCCCTGTGATTACAGCATTCACTGTCCTTTCACCCGATGTTGGAACAGGTGCAACAAGCAGCGATCGTGCTTGGTTCAACGTCAGTCAAACCGGCACTCTTGAATTCCGATATGGTTTGTCAGATGACGATTTTGACCGAGCAACACTGCAGAATGTTCCCGGTCCTGGTTCACCAGCCGCTGATGGGCCAACCTCATTGGCGTATGGATGGGATTGGAGTACAGGTTCGTTCTCAGAGGGAACGTGGAACCCAAGACTCACGCTGTTTGATAACTCAGGACTGAGTAGTTCTGAAACTCTTTTTATTGGCATTGACCGAAGCGGTCCGTCGATGAGTAGTGTATCCGTTGGCAACGGCAACACATGGCAGTCCACNAGTTCTGTAACCATCAGTGGTATTCTCGACGCTGCCAACGATGGGACTGGTAGCGGTGTTGATTATGTTGAGTTGCAGATTGATGGTGATGCATGGACTGAACTGTCAAGCAATTCGCACACCATTGAACTGAGCGAAGGTACGCACAGCATTTCACTGCGTGCCACAGATCGTGTCGGCAACATCGGAAATACGATTTCTGCAACGATTCGCGTCGATACATCGATGCCAGAACTTGTTGGTTGGACCGTTGATCCACTGACAACCGACTTGATTGGAACTGCAAACATTTCCTACTCAACCTTCGATCTCCTTTCAGGAATTGATACGAATGCTGTTTCCTTACANTATGGATTTGACAGCAACGGCGTTGGTTTAACACCAGATCTCTCCGGGCAATGGCTGGAATTGCCAGGTTCGGGGCTTGACCGTGGATTGGCTATGGCCAACTGGGCAACCAAGTCACGGCAATATCTCATGCTACGAGCAACCATCGCTGATGAAGCAGGAAATTCAGAAACTACTGAACCACAAGCATTCCAGGTGATGCCTGGGCTTGATTTGTTCTGGAACNCGACCGCTACTGATGTCGATCGTTTGGTTGTTCGACCAGGCGAAACGTTCGGTAATGTGACCATCACTGGCGAGTTGAANTCAAATCAGAACTATGCNGGTGCCGTCGTGGTAAGCTTGGAAGCAGCCCCTGCAGATCGGAGCGCAACAACACAATGGACGATCATGAACGTTCAAACACTTCCGGCTGGATCACTCGGCGATGGTGTTGAAACTGTTGAATGGTCCTACACTGTTCCGAACAGTGGCCAATATGATTTGCGCGTACGAATTGATCCAACCAATGTGATAGATGAGAACAGCGAAATCAACAACGATCACTACATGGTCGTCACTGGTGCTGACGTATCCAGCCCTGGCCTTGTCCCATCCTTTGCNCCAACACTCACTGCGTTGATTTGTGTTGGCTTCTTGGTTGCGTTGCTTCAACAACGAGATTGAAAAAGAGTGGTGGGTGGCAGAGGTACATGCGACAAGGTTTGCCACGTATTCCAAAGGACAGAATTGCTGTCCTCATTGGTTCGAAAGGGTCGACAGCGAAGGCCCTCCGAGAAGCATCTGGTGCCAAAGAGTTCCACATCGACTCAGAATCTGGTGATGTCGAAGTGGTATGGGGGGAACCTGGTTCATACGATCCAATCAAGGCGATGAAATTCCCTGATGTCATCAAGGCCATCGGCAGAGGCATGGCACCAAAAGCAGCGATACGTTTGCTTGAAGACGACAATTTCTTTGAAATGGTCGACCTGAAAGATTTCGTTGGGAAGCGTTCTCAACAACAGCGACGCATCCGTGCGCGCATCATCGGAAGTCAGGGGAAGATTCGACGATTGATCGAAAACCTAACCGATGTTGAGATTACGATTTACAAATCAACCGTCGTTCTCGTAGGGGATGCTGATGGCCTCAGTTTGGCACGTCAAGCAGTAGAAATGATCGCTGGTGGGTCTGAACACGGTAGTGTCCTTTCCTTCCTTGAGCGAAGTCGAAAGCGAATGAAGATGGACAATCGCGCCCTCGAGTACATCGAAACGCGCCAAAGTAAAGGACGGAATGACGAATTCGATGGGCTCGTTCCAGGACTTGCTGATATCTCTGAACGACGTGGACGTCGATTGCGTGCAAGTCAAATCGATCCTGAAGACGATGAAGCAGTTGAATCCATGATGGAAATGGCTGATGATGAGTCGGTGACATGGGAAGAAGAATGATTCACTCTTCTTCACTNCGTTCAACAATATGAGAGAGATCCATCTCGAGAACTTCATACATTGCATCTGCAAGTTCAACTTCAATCCCGTTTTTGTTAGCCCACTCAACTAATCGAGTTACATCTCGGACCAAGAATTCCTTTGCTTTGGGATGGTGTTGAATCACACCTTGGCCAACGTCAATGACAATTGGAGCATTTCCGTGCCAGAGAATGTTGAACGGGGAAAAGTCACCATGAACCAACTCGGCTTTTTGCCAAGAGACTGCCAGAAATTCAAGCATTTCTTCGTAAACGGCTTGAGGGTGTTCGATGTGAACATCTCTTAATTTTGGAGAGGGTTGAGACTCCGTTCCAAGGTAGTCCATNACCAAGACATTCTTGTGAATGGCAAGCGGTTCTGGTACCGGTAGACCCCAACGGTGCAATCGCATTAAGTTTCGATGTTCTTTACGAACCCAAATATCGACGAGATCTCGGTGTCGTCTACGGAGTCCACCAAATCGTGGATCACCCTCAATATACTGCATCAAATTCTTGAATACGGCATTTGAAGTATGGAATATTTTTACTGCAACACTCTTGCCTTCAGGGTTTGTTGCATGAAACACGTGCGCTTCCTTTCCTCGAGCAACAGGAAAGTCGAGTGTATCNAACACACCAGCATTCATCAGTTTGTACAACGACATTAACGTCAATCGGTCAAATACCTGGTCGAAGACCCTTCGATCAACCCAATCGTAACTTCCAGTTCCCATTGCCCCTTGGATTCGATTTTCNATTTTCTTGAACATTCGTTTGTTCTTTTCATCTTTCATCCAATTGTATTGACTGTCTTTTCTCGCAAGATCAGACACAAACTTTGAGGTGTGCTTTTCATCGAAATCATGGTCTTCCTGCTCTTCTTTGGAGCGTTGTCGGCGACCTCGTTTTCGTCGTGTTTGTTTTCGTTGACGAGTTCGCTCGGTAAGTTCATCCCAGTCATCACCAGAACGCGCCATTTCAACACCCCTCACGCTTCGATTTGTGTTCGATAAACTTCAACCCTTTGCNGATTAGGCAAACAANGCATCGATATCATCGTCGTCATCGTCGTCATCAAGTGGTTCGGATTCTGGCTCTTCATCGACAACTGGTTGTTCCTCAACTGTTTCTTCAGCATCGTCCGAACCGAACATGTCGTCCACGTCGTCATCCTCATCGTCAGACTCAAACATGTCGTCCACGTCATCGTCGTCATCATCAGAAGCGAACATGTCATCCACGTCATCATCGTCGTCATCAGGAGCCTCCTCAGGTGCATCAGAAGAACCAAACAGGTCATCTCCTACGTCGTCATCATCAATTCTTGAATTCATACCGAACATGTCAACAACTTCTGGAAGGACCTGTTTTCGAGAGAGATACATTGCTTGAGTCTTCGTATAACGGTGCTTCACATCCGCCTTTGAATCTTGGAAGTCCCATGGCCAAACGATGATCAAATCTCCTTCGCGAACCCATTGCCTTCGTCGCATTTTGCCAGGAATACGTGCCATGCGCGTTTCACCATCTGCACAAAGCACTGTAACGCGCCGTCCTCCGAGAATCTCTTCCGCAAGAGCAAACATTTCACCTTTGTAACCAAGTTCACCCTTTGATTTACCATCGTTGGGAAGTTTTACTCGGATTTTTCCTGGTGAGCCTTCGGGGTTCTCCAAGCGTGCGAGTTCTTCCTCGTCCACTTTTTCCTCATGACGTCGTCCCATTCAGCCTCACCATGCTGTTCGAAAGGTCAACCCTTCTTGAATTCGCCCCTTCTCATCGAAGTGATTGAGCAGCATCTCGACACAAGTCGANAAGTTCGCCACCAACCAGACCAAATGCGACTGTTCCAATCGCACACAACGCGATTGCAATTCGAATTGATGCTCCTGAAGCAAGTGGGCCATCTCGTCCTGCCTCGGGCTCGTGGAAGTACATTATGACACCAACGCGGAGGTAGTAGAACATCGAGATAGCACTGTTGATGACCATCAGCAAAGCAAGCCACCATACCCAGTGAGCATCACCAATTGAAGAAAGAGACCCATTTCCAGTAGCGACTTCAACAATCCCCATGATAACGAGCAACTTGGACAAGAATCCAGCCATTGGAGGAACACCGGCAAGGGAGATCATGAACAAGAACATCGCAACTGCGATGAGAGGTTCTCGCTTCCCGAGTCCAGCCAAGGAGGAGAGTCGAGATGCGCCACCCTCCATTTCAAGAACGCCGAGCACGAGGAACGCACCGAGCTTGAAGAAGACCAGAACAAACATGTGGAACAGAAGTGCAGCAACGACCACATCCATGGCTTCACCTGCGTTGTCAACCAATCCCCAATTCCAAGCACCAATAGCGGTCAAGGCTGCAAGCATGTAACCTGCGTGAGCAACCGATGAGTAGGCAAGCATCCGTTTCGGATTGTCACTACCAAGAGCAGCGATGTTCCCCCACGTCATCGTCACGGCTGCGAGGATACCAAGAAGCCCAATCCAAATCGCTGAGCCATCAGCATCTGCTTCAGGAATCGTGATGATCAGCAAGACCCGCATCAGACCGAGCATGCCCATGGCTTTGCTTGCAGTTGCAAGTACGCCAGCGACGGGGCTGTTCGCTCCGGAGTATGCATCGGGAGCTGCAAAGTGGAACGGGACCGCACTGATCTTGAAAGCAAACCCAACGAGGACGAAACCGAGACCCATCATGCTGAGTGGTGTGGCTCCTTTCTCAGCCCATGCCTGTGCAAGGTTATCGAATTGGAGACCTTCTGAACCTGCCCAAAGGTAGAGTATGCTCATTCCATAGAGCCCTACGGCTGAGGCGACCGAACCGACGATGAAATACTTGGCACCTCCTTCTGAACCTGCTCGTGTTTCCTTGTGGAACGCTACAAGAATGTAGGTTGAGAACGAGGCGAGTTCCAATCCGACAAACAGGATGAACATATCTTGAGCAAGAGCAACAACGCTCATTCCGAGCGCAGAAGTCAGCATCAAGATGTAGAAATCCGCTTGTCGACGATTGTTGAACAAGACATCGATATCGTCGCTGTTTTGCGAACCAATTGGTAGACGATCCAAGGATGCAATGGCTGCTAGGAGCAATGCTGCAAAGAAGATGGCTTCGAAGATTCGAGAGAACATGTTTACCTTGAAGATTTCAAGACCACCCTCACTCGAGATGACTTTCCCGTCTGCTGAAGAGGAATCGAGAAGATACCAAACAACTTGGAACAAGGCAACAGCCATCGTTAGAACCGCAAGTAATCCAGGAAGGCGTGGAGATGCAACGGCTTTGTATCGTGTACCGCCGAGGAACCATGGCAATCGTATCGATGTACCAGGAACTCGGAACGTTCCATTTCCTAAATTTGGTATGATCATGATCAACAGTAATCCGACAAACACGGTCAACTCTGGACCAAGTGCTTCGATCATGTCGGAATCAAATCCGTTTTCTGTTGACATATCAGGCACCTCCCAAAGCGAGGAACGCCATGGCGCTTCGAGTCCACATGTCCATCATGTCGAGGAAAATCCATGGCATGATACCGAAAAGGATGGTGAGTGCTGCTAGAAGAAGCATAGCAATCTTCTCTGAGTTGTCAATGTCAGGTACGGGTTCGCCATGAAGGCTTTCCGGGGGTTGTGTTTCATCTCCACCCTCAAAGATGGTTCGTTGCATGGACCATAGGTAGTATGCCGCAGTAATAGCCAACACAAGACCAGGGAAGATGATCCACCAGCCGTATGCGTACCAATAGGCAACCATCAGCATCAGTTCAGCTACGAATCCTGCAAGCAACGGTAGACCAAGCGAGGCCATCCAACCAAACATCATGCTTGTAGCAAGCCAAGGTGAATGCTTGGCCATGCCCCGCATTGCCCCAATCTCCATGCTATGGTAATGGTGTTTGAAGGCACCACAAACGGCGAAGAGCATCGGGCTGATGATTCCGTGAGCGAACATCATGAAGAGTGCTGCAGCCCATCCAAGTGGTTGCATGCTTGCGATTCCGAGAAGGATAACACCCATGTGCGATACGGAGGAATATGCAACCATCTTTTTGAGGTTGGTTTGGCCAAGACAGACGATGGCCCCCCAAACCAGTGAAATCAAACCGATCATCATAATGATGAACTGGAATTCTTCCAATGCATGAGGGAACAAGGAGATGGGTAGACGGAACATACCGTAGGCACCCATCTTCAACATCACACCAGCCAACATCATTGAACCGCCTGTTGGTGCCTGAACGTGCGCATCAGGAAGCCACGTATGGAACGGTGCTGCTGGGAGTTTGACAAGGAAACCGAGCATGAGCATGATGAAGAGTACTTTCTGAACTTCAAGTCCAAGCCATACACTGTTTGCATTCGCACCGCTTGCTTCGACTACCATGTCTTGCATGCTGAAGGTTTGCGTATCCATGAGGAAATACATCGTCAACAAACCAAGAAGCATGATGACCGAGGCGGTGAAAGTGTAGATGAAGAACTTCTGAGCTGCATACTTTCGATCTTTTCCACCCCACTTGAGAATCATAAAGAACATTGGAATAAGTGTCAGTTCCCAGAAGACGTAGAACATGAACATGTCAAGAGCGACGAAGACACCAATCAATGCACCACCCAGCATGAGCATGAGTGGGAAGTAGGTTGAGCCAGATTTCTCATTCCATGTGGCAATGATGGTGATCGGCATCAGCAAAGTTGTAAGCCAGACCATTGGGAAGGAAAGTCCGTCGACACCAACAGTCCACGTAATACCAAGTTGTTCAACCCATACATACGATTCTTGGAACTCAAACGTATTGAAAGCGATGGTTTCCCACGAAACATCCCCAATTTGTCCGAGGAACATCAGGGTCGCGAGCATAAACATTGCAAGTGAAATAACGAAAGCTGCCATGCGTATTGAGCCGTCGAACTTTGCACGGGCATCTCCACGAAGACGTGATGGAAGAATCAACAAAAGGATGCTTGCAAGGATTGGTAGCACGACCAACAATGACAGATAATCGATGCTCAAATCATCACCCCCAAGAGCAAGTAGATGACAAGGACACCCAATGCCGCCATCATAATGTAATCACGAGCAGATCCTGTTGTTAATCGACGAACCTGAGTTGAGAGTTTCTGAGACGTTGATTCGATTGTCTTGATGGTTCCATCGACAACGTTTCGATCGAAGGCAGCACTAATGTTGGAAAAGCCAACAACAACCTTGAGCATTGCAGCATCATACCATTTGTCGAAGTACAAACGTTCCTTGAGCGCATTGGAGAGGCCTGAGTTGGCCCATGCGCTGTTGTCGAAACCTCGCTTTGCGTTGACTCGCGAAGACAGATTGATGATCGGTTGCATCCATGGCTTGGCTTTCTCACCATCTTGGAGTGATCCACCATAGAGAGCCATTGCCAGTCCAGGACCGATAATCGCGCCGATGAAGATAGCAACATAAGTCAAAACGAAGAAGAATGCATCAGGGTTGACAAAGACATGCTCAAACTCGTAGATGAGTCCCTTGAGCATGCCCTTCTCACCAAAGAATGCGTAGGCGCCTCCAGGTTCACCAACCCAATGGGTGAACATCATCCCTGCGAGGATGACGCTTGAAAGCGAAACGAATGTAAGTGTCACCAACGGAATTGGAATCCATGGTGTATGCTCGTGTACGTTTGCTGCAACCTCTGTTTTTGGCTTACCTGCAAACGTCTTGAGCCACATTCGTGACATGTAAAATCCGGTCATTGCAGCACCGATGAGAACGCAAACAGCTGGCAGGAAGAAGCGTGGGTCTTCAAGAGCAACTCGCCACGTGTTAGCGATGATTCCTTCCTTTGACCAGAATCCTCCAATCAATGGCAATCCCATAATCGAAGCGGAACCAACCAACATCGCAGTTGCAGTGATTGGCATCTTTGATGCAAGGCCACCCATGTTCTCCATAGATTGTGCATCGAAATGATCGTCGTGATGATCATCATGGTGATCGTCTCCGTGATCATCTCCGTGGTCGTCATGATGATGCATGTCGTGGTGAGCATGATGCATTTCATGAATAACAGAACCACTGGCCATGAACAGCATTCCCTTCGCCATAGCGTGATTGAACAAGTGGAACAGTGCTGCACCAAATGCGACTACAACAATTCCATGTTGCTTACTATCGGTATGCCATTCGTACGTATTTGCAAGCCACAGCGCTGCTCCAAGACCTGTAAAGATGTACGCGAGTTGGCTCATGGTCGAGTACGCAAGCACCTTCTTCAAATCGTCTTGAACAAATGCGATGGCAGCAGCCATAACAGCGGTAATTCCACCGATTGCAGCGATGATGAAGGCAAGATCAACCATCTCTCCATGCATTGATTCCGCACCAAAGAATGGGAACATACGTGCAACCAGATAGAGACCAGCGTTGACCATGGTTGCAGCGTGAATAAGAGCGGATACAGGTGTTGGTCCTTCCATTGCATCAGGTAGCCAAACGTGCAGTGGGAATTGTGCAGACTTGCCGACAGCTCCAATGAACATCATTCCGAGAGCGAGTTGAAGTTGTCCAGGATCGACTGTTGCAATGAGATCCTCGTTGAATACAACAGCGTAGTCGAGAGATTCAAAGAGATTCCAGAGCATAACCAACCCTATGACGAGGAATACGTCACCAACACGAGTGGTCAAGAACGCCTTCTTTGCAGCATATGCTGCACTCGGCTTCTCGTAGTAGAATCCGATAAGGAGATAGGAACAGAGACCCATCAATTCCCAGAAGATGAACAACCACAGGAAGGAATCAGCGAGAACCATCCCGAGCATACCTGAACAGAAAAGGACGAATTCAGCATAGAAACGATGGTTTCGGTTGTCGTTCACAGGATCTGTGTTCATGTATCCAATGCTGAAGATGTTGATCAGCATACAGAGGAAGGAAGCGACGAAGAGAAGCATCACAGTGACGTGGTCAATGTAGATTCCAACGCCAAAGGCCTCCGCATCGATTTGTTTGTCATCACCAATCCATCCAAAGGACAGCCAGTCTCCAATGTGATGTGAACCGTATCCGGAACCAATGAACTCGTTAATGAGGAGAATCGAGAGGACGAAACTCGCAACCATAATCGGTAGGGCGATGAGGCCGCCTTCCTTAGCTGACTTTATCCACGTCTGGTTTCCGTTGAAAATGTGTCCAAGGAAGAGAATGACAGGGAAAGCAAGCATCGGTAAAAGGACGATGAAAATTGCATACTCAATGAATGTTGAACTGATTGCTTCTGATGTCCCACCCATTTCATCACCTCAGTGTTTCAAGAGATTCACATCATCGAGTGAAATCGTTTCGTGTTGACCATACATGGCAAGGAAAATGGCCAGACCAATCGCAACTTCAGAAGCAGCGATGGCGATGGCAAAGATTGCGTAAACCCATCCTGTTGCATCACCATGCTGGATGGCGGCGGCAACGAATTGAAGATTCGCAGCGTTGAGAATCAGTTCAAGACACATCAAGACGATGATGGCGTTCTTCCGAGTGAACGCACCCCAAACACCAATGATGAACAAAATCGCAGAGAGTACGCTTACCCATGCTGGATCGATCATGCGTCTTCACCTCGCTGTTCCCACTCAAGATTCTCACGACGTTCATCCCGAACAAGATAGGCTGCTCCGATCATGGCCATAGCCATGAGAATGCCAAGGATAAGCAGAGGCAAAGCCCAATCATCCAGCATCGTATTGGCAAGATCAATCGTTTCGATTTCCTTGGGTTCTTCATCCCACAGTTCTGCGGTTCCCAAAACCGCAATCATTGCCGCAGCGAGGAAAATCAAGCCAAGACGGGTCAATGTGGACATTAATCTCATTCAAAATCCTCCTCCTGAATTTGGCGCCGAGTAAGCATGATTCCAAACAGAACGACCAGACCGACACTTGCAAGATAGACCAAAATCTGAATGGCTGCGAGGAATTCTGCTCCCATCAAAATGAAAATTCCAGACACTGCCATGAAACAGAAAATTAGTGAAAGCATTGAGTGAGCGACGCGTTGTGCATAGATGAGCCCCAGTGCACCAAGTATCGTAATTGTTGCAAAAACAAAGAAAATAATGGTCTCAGTGGTTGAGGCAATGTCCATCTCAGGCACCTTCCTCGGCAGCCTTTGCAGCCTTTGCAGCCTTCTTTGCACGCTTGTCTCTTTCCTTCGTAGCTCGCTTGGCGAGTTCACCATCAACTGCTTCTTGATGGACTGAAGGAAGGACACGTGTTCGGCTTGCATCGAACCAGAGGTCTTGCCGTGTGAAACCGGACATTCCGTCGTATTCGTTTGTCATGAAGAACGATGTGAATCCACACGCTTCCATGCAAAGACCGCAGAACATACAACGGCCGATATCGATTCGCCCCGAAACAATCTGGTCGTCAGCAGTTCTGAGTTCCGATTGTTCAAGAATTTCTTCTTGGCCTGAATCGTTCCATCGCACAGTCGCTGTGCTGCCTGAGAGGTCAAGAACCTGAGCGAAGCGCCACTCCGAAGGAGGGGCTGCGTGTGCTGTAATGAGATCAAACGATTCGAGTTCTTCTGTAACTTCTTCTCGAAACTTTGCTGCATAGCCGCCAACCTCAAGCTCAGCACCATACCCATCGAATTCTCCTTCTGCATTGTCGAGAACATCGACGCGAAGTTCGGTTGTCATGTGCAAACAATCGTTTGGACAAACGTTTACGCACATCTTACAAGCCGTACATGTTTCCCAAATAACACCGATTCGCCCGTTGTAGTTTCCTGGCACGAAAAGCCAAGGTTCCATGTCCTCAAGACGTTCGTACGGATACTGAACGGTTTGCGGTTTCCATAGACTTGGGAAGAGATCGGATGTGACTCGGTCGGGAGCGAATTCTTGCTTGGAAATGTCGTTGTACTTCGCTCGGCCTTTGGCTCGATGCTCACTTGCATCGTCCAAGAATTCTGGGTGCGACGTGTTGTGGTATCCCATTCCCAACTTCTTTGGGAACAAACGTCCCAAAAGCGGGAAGGTTCGAAGCGCCGTAATCAATGTGATTTTGAACGGGTACCAGAACAAATTTCGGAAGTTTGGTTTTGCTTGAGGGTGTGTTGGCATGTTTCTTCACCTCAGTCCTGTCCAGGAGTGTGTGTACCTGCGGGTTGCACCGTCTGCACGTGGTACATACGTGCAGTGCGTTCATTCTTGCCCGTATCATTGAGCAAGAGGAAGAAGAAGGCAAGCCAAAGAGTGGTGGTCAGGACAGGAACAAGGAATGGGATTCCGAGTGCGTCCCATGCAGTTCCGCCATACACTGTGTCAGCCATTCCACCCAAATCGAAAAGATAGAGGCGATACACTGCAGCAAGAACAACCTGTAGAACTGCGAGCGGCAGAAGCATACGCCATCCAAACTCGAGGATTTGGTCTGTCCGGATACGGGCCAAGGAGAATCGAGCCCACACGAAGACGATGAGGAACACAAGCCAAGCCTTGATCAGAACCACGATTGCTCCTGGAATTAGAAGATAAGCATCACCAAGATAAGGGATGCTTCCAATGAGCCCTTGGAATGGGAGGTGCCATCCGCCGAGGAAAAAGTGGGTGAAGAGGAAACATGCTGCATAGGTTCGAATGTATTCAGCCATGAACAGCATACCAAATCGCATACCTCCGTATTCAGTCCACCAGCCTTCGACAAGTTCTGCTTCTGCTTCTGGCATATCAAATGGAACACGCTCAACTTCCGCAATCATGGTGATGAGGAACAAGGCCCCTCCCAGTGGCATAAGGAAAATGTTCCATGCTCCAGCAGTGTGTTGGAAGTGAACACTTTCGATGATGTTGAACGTTCCAGTTAGCATGGCTACAGACAAGAGCGTCAGGAGAAGAGGAATCTCATACGCGGTGAGTTGTGCAGCTGAGCGGATTCCACCGATGAGGGTGTATTTGTTGTTGGACGACCATCCTGCAAAGAAAACGCCGATTGGCGCAATTCCGAAAATGGCGATGATGTAGAGGATTGACAAGTCTGGATTGGTTGCATACATTCCGCTGGATAATGGAATCATTCCCAAGATGATGAGCGTTGTCGAGACGATGAGGAAGGGGGATACTTCGAAAATGAGTTTGTCGGCACGGCGTGGAACCATGTGTTCCTTGACCAAGAATTTCATCCCGTCTGCGACGTTTTGGAAGAAACCGGGAAGAATGCTGAATCCCATCCACGAGCGGTTTCCAACACGGTCGACGGTGTCATATTCAGACGCGTTTCCAAAGCGGTTGTTCAGCCACTTGTTGAGCGCGCCAACAGGACGACCGAGCCCGAAGGGGAGCATGTTCCACCAAGCGCCAGCAGTTACGCCATTTTCACCTACCCAGAGCGATCGAAGTGCAGTGGTTGCGCCACGGCGATCATTCATCCGAGCAACGGCTTTTCGCTCAATCCAAAGAATAGCAAACTGTGAGAAGAACAACAAGAGAAACACGATGTTAACGATTGCAAAAGTTCCAACGCCGAATGCGATTGCTGAGGAACTTTCCTCGAGAGGAGTTCCTTCAAGCAACGACGTGATTGTCTCGTGAGCAAAACTGTCCTCGCCGACAAAAAGGCTTCTTAGGTCGTATTTGTCATCCACAGTATCACCTCACCGATCTGTTTCTCCAATACACGGGTCAAAACTTCCCATGATAGCAGGGATGTCAGCGACCTTGTACCCAATCATGGTTTTTGCAACATAAGGAATCGTGATGAACATCGGAGAGCGGATGGAAAGACGATAGGGGTTCTTTCCGCGACCATCGCCACCGCCTTGGATGTAAAATTGAGAAGCGCCACGAGTGCACTCGTAATTGCTGAATCCACTTGCGCCTTCTGGAGCCCGTGTTGGTGCTTTGGTGATGATCATTTCATCGCCAGTGTTGTAATGCGTGTTGGCTCCACCTGGAATCTTTTCCAAGGCGTCGAGGACCATTCGGCACGACTGCCTCATTTCTTCCATTCGAACACGGTATCGATCGTAACAGTCAGCGCCCTTGATCGATGTTGGCTTTTCGACAGCAGGCTCCCAATCAACTTGGTCGTAAACCGAGTAAGGATGCGCCCAGCGCACGTCATAGTTGACACCAGCAGCACGGACGTTAGGACCAGAAACACCTGCATTGACCATGTCTTCAGCTTGTGCATAGCCAACACCTTGCAATCGAACCAACCAAATGGTTGACTCATCGAGCATCATCTCGTATTCGTCAATTCGGTTTTCGAACAACTTGATTTTTGCACGAGCACGGTCGGCAAATCCGACCGGGAGATCTCGCTTGACTCCACCAATTCGAGGATAGTTGTAGTGCATTCGTGAACCTCCAAGTTCTTGCAACAAGTCAAGGAACATCTCACGATCTCGCATGCACCAGGTCATGAGCGTCAGGTTTCCAATGTCTGGACCAAACGCACCGAGCCACATGAGGTGTGAAGCAAGTCGCTGCAGCTCAGCAGCGATAAGACGAATGAATTCTGCACGTTCGGGGACTTCGACTTCAAGCAAGTCCTCTGCAGCATAGATGTAGGAATTAGCCCACGTCATTGCGCTCACGTAGCACAATCGGTCACAATAAGGCGTTACTTGAGTGAAATCTCGTGCTTCTGCAATCTTCTCGACGCCGCGATGAATGTAGCCAAGTTCTGCTTCGGTATCGACGACTGTTTCACCGTCGACTTTGACACGGAGTGTCCACAACCCGTGTGTCATCGGGTGCTGAGGGCCCATTGTAATCCACATTTGTGCCATGTTTTCACCTCACTTCACTCGGCCTTCATCCGCAGGTTTTCGCACGAATCCCTGTGCATCATCATACATTTCATTGAAATCATGATATCGAATTTGATGTTGCTTTTGCAACGGATGGAATCCCTCTGGACTGTCGTGTGGATTCAAAACACGATGCATGTTTTGATGTCCTTCGAATCGAATACCAACCAAATCCCAGGTTTCTTTCTCGTTCCAATCTGCTCCAACCCAAATGGATTGAACGCTTGGGACAACGGGCGCATCACCCGCAGGGAGATCGATGAGAACTTCAAGTTCAAGAGGAATTGAGATGCCTTCCAGTGCATTGGCCTCGAGGACATCTGCAGTAAATGGCTCAACATCGCGCACAGGTTGTCGCAAGAAATGGTAGACGACACCCCAACCTCGGTCGTTTCCTTCAGGATAATGTGTGCCTGTAATCATTGAGCAGTAATTGACTCCTCCGTCGAATCGTAGCCATTTTGCTACGGCAATCCAGTGTTGAGGAGGACAGGTCATCCGCACAAATGCATACTTTACAGCATTGCTGTGATGTTCGACGGATACTGTGACGCCACTGCCCCCAAATTGGCTCTCGACTTGTTCAGCGAAAACAGATGCTGCCGCAGCATTTTGTTCAGAAGAGATGCTCATTCCCATGTTCAATCCTCCCCAACAATAACTGGCTTTTCACCATCACGACCTGTGCTTGGAGCACCACCGATTCGGATGATCTTTTCGCGAAGAAGGCCAAATCCGTCGATAAGGGCTTCCGGACGAGGAGGGCATCCTGGGACGTAGACGTCGACAGGGATAACCGTGTCAACACCTTCGAGAATGTTGTACGATTGGAAATATGGTCCACCAGAAATAGCACACTCGCCCATAGCGATGCAGTACTTCGGTTCAGGCATTTGCTCCCAAAGACGGACAACTTTGTCAGCGAATTTCTTGCTGATGGGGCCGTTGACGAGGAGAACATCGGATTGGCGTGGCGAGGAACGGAACAACACACCGAATCGGTCTCCATCAAATCGAGGCGTTGCAGCAGCAGCCATTTCGATTGCGCAGCACTTGATCCCCAAGTGAAGTGTGAACAGGGATTTACGACCGCCCCAGTTGAAGAATCGTCCGGCAAGAACGGAAAGAAGTTGCTTGATTTTCGTTGCCTTGAGAGCTTCATCTGTGACATCGCCAACAACTTCAACCAGCGCTCGACTGTTGAATGCAGTGTAATTCTCTCCTGATTCTGCCATGTGATTCACCTCAGATGTAGATTCGGCCTCTCTTTCGGAATACGTACCATACGCCTAACGACATGATGGTAAAGAAGATGCCAATGATGGCGAGACCTGCTTCTGCGTTCGCAATATCTCCAGTCGCCTTTGACGTTTCATCAGAGGCAACCATACCTCCAAGGACGAGGAACATAAAAGCAACATCGAAGACAAGGAAGACAATAGCATACCAGTAGTATTGGAAATGAAATTGAATCATCGCATCGCCAATCGGTTCACTTCCACATTCAAACGTAGAAAGGCGTCGGGGGTAGAGGCTGTGATCCCGTTCGTAACCTTCAAGCAAATACGACTTCGTGATGTGAGGTCGAGACGGATCTGTTCGTGGACGAAGTGCCCATGACATGATGAAATTTGTGAGCGGCATAAGGATGCCGACAATCGTCAAAAATGCAATCGAAAGATACGCACTGGGAACTGAACCTGTGTCGACCATTTGTCATCGCCCCAGAAAGCATCCGCTCTCTGATTTATCCGACAAGAATGCCCTCCATAAGCGTTCCCAGTACTCCAAGAGATACCAATAAGTATATTTAGGCCCCCCTAAATCTTTTAGGTCCCCCTAAAGTAGCCCGTAACATGTGCGATGGAAATGGTGTGCTTACCCTCGGCGTTCTGATCAACGATACAACTCATGAGATCAATTCCAGCCGAAATCAGGATTGCTTAACGTGTGACAATTCTTGCCAAAAATCGAACGATGTCGACATTGTTCGAGTTGTCAAAATGAAATCAAAATGCTGCAAACGGTATGAGAGAAAAAAGAAATCACACTGCAAAGGATGTCCAGAACGAAACAAGGGGGTTGCTTGAATGGCGAGCTCACTTTTGATTGGTTTTGGAACCGAAACAGGTAATTCCGAACTCTTGGCCATGGATATGCTCGGTAAAGCGAAAGATCTCGATTTTGAGGCGAAATGTGCATGTTTGGATGAAGTCGGTGTCGATGATTTCAAGGCTGCAGATTATCTCATCATCATCTGCAGCACTTGGGGCGATGGTGAACAACCCGACAATGCCCAAGATCTGTACGATGCAGTTGAAGAGATTGGTGATGATGAGTTGGACGGTGTTCAATTTGCAGTCCTCGCCCTCGGCGACACTGCGTTCGATCTCTTCTGTGAGGCTGGTATTCAGTGGGACAATATCCTCGAGGACAAAGGAGGACAACGATTCTATGAGCGCCTCGATTGTGATACCGACTACGAGGATGAAGCCGAAGAATGGATTGATCTTGTACTCGAAAAGATGAACTAATCAACGGAACACTCAATTCCGGATACTTTCAGATGCTTCATTGGCGTCGACTGAGGATGAAGACAAGTCCGACAAGCAGAAGGAACCCGCCTGCAAACATCATCACTGTCGTATCGTCACCAAGGCCGAACATGCTTTGCTCAAGGTCCCCTGTGACTTCGTATTGTTGATTCACTCGCCCAATCACGCCAATCTCTTCGGGCTGTACGGAAATCGTGAAGTCAAAGGTATCGGACAATTCAGCACCAAATGGTGGCTTGATTTCGACTGTTATGTTCTTGATTTCTCCTTTCTCTATTGAACAGAGGAGAGAGGAGGTGCTAATCACTTCGCAGTCGTCGTTCGGATCTTCCAACTCAATTTTCCATCCGCGGAGGTTTTCTGAGGAAAAGATCTCTGTATCTGTTTCCACATTCCCATCATTGCGGACCTGAACTGTGAACATGCGGCTTTGTGGATAAACCAAATCAAATGAGGTGATTTCAGGATCGACAATGTTCAGATCAAAAATCTTCTGAACGCTCAATGAAACTGTAGCCTGGCCCGTTCTGTTGGCTGCGTTTGACTTGCTCGTCACAACGATGTAGAGATTTCCTCCTTCACCAGTCACAGTTGCTTGATTGACTTCAATTTGTAATTCAAGATACATCTCGTATGGGCGAGCTTCATGGCCTTGAGTGATCCCAAGGTCGAAAACCATGTATTCTTCCATTGCTTCTTTCGTTTGTTTGGTGAACGGCGAACCTGATGTGTCAACAAGGAAGGTGCTGTTGTTCACATCCCAGATGCCAAAACCAAAGGGGACATCGACCTCATTGTTTGCGGCGATGGGAAGTCCCTTCGAGAGGACAGTACGACTCGCAATACCGGATAATCCGGTAAATTCGAGTACTGCTGTATCATCCCCGTTACCCATATTTCGAATCCATAATCCGACGGTTTCTTCATCACCTGGCGCAAGAATCAATTCACCTGTTCGGCCGTCAAGTCCACCTTCTTCAAGGCGGATGTCCATGGCGTAATCTCTGGTCGTCAAGAATGCTGTAAAACGCAATTCGCGCTGATTGTCAGGGACACCGTCGCCATCTTCGTCAATGCTGTTCGTGTCGCCCTTGTTGGTGATTCGCACGGTAAATGTGGAATATTCGTCACTGTCCGTTACAGTTGCAACAAAGAAAAGTTGCTTTGTCGTTCGGGCATCGACCGAGATTTCGGTAAATCGATTGCCCGCTTCATCCTCAAAGAAGTAGGACCAAGAAGGCGATGCTGTCTGTTGAACAACACTCAGTCGGAAATTGTCCTCGACGTTCCCTGTGTTTTCAATCGTAAATGGGAATTTCACCTCATTTCCATTTTTGCCCGTCTGCGAGAGAGCGGTGGAATCTGCTTCAAATCCATGCACTGCTGCAACCGAAACGGAAAGCGTGACGTCGTCATAAGGCTGGCCTCCTGAGTTTGGTGCAACTGAGAGATCAATGCTGACGACTTCCGTCGCCAAGGCATCCTCCGGTAATGTAACCGTCACGTCGATTGTTTCCTTTCGGTTCGGCGTGTGCTTTGAGTCGAGTGTCACCGTTGTATCTTCTAGCTCAACCGTCCAACCGCTTGGAACTGAGGAGGGTGTTATTCTGAACGTATCGACACCGTTACCGGTGTTCTCAACGGTTACTGAGGTTGTTGCTGAGGTTCCTGGTTCGATGTTGTTGAGTTGCGAAGAAACCATCGAGATGGTAGCACCAAACGACTGCCCAACGGTAATTTTGAGTTCAGCGTTGCACTTGACTTGCGTACCATCTTTTCCTTGGATGTAGACGGTTTGCTCATCGCCAGCACTAACGGAATCATCAGGATTGACTTTGAGGTTGAATGCTTTCGTTCCATCTCCTCCGTATGGAAGCAGTCCACTTGTCCCTCCAACGAAAGAAACCCAAGCTGCCTTTGGTCCAGCAGCATCGGTGCGAATCGTCCAGTCCGAATTTCCATCGTTTGTGAACGTCGCTGTCAACGTATCTTCACCATCGGGGTCAATGTTCGTAGAGGTCTTAGAAAGCGATAAACTGCATTCTTTTAGAATCGGTACGGTGACGTCAAATGTCTGGGTATCGCTCGTGTTTCCAGTTGGATCGCCTTGAACTGTTCCTGTGATTTCCCAGCAGTACTTNTCAGCCTCTTGCTCGTTGGTTACGTCCAGAGAGACAAGGACTTCCTTTGANTCCTCGGANTCAACTGTGACGGACGTTTCAGAAAGTTGTGGACTTAGACCNTCAGGNTCGGAACAACCCGAGGCNGAGTTGTCCTCCTCGAGAACAAGNNTNACTGTGGCTTGTTGCTGTCCTGTGTTTTCGACAATGAGGGTCCATTCAGTGGTTTCCTCGCCACCCCATGTCTTGCTTGATGTGACCATGGACAAATCGACACCAAAGACAGCGTTTCCTGAGCCATCTCCTGAAGTCGTGGTAACGGTCGCTGTCTCCGTTGCTGGCTGACCGGGAGGCTCTGGTGGATCAGGAGAATCTTGTGCGGTAGCCGTTACAGTCGTCTCGCATGAACCTTCTGCATTCTGGGCAAGTGTAACGTTCATGGTCGCTTCTTCATAGGAACCTGCATCGATAGCACCTGGAATTTGAGTAATTGTCGATGTGTAGGCACTGCAATCTTGGTCTTGGCCCTCAGCAGTACTCAATTGTACAGTAACGGGATTCGATCCTGAATTGTACACACGAACTGTGTATTCACCTGCCTCCCCTGGATTGATGGTTTGAGCACTTGGGGTTACGGTCAATTGGATGTTCGCATCCCTTGCCCCGTCCGCTGAGGCCAAAGGAGCAGCGATAGGTAGTATCGAGAAAAACATCAACGAAATCAGAAAAATAGCCAGACGCTTCTTGTCCATCAATTCCTGCATTGGTGACCCTCCCTATCTGAGCGGGAGTTGTTGACCTATCAAAAGGATGTCCTTTGTTGTTCACCAATCAGGCCGATACAAACTCATCAGAGGAAGCGCCACAGTTGGAACATTCGTCGACCTTTTGACAGGTTGGAGAATCCGAATGGTATCTTGCCCCACAACGAGGACAGCCTTGCATTTTGCCAAAGATTGCAGAACGGCAGGACCAGCAAATTGGTGATTGTTGTTGAGGTTGAGACAATGGAATTGCAGGAAGAGGAGTTCCAACAGCCTTTGAGCCTCTGAAACGAAGGTAGGATACGAACACAATCAGACCTAAGAGAAGAACTGACGCTATTCCAATGTACATATCAGTCGTGCTTTGAGAACTTGATTCTTCGAACGAAGCTGTCACAGTGACATTCACCGACGTAGTCGATGCTTGAACATCTTCCACACCGGTAAGGCGGAATGTGAGTTGCTTCGTGCCCGTGCTTTGACCAGTCACTTGAACTGTGAATTGTTGGGAATCACCAGCGACGGCGTTCACGATGTCCTCACCGACGATTAATGCCTCAAGGCCTGGACTTGTTTCAAGTATCAATTGTTGAGAAAGCACAATGTTCCCTGTGTTTACGATTCGAACCTGAAGGGATCCCGAACCTGTCTCATCAAGGGTTGGAAGACCTGTTACTTCCCATTCAACACTACGTTGCTCAGCCACCAGCATACTGGATCCTTCGGTCAGCGATACATCGTCGCCGGACAGCGTGAATGAAAACGAAGGTTGTGATGCGACCTCAAGCGTCGTGGGTAAAATGATTGAACAGACGACCGGAACAACATCTCCCGCAACGGTTCCAACATCGAGACACTCCCCGAATATTCCTTGCGAGAGTGAGGTCGCTATCGAAGGACTCCAAGGAACGTCCGCTTCATTAACGAGTAACCAAGTGAATGTTAATTCCTGACCAACGGGATGCGACCCTGGACCGAATGGATGGTCAAACGTTCGACCATCCTCAAACTCCAATTCAGAGAAGGTAAGCAACGGCTGTGGTAATTCCAGGACATTGATTTCACCCGTCCAACCAAATCGCTGAGCCCCAACATCGAGGTTCAACTGAATCGGTCCGGATAATGCGTTTCCGTTCCCCTGAATGGAGATGATGATGTTCT
This sequence comes from Methanobacteriota archaeon, assembly GCA_002706065.1. GTDB lineage: Archaea > Thermoplasmatota > Poseidoniia > Poseidoniales > Poseidoniaceae > MGIIa-L2. Next base: position 289 of record PAJM01000011.1, on the reverse strand, counting down.
TTGATCGCTCCGTCCAACTCATATTGATGGGTTGCAACGCCGTCTGTTGGGTCCATCCCGTTGGAAGAGAAAGGCTTGGTATGAGCGTAATATCGACGTTGCCTCGGTTTTCTATGGTGAAAAGAAGATTCACCAGTGCATCAGGACGTGGTGTCCCGATGTTTGATTCGAGAAGTAACTCTACTTCTCGCACTTCCATGACTTCAATCGGAATGTCAATCTCCCACGATTGGGAGGGTTCGGTCTGTGAAATCGCAGTCAGTGTTACCAATCGTTGTGCACCCGCTGC
>PAJM01000010.1 GCA_002706065.1 Methanobacteriota archaeon | reverse complement strand
AACGATGCACACCTTGCAGAATTGAACGATATGGGCTTGGAGGTGGTCGACGTTATCGAATCTGTCGATGCGGTACTTCTTGGAATAATCAATACCTCCATGGTTGAATCCTTAACCCAACTCGCTGATGTTGTTATGGTCGAACGCTACGGGGAGATTCATCTCTATGGTGATATTCAAACCCCTGCGGTCAAGGCTCGCAACTCAACACTCTATCCGGGTGCTTGGGACTTGGGCGTTTCTGGCGATGGTGTCGTTATAGCCATGGTTGACACCGGAGTTGACAATGAACACCCTGGATTAAGTGAGAAATTCGTTGCAGGCTACGATGCGGTTTGCTACGTTCATACTGACCCTACCTGCGTTCTTGCGGGTGGCCGAGTCGAAGATGGGAGTTACGATCCAGATGATGGGAATCAGCACGGCACTGCCTGTATGGGCATGGCTGCAGCAACAGGTATCGATGCCAATGGTGAGCAAACCGACTTCTATGGAGCAGCTCCAGATGCTGCACTTGTCGATGTTCGTATTGGAACCGATGCTGGAGCTGGACCGTTTGAGAACTATCTGCTTTCGCAAGAATTTTACGAATCAGCAATGAATGGATTGCAATGGATCATTGACCACAAGGATGATGCTTGGGCTGGTGCTGATGAGAGCGAATATGGAATCGACATCATTTCGTTATCTTGGGGAATTACATCTCACGAAGCCGGCGGCTCGGATGGTTCCGACATGCACAGTCGTATCCTCGATACTGCCATGATCGAAGGCATTGTCGTCAGTGTTGCAGCAGGAAACGATGGTCCAGACAACGATGGTTTGTCTGGAATGGGTTCTTCTGACCTCTCTGTGACCGTAGGTGCTACTGATGACCTCAACACCATCGACCGAGAAGATGATACCATTGCAGGATATTCCTCCCGAGGACCTCGTCGTGACAATGCAGATGGCAATCCTCTCAACGAACTCAAACCAGAAGTTACTGCCCCGGGGACCAATATCATCCAAGCTGAGGCTTGTGTAACATCGGGCACGTGCAACAATTTCCTTGGTGGAGATGCCAGTGACAACGGGTACACAGGACGTGGCTCTGGTACATCTTATGCAACACCTGCAGTCTCTGGCGTTATGGCGATGATGATTGAGGCGAACCCTGATTTGTCACCTGCCGAAATCAAAGAGATTCTCAAATTAACTGCTGAACGACGGGGACCAGCATCCGCCCCTGATGTTGATCCGTTTTGGAACCGTGATTTTGGTTTCGGAATGGTCGATGCCTATGCCGCTGTTTCGATGGCATTCGATCTCAAATACCAAGGTTTGACAGGCGAAGTGGATGTCACAACTCAGGTTCACATCATGGACACCAACACATCTGATGGAATCACAACAATCACTGGACTTGCTTGGGGGCAAGTGAGCGCTGTTTCATCGGTTGAATATCGCATTGATGGCGGCAAGTGGATGCCCGCTACATACGACGAAGAAGGAGAAACGTTAGGGGCATTCGCGCGATTCAATTGGACGGTTGCCCTTGATTCATCCGAACTGATGGAAGGGAATCGAACGGTTGAAGTTCGAGCCATCAATACTGAAGGTGTTCAATCGCTCATGGTTGCAACAACCATTATTGGAACATCGGATGGAGATTCGGAGAATGAAGACTTTGGGTTCCAAGAGGTCATTATGGCAGGACTTGCGATCGCATTGTTGGTGCTCGCATTGATCATTCTCCTTGGAGGAGATGGTGACCTGTACGAAAGCAAAAATGCGAATTACGCCCCTCCATCGCCTGAAGAGGCAGAAGTCCTCGATGCCATTATCGATCCTGACGATGGTGGTGAAGCTGATGGGTGATTTCAGTCAGCGAGCATTAGCTATTCAGCCAACAGGCGTTCGAAAGATGTTTGATTTGGCTGGCGACGATGTCATTAGTTTTGGCTTGGGGGAGCCTGATTTCCAACCTCCACAAGTTGCAATTCAAGCCTTTCATCAAGCCATGCTCGATGGTCGCAACAAATACACTACAACAGCAGGTCTTCCACCGTTGCGAACGAAAATTGCCGAAACGTGGCATCATCTTGAACCTGATTTAACAAAAGACAATGTTTGCATAACAATGTCGGGAACCAACGCATTGCTCAACCTCTTTTTGACCTTGGTGGACCCTGGAAAGAATGTCCTCCTGCCAGAACCGTACTTTCCTCTTTATGGCCCTGATGTGACCCTTTGTGGTGGTGAGAGCAGATATTACCCGTGTTTGTTCGAGAATGAGTTCGTTCCCAGCATCGAGGCGCTTGAATCATTGGTTGATGAAAACACAGTCGCTATCCTCTACAACTTCCCTTCCAATCCTACGGGCGGAACTTTGACGGTTCAACAAAGGGATGAACTGTTGAACTTTGCTAAGCAACACAACCTTTGGATACTTTCGGACGAAGTCTACGATCGGATTGTTTTCGATTCTGAACATGTCTCATTTGTTGGAACTGATTATGAGAAAGTGATGTTGGTCAATTCATTCTCAAAGACATTTGCTATGACGGGATGGAGAATTGGATACATCATGTCAGCCAACATAGAAGCGATGAAGCAGGTCATTAAAATGCAGTATTACATTACCGCATGTTCCAATGATGCGATGCAATATGCGGTTCTTGAAGCAATGGAACAGGCTTCCGATTATCCGGATATTCTCGCCAAAGAGTTCCATGCTCGATGCAATCTCATCGTCGATCGCCTCAACGCCATGCCTGGAGTAGAATGCCATCGACCCAAGGGTTCAATTTACGTTTTCCCAAAAATTCAGGTCCCTGGTTTGAACAGCCAGGAGTTGGCAATGGAATTGCTCAAAGATGGAGTGCTTTGTTCTCCCGGAACTGCATTTGGACCTTCTGGTGAAGGGCATCTGCGTTTTGCCTTTACCATTTCACAGGAAGACATCTCACGGGGAATGGATAAGGTTGAAGCAACGCTGAAGCGACTCAGCACACAATAGGTGCATTCCATGATTTCAGCGATATTGTTCCTTATCGCAGGATTTCTCCTTGGTCATCTTATGCCACGGGTTCCATTTATCCTCCTGAGCAGAACTTCTGGATTTAACAAAGGATTTCCACCGCATCCTGAACCAATTCCGCTTTCGCCGCGTCTGACCCAGCGCGTCCTTCACATGCGTTGGTTTCACAACTTAGGTACCATCACAACAATCCTGCCTCTCGTCTTTGGATATCTCAGTATTCTCGGTGGGCAATCCACCTTCGGTTATGGGTTGTTCTTGGCAGGGGGTTGGACGTTACTCAACCGTTTGCAAGTATTCCTTGGCGGGCAAACCGTTCCATGCACAGTTGATATGGCTCTGAGGCTGCAGATGGTCATGAACATCGCCGACTCGGAGGAAGCTTGCTGCCCATATCCTCAACCCCAATGGTGGATTGAATCGGTTCGCTGTGAATCGTGCTCAAAGAAACTAGAGGACATGGCTCGCCCTGATCTTGGGCGGCCTCGCAAGGATGGATTTTTCCGTGGATGGCTCCGTTTGTGGCTCAGTGATGGTTACCCGATGGTCCGACCCGATGAGCCTCAAAATTGACTTTTATTCTCAAAAATGAAGGGGAACCTTTGTCTAACCATTCCAATCCATGCGATGTATGGGGAGGGCGAGTCAACGTGGACCTTTGACTGCCCGCATATGGCTGACCATCGTTGTCTTTTGTCAAATCTTCTTGACGCCGATGGCCGCGTTTTCAATTACTTACCTTCTCAAACTTGACATGACAGGTGAAAACATCACCATTGGTATCCAGAGAGAAATGATGCCTTGGATCATGGCAGCATCGCTGGGGTATGGAATGTTGGCATTGTTCCTCGCTTTGATTATGGGAGGCTATCGACCGATTCGAGTTGTTGAACGAGGTGGCTGGTTGGCTGCGCTCGGGATGTCAAGAGGAGGTCGCTCAGCGTCGAGTCTGCGCCGAGCACGTGAGAATTTCTCAACATCGCCTCATGGTTCTCTTTCAACGCTCGTCAATCGTAGGATGATGCGGGGACATTCACTCATTTCAACACACGGAGGCTTGTTGCTGCTCGCTGTGCCGTTTCAGATTCTCCTGGTCACGATTCCACTCACGTTGGTCATGATGGTTCCAGAATCGATCGTTCGGTTGAATCGTCGACTTGAACTTGCAATTTTGCTGTACATTGTCGGTCTGCTAATGGCGATGCGATTCTATCCCCGATTTTGTAGAAAATACATCGGCATTGCCACGTTTACGCGAAGATGGCTCATTTCAATGACCAAACTCTCATGGCTTGCTCCAGTCCTCGTCCTGTGGTTAATGGGGCGATTCGCGAGTTTGGTTGTTCTTGGGTGGATGGGTCAAGATACTGAATTATCCATCACGTTTGAAGCCAATCTGTTTGAAGCCTTCCTTGGCAGCGCAGTTATTCCCGAAACAAGTTTCCTCGATCTTCTCACTGCATTGGCAGTCATGCCTCTTGCAGCATTCACGACCCTTGCAGTGTTGGAGGGTGGTTCAACGAATCCTCCAGACTGGATGAATCAACAAGAGGATGTGATTTCTCGGTTTGACGGGAGGGACTCACCTGACTTTGGGTTGTTGGGGAAGGTGACAACTGCCGCCGTGACAACGGGTGCTACTCTCGCTGTAGCCGCTGCTGCTGGTGTCGCTTCAAGAGGGCAAGAAGTAGCTACAGGACTTTCTGCTATGGCATCAGCCACACCATCGGGTGTGGACATGGTGAGTGATACTGCATCGAGTCTATCACCGCCATCCCTACCGTCATTGTCGGAAGAGATTCCGCTGGATTTGCCTGAATTTGAAAATAATCTGCTTGAACTGGACGCTGATGAATCACCTCCGTATGACCAGCCCACCATTCAAGGCCTTCTTTCCGATGACCATCGTGGTGGAAATTAGAGAGCAAACAACGGCCATCTTCATATGATGTAAGTTGTTCGGACGAACGTTGATGACGATGCGACGCAGTATTCCCATGCTTTTGATTGCTCTCATGTTGTTTCAGACCGCCTCTCTGTTGGTGATGGATTCTGCCGAAGCAGCATCTGGCCGTGGTGGACCTAACGATGACTTTCGTGTGACGAAAATCACCCTTGGTAACGTGTCGGATCCGGCCTACACATGGGTTCAATCCGATCAATCTGTGATCGATTATCTCGTCATGGGCCAAGAGGTTGAGATTACGGTTGAAGTTCAGCGTCTTGGAAACCAATTCACTGGCCGTAGTGCGATGGGCATGGTCGAGATTGTTCATCCAATCGGCTACGTAATCGAGACCTACAATTGGACAACAGCAGAGCTTGTAGGTCAACAAAAAGGCGAAGGAAGTTATGCTTGGACACCAACGATTGCGCATTCGATTCTCAACACGACAACGAACGATTTGGCAGGCGGTCTCGTCGTTCGTGCAAGTATCCTCTACTCTGGGGATAACATCAACGACAACGATGTCCTTGAGCAAGCCGTTCCTGTTGCCATCATGAAAGACAAGTTTGATGGGACAGCGATTGCATACGACTCACCAACATTCCTTTCAGGCCGATATCCTGTAAATGGCGGAGACGCTACGGATGCTGGAAGTTGGCAGACCGATACTGGAGGCCCTGAGGGAACCGATCATTGGCGCCATTCTGCTCCTGGAGCAGATTACCCCTCGGGTGCACATGACCGCTTGGTGAATGCATATTTCTCTCAGTCCCAACAGTGCGGATCACAAGGCCAACTTGATCCTGGTCTCAGCTACCAATACCAAATCTACATCTGTCGAAATACCTTCTTTGCTGGAGAGTTCATCTCAACGCAATTCTATGCTCAAACGTGGGGTTCACTGGCTGCAGGAGACAACGTCGCCTTCGAACTTTGGCGAGGCTCTGGAAACTACAACAACAAGATGGAATCCTTGGTCTGGAATTTCTCCAACGGCGCACCTAGCCCTGCACCGGGTCAGTGGACGAACATTTCATGGGACCCACAAGTGGATTGGGCTCAAATTGCAGGTTTGGCCAACCCCGATTTGTTCCTCGGTGGAAACTCGTATTCGATTGGACTCCTGTTCAATTCAGACAACAGCGGGGCATCCGAAGGAATGCACGTCGATGATTTCATTCAATTCGGTATTTCCAAGGTATCTGACTTTACCCTCGATGTCAACTGCGACAACCCCGAAGCAGGATTTTCATCTCCACCATCCAACACGGTCCCTCTGCACTGTTTGGTCACCAACAACGGTTATTCAAGTGCGACAGTGTCAGTTTATTCCAATGTGACCAATTTGACGTGGATGGATCCAGCATTCCCCTCGATTCGAATCGAAACCACCAACCCCAACGACTTCTTTTCACCTGTAATCATTCCAAGCATTGGTGCAGGACAGACGATTGATGTCTATGTGAACATCAGCATTCCTGCTGGTGCAGACGTACAGCAACAAACCTGGCAGGTTTGGTTCAAAGACAGCGGAGGCACAAACTCTGGAGAAAAAGCCCGAGTGACAATGAATTTGGCTGTTACCGAACAATTCGGTGTATCGCTCACGTCGCAGACACCTCTTCTTGCTGATACGCTGATGCCAGGTGAATCAGGAACCATCCCTGTTCGATTGCAAAACATTGGAAACCGAGATGCTTCTTACAATTTGGTTACAACGTTCTCAGAAGACGGTTGGAGCGCAGTCATCGAAAATGAAACAGGCGTCCCAGTTCCAAATCCAATCATTCTTGGAAAGGCGGAAGTCACCAACCTGTTTTTGAACGTCACTGCAAATAATCTCGCAACACCAGGAGTCGTTTCCTTCAATCTGCGAGCAACGTGTCCTTCTTGTGGAACATCGTTGTTCGGTGCCGATATCCTAGGACGAAACATCGAGGTCCCTATCTTGCGACAGGCATCCATCTCTGCCGACCAGAACACCTACCAAAGTGCAGCAGATGGTGTTGCTGAGACTGTCTACATGTCACTCCTCAACCTCGGTAACGACGATGAGCAATACGGTCTCTCTCTTGGCGGTCCGCATCAATACATACTGGGTGCCCAACTCGCTGGTGAGACAACCGCCATTCTCGACGCTTGGGATGGAGAGACAACCATTATTCTCACACTCCCAATGCCAGTTGGCCTTTCCCCTGCTCCGTACTACGTCGACGTCATTGCCACCAACGTTGATGATGCCTCGGTATCTGTAGCCTACAGAATCAACGTTGAGATTCTCGATACAGCAGCAGTTGGGGTTTCTGATGAATCATCGGACCAATCCTTCCTTCCGGGTTCAATGGATACCACCGATCGTTCGTTTGAGATAACCAATTACGGAAACAGCGATGACCGCTTTACCATCACTCTCGATATTCCTGATGGGATGGTAGCTGAATTGATTGACCCAGTACCAGTTGGTGGAGTTGCGACAACCCCTATCATTCAATCCGGTGAATCTTGGGATGCGAAGGTGCGATTCCGATTCCTTGCTGGCGCTGACGGCTCCCGAACCCTTGGTTTGACTGCCACATCGGTCAATGACCCAACAATTTCCGACACGGGCGAAGCAACATATCTCGTCGGTCGACAGGGGACCATCGATTTGACTCCACCTGCTCAGATTTCAATCGATGAATCAAACCTCATCTATTCTATGGATGTCGAGGTAAAGAACAAACTCAACCCACTGGTCTACCCATCCCAAACCATTTCCATCGACAAGGTTGACGGAGATTGGTCAAGTTACATTAGCGTCCGAATCGACAGCGACGATCGAAGCTTCTCGCTCGAATCTGATATGTCTAGGATCGTCACAGTGGAAGTAGAGGTAGGCGAAGCAACGCTCATCAACCTCCCTTCCGATACACTAACGGTCAACTTTACCATTTACGCCACCTCGCTGACAGTTGCTGATTCTCCAACTGCAAAACTGACCGTCGTTCTTCAGAAACAAACCGCAAACGCAGGTGATGATGGTGACGGAGCCTCATCAGATGATGATGGTCAACTTGTCAAGAACATCGTTCTGTGGTCCGGTTTCCTGATTGTTGTTGGCGTTCTAGGGTTCATTACATTCAGGATTCTTACGACCATCGACAAAGACGATGACCTTGATGACTGGGACGAAATGATGTATCAGGATTCCTTGACGGCAACCTATGGCGCTGTAGCTGCAGCACCAACCGTGCCTATGGCAGCGGCTCCGAGCTCTGAACCAATGGCAGTACCTGATGCTGCTCCGGCGCCTGTGAGCGAGGCACCGTCCGCAGGACCACCACTCCCTCCAGAGGGCCTTCCAGATGGATGGACCATGGAACAATGGGAGCATTACGGTCAACAATATCTCGATGGTGAGTTGTAAACTGGCCAGTCGCAGGGTTCAAGACCCACAGCATCTCGCCATAAACGAAGGTGAACGACATGTATGGAAATGGACAAGCACCAATCTTTATTCTCAAAGAGGGAACACAACGCACACGAGGCCGCAGCGCTCAGTCAAACAACATCGCTGCAGCCAAAGCAGTTGCAGACTCTGTACGCTCCACTCTCGGTCCAAAGGGTATGGACAAAATGCTCGTCGATTCGATGGGTGATGTTGTCATCACGAACGATGGTGCGACCATTCTCAAGGAAATGGACATTGAGCATCCTGCTGCAAAAATGATCATCGAGGTTGCCAAAACCCAAGAGCAGCATTGCTACGACGGAACAACCTCGGCGGTTGTCTTATCTGGTGAGCTGCTCAAGCGTTCAGAAGACCTCATCGAGCAAAACGTCCATCCGACTGTCATCTGTGAAGGCTTCCGCTTGGCTGCGGAGAAGGCAATATCTTTGCTTGAACATCATGGAATTTCGACCGAAGGTGATGATAAGGTCCTTCTTGAAGTCGCAAAAACTTCGCTCACAGGAAAATCGGCTGGGGCTGTCAAGGCATTCATGGCCGACATTTGTGTACGAGCAGTCAACGCAGTAGGCGTGATTGACGAGGGAGAACGTCTTGTTGATCTAAGTGACATCAAGGTCGAAAAGCGTCAAGGAGGATCGATCAAAGATTCATCCTTGATCGATGGTATCCTTCTCGACAAGGAGCGTGTTCATGCAGGAATGCCACGAAGCATCAACAACGCAAAAATCGCTCTTGTTAACTCTGCTGTCGAGGTTAAGAAGACAGAAGTCGACGCTAAGATACAGATTACGGATCCAAACCAACTTGCTTCCTTCCTGGCGGAAGAAGAAAACTACATCCGGGGTCTTGTCGACAAAATTACCGCATCTGGGGCAAATGTCTTGGTTTGCCAAAAGGGAATTGACGAACTTGCACAACATTACCTGAGCAAAGCTGGTGTCTTTGCCATTCGACGTGCCAAGAAATCCGATATGGAAGCGCTCTCCAAGGCAACCGGCGGCCGAATTGTCACGAACATGGACGACCTTTCAGGAGATGACCTTGGAGAAGCTGCTCGGGTTGAAGAGCGAAAGATTGGAGAGAGCGATATGACCTTCATCACAGGATGTCCTGAAGCCAAGTCGGTTTCTGTTCTCCTTCGCGGCGGAACTGAGCACGTTGTCGACGAGATTCGTCGTGCGTTTGATGACGCAGTTGGTGTTGTTTCAGTCGCTTGGGAAGATGGCGCAGTTCTCACCGGTGGTGGCAGTGTTCTTGCTGCACTGAGCCGTGATTTACGAACCTACGCCGAAACAATCGGTGGTCGTGAACAGATGGCGATCGAAGCATTTGCTTCCGCTCTTGAGATTATTCCACGAACCCTCGCAGAAAATGCGGGTCTCGATCCGGTAACAACCATCATTGCATTGCGAAAAGCACACGCCGACGGAGCCTCACATGCTGGAATCAACGTCTATGAGGGTGGCGTTGTTGACATGCAAGCTGCAAACGTCCTCGAACCACTTCGAGTCGTTGAGCAGGCCATTCAGTCCGCAACAGAGACAGCAATCATGATCTTGCGTATCGACGATGTCATCTCTTCCAAGGGCGTGAGTATGGCTGACGGATTTGGCGGTGAAGATGACTTCCACATGTGATTTTTATCACACCATATTTTACTGTAAAAACGTGGTATGTTCCCAACATTGAAAGACTATTGATTTGTAGATTGGAACAAGGGAGGCGAATGTTTTGCCAGTGAAAGGTAACCCAGAATTGTCCATCTTTTTCGGTTCTCAGACGGGTAATGCAGAAGAATTGGCTGGAAAGACCAAGAAGATGGCAGAAAAGTTGGGCTTCAAGCCAACGATTTTTGACATGGATGGTTACGACCCCAGTTCTTTTTCGAACCTCAAAAGAGTTCTCATCATCACCTCCACTTGGGGTGAAGGAGACATGCCGGACAATGCCGAAGATCTTTGGATGGCAACCTGTGAACAAAATCCACCTCTTGCTGGGGTTAGTTTCTCAGTTTGTGCGATTGGTGACACATCGTACGATGAATTCTGTAAGGCAGGAAAAGATTGGGATGAAAAATTCGTGGCGCTCGGAGCAAGTCGTGTTCACGACATCCAACTTTGTGATGTTGATTATGAACCGGAATGGGAAAAATGGGCGAACTCAGTCTTACCGAAAATGACTGAAGTTGATGGTGGAGAGTTTGATGAGTCAAGCGTATCTGAAACCGTAGATGTCGCAGCCGCAACCTCGGCACCTGTCGCCGTGTCCGGTTCAGCCTCTGAAGCCCTTGCTTCCTTGATGGGTGGCGATCGCTCTCTAACGATTCTCTTTGGTTCTCAGACAGGAAACGCAGCAGGACTTGCTGAGAAAACAGCAAAGATGGCTACGAACTTTGGTCTTGAAGCGAGCGTTGTCGACATGGACGGTTATGACAAATCGAAGCTTGCAAACATCAAGCGACTTCTTGTGATTACTTCCACATGGGGTGAAGGTGAAATGCCTGACAATGCTGAAGCCCTCTGGCAATCCGTTCAATCCGATGCCCCCGCCCTCGCTGCCATGCACTATTCAGTTTGTGCAATCGGTGATACCGCCTACGATGAGTTCTGCAAAGCAGGACTTGATTGGGATGGAAAACTATCAACCCTTGGAGCCACCAGCGTTCAAGAGATCAAACTCTGCGATGTTGACTTTGAACCACCGTGGACCGAATGGGTTCAAGAAGCGCTTCCACGCATTGCATGCGTCGATGACTCTGGAACTTTACAACTCGAACTCGTTGAAGAAATGAAGGCGTATGGCACATCCGACGACGATGACGTTGTCGATGGTGACTTTGCCCCAGGAATCATCGATGCTACCGACATCACGGTCGAATTGGAACTGTTCCGCTACTGCCCTGCGCAAGGTGAGCGTGGATGGGACGTTGTTGCAACCACCGTACCAGCATCAGCATCTCTCGAAGATTTGTTCATCACTTTCCAGCGCGATGTTGATGGGAGTTTCGCTTTCCGTCGAGGCGTTGTTGGTGGCACACCGACCACAGGTGTCCGAGTAAACGGGCGCGTCGTACTTTCCGACGTTGCTCGAGTCGGTGAACTTGTTTCCAATGGTCGATTGAAGGTAGAACCATTACCAGGATTCCCCGTTATTCGTGATCTCGTCGTTGATACACGTCGTTTCGAAGAAAACCGCGTCCGTGCCAAGCCATGGATGCAGGCCGACCCACGAGAAGGTGAGCGCCTTATCAGCGGAAATGCGGTTGGTGTCCTTGCATCAGAGACTGCCCTCGCCCTTCACCAAATGAATGCTGTTTCAAGTCACATGTTGGCTCATGGAATGTCTGATACAGTCGACTTTGATTCCGATTACGAAGGCCCCGGCGTGCATCTCCAACGATGGGTGCGAGTCAATGACCCTCGAACATCCGAGAAGCACTGCGCACAACTCATGGCATCCTTGCAAGGTAAAGGTGGAATTTGGAGCGAAGCAGACTCGGCATCAATTGCCCGTCATGGTGCAATGGGCGCCATGCTCGCAAACACACTCAACGACGCACGTAGTCGCCTCCTTACCGAATACAAGAATGCAGGACGTCATGGACGTCTCGTGAAGTGGTACGGACGCTCCGTCAAGTGGTCTGGCAAACTCAACGAGACGACTCTTTATCGTCAGGTTCTTGGCCCGATTGGGCTTGTTTCAAACGTCTTTTCAGGTGTCTCTGCACGAATGATGCTTGGATTCACTCGGACCGGTGGACCTCCAATCCGCAGTCTGCAAGCCCTATTGCTTCCTCCTGCTGGCGTAGGAAAGATTCCAAACATGTTCAACGCTAAAGTCGAAGGCCATCACGAAGTCGTTAGTCTGTTCAACGAACTCGATCAGCGGTTCTGAGGGATTTGATGAAGGTAGCATACTATCCAGGAAACGTGGCTCGAGGAGCGATGATGGAGGTTGAAGATTGCATTCAGCCTTTGTGCAAAACACTAGGTATTGACCTCATCGAACTTCCAAAAGCAACATCGGATGGAGGCAACATCATTCGACAAGCATCGCCTCGTTTGCAGCATGCTCTTGCCGCTCGAAATCTCGCTCTTGCAGAGCAAAAGGGACTGGACATCATGACTTCTTGTGCGACATCACACAGCATCCACTGCGATACGGCTGCATCGATGGACGCCGATCCAGTTATGGCGTCGCAATTGAACAACCTCATCGCTCGTACCTCCAAGATTGAATATTCAGGTGAGTCAAAATCCCGTCACCTCCTACACCTCCTCGTCGAAGAGATTGGTCTTGACAAGGTGAAGGCGGCTGTCCTCAATCCACTCAACATGAAGATTGCTGCGTANTATGGTCCATACATGCAACGNGAAGGATTCTGTGGCGAAGATGATCCATTCGACCCACACTATCTGGAAGACCTCATCACNACANTGGGCGGGACNCCAGTTGCNTACGAAGCNCGATGCCANAGTGTTGGTTCTCCNAGTTTNCTCACCAACGAAAAGACAGCATTNCGCATGACCGCNTCNGTTCTGTCCGAGGCGAAAGCCAANGGTGCNCAACTTGTTGTTAGTGCGTGCACCATNTCACANGCNAATTTNGATTCATACCAAGTCAAAGCTGGCAAGGTNACTGGAAANGATACNTCGGTTCCAGTCATTCANCTTGCAGAGTTGGTNGCCTTTGCTTTTGGTCANTATCCTGACCGTCTGGCACAACTCCGAACACGAGCTGTCATNATTGGTGGTTAGGATCNCTACCATCGAGTACTGGACTCCAAGGGTCTGATGAAGTCTCTTCAAACTCGAAGAGACTCTTTTGAGAACGAGAACGCGTATGCAATTCAGGAGACTGCTGAGGGCTGGTCTCGCTTCTGCTTTGTTCCTTTTTCTCGACCGCAGGCGTCTTTTCTATAGTTTTCAAGCGTTGGCGCTCATCCTCTAAAAATTCCAATGCTTTTTGAGATGAATCTCCGTCAACAATAGCAAATTCAAGCAGTTTTCCTTCTTTCCGAACTTTGTAAGATTCAAGCGGTCTTTCCAAGCGCATTCGAGCCAGAACGCTGTGCATTCGCTTCTCTCGATTGCGTGAAGCGTGAAGGACATGAACGTCACGAGTGTCGTTCGCAACAAGGACATGAACCGAACCACTTCGCTCACGAGCTGTGCGTCCGCGACGTTGAATGGATCGTATAGCACTTGGAACAGGTTCGTAAAACAAGACCATCGAGGCGGAAGGCACATCCAAACCCTCCTCTCCAACCGAAGTTGCAACTAAAACATTCATTTCTCCATTTCGAAATCGTTCCAATTGCGCAAGTTGTTGTTTTTGTGTCATCCCCTCTCGCTTTCCACGTTTACTTTGGCCAATGAATCGATCCACGGTCGCATCTGGGATTTGATTCAAATCTTGAACAAGGTGTTCCACTGTATCTCTGTATTCACTAAAAATGAGGATACGATCTTCTGGATGGTGCTCGAGATGTTCTTGAACAAGTTGTCGAACGAGAGCGGATTTCGGGTGACATTCATCCATCTCATGAACGGCTTGTCGAAAGGCGTGTATCACTTGCTTTTTGAGGAATCGACTCGTCGAGCGCTCACCTTCTCGAAGTTGCTCATCAGCTCGCTCCAGATAGGAACGTGCCGAACGGACGCCTTGTGTTTTCAACAGATCGAGCAGCATGTGCATACGTCGAACATCAGAGATTCGACGGGCTGCATCGTAGCCTCTGGGATCTCTGCGAGAAATTGCAACACTTGCCCGCTGAGCAGCTTCCTCAATGAGTCCTGCAGTCAGATGTTCTGTCGGCGCAAGAAATCCTTGACGTTTTAACGCGTCAGTCTCTTGGAACTGATGGGCCTCCAAGGGCTCCAGCAATGCCAATGTTGTCGAATCAAGCATAACGCGAATGGTGGCGATGTTCATGTCCACAGCATACGGCTGCAAAAGGTCATCCTCACGCTTTGCGACAAAAATCCGTTTGACATTCAGCCGATGCCACAGTTGTTCAATCCCCTTCTGTGATGAACCTGGGCTCGCGGTTGCAGCCACCAACCATGGTTCGGCTGCCTGCGACTCGTAGCGATCCGCAACCTGAGCAGTCGCATGGTTTCCTTTGGCATGATGTGCTTCATCGATGATCAAGAGTCCAACCTTCTCAAGATGAATGAGACCGGAATCAACATCGTTTCGAATGACTTGTGGCGTAGCGACAATAATGGTTGCTTGACCCCATATCTCTCCACGTTTTGCAGGACGATCACTTCCGGTGTATGTTCGAACATTATCTGGTTCGATAACAATCCGCTCGAGAATCATCCGACGCTGCTGCTCGACCAATCCTACTGTTGGTGCGGTGATGACGATTTTTTCGATTCCTGAGTCGAGAGCATCAGCGATGCAGTTCCATTGAACCGCAGTCTTACCGAATCCCGTTGGCATGACGAGCAGTGTCGAACATCGGACGCATGCCTGCGTTGCAGCGATTTGGTAGCCTCGTGCCTCGATGCCATCCCGCAAAAATGGATGGTTCAAGACAGGCATGATTCAATGAAAAAGTCGAGGGTTCAAAAGGATGATGTGCAATGGTCAAAACGAGCCGACGTCGTTGTATTTGAGTCGGTTCAAACACCGAACTACTCATATAGGGGTGGAAAGTCGGAAGGTTGCTCTAAGGGTGAGCAGCCAGACACGTTGGGCAATCCGGACGGAACCCACTGGCACTGTTTCCCACTCGTGGAAACGGCGCTCTGTGTCACGGCTACTCCCGGCCTGAAGAGCCCTCGCACGCTCTACGGAGCCTCTGTGTTGTAGAATAATGGAGGAGCCCAAAATGGCAAAAAGACACCACCCACGTCGAGGTAGCATGGCGTTTAGCCCGCGTAAGCGGGCCAACCGACCGTTTGGTCACGTCAAGTCATGGCCGACCAGTGACGCAAGCGAAGTACGAATGCAAGGATTTGCAGGTTGGAAGGCAGGAATGACGCACGTTCTTGCTCGTGACCTCAATCCACGATCAACCAGTGCCGGTCAGGAGATTCGAATTCCTGTGACCGTTGTCGAGGTGCCAAAGATGCGCATCCTCGGTGTACGTGGATACCGAATGACCCCCTACGGCAAGCAGGCTGCAGGCGAGGTTTGGGTCGATGCAGAAACATTAACAGAATCCTTCCCAGAAGTGTTCGATCGAGTATCGAACCGAAAGAATCACGATGCAGAAAAGCACTTTGAGAATCTCGGAAAGCAAGACCTTTGCGAAATCCGCCTTATCGTCGCTACACAACCATCAAACGTTTCCGGCTCACCCTCTAAGGTGCCTGAAGTTATGGAAGTTGGACTTGACGGCGGAGCTTCGAGCGACCAACTCGCCTTTGCACAAGAGCGACTCGGGGACGAGGTTTCCTTTACCGATGCCTTCGAAGAAGGCGCAATGACCGACATTGTTGCTGTTACCAAGGGATACGGATGGCAAGGTGTTATCCGACGATTTGGTGGAAAACTCCAGTCTCACAAGAACTCAAAGAAGCGCCGACAACACGGTAACATGGGTGACTTTGGTACTGGATACGTCCGAAAGACCATCCGTCAGGGTGGACAAACCGGATACCACCAGCGAACAGAGTTCAACAAGCGTGTCCTCCGAGTGGCGAACCCAGAAGAGCACACAATCACTCCATCCGGTGGATTCCTCCACTACGGTGAAGTCAACTCAGATTACATTCTCGTAAAGGGTAGTGTCCCAGGACCTGCCAAGCGGTTGATCCGCTTCCGTGACGCTATGCGCTCCAACGAAGAGCCACAACCATACGAAATCACCTACGTGAGTACTCGTAGCAAGCAGGGGGCCTGAACATGAAGGTAGCCGTCAAGAACATCAGCAACAACATCACACAAGATGAGATGGATGCAGGTCGCCTCCAATCCGCTTTCGACATCACCGTCGAAGATGGGTCAAAGGTCACGCTCCCTGAATCGTTCAGTCAATCCGTTCGTGTGGATCTCGTTCGTGATGCAATTGCATCCAGTCGAGCGAACCGCCGACAAGCATACGGTTCCCGCCGACACGTCGGAAAGCGCCGACCTATGGCTGGTATGAAGCACTCCGTCGAATGGTGGGGCAAGGGACGTGGTGTCTCTCGTATCATGCGAAGAACCGGTCAACGCCGTGCTGCACAAAACCCCCACACGCTTGGTGGTCGACGTGCTCATGGTCCAAAAGTCGAGAAGATTTGGGCTCGCAAGTTCAACACCAAACAACGTCGAATGGCTCGAGATGCTGCCCTTTCAGCAACCGTTGACATGGAGCGTGTTATGGCTCGTGGACATCAACTCGATGAATCCGTGGAACACCTTCCAATCGTTCTTGGTAACTACACTGAAACCATCGATGGTAAGACCGAAGAGTACAACATTGAAGCCTTCAACCACGGCTCAGCTACTCGAAAGGTCCTCGCCATCTTCAACGAACTGGGACTTGGGCACGATCTCCATCGTGCTCGTTCCAACCGAAAGATCCGTGCTGGAAAAGCAACCATGCGTGGTCGTGTTCACAAGACTCCGAAATCTGTTCTCTTGGTCGTTAAGGAAAAATCCGGACTTGCACAAGCTGCTCGAAACCTTCCTGGTGTCGATGTTGTTGCTGCAAAGGACCTCAGCGCAGAAGACCTTGCCCCTGGTGGCGATGTCGGTCGCTTGACCGTCTTTACCAAAGATGCTGTGGAGGCTCTCAACTGAGGTGATATCATGGATGCATACGACGTTATCATCATGCCATGGTTGACTGAAAAGACCATGGAAGCACGTACGACACAAAATCGACTTGAGTTCATCGTCTTACGAGCTGCAACAAAGAAGCAGATTGCTCGAGCGGTTGAAACCATTTTCGAAGTCGAAGTCGCATCCGTCAACGTTCGCAATACGAAGCATGGAAAGCATGCAAGCGTACGTTTGGCAGAGGGCTACGACGCAGAAGACGCAGCAATGCGTCTAGGAGCTCTATGAGGTGAGGAATTATGGGTAAGAGAATTCGTGCACAGCGCAAAGGATCATCACCACGGTATCGTGTGTCAAGTCACCGATTCCCTGGTGCAAACAGAATGCCGCGAGAGGCAGATGTGGTTGGTGAAGTTACTGAATTGGTACATTCACCTGTTCACACAGCGCCGTTGGCTCGCATGAAGTTGCCAGATGGCGATACCACTCTTGTTGTCGCAACAGAAGGAATTTCCATTGGCAGCAAGGTTGCAATCGGAGACAATGTCTCTCTACGGCCTGGTAACATCACATCTCTCTCAGAGATTCCAGAAGGAACTGCAATCAACAACGTCGAACTTCGACCAGGCGATGGTGGCAAAGTTGCCCGTTCCGCTGGAAATTCGTGCATTGTCGAAGCCAAACTTGGCGACAAGGTCCGTATTCGAATGCCATCTGGTTCCTTGAAGGAGCTTCCTGGCGGCTGTCGAGCCACCATTGGTGTGCTTGCTGGTCATGGTCGTGATGAGATGCCACTGCGAACTGCAGGTGCCGCTCACTACAAGGCCAAGGCTCGTGGTAAACTCTTCCCGCACGTTAGCGGTGTTGCCATGAACCCTGTGGATCACCCGCACGGTGGTGGAAATCACCAAGCTGTCCACGGACCAAACTCAGTTGCCCGAGGTACCCCTCCTGGTGCTAAGGTTGGATTGATTGCCCCAAGCCGCACGGGTCGAGGTCGCGGCAAGCGAGTATGAGGTGTTGATGTATGGGACGTAAGAAGAAGAAGTCATTCATGACTCCAAAGGCCAGTCGACGAAAGGCACGTAAGCGACTTTCGACCACAACGGCTCGTCAGAAGAAGGAATTCACATACCGTGGACATGACATTGAATCCTTGGTCAACATGCCAATGTTCCCTGAAGAAGGCTCAGATGAGTTCCTCATCCGCCTTCTTCCTGCCCGTGTTCGACGTTCAATCTCCCGTGGGCTCTCAGAGCAGAATCAAAAATTCCTTGATCGAGTAAAGCGAAGCAAGTCAAACACGATTCGTACACATCGACGTGACATGCCTATTCTCCCAGAATTTGTTGGTAAGACCATCGCAGTTCACAACGGTCAAAACTTTGTTGAGATCGATGTTAAACCTGAGATGATTGGTCATTACCTCGGTGAATTCGCAATCACACGACGTGGAGTCGCCCACAGTGGGCCGGGTGTTGGTGCTACCCGTTCATCGAAGCACGTACCATTGAAGTGAGGTGAAAATGATGAGCAACAAGCGAAACATGGACCGTCGAACAAAACGTCGACAACTCCCACAACGTGGTTACACCCAACTTCTCCAAGGAAGCCGACTCGCAACAGCGCGTGCAGTCAATGTTGACATGCACGTTAAGCACTGTTTCGAAGTCGCTCGTGCAGTCAAGGGTATGACGGCAGGAAACGCAATCAATTTCCTCAACGAAGTCCTCCTCATTGATTCTGACCGTGCTGACATCCGCCGAAAAGCAACTGCTGTCCCATACCGATTGGGTAGCGGTAACAAGCGACGAAAGCGATCTGGACCTTCGATGGTTGGACACCGAAAAGGAAAGGTTGGACCAGGCCGATACCCAGTCAAGGCCAGCCGTGCCTTCATCAAACTCATTCAGAGCGCAATGGAAAACGCTCGTCACCAATACGACGACGTTGAACCTGAAGAAATGGAAATTACACACGTTGCCGCCCATCGCGGACAAATCCGTCGAGGATGGATTCCGCGTGCCCGTGGACGTGCAACACCAAGCAATCACTATCAGGTGAATCTCGAGATCTTCCTCGAAGATTTCACCGCAACCGACGATGAGTTGGAGGATGACTTCTGAGGTGAACAATCATGGCAGGTAAGAAGAGTACAATCAAAGCAATTGTCGACCGTAACGTCGAGCGGCATCTCGTCAAGGAATTCTTGATGAAGAACACAAAGCGCTCAGGTTTTGGTGGATTGGACATCAAGCGTACACCTAACGGTACTGAAGTCACTGTTCACGCAGAGCGACCAGGTCTCGTTATTGGACGCAAAGGAAAAATCATCAAGGAACTTGAATCTCGCTTGAAGAGTGAGTTCGACTTGTTTGACCCACAGTTGAAAGTCGAAGAAATCAAGTCCTCTGATTCAACCTTGAACGCTCAGGTCATGGCCGAAAAGATTGCGTCTGCCCTTGAGCGTGGCTGGTACTACCGACGTGCTGGGAACAGCGCTGCAGAGAACATCATGTCCGCTGGTGCTCGTGGCGTTATCGTCACCGTAGCAGGTAAACTCACAGGATCACGCAACCGAACCCAGAAATTCATTATGGGTCACGTCAAGTACTGTGGCGAAACTGCACTCCAACACATGGACAAGGGATACGCAGTTGCAGTCCGCAAACTCGGAACCATCGGTGTCACTGTTGAGATCATGCGAGCCAATACCCGTCTCCCACACGAAATTTCCATCTTCTCAGATGAAGAATTGAAGATTCGTGAAGAACAACCTGAGGAAGGCGAAGCCACCACTGAGGAGGTGGAAGAATGAGCCATGTCCGAAACCGTGACATCGCTGCAATGAGCCGTGAAGCTCTTGAAGCTCGTTTGCTTGAATTGCAGGACGAACTTCTCCAACTACAAGCCGAGAAAGCGCTGGGTGGGACCCCTTCCAATATGGGTGCCTACAAAGCAACTCGACGAAGTATAGCACGAATCAAATCCCATTTGTGGAACAACTGAATGAAGACGAGGTGATGAACGACTATGGCGGCAATTTGTGGTGTATGTGGTTTACCAGATGAACTGTGCATATGCCAAGAAATTGCAAAGGAGCAACAACGAGCAATCTTATCCACGGACAGAAGGAGATACGGAAAAATCGTAACCAAGGTGGAAGGAATTGACGACGTCGCAATCGACATCAACAAATTAGCAAAACTACTCAAGAACAAATGCGCTGCTGGAGGAACTGTCAAAGGTCGAATCATTGAATTACAAGGCGATCACAAAAAGAAGGCAGCAAACGTATTACGAAACAATGGATTTAATGTGGAGGTGAGATAAATGACGGAAATGAATACAACTTGGATTGGTCAATTGTTGACCGTTGTTGCGTCCACTGACCCAACACTCATCGGACGTTCAGGAAACGTTGTCGATGAAACACAAAAGACGTTGACGATCACCGAAAACGGCCATGAGTGCGTGTTCGGCAAGTCAGCAATTCAATTTACACTCAACGGCGGTTCTACCGTCCTCAAAGGGTCGTCCTTGCGGCAACGACCTGAAGAACGAATGAGCCGCAACTACAAGGAGGCATGAAAATGCGAGAAATTGGAATAGACGTTAAACTACCAACTGGTGAATGGGATGGCGATGAAAACTGTCCGTTCTACGGAAGCTTGCGCTTGCGAGGACAGATGTTTGAAGGCGTTGTATCAGGCGTTGGTATGCAGAAGACCATCACCATCGAGCGCAACAACGTTCGATACATGAAGAAGTACGAGCGTTTCGAGAAGCGAACCAGCGCTCTCAGCGCCCATCTTCCAAGTTGCATCGGTGAAGTCGAAATTGGCGACATTGTCCGTGTTATGGAATGCCGACCACTCTCCAAGACGGTTTCATTCTGTGTAATCGAAAAGACCGGGGGTGAAGCCTGATGCGTGGCATTCCAGGTCGACAAACCCGTGGTCTACCAACCATGGCTCGATTGCACGTTGCTGACAACACTGGTGCAAAGATTGTCCAGATCGTTAACGTCATCAAACTCGGTGGAACCATGCGTCGATATCCTGCTGGTGGCGTTGGTGACATGACCAAGGTCTCGGTCAAGAAAGGTACGCCAGATACCCGCCGACAAATGTTCAACGCTGTTATTATTCGACAGCGACGCCCGTTCCGTCGTGCAGATGGTACATGGGTTCAATTCGAAGACAACGCCTGTGTAATTACCAACATCAAAGGTGAAGTCCAAGGGTCCGATATCAAAGGGCCAGTTTCCCGTGAGGCTGCAGAACGTTGGCCCCGTATCGCTGCAACAGCGAAGCAGATCGTATGAGGTGAAAGAAATGGTCAAATCAAGCAAACCAGGAAAGCAGCGTAAGGCGCAATACAATGCGCCCATGCACACCAAGCGCAAGCGAGTTACGGCTCGTTTGCAACTCGATAAGCCCGATGAGCGATTTGCAGGTGTTCGATCCGTCACCGTTCGTGCAGGAGACACAGTTCGAGTCATCCGAGGAGATTTCTCCCACGGTGGTAAGCGCCACGGCGGCAAGCGAAAGGCTGAGCCACTCACTGGCCCAGTCATCGGAATCGATGCCAACAATGGCCGCATCCTCATCGAAGGTGCAAAACAATCCAAGTCCGATAACAGAGAAGAGGCAGTTCCGGTCCACGCCTCCAATGTCGTCATCGTCAAACTTGACGAGACGGACAAATTGCGAATGCAAAAATTGACCGAGGATAGGAGTTGAAGAAGATGGGTAGCAGCAGTCACTTGAAGCGTTTGGCCATGCCACGAAGCTGGCCTCTTCCACGTAAGACCACCATTTGGGTCACACGCCCGAGTCCTGGTGGACACTCGTTGGAGCGATGCATGCCGGTCAATCTCATCGTCCGAGATGTTCTCGGCCGTGCTCACACGGCTCGTGAAGTTCGATATATTGTCCATAACGAACTGATTAAGGTCGATGGACGAGTCTGCAAGGACACACGTCGTGGCGTTGGCCTCATGGATGTTCTCTCTCTCGGCGACGAGCACTTCCGATGCATGCTCGATGCAAACGGTCGTCTACGTTACGTCAAGATTTCAGCCGAAGAAGCACAATGGAAGATTGCACGAATTGAAGGTAAGACCACCGTGAAAGGCGGCAAGACACAACTCAATCTCCACGACGGTCGAAACATGATTGTCGATGACGCAACGCAGTACAATACTGGCGACTCCGTCAAAATCTCTCTTCCTGACCAAGAGGTCATTGAACACATCGCATTCGTCGAAGGCGTTCGATGCTACCTAATCGGCGGTACTCACGTTGGTGAGATGGCCTCGATGAAGGAGCGTATCGTCAAGCGATCGAGCATGCCGAACGAAGTCGCATTCGATGAGTTTGGTACCACTGAAGTGAATGTTTTCGCTGTCGGTGATGCAAGCATCCCAATCATGGAGGTGAAGGCTTGAGTGAAACTGTCAATCCAATGAGTGTCCCACGAGTCACAAAGGTTTGCGTCAACATTGGTGTTGGCGAAGGTGGTGACCGACTGGTCAATGCCGAAAACGTACTGGAGATGGTTACAGGCGTTCGTCCACAACGTACGCTTGGTAAAATCCAAAACCGCGATTTGAAAGTTCGCGAAGGTGCGCCGATTGGATGCCGTTCAACAATGCGTGACCAAGCGACAATCAAGGAATTCCTGACCAACGCCTTCTGGGTACGTGACAACAACATCCCAAGTTGGAACTTTGATGCACAAGGCAACCTCTCGTTTGGAATTCGTGATTACACGGATTTCCCTGAGCAGAAATACGATCCAGACATCGGTATCTACGGTATGGACATCAACGTCGTTCTTGAGCGACCAGGCCACCGTGTTAGCCGACGCCGAAAGGGGAAGAGCAAGGTAGGAAAGAACCACGGCGTCTCACGCGAGGAGTCGATGGAATGGTTCAAGTCAAACTTTGGAATTAAAATCATGGAGGAATGAAGATGGCACGAGATCATGGAGAATACATGGGACGAACAATTGGATGCCGCCGTTGCGGACGACGCCGAGGAATGATTCGACGACATGGACTACGTCTGTGCCGCCAATGCTTCCGAGATGTTGGAACCGAAATCGGATTCAAGAAAATGAACTGAGGTGATTATGAATGCAATTTGATCCATTAAACGACGCACTCGTCAAGATTTACAACGCAGAACAAGCTGGAAAATTCGATGTCGAATTGACACCAGCTTCCAAACTACTTGGAAACGTTCTCAACATTATGCAGACATCCGGATACATCGGAGAGTACTCTCGTGTTGAAAACGGCCGAGGTGATGCATTTGTTGTGCAACTTCGAGGTACCATCAACCGATGTGGTACTGTCAAGCCACGACACAGCGTTCGCCGACAAGAATTCGAAAAGTGGGAGACACGATATCTCCCTGCTCAGGACTTTGGTCTTCTCATTCTAACGACCAATTCCGGCGTCATGAACCACTACGATGCGAAGGACGCCCGCATCGGCGGCAAGTTGCTTGCCTATGTGTACTGAGGTGAAAACATGGTAAAAATCGACAGAATCGAACACAACGTAACCATCCCTGAAGGCGTAACAGCCACAATCAGCGAAGATGGCATCGTCACCATCGCAGGCCCGAATGGGACATTGTCTCGTGAATTTGTATCGTCTCGTGTAGAGATTTTCCAAGACGGAGGCGGTCTCATCGTACAAACCGATCTACCTCGTCGCAAAGACAAGGCAATGGCAGGAACATGGAATGCCCACTTGAACAACATGGTCAAGGGTGTAACGCAAGGTTTCACCTACCACCTCAAGGCATTCTACTCTCACTTCCCGATGACACTTGCTGTCCAAGGACAGAACTTTGTCGTCAACAACTACTTCGGTGAGAAAGTACCACGATCAGCAAACATTCTTCCCGGTGTTGACGTCAAGGTCTCCAACAAGGTCGAAATTACAGTTTCTGGAATCGACAAGGAACTTGTCGGACAAACCGCAGCGAACATTGAGCGCTGTACAACAGTCAAGAAGCGAGACCGACGTGTCTTCCAAGACGGAATATACCGTCTCAGCAAGGAGTGATGAACGATGGCAGAAGAATATGAAAAGATGACCGTTGCAGAACTCAAGGAATTGCTCAAAGAGCAAGGCCTTCCTGTTTCTGGAAAGAAAGCCGATCTTATCGAGCGTCTCGTTGGTGCAACTCAAGAAGATGATGCACCGACTGAAGAAGTGGAAGCCTCATCCGATGCTGATGAAGATGAGGATGATTTCTTCGAAGATGACGATGATGACTGGGATGACGACGAAGATGAAGGTCACGTTGCCAAGCAAAAGCCAGTCCTCGATGAAGCGACACAAGAAGCACTCGCACTTCGTGCAGCTCAAAAGAAGAAAACTCCATCCTTCCGGCGAACCGAATGGTTCCGCTACAAGCGATTGTCTCGCTCTGGATGGCGTGCACCACACGGTATGGACAACAAGCAACGTCGA
Source organism: Methanobacteriota archaeon (assembly GCA_002706065.1). Taxonomy (GTDB): domain Archaea; phylum Thermoplasmatota; class Poseidoniia; order Poseidoniales; family Poseidoniaceae; genus MGIIa-L2. Next base: position 6,572 of record PAJM01000010.1, on the reverse strand, counting down.
AACTACAAGTATCGAGGATCTCTTGTCCGTGTTGGACATGGCAAAGTTGCAGCGGCTCGTGGTCTCCACCCAAGTGGATTCCAGGAAGTCATGGTCCACAATCTCAACGATTTGGAAACCATAGACCCTGAAACACAGGCTGCCCGTGTTGGACGAACTGTTGGTGGCCGTAAGCGTGAGAACATTCACGCCCGTGCTGATGAATTGGGTATTCGTATCTTGAACCGAAGGAGGAATGTCTGATGCAACTCACCAACCAAAAGCGCCTCGCTGCGAAAATTCTCAAATGCGGAGAAAACCGTGTTTGGATCAATCCTGATTACATCGATGAGGTCGCATCATCTGTTCAAGCAGATGACATTCGAGAATTCATTGAAGAAGGCCTCATCCGTGCGAAGGCTGTCAAAGGGACCTCTCGTGTTCGAGCCCGTTCCCGTCAAGAGCAGCGACGTAAGGGTCGCCAAAAGGGACAAGGTAAGCGAATGGGTACCGCAAACGCTCGTAACCCTCGCAAGAACCGCTGGATGCGAACCATTCGCTCACAACGACGTGCGCTCAAGGATTTGCGAGAGGCGGATGAAATCACCTCATCTCAATATCGACGCTATTACCTCAAAGCCAAGGGTGGTTCCTACCGTTCCATCGCTCACATGCGCTCTCAGATGACTCTCGAGGGTGTTGAACTCAAGGAAGGTGACAACTGATGCAAGGAAATCGACGACGATCTGTTCTACGACGACGCAAGGCTGGACTCACCGATTACCGACGACGTCTCCGATTGTTGCGAAGCGAACAGCCTCGTGCAGTCGTTCGTGTCTCCAACACTCGAACGTCCTGTCAATTGGTTACATGGGCTGCAGAGGGCGACAAGGTTGCTCTCAATGTTACTGGCAATGATTTGGTCAAGAAGTTCTCGTGGCCAGACAACATGTCCAAGAAATCCGTTCCAGCATCCTATCTTGTCGGATATGCACTCGGTAAGGCAGCCATCGCTGCTGGTCATGAAGATGCAGTTCTCGACATCGGACTTGCTGCAAGCACACCAGGAGGTCGTGTTTTCGCAGCACTCCGTGGTATGGTAGAAGCTGGATTGAACGTTCCTCACAGTGAAGAAATCCTTCCAGAGGACGACCGAATCAACGGTGCGCACATCGACGAAAACGTTGCAAGTGCGATTGAAACAACAAAATCATCCATCGAGGGGGCCTACTGATGACCGAAGAAGAAATGACTGAAATCAAACAAGCACCAGGTATGATTCTTGCTTATGCTCCGCAAGAAGCTGAAGAAACGGGTGGACGACGACGACGTCGCAGTGCTCAATCTGATGCGATTAGCAACCTTCGCAACTGGACGCCTCGTACGCGTCTCGGCAACATGGTCTATGCTGGCCTCATCACTTCCTACGAGGAAGCACTTGCCAGTGGCCTCCCAATCCGAGAAGTCGAAATTATCGATGCACTACTTCCTGAATTGGAAGACGAGATTATCAACGTCAACATGGTTCAGCGAATGACCGACAGTGGTCGACGTGTCCGATTCAACGTTATGGCTTGTGTCGGAAACCGCAATGGGTACGTCGGACTCGCAATGGCCAAGGCCAAGGAAGTCTCCAATGCTATCCAGAAAGCCATCGTTGCTGCAAAGTTGAATCTCATCACTGTACAACGTGGCAACGGGTCATGGGAATCATCTGCCGGCCCTGGAACCTCCGTTCCAATCAAGGTCAACGGCCGATCCGCATCAACTCGTGTCACGCTCATGCCAGCTGCGAAAGGAAAGGGTCTTGTTATCGGAGAAACCGGTAAGAAGGTACTCGAACTTGCTGGCGTAACTGACGTTCTCTCACGAACCAAGGGCCAAACCCGAACAACCATCAATTACGCTGCTGCGACCTTCAATGCTCTCAAAACATTAAATTCAACTCGCATCAGCCACGAACAGCGAGAACGCTTGTTCATCAACACAGGGAGGGTTCTGAAGTGAGTTATATCGTCGTCCGTGCACGAAGCAATGTCGGTGTTGAGCGATCCATTCGCGAAACCATGTCGTATCTCAATTTGACCAAGGTCAACCACGCAGTAATCATTCCTGAGAACGACCAGTATCTCGGAATGCTCCGCAAGGCCAAGGACTACATTACGTGGGGCAAGGCAGACCTTGCTACCGTTGAATCCATGCTCTCCGAGCGTGGACGAATGACTGGAGACGCCCCGTTGACAGACGCATTGGTCTCTGAAACAACCGACTACAAGACCATTGCAGATTTTGCAAAGGCAATCGTTAACGATGAAGCGACCGTTAAAGACGTTCCAGGTTTGAAGCGTGTCTTCCGTTTGCATCCTCCACGAGGATCGAAGGGTTGGGGCGGAATCAAGCGTTCCTACGTCGTTGGTGGCGCACTCGGTTCCCGAGGCGATGACATTAAAGCACTCGTTGAAAGAATGATTTGAGGTGATATGATGGGTACAAAGGCAAACAAACACCGTGGACGAAATCGATACCATGGGCGTGGAAAGAAAGCAGGTCGCGGTGCTGGAAAGCGCGGCGGTCGTGGAAACGCTGGTATGAACAAGCATCGTGTCATGACTCGAATCAAGTACATGCCAGGTCATTGGGGGATGCATGGATTCAACCGTCATCCAACCCTACGTAACGTCCATGTAACATGCAATGTGAGTCAACTCGAAGGTATGGTTGACGGCAAAGACAGCATTAATCTCGGAGAACTTGGCATTGACAAGCTCCTTGGATCTGGACGCATCAACGCAGCCATTACAGTAACCGTCGCAAACGCTAGCGCTACAGCCATCGAAAAGGTCGAGGCTGCAGGCGGCTCCGTCAATCTTGATGACGATGGCGATTGGGACGAATGGGAAGAAGAGTGAACAAGGAGGTCTTTAGATGAAACACAAGCCAGTACCAATCGGTGTTGTTCTCACTGGTGTACTCTATTTTGGTCTCTTGTTCTACTGGCAATGGGATGAACTCTCTGGAACGGGTGCAGCACGAGATGCGGCCATTTTCGGCATTGTTCTCGCGATTACTCACGTAGCATACGTCATGGCTTGTTTCCAAATCGATCTCCCAGCGACGATGAAGCAACTGCCGATTATCGGACGCTATGCGAAACTCTACGGATGGTTGATTTTCGTCTTCATCGCAGTATGGTACTGCCGTCCTGAGAAATGGGGCGGCTATGATGAAGCAGTTGGATTCCTACTTGTTGGTGTCCTCCTGCTTGGTTTCGGTGCTGCAGCAATTCTCACATGTTTCATGTGGAGTGGCGACCAAAGCAGTCGACTGTATGCGCTCAGCCGTTTCGTCGACGTCTATCCGGCAATCACAAAACCAGATCGCCACGTTCGATTCGGTGAAAAGATGTGGACGACAACCTTCGTACTCATCATCTATTTCGCTATGACCAACGTCATGCTGTATGGTCTAAGCGGTCAAGCAATGGACTTGTTCAGTGGATTCCGTTCCATCATGGCTGGTGCCTCAGGTACCATCATGCACCTGGGTATCGGTCCAATCGTTACTGGTTCCATCATCATGCAATTGTTTGCTGGTGCGAAGATTATCCGTCTGGATCTTACCAACAGCGAGGACAAGGCAATGTACCAAGGTGTACAGAAACTCTTGGTTCTGATTATGATTCCAATCGAATCGATTCCACAAACGTATGGTTTCCTCGATCCTTCGGAATTCCTCATCGACGAGTACGGAATCGGATGGGCAAACTTTGTCATTGTTGCCCAACTCTTCGCCGGGTCGTATCTCGTCTTCTTGCTCGATGAATTGGTCAGCAAGTGGGGTATTGGTTCCGGTATGTCGCTCTTCATTGCAGCGGGTGTTGCACAGTCGACATTCGTCGGTACACTTTCACCACTTCCAACCACAGCGGGTATGGCTTACTCCGTACAAAACCCGCCTGCTGGTACGCTTCCAATGATTTTCTACATGTTCAGAACGGCGACGAATGGTGAGATGATTTCGTTGAATGGATTCGAAATGATTCTCTTGGGGGACGCGACGCATCCTAACGCCGTCATCGCTCTCGTTTCCAGTATCATCGTGTTCCTCGTTGTTGCATATGCAGAATCGAGTAAATTGGAACTGCCACTGACCCACGGGAAGGTCCGTGGACATCGTGGTAAGTACCCAATTCGATTGGTCTATGCATCCAACATTCCTGTCATTTTGATGGCTGCTCTGCTTGCCAACGTCAACATGTTTTCGCTCTTGTTCTGGAGTCATCCAACGATGTCACAGACGCCGATATTAGGCCGGCAGGGTTGGTTCTCGATGTCGGATTATATCGGGACGTATGAACCCGGACAAACGGCTGCATCGGGTGGATTTGCCTGGTATGCGTCGATGCCTGCGGGTGTGAATGATTGGCTGATTCCGTTACTGAATCAGCAATCGGACATGTTTGGGCACAGCCTTGGCCAGATCATGCTTCACGTCGTGTTTTACGTGGTCCTGATGACCGTTGGTTCAATGGTCTTCGCGAAGTTCTGGATCGATACCACCAACATGGGTACGAAGGACGTTGCAAAGCAGATTGAGCGGACGGGTATGCAGATTCCCGGTTTCCGTAAGAATCCAAAGGTTCTCGAGAAGATCCTTGAGAACTACATTCCACCGGTCACCTACTTCTCTGGTGCATTCGTAGGACTGCTGGCAGCTGGTGCCGACCTGCTCGGTACCGTAGGTAACGCGACCGGTACAGGTCTGTTATTGGCTGTTGGTATCATTCTACGTACCTATGAGCAAATCCAGAAGGAACAGGCCATGGAAATGCACCCAATGCTCCGACAATTCTTCGGTGCTGAGTAATCCATCACGATGGAATAGACCACCTCAGCCTTTGCTTGCATGTAGGTTGAGTTTTGAAATACTCCATTCCAGTAGACATGGGCATGGGCTCCTCGGACGATTTCATCATCTGGGCCGATGAGGATTTTGAGTACACAATTCAAACCGAAGGAAACTTGGTTTCATTGATTCCTTCGAAAGCCCGTAGTATTGGGGAATTGATTGGATTCATCGCTATGGGTCTAATTGGCCTTGGAATGTGTTTAACTGCACTATCTGTAGGAATTAACGAGCTCATCCTCCCAGATTCTGATTCTATTTGTGGCCATGCAACGGAAGTGGAATTTGGAGAAGAGACGATTTACTGTCTTGATGATTCCAATACATTTAATGAAGATATTACCGATGTTGAAATCGCAGAACAGCATTTTCGATACAGATACGCCTACGATGACTTCTGGGTGGAACATCGATGGGAATATTTAGATGACGAACAGAAGTTTGTTGTTTTTGGATTTAATTATGGAGACTACTACGATTGTTGGATACATGCACGCTCTGCAAGTTTTGACTATGATTGGAATTTGGAGGAAGTTGGACATTACTGGATGTACGATCGACTTCCCGATTGGTGTTATGAAACAAGTGACGCCTCAGAGAATTTGACGTATGTAGATGGAAGTCACCCATTCAACGGTGAGGACTTGTATTATGTCCCACCAGAAGGTGGTATGGAGTATATTTCAGTCCATCGTTACTCCACAAACTCGATTCGACATGTTGATTTCACTGACCCGAATTCGGATTACTTCCAAGAGGCGGGTAGTTTCGAAACAATCGTACCACAATTGATCATGCTCTCAGTTGGGTCTCTTCTCATTGGAAAAGCTGATGGACGACGTCCAAAGATTGTGTTCGATACGAGTGCTCAAACCCTCGTAAAGAAACACAAATTTTATTCAGAACCTCTTCGTTTGGAAAACGTCATGAGTGAATCACTCAACCTGGCGGTTAGGAGTCATGAGCCGACAAGTGTTTCTGTTAGCGGGCACGATGAACAGGCTGAATTTACAACAAGGACGCATACCGGATTAGAATTATCATATTCGCATGTTCGCGACTATGTCAAACGCGACTATGTCAAACTCGCATTTTTTGATAAAATGGATCTGGATTCTGAATTTGCACAGCAACTGAAGAAGGCCTTAGGACTCGAGACATCTGAATCAGGCGATGTAAATGAGAAGAAGGATGACGAGAATCCCAAGATCGTTAATGAGGCTTCAGTTGTTGAAAATGAATTTGTAGAGCCGAAACTTGACGCTTTCTGGAATACTTGAGTTTCCAAATTATATTTTTCTCTCATTCGGCTTGCAGTCCCTTCTTTTATGGCCGATTCGAGTCGGGTATCTTGATATAGGGGGGGTGAGTGGGTGAGTTGCTTGCGTCGGTGGGAACGGCGTTGGGACCCGAGTCTTCGGACGGTGAAGGTTTCCATCACCCAACGACGACAGCCGAAGCACATGCGATTCTGAGAAACCTCCGGGATGGAGCTCGCTCAGGGTCAGGTAGGTGATTTGAGATTATGACATATTTTTTGTTGTGCAAGAGATAGTGCTCATAACCTCGCCAAGAAATTTAGGACAGCGAATTAATTGCGATAACAACTCTAGGGATCAAAACACGAGAAATCTGGTTGATCCTGCCAGAGGCGACCGCTTTTGGAGTTCGATTAAGCCATGCGAGTC
>PAJM01000009.1 GCA_002706065.1 Methanobacteriota archaeon | reverse complement strand
CTTGTCGTTGTGCGTCACCAAAATTAATCTGTGGTCGATTGTCTGCCATAACTTTACCTATCAGTTTAAGATCGGTGTGTAACCGCCGTTTACTAATTTNTGTACAACTCTTTGCTCTAACTGTGGATTCGCTTTACCCCACGCTGCAACTCGATCAGGTCGTAGAAGATTNACTTCGTTNATCTGCGCGGNNGTCATTGNGTCAATCATTTGTTCATCCCANTGGNNAGGACTNACATACGCNGGAACATCCAACAAAGAACGCACACTGTTAATTGNGTTNANTTGTTTTTGNAAATCATCNNCTCNNNTNGGAGCNANATGCGGTTGATGCTTCTTGNGCTACACTACTTTGCATTNTCTCAAGCTCNNTATCTATAANTAANGCTCTNNCTNTCCACGCATCNTNNGAAGANAANANNCTTGANTNTAATTGATGCAAGGTNTTCTATCATTNNCGCATCNAGATTANTCATTCGTTCNTGATTNGCAGAAAAAGCNGTTCTCATTTGCGCTNCNGCTTGNNGNAANTCTGCTAANGCNTCTGTNCTNANTNNATTNANNTNTATNGGAANACCGAATCNATTGNGNNNNTCTTTGNATNANATCAGGCGCAATATTNNNAAAACCTGTCAANANATCAGCTTTGCTCCACAANCCGGGACTTTCTCTNTTGANTAATACTTGNTTTACTTGCCTGGGGACTGCAATGCTNCCAGCGGTTGCAGCNNCTTCTCCTCCACCAGCTAACGCGTTAGCAATGGCGGCTGGATTGTTATTGACGATTGTTCGTCCATCCTCTGTCGTAATTATTTCNACATTGCCNAAAACGTAGCTCGTTGCCAGGTTTATTGCTTTTTGTTCGTCAGNAAATAANGGCTTGCCATCTTCACCTNTGACAGCCATTANNCCAGTGGCAAAATCTTCTATTTTCGCCTGTTGTTTTNCAGCAATACTTCCTTCTTCTTCCAATACCTTAATTGCGTTTAATGTTTCTGATAACGGTATCTNNGCGTCAGCCGCCAAGTGTAAAACTCGATTAGCTAGCTCAGAGTTNTGTCCCATCGCTACNAGGTGCATAAACTCAGCAGAGGCTTNTTCTTTTTCTTCATCCGCTTTNNTNGCNGCANCANNTAACANATANTNAGCTTGNNNTANATTNTATTGCCCTGTTTCNATAGCCATNCCATGCTGATCTCTTAACATNGCAAACTCAAACTCTTCATCGGCCTGAGTTTCGGTCGCTTGGTTTNNNCTGACTAATTCANCAAGTNGNGCAGTATCAAGCGCNANGTTNGANGTNGTCATACGATTGTNNAATTTTTGCTGTAGCTCNTCNGACTCAAATACTTGCTTATCAAAAGNTAGCCTGTCATCCAGCCTTTTATTNTCAGCANNANTATCCGCTTGCTNCATTGCTANCTCTTCATCTGCACGCACATTATCCNNATCAAGGTTAGCNATTTCAGCCTCGCCTCTGNCTTTAGNAATTTCCGCGTTTAANNTNTCAATTNNAGTTTGNTNCTCCCTTCTTTCTATNNCGCTNANTGTNTTNCTCTGCTTTCGNTNTAACTCANNTACGTCCATTTGCATANTGTGAATATGTTGCTCTNTAGCCATTCGNTCAGCGCTTTGCTGTCTCNTNAAAACACTTGCTCGATCTCTTGCNAGCCCNGCTCTACCCTCAAGNCCNTGNCCTCGGTATATATTACTAATNGCTTCAAGCCGANTTATCTCNNCCATCTCAGGNTCNAGNGCTTGTATNTNCTCATAAGATTTTTCGGTTGGCGTTTGTAAACCTAATCCAACTCGCGCATATTCAGGAGTGCGTGCTATAGCGCCTANAGCGCTTCTTGCTAACATTCCTCCAGGTCTATTAGGGTTTATACCCAACGTGTTGATTAAACTGCGTTCACGNTGTTGTACNCGCCTCAGATTTTCCTCGGCAGGNTCAACAATCAACTCGCGTCTCATTTGACTTTGTATNGGCGTTAAATTAATACCGTTAGCCATGATTAGCCGCCTCCTGTATTGCTGGCGTAGTTACCAGAAGCCAGAAAATCAAGTAGAGATTTAACCCCTTCCTGGCGTAGCGTAGACGCTAGCTCTTCTGTGCCTAAATCGTAATCCAGCATATTGCTTAACAGGTCACGTTCGTAACCCGCTAATTGTCTCCTCATAAGTGAGTCTTGGTCGGACATTTGTATAGCTGGCTGTGTCAATCTGCCAAGATTCATATCAGCAAGCATACTGTCACGTAACGCTTGTGATGTTATTTGTGTGCCAACACGTTTTTGGTCAAGCTCTTGACCCAAGGCGCGAGCAACCATTTCAGATTGCAACCCTGTATCAGCGCGTGCTTGGCCTAAAGCGGCCAGCCGCGCATTTGCTAATTGATTAGCCTCATCCCTAGCAAGCCCCATTGCCGCCACAGCGTTTTGCGCATTTTGTTCTTGTATCGCTTTTTCAAGAGCAAATTCCTCTGGGGAACCGCCATACCCTGCCGTTTGTAAACCTTGACGACCTTGTGAAATGAGAGCATCACGCATCGAATCTCTTTCTCTTTGCTGGTTAGGGTTACTTAAAGCATTAAGTCGATCTAATATTTCTTGTTCTCTGGTGCGTCTGTAATCCGCTGTAAAAGGTTCTGTAATATTGGTGCTGTCAGCGTATCTCTTTTGTAAAGCACCGAGAAAACCACCATCCTCATTTATTCTATTCCCAGCAGCATCCTGAACTCCGCTAAACAAATTCATCATCCCTTGCCTATCTCTGGCCGGATTAAAACTTACCTCTCCTGTTGCTGGGTCTGTCGTTCTGCCAAATATTTCGTTGTAACCGTATTGGCTAGCACCAGCTAAATTATCTTGTAATGTGCTGTAAGGACTAGACAACCCGTAAGCGAGTTTTCCTGTATCATCCACTGACACAGTACCAATTCCGCTCGTTGTGCTAAAAGGAGTAAATTCTAAATCGGTTCCTAATTGATCTTGAAAATCTCTGATAGTTGTTTTAGCCGTATCGCCTAGACCTTCTATTCTGTCTGCTGCTGATTCAGCTAACGCAACACCGCCTAGAGCAGCACCAAGGTTCCGCACACCTTTCCAGCTGCTTTTATCATCAAAGAAGTTTGTTACATCATCTTGCCATCCCATCAGAATGTACCTCCATCGACTTTAACAAGCGTCGTCGTACCCGTCACATTTAGATTGGTGACAGTTAGAGTCCCCGTAAAATTTGGATTTGTAATGTCAGCTTTACTGTTAACCGCCACTTCTATTGCATCGTATTCAGCGTCCAGTTCTTGTCCCTTCACTACTTTTAAAGCCGAACCGCTGACCAGGCTATCTTTAGAGCTGAAATTAGTCGCTTTCGTATATTGTGACACCTTAAAACCTCCTCACTAAAGCATTCGTCCAACAAGACTCTGTACGTTGAGTTGTTGTATTGCTATTTCTTTTCCGTTCACCGTCGTTTCTAAACCGATTTGTACAACGCTACCACTACCGCCAGCATTAATACGTTTTGTGTTAATTAACACCGGGGACGTTGAATATTCTGCTCCCGAGTTATACTCATCGATATTGTATTGAGCCGCGTTGATCGTAGGTAACGAAAAAGCCCTTTTCGTGTAATCAGCTCTGTAATCATACGCGTATTGCAAACTAACCCTCGCATCCGATCCGTGAAATGTAGTTAGGTTAATTTTCTTTAAAAACTTAATTCGTGAACTATCACCAAAATCCATCGGATGAGAAAAATAAGACATTACATAAGTGTTACCGTTATCTGTTTGTGTTGCATATTTAGCGATACCAGTAGCAACTCCTATATGTAATTCTTCATCGTCAAAGACAGACATTGATAATGGCTCAATGTTGCTCCAAGTTGTTGCTCTGAAACTGCCATTTTCTAAAGGAAATCGTGTATCAAAAACAAACAGCGCGGCGACACCAGTAAACGCACAAACAATAAATGCGTTAGTTGGATCAAAAACCATTTTTAGATTATCACCGTCGCTTGCTAAAAAGTTTTTAATGTCAAAATTTATATTGCGACTAATATCCCCTATTGGCGAAGACTTTTCTTGTATCGTTCGTCCTAAACTTCTTATACCCGAATGATCGCCAAAAATTATATCTTTACCTGTGTTAACGACAGCATCACGATTTACAGCGCCGATATTGCTTACTACATCTGAGAGAGTCATTGAGGTGGGGTCGTTAGCTCCGGCATATATCAATATGTTTTGTTTACCAAAAATAATTAACAAATTGTTGTGAGCTGCCACCGCTGTTATAACGTCGTAACCACTTGGCCAAACAGTCGTCAGATCAAGCGATCCGCTTGTTCCTGTTGACCAATCAAGACCATTTAAAGAATCAGACCAATATAGAGTTTTCTTATCGTTTATTGTGTCAGCCGCCCAGACACGACCGTATGCCGCAAGGCACACATGAGCATCAGGCGCCACACCCGCAACACTTGGATGTGTCGCTATTGATGACAAAGTGCTTGTGTTGGCGTCGTAGACGAGAGGTTCGTGATTACGCTGGAACAAATAATGACGATTGTTCAGCGTGCAAGCAGACCAATTATTTGCGGTTATTGTGTAACCACCTGGCGTTGTATCTGCTAAGGTAGTCAAGCCAGTAAATAATTTTAGATTACCGCCTGATAGAACAACCTTAGTCCCGTTTTGTTGCACAAATTCACTTATATGCTCTATCCCGTTGCTTGTACCGAGCAAGGAAGCTCCGTTTGTGCTTTGCATTTCGTGACCTTTTCGAGCAGCAATACGACCTTGCTTATCAATAATGGCATTGTCAGCAATAGCAGCAAACGCTTGGGATTGCATTAACGGAGAATCTTGCGTGTTAATGCCGCCAAAACCGGGTGCTGCTATCGTAATGTTTTGTAATTGTTGTGCCATATTAAACTCGGTAGTAATACATTTCGTCTTGATAACGGTTAGCGTCGATAGCTATTGCATCATTTAAAGCCGCGTTCGCTACTCCAAATTGTTCGGCAGCGCTTTGTCCACCCGTTTCGCCACGTTCGCGTAACGCCATACCATAAGCCATCTGCATTACAGGATTGCTAGGTATCGTTAAAGTTGTGCTATCCGCACTCAAATCGGCTTGCGGTATAACTAAATCAAAATTTAACGTCTCTACTGCGTCAGGAGTAGGGTATACCTGGATAAGCAGATCGCCAGCGCTATTGACTCCATTAAACATAAAATCGGTAACACTTCCGTCTGCTGGCGTGTTTAAAACTGTATTGTCATTGAAAAAATGTTTCGGGCGTAAGGTTAGATATTGGTTAGTTGTGTCATTTAAACCTTGCTCTAAAACAGTGTTTTGTTTGGCCCCTGTTAATGTGTAATTAGTTGTTCCTACATTGGTTGATAAAGTTACAGTTGTGCGGAGCGCACTCCATTTGTGCGCTAGCTCAACTTGTTTTTTTGCGTCATTTACGAACTCCCCAACTAACTGACTGTAATCAGTTTCGTTAGCGGTTGTAACCGTATCTTCTCGTAATCGTCGTAACACGCCATTTATAAGGTCTAAATATGTCATATAAATAACCTACTCATAAGTCCCGTTGGGTCTAACCTAATTCTTTCTAAATCAGTCCTGAAAATTGAGTCGTTTAATGGTCTGCTTGCAGCTACTTGATTAAGCAATTCTCTTTTTTCGCCATCACCCGGCCCTGATCCGCTTCCTATTCCTGTGCCTACACCTATCCCTGTTCCACCGTCAGGGTTTTTTTGCGGGTCGATAGTTGTTTTGACTTCCTGATCTCCTACAACACCGCTTTGAGAAGCATTACCTCCGACGACACCTCCAGCAACCGCACCAGCGCCAGCACCACCAACAGCACCACCTGGCACATTACTAGCAGGATTAACGCCAGCAACATTATCATTAGCAAGCTGTCCACCCGCTGCCGCTGCGCCAGCTTGCAGCCCCGTGTCCGTATTACCATCGCTAATTTGTTGATCTGCTGCTTTTGCAAGAGCCGCTTGTTGTCCTGCTGCTGCTTGTGCTGCTGCTTTGTTATCTTGTTCTTGTGCTTTCTCTGAAGCCGTTATCACTGCGTTGTTTGCTTGTTGAGTTCCTGCTCCATAAATCTGTTCTGCAATTATTTTGATATCTGCCCAATTCAATCGACCATTTAAAAAATTATTAATCTGCTCATCCATCTGCTCGTCTTTTGTTTTTGATTTGTTACCAACCTGATTAGTTGTTGAACTAATATGCTCAAGCAAGTATTTGTCATCAGACACCCCTAAGACAGCAATTTTATCACCTACTTTCCAATCGACATCTGAGCCATTGGCAATCTGTGATGGACTTATTGTATTTGTCTGTATTCCATACGTTTCAACAATCATAGGATTTACAGTGTCAACAGTATTTCCTGTCCCTTCCANATATTTTGCCAACTCATTTGTCAAAGCAGCTTTTTGCTCGGGGTCTGTTTCTGCTGCTATAGCCTCTTGTAGCTGCCTAGCGAGAACATCTGGCACTAATCTTGAGTATTCATCTCCATCAACCTCTATGTTTTGGACAAAATTAGTACCATCAAAGATCAAATCGCCTCCGGTATTACCCTCAAATGGATTAACTGTTTGTGCCATCGTGCCAGCATTACTTAACGCCTCAATAGCCGCATCAGCTCCAGCCACATCACTAGTAATTGAAGTATCAATATCATCACTCAAATCATCCGCAGAGGAAGAGCCTTCATTTGTAATATCTGAAAGATCGCCAGTGTTGCTTGCCGAAGCGTCTGTACCCCCTGCGTCTTTTTTTTCTACAATTTTTATACGCTTACTTAAAAGTCCACCTGTATCACTGCCCTGCCCCAAAATATCCAAAGTTGCAGGATCGTGAAAAATACCAGCATCAGTTAACAGCTCAGAAACTCCTTGAGTTTTTTCCTTTAGATTTAGATCACTTCTTTGAATATCACCAACTTTTTTCGCCCAATTTTCATACTCTTCTTTTGTCAGTTCAGCTGGATTGTTAATAGCTAAATCCAGATTGTCCTGAAAAGTAAAAGCATCATTGATTGTTTTTTGTAATTCTTCCCCGCTAGGTATCTCAGTTCCTTTATTTAGATTTTCTTTTGCTTGGTCTATTGCTTTCTGTAATGAAGCTGTTGGATCAGGAAAAAGACTTCCAAAAATGGCATCTCCGTATGCTTTACGAATTTGAAAATTAGTTAAACCGCCCATGTATGCGCCAGAACCAAAACCTGGCATCTCATCAAGCGTTAATAAATTATCAGGTGATGGCATTATTTCTTACCACTTTGATTTGTTGAGCCAAAATAAAATGCGCTTACCCCAGACACCAGCGAGGTGAGAGCACCGATTATTAAATTCGGTATGGCAGCGTCTATTGGCGGATTGATCGTAATCAAAAAGCAATACGTCAAAAACCCAGCAAGCGCCACGATAGCGAAAATTTTAGGCGTCCAATCTCGCGTTGCAACTTGCATTTTGCGGGCGTCCTGCCTATCTGCTGTTTCAACTTTGAAACCCTCTAAGTTTGTCGTCAGTTTTTTTATCTCTAACTCAACGCTTTGTAATTCTTCATGCTTTTCGGGGTGTTGCTCTAAGTGCGTTTCTATTTCTTCTACTGTTGACGAAACAGGTATGTTTAATTTTTTTGCGATAAGATTAGTTGCCATCCCTGCGACGGGATTAGCGGTCGAAATAGCCTTTAAAGCGGTCGGCGCTAGTAGTTTTAATAACCCTTTCATTGCAGAGCCAACCAAACTTGTATGATTAAACGTAGATCACTCATCGCTTTTGCTTACGCTTAAAGCGTTTTCCTCCTCTTCAACAGAAGCAGAAACTATGGAATCGATTTGATCGCATACGTCGCTCACGACGACCCCAGTAGTTGCTGATAATGCGCTGCGACCGACGGCACGTACTCCCTTATATAATTGGCTGCAATAAATAGATTCAGCCTCCATAACACCTTCTACAGTCGTACAGCTTGCAACAAAAACAAAAATTAAAGGTAAGATGTATCGCATATAAAATCCCTCACTTTGCATTCTTTAACTCTTGGGCTGTAACTTGATTCCATTAAATGATCTGATATAGAGCTGCTCAAATTTCTATCGCCATCTCTAAACTCTTTAGTCGGGTTTAAATAAGCATTTCCATCCCCACCAAAATAAATGATGTCTTGATTACTATCTGCCTGGTAAAACAATTTAGGAATAACCGCAACAATATCGCTGTTTGCAACAACGCTAATATTCACCATATCTTTTAATCTTGTTTTACTTTTCAACCACACGTTAGGACGACCAAACGTAATACAGCGCACATCTTCAAAAGCCGGACTTCTCCCATGTCTGTTACTCAATCTATGAGCCGTAATAACTGCGCACGCGCCACCTAAACTATGCCCTATGCAATACGTCTTTTTACTTGGGTCTAAACACTTTCTAATTTGTTTCCATACTGATGATTGTGCTGCCAAAAAACCTCCATGCACCCATTTCCCGTGTATGCGCCAGGGAATCGCGGAGAGGTTCATTAACCAATCACTAGGGTCGCCGTTAGTACCTCTAAAAATGATATATTGGATATCATTTTTTAAGAGGTAGAACGCAGTAGTCCCTAATTTGCTATCAAACCTTGTTGCGTTAGTTATGTTTTCTTCATAGGCTTGCTCTGCAAACTTGCACGCTTGCTTTATTTCATTGTCTGTAATTCTTGTTGTTATCCCTTCCATAAAGCAATTTACTCCTAATTATTGAGTATTACTCATATCCAGAACCACTAATAAAAACAATAAGATACAAAATCCCAAAAGTAGCTACAGCGCCACCTATCAATATTTTAAATACCAATTTTAAATCATCCATAAATTCTTCTTCTTCACTTCGTTTTGCCAATCTTTGTCTTGCTTTTGCTTCTTTTTGTTTTTGTCTTTTTTCTGCGTTCCGTTTGATTCTCGCCCATTCTGGACTGCGCCCCTGCCTAGAATATTCTTTCCCGATAGAATCAAGCATTTTTTGATACTGATAACGATGATTTTCTATAGCTTGTTCCTCACGGATGCTACTCATTTGCGATTCTTCACTATTTTCCGATTTCGCTATTGCGATCTCTAGGTCTTCTTTTTTCTTAAAAAAATTGCTGATGTCGTTTGACATCTCATCTAAATCTTTTTTGCGGTCAATCCCAGCTTTTACTAAGGTAAATGCTGAATCTAACCCTTTTATCAAAATAGCCAGCTCGCCGATCATTGCTCGATCCTTTCACACATTGCAGAGATGTTTGTGTTTATCGAATTTAAAATAATCCTCTGAGCAAACTGTTCACATTTACTTTTTTGCTCAAAACACAATCCCTNATTNCAATCTGTTATTGCTGCGATTCCTCCTATCACTATAACCAATATAAAAATATTCATTCGTCATATCAATTAGCTGGGTACGCCTTCCAATCACTTGCAGTAGGTAGATCAATAACTTGTGCGCCATGCGATGAGTTATAGTAAGTAGGATCAATGCTTACAACGAGTAAATGAGTTACCGTGGAAGAATTACCGTCGTCGCCGTACAATCCAAAAAGTTTATGACCCATGCTGTTCATGACTCGGTGATACCAACCAGCGACAGAGTTATCAAGATCGCAATAGTACATATCAGTGAACTTTCCGTTGGTTGGATTTATTTTGAATTTTTTTAAAGTACTTTGCCCTGTTAAATAGGCATTGCGAGGATAAATGCTTTCAAAACACATAAACTCATTCTCAACCCCTGTTGCTACAAAGCCACCTTGACCGTAAGCGTTAAATTCTACTTTTGGTATAAAATTTCCTGCATTCGTATTTGGAAAATGTGTAGGAGCAGCATCGTACTGTGTCCATCTTGATGCCTGATAATAACCGTCATACATCATAACAACTGGAGTTGTGTTATCCATTAACAAGAAAGCAAAATCCTGATATCGTGTTGGGTCGAAGCCACTGGTAATCGCATTAGACACATTGCCCGAACGATTTAGTGTTTGCGCTACATAGTCACCATCTATTTTGTATCTCCAAATTTGAACGGGATAATCATTTGTCGAATCTGGATAAATGCCTGGCTGGTTTATCATCCGTACAGAATAACAAGTAGATGATGTCGTGTTATGACATTGGGTCATACTNCCCATATTCATACCGCCCGAAGTAGCGTCAACGGTCATTATTCGGTAGCTTGCGAGACTATTGCTTTGGTCATAACCAACATTCGCGATGTATCCAGTAGCATTATCGTCAACTGGCAGAACTTCACGATGACCAGATGTTTGATACAAACCATTACCATTGCCAGTTGCAGCAACATGAGTAAGAAAAGTACCGTCATTTTGGAAGCCATAATTAACAATATTAAATTGATGACTACCTTGATTTGACCAAACGCTATACGCATTTTCAGTCATTTGGCCCGATCCCTCTATAGTGAAAAATTGGGCAGTCGAATAAGCTGTAGAGCTATAGTTAGAGTGATACCAAGTACGTTGCCAATTTGAACTCCATGTCACTGTTCTCGTACTCGGCACAACATCAAAATATATAGTTGCCATTCCATCCATATAGTTGCCACTGTCTCGAGCTGACGGAGTCTCAGTGTAGCCGTTCATAAAAATAAATTTGTTACCTTTCGCTCTATTTGTCGCACCAACATCTCTACCACGAAAAACAGGTGCGTGTGAGAAACCCAGTGCCATGACAGAGCCAAAACCCTGAGATGACATATTGTCGTAAAATGGAGTGCTGAATGCGTTTGTACCAGCAGTAGGAGCATAAGTCGCTCCTCCTCCGGCAGCATCTCCCCACGCTATATCAGTACCATCAGATTTCAAAACCTGATCGGCAGAGCCTTTATTTAAAATCGCAGTAGCACCAGATGAATTTCCATAAAGGATCGAACCTCTACTTAGATCATCTAATACGTTAAGCTCGCTTGTGCTTGCTGTGACATCTGCAATTTCTCTAGCGCGACTTTTTGCAGTAATTGTATTAAGTTGACCACCCATAGCACTATGAGCAGAACAGTAATAATACAAAGTAGGTGCTGAAGCAGCTAAGACGATTCTTGTGTAGCTTCCTGCTTGACCAGGAGTGCCGTTAGTTGTGACACCTGTGGTGTATTCTGATCCACCTCCATGCGTTCCATTGCTTGTGATACTCAACCTAAAAGGATGAGTCGCGTTTGAGGTGTCAGATTGATCAAACGTGTAAGTCTGCTGTTCAGTTAAATTTAGAGTGGCTTGACTTACTCCGTCAATGACAAACTTGCCAGCCGCAACGGTAACTGTGTAAGTGGTCATTTGAACTCCTAGCTAATGTCTATTTTTAAAAAAGCAGCTATCTGAGGATCAACTGGCTTTGGAAGAACAGCATCACTAGCATTGTCATCAGTGACACCAGTGGTCGCATCTCTAAGTTCTTGACGATAAATATCAAGGGTTGCGATACTTCCTTCATCCAATTCTAATTTTTGCTGAACGTCTGAAAGATACAAGCAATCAGAGGCTTGCAAAGCTGCATTACGTTCACTTCTAAATTCATCTAATGTGTTTGCCATTTTAGTTTTCCTATATAGCTGTGAATAGACTGTCAGCAGGGTAATCGGTTACTTGCGCGAATCCGGAGTTTCCAGCTTTTAGTCCGGCAAATAGTATGTGAGTTGGTGCGCTACTAATGTCATCATTATCACCGTAAAGTGCTTTTGCCCAAACGTAAGAACCATTAAAAACCATCATGTCTGTATTTTTTGACGCATCGTAAATTTTTAAATTACTAAATTTTCCATCGCTATAATTAATAGTAAATTTAATCATTAAGAATGGTGCATAATATGGATAATTAGTTACAGTATTAAGAGTTAAATATTCGTTAAGATTGCCTGTCGGAATTATCATGTATTTGTTCATGTGCAACGCGAAAGGTATGCTTCCAAGATTTCCTCTATCATACGTTTGCGTTGTTGATGTCCACTCACAGATTTGTCCGTAGTAATCGTAATTAAATAATTTAAGGTTGTTACTACTAGGGTCTTTAACAAGAAAAGCGCATTGATTATTGTACTGGCTTCTATCAAAACCTGTTGTCACTTCGCTGCCAACATTGTTTCCTGCATCAAGCGCAATCTTTGAATAACCATTAGCAGTCCCGTAAGTACAAATACTTGTAGGCAAATTAAAACTGCCGCTATTAGGGAACAGGCCAGCATTTGTTATTAGCGGATGCGTGAACATATTTACCGTTTCAACCGTAGAGGTGTTGGTTTGTGGGCATGAATTTACACTACTGATTGAACCGTTACTTCCAACACCACTACCGGAATATGTACGATACGCCGCCTGACTACTGCTATTTTGGTCGTAACCAGTGACAAATGCTCTAGTCGCGCCAGAGCTGTTATATGGCAAAGAAAATCGCGGTTCATTATTTTGGTGTGAATCGCCAGTAAAGCCGCCCATATTATTGTTTACATTTTCGCCTGTAGTGTTGCTTTGACGATAAATTGCATAACCCATTTTGTAAGTCGTTGTAAAAGGCCACGAAATATTGCCATGACATACCATTTCGCCACCACCATCACAACCAGTGCCAGCCCAAGTGCTAACACCGTAACCACTTGAGTTAGCCCAAATTTCATCTGGTGTTGTGATACTGATAGTTTTTGTCGATGGGGTTACAACAAGCCCACAAGCTGTAAAAGACGTTTGTGAGCTGGAACTATTGTGATTACCAGATATAAACGCAAACGTACTTCCTACTGTGTGATTACTTGTGTTTGCTGAACCAACACGCCACAACTGGACATAGGCAGGACTTGATACGGTTCTGCCCGCACTTATATCGCTTGCTGATTGCAGAGGCACAACGTAGTTACTTCCAGCGTTCCAATTATCGTAACTTACACCACCAGCAGCATCGGCAAATTGCAATGTTCCCGATCCAGTTGTGGTCAAAACTTGGTCTGCCGAGCCATCTGCCACAGGTAGGTCAACCGCACTTAAAAAACTGTTAAGGTTTGCATCAGCAGCAACAGGTACACCTGACTTTTGGAGAGCACCAGTAAAGTTAGCTGTACTGTCTGAGTAAGCTGCAACACTGGCTCCGCTTTTTTGCAAGTTCCCCGTAAAGTTAGCAGTCGAATCTGCATAAGCAGCGTAGCCGCCTGTATCAACAAGATAACTTAAAGATGTCCAAGCAGTTGACCCATCACCAATCTTCAACTTCTGTGTGTCCGTTTCTACACCGAGTTCACCTTGCGTTAATGTTGGATTTGCGCTCGTCCAGTTAGCTGCGGTATCTCTTCTGATTTGAATTCGATCAGCCACTTGCTGTCCCTCCATCTATGTTCTGTGCAGTTGTATAAGTTGAATTTGCAAAACCACCATCGGTATTTCCAATTTCGTTAAGCAATGTAAAAGTGCCATAAGCCACAATATCAACAATGTCACCAGCAGCAGCGCCATGCGTGAGCACAACAGATGTGCCATTTGTCGCTGTGAAATCTGTGCCATCGAGCATCTTTATGCCGTTCAAAAATAAATCAAGGAAGCCCGAATCATAACCACCAGTTACGCTGAAAGTGGTTTGATTAGCACTTGCCGTGTAACTATCTCTTGATGATGTACCGTTGACTGCTGATCCTGCGTCTTGCCAACTGCTGCCGTTATAAACTCTTAACTGATTTGTTGTTGTTAAGAACGCTAGAGTTCCACTAGCTAATGGATCACCATCTAAATCGGTTGTTGGATCGCTGCCGACTGATCCCAGATATTGATCTTGAAAAGTGTCTAAGTGAGTTTCGGCTGTAGTGGCCGCAGTTTGGGCGGCTGAAACAGAACCGCTTACGGATGCAGCAGAAGCCGCTGCATTAGATTCGCTGGTTGCCGCTGCTGCGGCTGATGTGGCCGCATTAGTGGCACTACCTAAAATTCCATCGACATAGCCCTTCCTAGTTAAAGTATCTGCTGTACCAGGCGTTGCGGTAGAGGTTATTGAGTTTGATCCCAAAACAACATTACCGCTAAAAGTGCCGCCAGCAAGAGGCATCATTACGTCGAGTTGGCCTTTAGTTACTGCATCGCCAGAAGCAGAACCATCTGTTAATCCTGTAATTTTATTACTTCCCATTGCGATAGCACCCGACATCGTGCCACCAGCAAGCGGTAGTTTGGTTGCAATAGAGTTTGTAACTGTTGTGCTAAAAGCAGAGTCGTCTGAGAGCGCGGCCGCAAGCTCGTTGAGAGTATCTAAAGAAGCGGGAGCACCACCGACAAGATTACTAATTTGTGTATCAACCCACCCTTTTGTCGCCGCTGATGTACTAGCTGTCGGGTCAGCTATGTCTGTTAATTCTGCTGCGTTAAAATCTACACTACCGTTGATTACCAGATCGTGTAGCGTAGTCGTACCTGATGAGCTAGTTACATTACCGGATAACGATCCGGTAACTGCCCCGGAAACCGGGCCGTTATGCGTTCCTGTTGTATCACCGGACAATGCACCAACAAAATTTGTGCTAGCGGTGATTACTGTTCCAGTGATAGCTTGTGCGGTTGAACCGCCAATAACAACACCGTTAACCGTACCACCTGTAATAGTTACATTAGACGAAAGAAAACTATTATTAGCTGTTACTACGCCTGTAGCAGTAATGGCGCCCGTTGTTATTGAGCTAGGGTTAGTACCAAGCTCAACGACTACGGCGCTTGAGTCTTCGGTAAATAATCGCTTATCTGCTGTATTAAGGGCTATCTCACCTTCGATTAGTTGAGAGTTGGTAGGTACAGCACCCGCAGTATTACTATGAAATAATACAATTTCTGTTTCTTTAGCCATGACAATCCCCCTTAATTAAAAATGTGGGGGCTTTTGGCCCCCACTAATAGGATCAAGGAGATCAAGCGTTAACAATAAGCGCAAAACCTGAATCTGGACGATAGGTCTTAACGCCATAAACAGTATCCGCTGTAACTAAGTTAGACAGCCATTCCTGTTTATATTGTGTTTGCGTTCTAACATTTTGCTGCATAGCCAAAATGAAAGTGTCTTTATGGAACAACAAAGCCGCCTTAACATCGCCTGTATTGGCGCTGTTATCGGCTGCTGCTTCCGCAACAACGCAATTAGAAGTTACATAAATTGGAATGCCGTATAGCTCACCAATTTTTGCATTTTCAACCGCACGACCTGAAACAAAATCACTAGACACGTACCTATCAATTCCCATAATCGCGTTTTTTAAGCTAGGGGGAATAACAAAAGCACGATTATCGTAAGGAACATCGGCGTCGTCCTGGCGCTGGATTAGGTCGCGGAAAGATTGATCTGAAAATGCGTCACCTGGCGCTACTGTATCCGCAGAATACGAAGTTAGCCCGGTAGAAGCATCGCAATAAAAAGCGGCGCTATTTGCCCATGATGAGCCATCGCCATCACCTAGCGATTTGCCTAGATTCATTACGTCTAAGTCAATCTGCCGAGATAGGGCATAGCCAGCGTCATCAGTGTAGAAGGCCCGCTGTGAAGCTAATGCTTGCATTTCAGCAATGTCTTCAATCAAACGCGAATACTCGAAATGCTTATCGATTGCGATTTGCACTTCACTGGTAGTGTCTGCCTGAATGGTGACCGCATTTCCGCTCGTTTTGGCCGTCACACTTCCGCGTGCGGGAGCAGGAATATGAACTGTATCTCCCTTCTTTCCGACCATGCTCATGTTTTTAACAAGACCAGCCATAACAAGGCGTTGCTCATAAGCAGCGCGTACTTCGTTTGACCAAATTTCGGGTATGAATGTTGCTAACGTGGTTGTATTAACCACACCGCCCTGGGCGGGATATACTGATGTAGCCATTTGCTTAACACCTCAAAAGAAAAGTTAGTTAATAACCCTTCCCTCTTGGTATGCCCTCATAATCTCGGGCATCAACTCTTGATAGCGGGACGGGTTGTTTATTTGCAAAGCCCGTAAATCAGCCGCCCTGATTTTCTTGCCAGAACTAGGTTCTGTGCTACCTGTCACGTTGCCACTTGAAGCAGCTCTGACAGTTTCCGCTCGGTCTGGTTTCTTTTGTGTAGTGTCTGAACGTGCCGCCTTATACTCAGCAATAAGCTCTTTGGCAATATCAATATCATAATCACGATTCATTGCCGCGTAACTATTGCGTCGCATAGGTGACTCACTCACCCATTGCTCAAAATCACCACTAGCAAGCACTTCAGCGTAGTCAGGATGCGAAGAGGATAAATCTCGCTTTATACTGTCTACTTTTAAAGTATCTAGCTCTTTCCGCATATCATTTATGCCAGGATCAGAGCTAATTTGACTTTTAACCGCGCTTTCAGGGTCGCCATAATAATCAGGCTTTTTAGCTGGCTCTTGTGATTGCGTTTGGTTGAGATGCCCTTGCATCATTGCGTCAGCTTTTTTGATGGCTTCTAGCTCGACTTTCAGCCTCTCAGCTTCTTTTCGTGCCGCTCCAACGTCATTTGACTGTCGCCCAATCATGTTTTTTTGCTCATTAAGTATCGCTTTTAATTCTTCCGGAGATTTATTATCCCAGGCAGAATCACTCGATACTTTCTCAGCAGTCTGATCGGTTTCCGTGGTAACTGGTTCTTTTAAAGCCTCAGTAACCGCTTCCAAATTTTGCTTACCGGATTCATCCGCATCAATTACTTTCGCCATACTTTTCCCTCAATTTACAAGGCCGCTAGGCGGGTATCTTGTTAAGCATCAGGCCCGTGGGACTGGGTTGTCCTGCGCTCTGCTTTAATTTTTTCTTGTCGGTTCAGCGCCCATCTCCTAGTTGCACTCGGAAAATCACCCGAGATAGGATCAAGCACTGGCCCTCCGTAAGAAACTATACGCGTTGCTACCTCGTCACAGAGATTACAAGGAACAGTACGCTGAGTAGATTCGGTAAACTTTTCAAATAAATGCCCACAAGAGCATCTAAAATCATACAGTTTCTTCATCTCTCTCCATCTGTTCAACGCTGTACGGGAGGTTAGTAACTCGGGCGATAACATTCATCTGTCCTTGCCTAAAGCGCAAATCATCGTTATCCCGAACTACTGCCACCTTGTCTATGTCTTCTTTTAATGTATCAAGCTCTTCGCAAAGGTATTTCCAGCCTTCCGACCGAAAAAGCGCGAACATCGCCCTCTGGTATTTCTCAAATTCATCCAAATTAGACATATCCACTACATATTGTACATGATTTATTTACTCATACAACATGAGTTTTACTCTTATTGCTCAGACAAAAATTTTGCTTTGTCTAAGCCCAGCTTACCTTCCTTGATAAAAGACTCAGCAAGACCCAATTTTTCTTTAAAATCTTTGCCAGGTTCTTTTTCAGCTCTTTCAAGCGCTGCAAGCGCTCTAACCCGGTCATTCTCAAGCTCAAGCGGCAAGGCTCTGATTTCGGCCATAACTTTCTCGCCTCTTGCTTGCTCTGTCGCCGCTTGCGAATTGAGTAAATTGGTTTGTGATTGCTGAAAATCCATCTGCATTTGATTGAGTGCTTGCTGCTGCTCTGCCTCTTCCGGGTTTGGTTGCGCTGATTCTTCAATAAGCCGCATCAACTCCTCGCGATTTGCCAGTTGCATATTATCGACAATAGAACTCACAAGCATTGGATACATAGGGGTGTCAGGACTCATGGTCTGCAATAACTGGACTAATTGAGTTACCTCATATTCTCTAGCAATAATCCCTAACGTAGAGGTCACTTCAAACACATAATCATTTACCGGATAACGGTCAGGCTCAAATTGCATATAGCGACACGCCGCCATCTTAACCATCGGAATGAGAAAGCTATCTTGGAAGTTAACCAAAGTACGTTTATGCCGTTTGATAATGGCAGAAAGCGACATACTAATACCCGCCGCTGTTGCTTCTCCGTTAATTGAGCCAGGTATCCCAGCCGCATCTATAGCGCCAGTGCTAGTTTGAACCATACGCTGCAATGCTTCGGCTTGTGCAAAAGTCATTTGGTTGACAGAGCCAAAATTGAACGGTTGCAAGACTTCACGCGGATCGCCGTTAGTTAACAGCACTTTGCCTGGACGAACTTGCGGTTTTGCGCCTCTTGGCATACGAGTTGAATCCATTGCAATCATTGGCGCATTCGTCAAAGCTAGCGCGTCGATACGAGCACGCAGCTCAGTATCGAGCGCTTTTTGACTACTGTAACCCTTCTCACAAACACCGCGACCCCAAAAACGACCCGGCACAACATCCCATTGGAAAGCCACTATGGGTCTGTCTTTGAGATAGAAAGGATTTTCTTGTGCTTTTAAAATAGTCGAACCGTTAGCAATAACCACCATTGCTTCAACATAGAAAGGCCCAACTTTCGCCTCAACTTCTGCGCTTAAAACCGCTTCTGCATCTTCAATTTGTTCTTCAACGCTGGCCTCAATTTCTTCCTCAAGATCAGTGATAATTTCGTCTGTACCATTAAACTTATCTAACAAATGCCTCGGCACTAAGCCAAAATATTTTGTTAAACGTACCTTCTCTTTTGGTTGATCGATAATAGTGTGGTCTGCATCGAGGTCACTTGTCGTCTTTGAGTCAACACCAATATCAACAGGCAAATAAACGCCTTGCTCTTGCAATAACTTTATTTGATGAGGTTGCACAAATTCATCAATAGCTACACCTAAACTTGTTTCAATACTGGTCGCCAGTGGATCAATTTTGAAATTTTGCGGCTGAATCGGGCGTAACTTAACAATAGTGCGAGGTTCAAGCGTTGTGCCTTGTGTTACTTGATTGTTATACATAGTTTGCAAAGGTTTTACTTCGTCCATCATATCAACAACGATTTCAGCAATACCTGTGCCGTAAACCGCGCTATTGATTAGACATTCACCTACTGCTTTGCGTATACCCGCTTTAGCAAAATCATCATTTAACTTTTCACGCAAAAACTGAATTTTTAACTTGTTTTGTTTTAATTCTTCCATTTTTGCCGCAGTTGCTTGGGCTTCTTCTTCTGTTTTAGGCTCTTCCGGCAAAGTAATGTCATCGCGTATATTGAAAAAAGCCCCTCGCCCAAAAGTCGCCTCTTCAATTTCTGCGACAGACGATTCAACCGCTTGTTGTAACGCGGGAGATATAATTGTGCTGCGTTCAGATTGATTTGCCTTATCTTCTTCCGACCACTTGCCGCGCCACAATCTATAATATTCATCAAACGCATTTTTATAATTGGTTTTCCAGGTATCGTTCCAATCATCAACNTTTTCGATAACCCAACTGTCTAATGTATCAGCCCCGTAATTTTCATAACCTATTTCGTCATCCATCTTAATACCCCACTTGAGCATCAGTGTACTCATGTTCATCTAATTCATATTGATCCCAATAAGAGACTTGCGCCATCTGATCGATATAACTCAATGAGTCCGGCATATCATCATGGGTTAAAGGATCAGGAAATTGAAACAACTCATCTAAAAACGCATCTGTCCAATCGCCAGGACAAAGTTTAATTACTCCGTTTTCAAACCGACCTTGTAAGGCCCAAACTATGCGGTCTATCTTCTTTTTGTTGCCGTGACGTAACTCTTCAATCCTAAAATAAGTGTTATTACGGCGCATCAAATCATTAAGAGGCGAAATAACAGCATTACGCAACGGACCTTGTTCAATGCCGACAGCTAGCGGTTGATTAAATTTAACCGCCTCAAATATTTTTTTAGCGGTTTCTTTTATATCCCAGCGACCATAAATGATTTGTTTCACCCACCATCCGTCTTTATTCACTTTCACCACTGAAATCGCCGTGTTGTCTAATCGTTTTTGTTTTCTTTTACTTTTTCCTTCTTCTTCGTAGCCAGCCAAGTCAACGCTAACGTAGTAATCGCCTTGCTCTGGCTCTTCTGNCTCGAACTCAATCCAATCTTCCTTAAACATCTCGCTGCCTCGCGCTTCAAACGAGGCCATAAACTCTTGACGAAACGCATAGCTGGACATACTTTTTTTGGCGGCATCAATCTCTCTCTTATCTAACAGATCATTGTCGTAAGATGTGAAATGGAACGCTGTCCAATCCTCATCATCACCTAACTTTGCAAATTTGTAGAGATCGTAAAAATGATTACGACCAACAGGTGTACCAATAAACAAAGCATGGCCTTTCAAATCAGTTAACGCGGGTCTAAGTACAAGCTCCCAAGTTTCAGGCTTTTGCTCCGCGTACTCATCGATACACAAAAATGCGATCTGGACGCCGCGCATCGTATCGGGCCTATCAGCCCCTTTAAGGCTGATAGTGGCCCCATTAGCTAGCTTAATCTGCATATTATTTACATGACTGCTAGCAATGACGCTGTTACCCAGCTCTAACAACAAGTTCCACATAATATCCCGCGCTTGGCCTTGTGTTGGCGCCACGTAGAATATATTGCCTTTTTTCGACGACAAAGCCTTAACTAACAGCATATAAGCCGCTAATCGACTTTTGCCTGTACGCCTACCAGCAGCAACACATTTGAAACGTGTTTTATCGTTCCAAACCTTCTCCTGCCATTTAAGCAGCTTTACAGCGACTTCCATTAGTAGGGCTTTGGTTTACTCTTCTTGCCTGGCATTATCGTTTCCTCTTTGCAGTTTTGGCCGCTTGTTTAAAAGCCGCGTTGGTTGGTCTNCCTTTTTCTCCGGCTCTAGCCATTCTTTCGCCAGAACCAGAGGCTATTCGTGCTCTTTTTCGCCTAATATTTTCGTAAAGTCCTCGTTTAGCTTTTGCCATTCCAATTACCTCTTGCCTTTTTTTTCGCTCTCGCACTCAAATCGCCAAAATGATAGAGACGCTTGCTTTTTTGCGTCATTCTCGCGCCGCTCATTACTGTACCGTCAGCGTGCTTGTGTGTGCCGCCTGTATGTACAGACCCATCACGCAAATAATGTTTTACACCTCTAGCCATAAATCACCTCACACTAACCAGCTAACCGTATGCTCACGGGTTGCTGTACTGATAACACCTCGAAAATCGTAGGTATCGATTACTTTTACCTCTTCAACCGCTTTTACAGTAGCTTCTTGCACTACCTCGGTACTGCGAACACGATCCACATGCGTTGTGACCAAAGGAACCGCTGAAACCGGGCCTGTGGCTATTTCATTCACTCTGGATATTTCCCAGTTCTCATCATTTCGGCGAGGATTGCCGACCTTTCGGGTAATTGACGACTCCATAAACTATCGAGCATCTGCCTGGCACTTTCTTCGTAATCACCAGCCTCCATACTAGCGAGCGCTAGCTTAAAACCCCTTAATCTTGGCAATCCCAAATTAAAAGCCATCATTACGAGCACGTCTTGACGAGTTTCGTCCATCAGGTTGTACCAGGGGAACGCATTAGCGACCTCGCGCATATACAAAACAATGTCGTTATCGAGCAAATAAGCGCATTCTTCGTCTGTTAGACCAAGACCCCCATCAGCATCTACGTTTCGGCCAATTCCCAAATGCCATTTACCATCAATTTGATAAACGTGGTTTCGTTTACCCTCATGCTCAGTCAACATCTTCTTCAATCGTTGCAATTTCTTCGCCCTCTATTATTTTTTCGCTTATATCAGCTTCGCCAATAGTGGAAATGTTGATTTGAATGTTGTTTGTGCCACGTAACTTTTCGAATCCAGAAACCGGAACAAGTCGATCAGTCAAAATCTTTAACGCAGGAGCCGAATTTTTGTGATCTTGGTCTAATGCCGCAGTAAATAACTCTTGAATTACTGCTTCCTTNTCAGGATGGGTGTACATCATCTCTTGTAAAGCTAGCTGAGTGGCGTATTGTCCTGGCGGTCGTCCTCTTCTCTTTCCCCGTGGCGCACCAGGTATCACATCATCGGCTTTTGGCTTCTGTTTGCGCGTCTTTCTTTTGACTAAATCACGTACATTTTCGCTCATTTAATCATAATACCATTACTCATACTTTATGAGTAGAGGTTCCACGTGAAACCCAATTTTGCTTTAGCAAGTCTGGGAGGGTACATATATATTTTTTGGCGGCGATCGGCCCCCCCGGGGGGCTAAAATCCCCGGTTTATGCGGGTTTTGGCTGGTTTTATGGCATAGTTCCGGGTATATAACCCGGAAGCACCGCCGATAACCCATTGAAATGATTAATATTTATTAAGNACATACAATATGTTGCGGAGTTTCGTTCGGGCCGGGAGTTGCTAAACACTACATATAGTATTTGAGAAAAAAGTGCGTTTAATGGTCGCATTTACTTAATTATAAGCAATAGACGCCGATAGCCTTGAATATGAGTTTTACTCATATTAATATATGTATCACTTGCCTAGGCAATGGCAAGCACTACAACTACGAGGAATACACGCAATGACAAAACGCAAAAAAACACGCACTGAAATTAATGCGGAAATTCAGGAACGAGTTACCGCTAAAATAATCGAACAAATGGAATCAAATCCAAAATGGTTAAAACCTTTTGGCAATTCCATTGCGCCACGTAATCCGATAACCGGGACAGTTTACAAGGGTATTAATAATCTCAATTTATCTTTAACTGGTAATAGTCCCTATTACGCAACATGGAAACAATGGAAACGCGCTGGTGCTACATGGTTAGAGGAAACCAATGTAACGGATAGTTACCCGATCGTATATTTTGAACCAATGAAAGTTACTCGGGAAAATAAAGAAACGAAAAAGGAAGAAACCTTCACTATTCCATTCTTGAAGTATTTTAACGTATACAACATAACGCAAGTTATACCCCCTCAAAAGATAGTTGAACAATGCGAGGAACTAGACGCAACTATAGCAACAAACGATAAGACAAAAGTTATACCGTCAATCGATAAATACGTTAACGCCGTCGGCGTACCAATAGCAAACAAACCCGGCGGGCGTGCTTGCTATAGTCCTACATTAGACCAAATTACAATGCCATTGCGAGGCGAATTTGAGGATACAAAAGAGAACCCTGCAACTATCTGTTACTACTCCACTCTATTTCACGAGTTAACGCATAGCACCGGACATAAGAAACGATTAAACCGAGATATGCGGGGCTGGTTCGGCGATCCGAAATACGCGTTTGAAGAGTTAGTTGCAGAATTAGGCGCCGCGTTTCATTGTCAGAAACATAATATTGAAGTCGAACCCCGGGAAGATCATGCGGCCTATATTCAAGGCTGGTTAAAAGCTATTAAGACTGAGAAAAACGGCCCTAGCGCTATTCTGAAAGCCGCTGCGCTTGCACAAGCTAGCCTTGACTATTGCGACCAGCAGCAAACCGATTCTAAAACCAGCGGCGAAGCAATCGCCGCATAATTTCGAGGTAAAACACAATGTCAGATTATAACTTTGAACAATTAGAACCAGAAATATTTGAGTCTTTATATTTTGCTCAACGCGCAATTAATGAGAACCCCTTGCCATTCAGCACAATGAAATACGAGATTGAAAGAAGTATTCATGGAGGGTATCTCGTTAACACTTATTTCGTAAAAGAACCCGCACCGGAATGGCATGGATTTTTAAATACTAAACACCGGGAGAGTTAAAGCAAATAATGAAAGCCCCTTTTGTGAGGGGCTTTTGTTATGGGTTTTATCGACTCATAGTCACGTGCTAGGCAATAGCACATCAAACGAGGTAAACATAATGTTAGTAAATAGATATTTAAAAGAAAGTGAGATTGACGATATTGCTTATAACGTCGCGAGAGGCGCTGCAAACGGCAATAACAATGCCGTTTCAACGGATTTAGAATCATTTGTATACCCTGCTATACACTACACTGAATATTACTACGGGGTTTCTTTGAATCGCTCTCAATCGCTCTATATAGCAAAACGCGCTCAAATTGATTACTCCAGCATCATCAGAACATTTAATAAAACGGCGGTGGCACTATGAGCGTTGCAAACAACAATGGATATATAACCG
>PAJM01000008.1 GCA_002706065.1 Methanobacteriota archaeon | reverse complement strand
CTCATACGGTGCGAATGCGCTAGGTGCTGCCTACACTGCGATGTACACACATCAACACGGTGCAGAGTGGGCATACATCCTCGACGATTCCAAACCTTCACTTATTGCTGTTGCAGATACAGAAGTACTTGACAAATTGGTTGCCAATCTGCCTTCTGACGCAGCGAGTTGGCCGCAATGCGGGGTTCTTTTGCTTGGTGACGAACCAGCCAACGAACTCCCTCCAGAAGGTGTAACCGTTCACCAATGGTCCGAATTTGTCGCTGCAGGGCGTGCGAGTGAAGCGCCGATTGAGGTTGCAGATGACCCATTCGCACTTAACACACTCATCTACACTTCAGGAACCACAGGAAACCCAAAGGGGGTCATGCTAACGAACTGGAACACACTCTCCAACATCCTTTGTGTTCAATCCGCATTCAAGATCTATGTTGGTGACAAGAACGCTGCCTTCCTCCCGTGGGCACACTCGTTTGGAAGCACCTTCGATTTACACTGGATGATTCGTTGTGGCGTTCACATCAACCTCATCTCAGACCTGACCAAGATTGCAGACGAATGTATCGAAATCAAACCTGCTGTCCTTCTTGCTGTGCCTCGTGTCTGGAACAAGTTCTACGATCGTGTCAACTCACAGTTTGAAGCTGCAACTGGTTTAAAGAAAGTTCTCATTGGCAAGGCCAAAAAATCCGCTGCAAAGCGAATCGCAAAGGCTGGTGTCGAATGTGACGCCGTGCCTGCCAAGGGATTCTTTGACAAACTCTACGACAAGTTGGTTTGGTCCAAGGTCCGTGCCCGATTTGGTGGAAACATCCGCTTCTGTATGTCAGGTGCGGCTGCGCTCTCTCCAGACGTTGCTGAATTCATCCAAATGGTCGGCTTCAGTTGTTACGAAGGCTATGGCCTGACTGAAACCTCACCACTGGTTGCAGCAAATGGATGGTCCGGACCAGGCACGTCCAAACTCCGCTGCGTTGGCCGAGTCGCCAACGGCGTCAAGGTCACAATCGACACCGATGCATGGGACGATCCTGACCGACCAGACGAAGGTGAAATCATCGTTACCGGTCCGAACGTCATGCTCGGCTATTGGAACAACGAAGAAGCAACCAAGGAAGTCATCATGGAACCAGGAACCTTCCGTACAGGTGACCTCGGCAAACTCACCGATGGTTATCTCTCCATCACTGGCCGTGTCAAGAGCCAATTTAAACTCGAAAATGGAAAGTATGTTTCGCCTGCTCCTCTAGAAGAAAACGTCAAACTTTCACCATTGGTTGAGCAAGCTGCTCTTGATGGACGAAACATGCTCAAGACATACCTCATCGTACACCCGAACCTTGAGGCCATGAAGGCTGCACTAAGTTCCGCTGGCGTTGATGCGTCAGGAAGCGATGAAGAGCTCTGTGCACGCCAGTCCACTCGAGATTGGATGCTCTCCGAATTGAAGGCGAATGCAATGCAAGCACCTACATGGAAGGGTTACGAAGTTCCAGCAACCATCATCCTCGATCACGAGGAATGGACCACTGACAACGACTTGATGACACCGTCAATGAAGGTCAAGTTGCGAAACCTCTTGGCCCGTCACGAGGAATCCATCGCTGCCATCAATTGAGGCCATTCTGACCGATTGGGTTTTGAAGCCCCATCGATGGGCTCTGTTTGGTGACCCACTATGGTTCGTGAACTCATTACCGTCGAAGGCGTTGACAGAAGTTTCGGACCAACCGATGTATTGCAGGACATTAACCTCATTGTCAACGATGGCGATCGCATTGGTATTGTGGGCCATAACGGTGCAGGAAAGACAACCCTGCTCAACACCGTCAGCGACCAAAAGCAAGATGTTGGAGAAATCGAATTTGCACCGGGCATTCGCATCGCTTACCTGACGCAAATTCGTGACATTGAATCCGATTCAACCATCGAAGAGGAACTTGGTCGGAAGGGACGACAATTCCAAGAACTTGAGGATGAAATCGCTTCGATTGAAGCCCAGATGATTGATCCCTCTTTCTACGAAGGCGATTGGGAGCCGGTCATGGAGCGGTATTCAGAACTTCAACAAACCCTTGCATCATCAGGTGGAGGGAACGTTGCAGGAATTGCCAAAGGGATTCTTGAACGTCTTGGTCTCGATAAACATCCAATGGAGATGCCCGTTGCTCAATTATCTGGTGGAGAGAAAGCCAAACTTGCTCTTGCCCGTCAACTTGTTGGTCTCTCTGGAATCGATGTAATCTTCCTTGACGAGCCAACCAACCACCTCGACATTCAAACAACGGAGTGGCTGGAGGCCTTTCTCAAAGATTTCAAGGGAGCACAATTGATTGTTTCACACGACCGTTACTTCCTTGACCAAGTTTGCAACAGGGTCGTCGAAATTGATAACCTTCGAGCGTGGCCATGGAAGGGCAACTACAGCCAATTCATCGTTCAAAAAGTTGCAAGTGAACAAGCACTCAATGAACGAATTGGCAATTTGGAAAAGAAGATTCAATCGACAACTGGCGCCATTCAACAGATGAAACGAGCCAACAAATACGACAAGTCGATTTCTGCAAAACACAAGATGATTACACGCATGCAACAGGAACTCAAGGCACTCAAGGCTCGTGTACCAAAGAAGCGAAAGCCATTGATTCTCAAACTCGATGCCATCGATAAAGCGAGCATGGATGTGTTGGAACTCGTCAATGCAACCAAGACGTTTGAAGGACTTGAACGCCCGATTCTTGACAACCAAACCTTGGAAGTCCGCAAAGGCGACCGCATTGGGATCGTCGGTGGAAACGGGCAAGGAAAGACAACCTTGCTTAAGATTATCAATGAAGAACTGAAACTCGATTCTGGAAAAATCGATGTTTCCCCAGGTACTGTCATTGGCTACTTCCACCAGGACCACGCAACCCTCGACTTTGAACTCAATCCGGTCGAACAGATTCAGAAGCTACGTCCGGATTACCAATACGGAGACATCCGTGCTGCTCTTGGACGCTTCCAATTCTCAAGTGATCAAGTTGGAACCAAACTCAAACAACTCTCTGGTGGAGAGCGTGCTCGTGTTGCCCTCCTCAAACTCTTGCTCGAGGACAACAACCTCCTGCTGATGGACGAGCCGACCAACCACTTGGACATGGAATCAAAAGAGACGCTCGAAGAAGCGCTCATTGGTTACGAAGGGTCTCTGATTACTGTCTCACACGATCGATGGTTCCTCGATCAAGTCGTCAATCGTATCTGGGAAATTGAAGGTGGTAACATCAAGGTTTACTATGGCAATTACACGGACTATGTTCGAGCAAAGCAAGGACTTCCTCCACTCGCGGATGATGAAATCTCACAGGTTTAGACTCACCCTTGATTTCATGAACTCCATTTGCTTCGGATGTTCATGGCCGAAGATGCTGAGGAGCAAACGGTGTTTGAAACAAGCACTGGACCAGTGCGTGTCATCACTGCAGCATCTCTGTTTGATGGCCATGATGCGGCCATCAACGTCATGCGAAGACTCATCCAATCCTCAGGTGCAGAAGTCATTCATCTGGGTCACGATCGCTCAGCAAAAGATGTCGTTGATTGCGCTGTGCAAGAGGATGCACACGCCGTTGCTCTAACATCCTATCAAGGCGGACACGTTGAGTATTTCACATACATTCGACAGTTGTTGGATGAGGCTGGTTGCGAGCACGTGCGCATCTTTGGAGGTGGTGGTGGAACCATAACGCCGCCAGAAATCCGTGAGCTTCACCAAGCTGGAATCTCCAAGATTTACTCACCTGATGATGGACGAACCATGGGCCTAATGGGCATGATTCACCACTTGATGGGTATTGCACAGGAGGTCGACATGAAATCAGATGCTCGAATGAAGAGCCTTGATGGCCCAGTGACGCCTGAAGACATGGCCAAGGTTGGACTGCTCCTCACACTCTCGGAATCCGCAGATGAGGCGACCTTCAAGCAAACACTCGAAGCCTGCCGTTCATCATCTAACGATGTCCCTGTGATTGGGTTTACTGGTACCGGAGGAGCAGGAAAGTCGAGCCTTCTCGACGAATTGATGCTTCGCATTCAGCGAGACAATCCAGGCAAGAAAGTCTGCTTACTCTGTGTTGACCCGACACGGAAGCGAACGGGTGGTGCGCTTCTTGGCGACCGTATCCGTATGAATTCTCTCTCCAACAACGACCTCTACATGCGAAGTCTTGCAAGCAGAGGAAGTGGTTCTGAAATTAGCGCCAATCTCGATCGAGCCATCGAAGTTGCAAAGGCGGTTGGGTTCGATCTCATCTTCTGTGAAACGAGTGGAATCGGCCAAGGAAGTGATGCCATTACCTCTGTTGCCGACCGTTCTCTTTACGTCATGACGGCCGAATTCGGTGCACACACTCAATTGGAAAAGATCGAAATGCTCGATGTTGCTGATGTGGTTGTTCTCAATAAGTACGAAAAGCGTGGAAGCGAGGATGCTTTACGGGCCATTCGAAAACAAGTTCGTCGCAATCGAAATCTGTTCGATGTTGCCGATGAGGAACTCCCTGTCGTCGCAACCATAGCAAGTCAATTTGCAGATCCTGGTGTCGATGCACTGTGGCAGAAACTCTCATCCATGGTCGGATTTGAGGCCCGTGCGCCGATGGAAATTGTTGGCGAACGCAAGGGTGTGATTCCACCGGAGCGTGTTCATTACCTCTCGGACATTGCCGCAACGATTCGAACTTATCATGAAGAAAACACGGCTATTGCTGAAAAGTTGCGTCTTTGCCAACATCTTGAATCTGCTAAAGAACACGTTCCCTCAATTGCGAAGGATGTCGATGACCAGATTTCAGAGTTACTCGAAGAAATTGAAACGGCTCGTGAAGACCTCGCAAACTATCGCACACTTGCCGAGGAGTATCGAAGNGGAGAATACNCCTATCACGTTCGAGGCAAGCCATTCTCGGTCCAAACGACAACAGAGTCGCTTGCTCATTCCAACATCTCTCGTGTTGCATTGCCAACCTTCGCCGATGATGGTGAACTGTTTGAATGGCTCAGCAAAGAGAACGCCCCTGGTCATTTCCCATACACTGCCGGAGTCTTCCCATTCAAGCGAACCGACGAGTTGAGCGCTCGCATGTTTGCTGGTGAAGGTGAACCTGAGCGAACCAACCGACGATTCCACTACCTCAGTCAAGGACAAGACTACGTTCGATTGTCAACTGCTTTTGACTCTGTAACACTCTATGGCCGAGACCCAGCAGTACGCCCAGATATTTGGGGCAAAGTCGGGAACTCCGGCGTCAGTATTGCAACCTGTGATGATGCAAAGCGCCTCTATTCAGGATTCGATCTCTGCGACCCAAACACATCCGTATCAATGACCATCAACGGACCAGCCCCCATTCTTCTCGCATTCTTCCTCAATGCTGCCATCGATCAGCAAGTCGAGAAGCATCTCCAAGAACAAGGCAAAGCAATCGNACCACTCGATGTNGCNTANCGTGGAGANNTACCAGAAGGACACAATGGATTCGGTCTTGGAACCGTAGGACGACGTGGCGATGAAATGGTTGACGCTGAAACCTATGCGGAAATCAAAGCACGAACACTCTCAACCGTTCGTGGAACCGTTCAAGCAGACATCCTCAAAGAAGACCAAGCCCAAAACACCTGTATCTTCTCAACACCGTTTGCACTCAAACTCATGGGCGATGTTCAGCAATACT
The DNA here is from genome assembly GCA_002706065.1 of Methanobacteriota archaeon. Lineage (GTDB taxonomy): Archaea > Thermoplasmatota > Poseidoniia > Poseidoniales > Poseidoniaceae > MGIIa-L2. Next base: position 69,224 of record PAJM01000008.1, on the reverse strand, counting down.
ACATTGACCACAACGTGCGCAACCACTACTCTGTTTCCATCAGTGGCTATCACATTGCAGAAGCGGGAGCAAATCCAATCACACAACTCGCCCTTACGCTTGCAAACGGCTTTACCTACGTCGAATACTATCGAAGCCGTGGCATGGACATTGACAAGTTTGCACCAAACCTCTCCTTCTTCTTCAGCAATGGATTGGATCCAGAATACACCGTCATCGGTCGTGTTGCACGACGTATCTGGGCTGTTGCCATGCGTGACTTGTACGGAGCAAATGAACGCTCTCAGAAACTGAAGTACCACATTCAAACATCAGGTCGCTCACTCCACGCTCAAGAGATTGACTTCAACGATATTCGGACAACCCTGCAAGCGCTCTTGGCCATCCAAGACAATGCCAACTCCTTGCACACCAATGCTTACGATGAAGCAATTACAACACCAACAGAGGAATCTGTACGACGTGCGTTGGCCATCCAACTGATTGTCAACAAAGAATCAGGATGGACGAAGACCGAGAACCCATTACAAGGCGCATTCATCGTCGATGAACTGACAGATCTGGTTGAATCAGCNGTTCTCGAAGAATTCGAAGCCATTTCTCGACGTGGTGGTGTTCTCGGTGCAATGGAGACCATGTATCAGCGAGGAAAAATCCAGGACGAATCGATGTATTACGAGCATCTCAAGCACGATGGAACACTCCCGATCATTGGTGTCAACACCTTCCAGAATCCAAATGCACAAGTCTTCGATGAATCGAGTGCAGATGATTTCGAAATGGAATTGGCACGAGCAACTCCTGAAGAAAAGCAGGCCTGTCTTGAGCGGACCGAAGATCGTCAGACAAAGGAGGGCGATGCTACAACGGCCGCTCTCGCTCAACTGCAAGAAGTTGCGCGAACAGGTGGAAACGTATTCGAGGAACTCATGGAGACCGTTAAAGTTGCAAGTCTTGGTCAAATCACAGATGCATTGTTCCGAGTTGGAGGACAGTATCGGCGAAACATGTGACCGTTTCATTTCAAACTCTTTTTGATAATTTTTCATACCAACTCTTTCCAGAATACAGTAATTCAGTGGAGTGAAAAACCGAGAAAGGTGAAGAAAACGGTGTATTTTGCCTTCAAACGAAGCGAAGACAATATATCCTCATTGTTCAGTGCGTACCAAAGAGGATAATCCTCTGAGGTGAAATCCATGGGGTGCAAATTGGACCTTCCATTAGGCCCGTCCTTTAGGGACGCCCATATCGAAGCCGACCTACAGGGACGATTGGATGAGGGGCGAAATGTTTGGGCAATAGGCGACATCCATGGCCATCTTGGCACATTTCGAGCCCTTATGCATCGCCTGAAATTGGACCCAGAAGATCGTGTTGTCTGTCTTGGTGACATGATTGATCGTGGACCCGATTCAGCAGGAGTGGTAGATTACATACGCAGCCATCCTCAAATAATTTGTTTGAAGGGGAATCATGAACTGATGGCCATTGGTTCTCTGCAGAAAGACGGGGACATCGAACTGTGGCAACCATGGTTAGAACGTGGAGGACGTCCAACATGGGGGTCTTACATTGTTCGTGCACATGGCGACCTTTACGATGCGAAAAAACAACTCGCCTCCGATTTAATGTGGATGGATAACCTTCCGAATCACATCGTTCTGGACGAGTTGCGCTTGGTTCATGCAGGGTATGATCCCCGAATGCCATTGGACTCGCAAGGTGATAAGGAACTGCTTTGGATACGAAACCGGTTCTACGCCCATGAATATGCTGTTGATCCCGATCGAACCGTTGTGTTTGGGCACTCCACGACGACAAAAGTTGGACCAAATCCAGGATATGTTTCAGAAAGCGAGATACGGCTTCGTGATGGCCGTCCTGCGTGGATTGCAATGGATGTCGGTGCGTACAATCACGTCGCTCCAGGTTTAGCTGCAATCCATCTCAAATCACTGCAAGTCGTCAAGCAAGCAACACTTCGTTCAGAGCGATGGTTCGACGTACCAGATTGCAAAGAGGCAAAAATTGGTGCATTTTATGGGTTGGACATTCTTCGTTCATCACATCGAAAAGAAGCGGTTTCTGCACTTCGAGCAAAACGCAAACTCAAGATGGCTGGCGTAGTTCTGCAAGAGGATTTAGACGACTACAATGTTGAGTCAATGCCACGTCACGTCATGTTCACATCACCAGAAATCTCTCCATCAAACAATCGGGTTTGGCACGGACCGGGGACGGATCCATCTGAACAACATCTTCGTCTCCCCGGACCAACAGGATTCAAAATTTATCGTAAGGATCAACTCGGTTCTTCCTTGGTTCAACAGGCTTCTATAAATCTGAAGAAAATACGAGGATAAATCCGAATAACGGAAAATATCTTGTCTGTTTAGACAAAATAAAGAAACATTGATAACCTTTAATGTAGATTTCCGTACATGGCAACCAAGAGGCAAGACGCTACATCGAACGAGGCTTTTCTTCGTGCAGTTCTCAAAACAGTACACAGCCGAAGATACACTTCGATCTACACCGAAGCAACAGCAAAGACAAATGCTCAACTCGACCCATGGAAAGGTGGATACACCTTCTTCCTCTTATGAAAGCACTCAAGAGGAGTGAATCCACCCGCCCACCATGGACCTCGCTTGGGAAGCCATTCTCGCCGCGAGCACGGTCTTTTTCCTTGGAGCCATTTCACCTGGACCGAGCCTCTTGATGGTGATTCGCAACACAATCGTTGGAGGACGTCGACGAGGAGTGATGTGTGCTGTTGGCCATGGGATTGGGTTCGGGCTCTATGCGGGTGCAGCAATCTTTGGATTGATCGTCCTGCTTGAGGAAGCTCCTGATGTCTTTCTTGGTTTGCAATGGATTGGCATCGTTCTCCTCGTGTGGTATGGATGGCTGATGTGGGTCCACAACAAGGACCCTCAAGAAGATTCAATTGAAGGAGAGGCGAGAGGTTTTCTCGAAGGTTTTTCAATCGCTTTTTTCAATCCAAAAATTGCCTTGTTCCTCGTAGCAGTTCTTGCTCAAGTGCTCGAATCAGGGATGAGTTTGGAAACCAAACTCATCATTGGTTTCATAGGTATGGCAATTGATATGGCATGGTATGTTCTCGTTGCAGTGTTCCTGACTGGAACACCTCTCCTTGACTGGTTACGAACCAATGGATCAATCGTGAACCGAGTTACTGCAGTGGTTCTGTGGGGATTCGCAGCAACTGTCATGCTCGGCGTCATCTCTTCCTAACGCTGACATCGTGGACACAGGAAGGTGGACCTCCCCGATTGAGTGATCCGTTCAATTGTTCCGCCACAGTCTGTTTTCAAACACGGTTGGTCTTCCCGATCATACGTTTGGAAATGATGTCCAAAGTAACCGAGTGTCCCATTGACATCTGCGAAATCATTGAGCGAACTCCCTCCGACTTCGACCGCTTGCTCAAGCACTTGGATAACATTGTCAACAAGTAAATCCAACTTCTTTGTTGGTTTCCCATCTTTGCGAACCAAGGTGTTGCTCTGTCGTTGAGGATGAATTCCGCTGCGATGCAGGGCCTCGCAAGCATAGATGTTTCCAACCCCGACGACAACTCGTTGGTCGAGCAACGCTACCTTGATGCTGCTTGTTTTCCTCTTTAGACGTTCAGCGAGGTCCTGCGAATTCCATCCACCAAACGGTTCAGGACCTAATGATTCAAGCAATGGATGTATGGATTCCTCGCCTACTTCGATGAGGTCCATGATTCCAAACCGTCGAGGATCTGTGTATACAGCAATGCTTTCATCGTCAAACCGGAACTCAACATGATCGTGACGTCCAGCAAATCCGGTAGCCGTTCCAAAACGTGAAACTGTATCGATGTTACCTGTGGAATTGAACTGCTTGACTTTGTTTGATTCAAAGAGGGTATAACGACCTGACATTCCAAGATGTGACAGAAGAATTTGCCCATCATCAAGGTCGATTAAGAGATACTTTGCCCGACGACGAATCGAATCGATTCGACGACCAGCGACACGGGATGCAAATTGCTTTGGAAATGGGAATCGAAGATTTTCGCGTCGTAGGATGACCTCTGTCACGGTTCGGCCCACCATAGCTTGCTCCAACCCCCTACGGACAGTCTCAACCTCAGGCAATTCTGGCACTCTCTCACCGCCTGCGGATGACAAAAAGAGCATGTTGATCTTCAAATCCAGTCAAATTGATGTGTTCAATTAATTCAACTTCATCCGATAGTTGTTCAATTGCTGCAGCAAAAATATCCGCATCCCCTCCGTCTTGATGTCGTTCGCTTGCTGCTTTGAGAGACAACAAACCAATTCCATCCTTGCTCAGAAATCGTCGTACTGCTGAGAGGAAAATCTCGACTTGTCCCGCTTGAGCAACGTCTTGAAACAGCCAATCAACCCGGGATGGAATCAGCACACCCCATGCATCGAACTTTCGTGCGTCTCCTAAAACTGGAACCAATCCTTTTCTTGTTTCAGCAAGGTGAGTTAAATCACGGAGACAGCGAGGAGCTAGATCAACTGCAACCAATCGACCACGGTGCCGATTTGATGTCCCACACAGATGATCGTGCAAATGCGAAACTGTTGTACCATGCCCTGCCCCCAGATACAATACGGTCGAGCCAGGTCGAGGAAGTAAATCGGAGGGATTGTTTCGCGTACGCAGGATTCCAGCTCCAAGTTTCGAGCGATTTGGATCCCACCGTCGGTGCTCAACGCCACGGAATTTTCGCAACGATTCGCCTCGGACAGCAACGCCTGGATTTGCATTCACTGTCCACACGTTTCTACCCTCCATCAATACAGAATCGGATAACGGGCGCATACGTCGATTTTTGGCCATAAGACCACCTCAACGCCCGGGAGGCTTGGAAAATTCCTTTCGAATCGCCTCAACCCGTGCTTCGACTTGGTCAACATCTTCTTTGGTCAAGGGAGTTCCTTCAAAGGCATCGATTCTGGCTGCAATGCTGATCTTCGAGGCCAACATTCGTGCAATCTTTCCACGGACCCAGCGAGGTGACCTTGAAATCCAAGGATGCATGAAAATATGTCCGTGTTTTGGAGGTGCAGTGCCACTGCGGAGGTGACTGAAGAAAGCCTTCTCTGCTCCCAACACTTGAACAGTGCCAGAAGGAAGCCGAGCAAGTCGGGATCGTCCATGCGCTTCCACGCACAGACGAGCAGCCAGAAGCGGCCCAACAAGCATTGAGGTCGACGGAAGATGGTTTTGAGCAGAAAGACGAATTGCGTGTTCCAATCGGTCCAATTGTCGGCCTTGATTTGAAACCATTTCCGCCCAATCATGAAGCGCTTTCCACTCCGGTTCAGACGGTTGTTCGTAAGCATCCTCAACGTCGAGTAACGCTGCGAATTCCGATAGAGAATCGACATCTTGAACTTGGCTTGCAACTTGAGAACGGTTGGAATCAAAGCGTGCTGAAGGAAGGAAAAGGCCGACCCATTCAATGAGACGTGCCTCCATTGTCAAATGGAGTGTTCGCAATTCTTCACTCGCTCGAAGAAGATGTTCTAAACGGCGATTTGGATCCGCTGCAGATACTGCAACACCTTCTTTTGCGAGCAAAAGAGCAGCTTGGTCAGCGATTTCAATTTGGTCGTCGGTCGGTTGTGGCAGGTCAAAATCCGGCAATTCATCAGAACCGTGAGCCGTTGGTTTTGCATCAGGAAATCTTTCGGATAACACGACGGCTTCCGGTGGCATGTGTCCATTGGCAACCAATTGCAAACGATCCTTGGCAGCATGAACTGAAAATCGAGCATTGTTGAATTCGATATCGAGAACGTCTCCATCATCATTGACGACGGCTGCTGATTGCCAAGAATACCACAGCCACATGAATCGTCCAGTTCTCGGTTGGAATTGAATGTTGTCACGTTCCATCCGACTGAAAATTTATTCACCTCAAAAAATTAAATCCTCCTGCAGGCATTACCGCCATCATTAAATGTAAAATGTCGATGGCTCGGGTATGTTTTGCCCTGAATGCGGGACCTTATCCTTTCCAAGTCCCAGTGGTGACATCAAATGTACGAACTACAAATGTGGTTATACGGGACCTGCAAACGTCAAGATGAAGGTCGATGGAAAAGAAATCGACCTCTCAAAAACAAAGACGACGACGAAAGCAGAGAAGCGTGAATATGAAGTCATCAAGGACTCGGACCAAATCAGAGGTGTCCTTTCCACCGAATCCTACATGTGTCCAAAGTGCGACTGTACTGATGTCTATTTTTACCTTGAGCAAACCCGATCATCAGATGAACCCGAAACACGCATGCTAACTTGCAAAGACTGCGGTCACGGTTGGCGAGAATACTGATCAGTAATCGCTTTCCACACGTGGAGCAAGGAAGTAATCAACTTCAGCAGCACCATCTTCGAAAGTGAAGTTCATCGCAAGCGGGAAGTTTTCGCCGAATTGGATTGTGACGTTATCACTCGGTCCGAACCGACGCGAAAGTGGCTCGAGGTAGGTGAGACTGTACTGGCTGCGTGCTGCACCATCGCACACCAATTCATCCATCTCGTCCTTGTCAAAGGAGATGTTGACCGAGTCGGTGTTGTTTCGAACGTGAACCTTGAAGGATGACTCATCAATGCTAAAATTGACCAAATCTCCAACTTGCTTTGCAGCTTTCAGGGCCTGTCCAAGTTCTGCACCGTTCATTACAACTTTGCAAGGTAGGTCTAATTTTGGCAAGGACGGAGGCGATGCCATTGTTGCATTGTCGAGTGGGCGGAGATTTCGAACAATCTTACCAAGACTCATCGTGAAATCTCCTCCCTCTTGGTGAGAGATCTCAATCAAATCGCCCGAACCACCGAGTGTGGTAACTTCTCGAATCTTCTTCATTTCTAGACCGATCTTCTTTGCATCCAATTCCCATCCATCAAACGCTGCAGCATCAACGGTGAGTTTGATCATTGCAACGTGTGATGAGTCGACGACGCGGACGGTTAGTCCGTCCTCTTCAAAGTCGAATCTTGCATCTTCTACGACAATCATTAATGTATCCAAAATCTTGCTAATGAGTTCTTGGCGAGCTGTGACGTTCAACATATGAGGCACCCCTACAGCATCCCTCTCCTTTCGACGGCTTATGAACTTACTATTCCGGAACTACCCTTTTCGCGCGTTGAATGACCCTCAATGTGCCGACGTCTTCAAGAACCCTCGACGAGAGACAATGTTATGACTGAAGCATTTGACATTGTCGTGATCATCATCGCAAGTGGATTAGGAATCGGCTTAGGATGGCTTCTTGCGAAAATGAAATTCTCAACCGAGTTGGTGCGAGCAGAGGCAGAGGTTCAGGCTGCTCAAGGAAACAAAACAACGCTCGTTGCTGAAATGGAAAACATCGCCACGGCGGTCGCACGACAAAATTCGGAAGACTTTCTTCGTCTTGCTGAAGAGCGATGGAAGTCAGAAAAAAAGGATGCAGAACACGCACTAGAGACACGAAAGACCGAAGTTGAAAATTTGGTCAAACCACTCAAAGAAGAAATGGAAAAAATGATTCGACTGAACAACGATATGGAAAAGGAACGGATGGGGGCCTACGAGGGTATTAAGCGCCATTTGAAAGATCTGGGTGACAAAACAGAATCACTCTCAACCCGAACGACAGCACTTTCCACTGCACTCACCACATCTGCCCAAACCAGAGGAAATTGGGGAGAGGTGAAACTTCGTCGACTTTTTGAGATGGCAGGCTTAAGCGAGCACGTTGATTTCTTTGAACAAGTGACACTGGAGGACGGAAGTCGTCCTGATTTTGTTGTTCGCTTGCCACAAGAAGCCGTTCTGCCCATTGATTCAAAGGCCTCAGGGAGCCACTTTTTGCAAGCGCTCGAACTCGACTCCGGACCTCAGCAAGAAGATTTGCTGATCAAACACGCGAAAGCAATGAAGCAGCGGATCACTGAACTGAGTGCAAAAGCCTATCAAAACACAATCGAAGGTGAATTCGACCACGTTATCATGTTCATCCCAAGTGAAGCGATGGCTGCTTCAGCATTCTCCAGTGACCCCGAATTGATGGAGTACGCAATGAGCAAATCTGTATTGATTGCAACGCCCGTTACGATGCTCGGATTGCTACGGACCGTTGCTCTGTATTGGCAACAGCATGCGCTTGCCGAAGGTGCAAAGGAAATCTACGATGTTTCCCGTGAACTCTACAAGCGTGTGAATACCATGATAACCCATTTCTCGAAAGTTGGGGGCCATTTGTCCAATGCAGCGAAAACATACAACGAGACAATGAATTCTTACGAGACTCGTGTACTTCCGCAAGGACGCAGATTGGACGACCTAAAGGTTTCTGAAACTCTTCAAACCGCTCTACCAGAACCCAAAGACATCGAACATATACCCAAGGAATGAAAGAAGAAAAACCTCGACGAGGTTGAAGCATCTTTTTGATATGTAAGTTCCATCACGCAAGTTCATGGTGGAGCTTGTTCTGAAGGAAGATGGGATTCCCTACAAGGTAGCCATTTTGATTCCTACCATTAACAATGCAGACGAGTTAGCTACCGTTCTTGACCGGCTAACACAACAGACCTATCCCGACATTGAGATTGTGATTGCGGACTCAAAATCAAGAGACCACACAAAAGATGTGTGCGAAAAGTACGGAGCCACTTGGATCGAAGACCCTTCAACAAATCGAGCAGATGCATGCAACTTTGCGCTTCGACAAATGGATCATGATCTTGTTCTGTTCACAGACGATGACACCGTCCCTCCGCTTGATTGGGCTGAGAAATTAATTCGTTGGTTCAAGGACCCAGAGGTCGGTGCAGTGGGCGGACCAAACTTTGCCCCTGATGATGACCCATTCGGAGCGAAATGCGCCGATGTCGCTTTTTGTACCAAATTCATGACTGCTGGAACACGATATGGTGCCCAACCTCGAGGTGAATTGGTACCAATTACACACAATCCGGGCGTGAATTGCGCCCACAGGATGGAGAACCTACGCCAGGTCAATTTCTTCGAACCAGGATGCATCGGTGCAGAAGATGTCGTCCTCGATGCTAAAATCCAGCGGGAAGGCCACAAACTCTTCATCGACCCATCAAACGTCATGCCTCATCGTCGAAGACTCCCGTTCAAACCGTACATGAAGCAGATGCGAAACTATGGTTACACACGAATGGTTGCCAACAAGCGATGGCCTGAAATTGCGACATGGTCGCACACAGCAATCGGTTTCTTCCCCTGGCTAACGATAGCGTCAATGCTTGCGTTAGTTGCAGGTTTTGCTACAGGAGGAGCCACCGATTACCCATGGTTCTCAATCGATGGTGATTGGACACTGTCTCGAATTGCTGTTCACGGCACCCTCGGTTTGATGGGTCTCTACATCGGGCTTTCGTGGTTTGGTGCAGCCATAGGCACAAGTCCTCATCGTTCGATCAGTACCGTTGCTTTGGCTCCACTCTTCGTCTTCCTTGCCCATTGGGCATACGGTCAAGGCGTCAACAAAGCATGGCGTGAAATTCGACAAACCGGTGGTGCTGCCGGAGTTGGTCGTCAAATCGATGACCGCGAACGTACACTTTGAGTCGCATAATCGACGCAATCCCTTTCAATGAATGAAAGCAAGAAGCCTCATGGCTGAACGGACCCTTCAGGAGAAATCCGATGAAGAGGAGATTTGGCTGACCATTCGTTCTGTCCTTACAGTTACTCGTGTCCTCGTGCTCTTTGGTACGATCGTTGTCTCTGAATTGTTTGAAGAATACTACTTCCTCGACCTCACCATAGCAATTTGGTCATTGATTGTGGGAATACCATTGTTCTTTGTGATCTCAATGCTAATCCTGTGGGGTAACAAAGCCTTCATTCCTGTCAGCCCCCAAGAACAGATGACGACCATCCTTCGTCCGATTCTGGAACGAACGTAATCACATTCCAGCCATATCGCCGGTTTGGATGGTCCACTGACTGGAATAGACACCTTGGTGCTCGAGCAGCTCATCGTGCTTGCCGCGTTCAACGACTGCTCCATCAACCATAGCTAGGATTTCGTTTGCATTACGGATGGTGCTCAATCGGTGAGCAACGGCGATGGTTGCACGTCCAGATCCTGTACTGAGAAGGTTTTCTTGAATTCGACGTTCCGTTTCTGCATCCAAAGCACTCGATGCTTCGTCGAGTATCAGAAGAGAGGGTTTCTTCAACAGCGCACGAGCGAGCGAGACGCGAGCACGTTGCCCCCCACTGAGTAAAGCACCACGGTCACCAACCATCGTTTCGATTCCATCTTCCAATTCTTCTACAAACTCAAGCGCACCTGCAAGTTCAAGTGCTTGACGAAGGTCATCTTCTTCAGCGACCTGGTTGTATTGCACATTGTCCCGGATGGAACCATAGAACAGGAACGGATCTTGACTTACGAAACCAATCGCATCACGGACACTGGCAAGCGTGAAGGTATTGATGCTGTTTCCATTGATGAGAACTTCACCAGAATCAGGAACATAATATCGCATCAACAGTTTGAGAATGGTTGTCTTTCCAGCACCCGTGTGCCCCATGACACCAAGGAATTGGCCACCTGCAACACTGAAGGAAATCCCACTCAGCACTTTCGTGGTCGTATTTGGATAGGTGAAATGGACATCCCTGAATTCAATGGATTCGATTGGACTCAACAGTTCGATTGCATTCTCGTCATCAACAATCGTAGGTTCCAAATCAATTGCTGCGAAGACACGTCGTGCTGCTGCTTCACCGCGCTGAAGTTGATTGACAAGGATTCCGAAGATGAACATCGGCATGGTCATTCGAGTGCTGATCAGCAGGAAGGTCACCAACTGTCCCGTTGTAATTTCGCCCTCCTTTGCCAGCCATCCACCTGCTGTAACCAAGAGCCCAAATGCAATTCCTGCGACAACGTAAATCATGGGGATGAATCTATTGCGATCTTGACTTGCCCCCATGGCTTGGTCTCGGTAAGCACCTGATTCTCGATCAACACGGTCTGCTTCCCATTCTTCTGCATTGTATGCCTGAACGACTGCAATTCCTGAAATGAGATTTTCGAGAACAGCCGTAATGTCGCCTGTTGATTCGCGTTGCTTTCGGTACTTCCTCTGAACACTTGTCGAGAACCAATAGACGATTGGCACGATGAAAATGATTGGCCCGAAGAGAACAATTGCAAGTTTCCACGACATCAACACCAGAATCAAGAAGGCAGTAAAAAAAGTGACAATAATCCGAATGATGGACGTTGACGAGTCTGATACAACGTCTTCCAACTGATTGACGTCACTTGACAAGACAGCCATAATCTGTCCTGTTTGACGCATGTCGTAGTACGTTGCCTCCATTGCAATCAACGACTTTGTAGCATCCATCCGTAAGTCATGTTGAATTTTATAGCCAAGTGTTTGCCAAGAATACTCTGATATGCCTTGGAAAATTGCCAAGCAAAAGAATCCAAGGAAGATGAGTACGCCGTAACCAATCGCTGGATCTCCTCCAAATGATGTGACAAAGTTCTGCACAATATCAGGACCGGATAACACTCCACCTGTGAAATAATCAACTGCAAGACCGATTGCAACAAAGGGCATCAAGTCAAAGAAACGGGCCATTGCATTGCCAAAAATACCCGCTAAAACACGGCCGGGATATCGCTTAGCATATGGTACGACACGCCAGATTTGTCGACCGACGACCTGTGTCCTCTCGTTGATATCGGTCGGCTCCATCGCATCACTGCTGCCTGAGCCACCACCGCGCATGTTGTGGGGTGACGCGAACCTGTTTTCAATGCTCGTTATCAATTTGAACTTGCTCAATGCAAATCATTGATGAGTGACCGGTGCTAAGAGGGAACCATGCCGGCTTCTCGCACCCGAGTGTCAACCTTCCTCGTATGTCTCATGCTAGCACAATTGGCAACACCGTTAGCGATGAGCCAGCCTCTTCCTTCAATCGAAATCAGAACAGATGCGGACTTGGAGTTGTTGTCGGAAGTTGGTATCGTCCCGTCCAAGGAACATGCACAGGGATGGTACGAGCCAAGTGAAGGAGTCGGTACAGTCGACCTTCTCTACCGGCATGCAACAGTCACACCCCTGCAAGACTGGACAGAACGAACACAAGAGAACATCTTGGAAGGCAATTACGTGTTCACACACAGCTTCCCAGTTCCAAGCGAGTGGGTGACTCGTCTCGCAGAAGCCGGAATCAATTGTTTCTCGTTCCTTCCGGATACTGGCTTCCACTGTGAAGTCAAAAGGAAATCCATTGAGCAACTAAACGACCTTGATGTTGAGGGAGTTTTGAAACTCGATCCGACAGATAAAGTACGAATGCGATTGGTTGAGGCGATGCTGGGTGAGGACATTGGTCCTGTTTCGTTGTTCTATCAGAATCAATTCGTTCCAGTCTATGGCGTCCTAAGCGGGAAATCTCTACCAGAAAATATTCACCACCGCGACGATATCCGAGTTACGTACCATGTCGGGCGATTCGCAACGTTCGACATTGACCGCTCTACCGATGCTCTTGCTTGGTTAGCAAATCAGGACGAGGTCGAATGGCTTGAAGAAAAAATGTGGGCGGTCACAGCAAACGATGTTGCTGATGATATTCTCAAAGCACCAGATCTTTGGTCTCAAGCGACCATGACTGGAATTAATTCATCATGGAATGGGGTCGACGGTACTGGAATCACCGTAACCGTAGCAGATTCAGGATTGGACAGCGGTGTCGACGATGCCACAATGCATGCTGACTTTTCAGACCACATCCTCGACATCGTATCATGGGGCATGACCCCCGCAGAGGCATCCTCTTGCGGCTCCGTTGCCAACGATGGAGCGTCTGATATCGATGGTCACGGAACTCACGTTGCTGGTTCAGTACTCGGCGATGGAACAAACTCCTCGGGGAACATCAAAGGAACGGCCCCGGAAGCCGAACTGTACTTCCAGGCCATCGGAGTATGGTGTGCAAATGCGGCGACTTCACCGAGGGACTATCGATATTCACTCAATGGATTACCGTCCAACTTGACGGAGCTGTTCAAAGAAGGGGCTGAAAACGGTTCTCGTGTGCACACCAATTCATGGGGTTCATCGGTGGCTGGAGCCTATACGACATCGTCAATGCAAGCCGACATTGCTGCGCGTGAATATCAAAACATGACCATCCTCTTTTCTGCAGGAAACAGTGGAGTTGATACGAACAGCAACGGCGAAGTTGATTTGGATTCTCTCGGAGCGCCTGCGTCTGCGAAAAACGTACTTACCGTCGGAGCGAGTGAAAACGATCGTCCTACCATAAATTCCGTTTGGGGAACCACAAAATACAGCGCACCAATCAGTACCGATAGACTGGCAGACAACATCTCTGGGTTGGCTGCATTCTCCAGTCGCGGACCAACCGATGATAACCGATTAAAGCCTGATATCGTGGCACCGGGAACGTTCATTTTGTCCGCTTTAACCCGATACAATACCAAATCTGTGGGATGGATGGCGTACAATCAGTCCTATGTTTACATGGGCGGAACAAGCATGTCCACGCCGCTCACAGCAGGTGCTACAGCACTTCTCCTTGAACATCTCATCGATAACATGGGGCATGATGAACCAAACTCTTCACTCGTCAAAGCAATCTTTGCAGCAAGTGCTACGGACATGGTTGGACAATACAATTCAGCAACAAATGGAGCAGGTGAGACTTCACCAAACAACCACGAAGGATGGGGGCGTGTTGACATGCGCAGTGCATTGAACACGACCTGGGTGGATAATGAAAGTCTGACGACTGGAGTGAATCGAGGATGGAGTTTCAATCTCCCTGTCAACGCCCCAGATTTGAGCGTCGTTCTGGCATGGACTGATTTTGAGTCAACACCTGCGGCAGGAACGAATCTCGTCAACGATTTGGATCTTGCAATCAAAGACCCATCGGGGACGTGGACAGAACTTTCCAACAATCTTGACACCCTTCGAGGACTCAAATTTTCCAATCCAGCACAGGGAACGTGGGAAGTCCACGTCAACGGAACAAACGTACCGGCAGGACCACAATTTTTCTCTCTTGCAGTGAATCAACCAACCGATTTGGTTAATCTGACTGAGGACGCTGACTTCGACGGTGTTGAAGACAGTGATGACGACTGCCCGAACACGTACGGAACATCCACAAACGATCGAGAAGGATGCCCAGACAGCGACGGTGATGGCTATTCCAATCCAGATGCTACTTGGACTGTCAACAACGGAGCAGATGCGTTTCCTTCTGTTGACACTCAATGGGCAGACCAGGATTTTGATGGATACGGTGACAATGCAGCAGGTTTCCAACCGGACAGTTGTGTATCCGTTCTTGGAAACTCAACAACCGACCGATTCGGTTGCTTGGATGATGACGGTGACGGCTTCTCCAACAATGATGCAACATGGCTCGTAAGCAATGGAGCAGATGCATGCAACTTGGTCAAGGCGTATTCAACCATCGATCGGAACGGATGTCCTGACGAAGACGGAGATGGTGCCTCTGACCCCGACCCAACGGGCATTAACGGAAGCGTTTGGACCGTGGCACAAGGTGCTGATGCATTCCTTGGAGATGCTACGCAATGGGCGGATGGTGACGGGGATGGATACGGAGATAATCCCCCTCCTGCGACCGAAGGGGATGCGTGCGATAGCACACCCGGTACTTCGTATCAAGATCGATTTGGCTGCACTGATACTGATGGGGATGGATACTCTGACGGCGATGCACTGTGGACAACGATCGACGGTGCTGATGCATTCCCGAACGAACTAACACAATGGTCCGATCAGGACGGCGATGGATACGGTGATAACGCAAGTGGAGTCGATGCTGACAATTGTCCTACAACCTTTGGGACTTCTACAGAGCTCGGAAATCTCGGATGCAGTGACTTGGATAGTGATGGGTACGCTGATTCAGACGATGCGTTCCCGAATGATTCAACACAATGGAACGATGCGGACGGAGACGGATACGGTGACGAAAGCACAGGAAACAATCCCGATGCTTGTCCATCTGTTTCTGGAACCTCGACCTCGGACCGCTTTGGGTGTCCTGACAGTGATTCAGATGGAGCATCCGACGAAGATTTGAGTGGAACAAATGGCCCTGTTTGGACCATTGCAGATGGAGCAGACATCCTACCGAACGATGCATCGCAACAATCCGATAGCGATGGAGATGGATTTGGTGACAATCCGACCGGAACCAATGGAGATGCTTGTCCATCTCAACATGGGACCTCCACCATCGACCGAAACGGTTGCACGGATACCGATGGCGATGGGAGATCAGATGCAACCGCAAGCTGGACTGTCGCTTCCGGAGCCGATGCATTCCCGAGTGATTCTACGCAAGATACAGACACCGATGGTGATGGGTACGGAGACAATGCGAGTGGAAATAACCCTGATGCATGTCCTACACAATTCGGATATTCAACCATTGACCGAATTGGTTGTCCTGACTCGGACGGTGATGGTATTTCCGACGCAGATGGCCTATGGAACGTTTCACAAGGAGCAGATGCGTTCCGTTATGATGAAACCCAATCGCAGGATCAAGATGGTGATGGGTATGGTGACAATGCAAGCGGAAACTATCCAGATGCTTGTCCAACCGAGTATGGAGATTCTTGGCAAAATTCAACACTCGGATGTCCAGATGTAGATCAAGATGGATGGGCAGACGCTCAAGATTCGCATCCAGATGACATCACACAATGGTCGGATCATGACGGAGATGGTTACGGAGACAACCCTGGTGGAACCACGGCTGACTCGTGTGTTGGTACCAGTGGAAATTCAACAAAAGGAAACCGATATGGCTGCATCGACTCGGATGGTGACGGTTGGGACGATCTTATCGATGAATTGCCGAATGTCAAGTTCCAATGGCTTGATCAGGACGCTGATGGATTTGGTGATAATGCCACAGGTCCACAACCCGATGCATGCCCAGGAGTTGCAGGAACATCCACCATAGACCGCTACGGTTGTGTCGATAGCGACGGAGATGGCATATCCGATGAGAACGATGCCTTCCCATCGGATCCGACTCGAGCGAGTGATGTCGATGGTGATGGATACGATGATCTCGAAGACAAATGTATGCTGACTGCTGGTACTTCCTCCCTTGATCGACTCGGATGTACCGATTCTGACGGCGATGGGTACTCCGACGGTGATGTTGATTGGGGCACGATCAACGGTTCAGACGCATTCCCGGATGATGCAACTCAGCATGCTGACCAAGATGGGGATGGATTTGGTGACAATCCAGCCGGTTTTGAGGCAGACGATTGTCCGTTAACATCAGGAACGTCCTTCCGCGATGTGTTCGGATGCAGTGACGAAGATACGGATGGAATGTCTGATTCCAACGACGTCTTCCTTGGCGATTCGACACAATGGAATGACACAGACAGCGATGGCTATGGTGACGAGGTCAACGGGAGTCAAGGTGATGCTTGTCCTGGCGATGCAGGAACATCAACAAACGATGTATACGGATGTGTGGATTCCGATGGTGATGGCTATTCCGACTTGAACGATCTCTGGCCGAATGACAGCACCCAATGGTACGATGATGACATGGACGGATTTGGTGACGAATCCTCTGGAACCGCTCCAGATCAATGCCCAAGTGAATACGGAACTGCATTCAGAGGGACACTCTATGGTTGTCCTGACTCTGATGGTGATGGTTATGCTGACGCTGAAGATGCATTCCCGAATCATGCATCTCAACATCTGGACACTGATGGCGATGGATGGGGCGATAACGAAACCTCCGGAGCACACAAGCCAGATCACTGGCCGAACGACCCGAACAAGAATGCAGGCGAAGCATCGATGGAATGTACCCCCTCCAAGATTTCTACGGACGCGGTAATTGGTGCCAACTTCGGCTTAACTTGCACGGTCACGACGGGCATGAGCGATGGTTTCACCGTACGAATCGATCTACAATCTGCGACAGGTATTCAGGCAGATTCATATTCACAGACGCTGATGTTCACGTCGGAAACTGGACCTACTCTTCCAAAAATCTTCAAGGGTAGAGCTACCGATGAAGGGAATTACAACCTCATTCTGACGGCCACTGAACCCGGTGCTGAAATTGCAATGGATACTGTCACTATTCGACTCAACGTCTACAACAGTTCAAAATCGACTGAGTCTGATGAATCATTTGAATGGGATAATGTGTTTGAAATGCCAATCTTCCAAGCAGGCTCCGCTGCAATTCTTCTGGGCTTACTCTTTGGGTTGCTGATCATACGTGGCAAAAGTCGTCGGCTCAAAGATAACGACGAACGTAAGTCACAGGCAGCCCAAGTTCTTTACAACAGAATGATGAGTGATCGAGACGTTGTTCAACAAAGAAGAGTCGAATTGGGATACGATGCAGTGCCACCACCCCCAGGCATGAACTGATACGTTTCAACCGATGCGCTCAAAAAAGGATGCTTGTTCGGAGAGATTACCACCGTGCGGATATGGTGAAGTGGTTATCATCTGAGGTTTCCAACCTTATGTCGTGGGTTCGACTCCCGCTATCCGCACCTTCACCAACAAAACCTATCAATTGACTTCGTTAGGGTGAAACATGCAAGTTGAGCGTGCGTCGACGAGTATGTTTCTTGTGACCCTTATGCTGCTTGCATCTCTCTCTGGATGCTTTGGAGAAGATGAACCCGTCCAAGAAGGTGTTCCAATCGTGTTCCAAATCGATTATCAGATGCCAGAGGATGTTGTAATGAAAAGTGGGGAGTGGCATGAATTTCAACTCTTAGGAAACGGCCGTGCGATTTCTGTTCCGAACGACGTTATGTTGTTCGTTGATGGATACATTCTTCCGAACGGGTACGCTTCAGTAGAGGGTGAGTCGATCAATGGAAAACTCCTGTTGACACCATACGTCGATGAACTAAAAATTACCATTGTACATCCGGACGGAACTGGCGATAGCTACAATCTCGAAATCACAAACGGCACCCCAATTGTCAACGGAAAGGAATGGATGGACAAGATGGAATACATCACGAATGTCTGTCCTGACACAACGCAATGTGGTGGTTACATCAACCGATGGATGGGTTCACCAAATCCAGCCTTCGAACGAGCAGCGTCCTTCTTCCAAGGTCATTTTGAGGGCTTAGGATATGAGACACACATCCTCCGAGTCTTTGACCACGGAAACCCAGCAGAACCTGAAAGCCTGAACGTCATTGCATGGAAGCGAGGTCGCGACCCATCCTGTGTCCAGGGCATGGGTGGCCACATGGACATCATGTTCCCTGGCGGTCCGCCAGGCGGAGGTACGTACGAAGGTGCATACGACAATACAGGTGGGACCGTCAGTATGATGCTGTTTGCAAAGGCATTTGTCGACATCGAAGTCGAATGCGACACTTTCCTCGCCTTGTGGTCCTCTGAAGAAGAAGGGTTGCGAGGGTCCAATGCATTCGCAAACAACCAGTGTGACTATTGCCTACCAGCGGACAAAGAATTACGATTTTACATCAACATGGACATGATGGGAATTTCATATCCTGCAATAAAACCAACAGGTGAGCCGTATCCTTACCACGCATGGTCAGGACCTGACTTTGATCCAGACGTTCAAGATGTTGAAATAACAACCGTTCTCGATCATGTTCATCGAAACATCTTGGAAGCGCCGATGGATCTTCGAATTGATGGTACGTATGGTTCAGGTTGTGACCAACATTGGGAAGACCACGAAGACCTCGTTCTCGACGTCCATGAGGATACGTTTGGTCGTTCTGACCACGTAACGTTCCGCAACCTTGGAGCACAAACAATCTTCCATCTTGGTGCATATGATTCAGACTACAGTGCGTATCATTCTCCGGACGATACTTTGGACAACATGATCGAAATGGTTGGTGGCGTGGACGAACTGGAAAAGAGCATGGAATTCGTCATGTGGGCTGCAATGCTTGAGTTTATGATTGCTGACCAAACACCGGAAATTCGTAACGTCAATGCTTGACCATCGAAACGACGTTTTTTGAACCATAAGAACATCTTCAAACTATGGAAGAAGAAAATACTCAAAGTGTTTCTATCCTCCAACGCTACGTTTCGTCCTCATCGTTCCCAGCGATGATGATTGCTTTTGGTGCATTTATTGCCATGGCAGAATCGTTGCTCATCCTTGTTCAAGGTGAATCCATCGAAAACGCAGTATGGCCCCAAGCCGTACGAACACTCTCGTGGACGTTTGTCCTTCGAGAGAACGTCGCTCTCATAACAATCCTCTCTGCATTGTTCCTCGGCTTTTGCGTGTATTCCTCAATTCAACAACATCGTGGACGTCGTCTCTCGAAACCAATTCAAGGCCTCTTCTTCAGTCTCATTGGGGCAGTAATGGCTTCATGGATTATTTTCGTGTTGATGGATTATCGGTACATTCGTGGAGCATTCCTCCTTTTGCCGACGATTTACGGAATCATCCTGCTCGGTACGACACTCGCAGTTCGAGGTCCTCCAGGACTTCCTGATTCATCCCAAAATTGGAAAGAAAAGGGAGCAACTGTGCTTCACGTCATCACAGTTTTTCTCGCAGCATGGCTGGTCATGCCCGGTATTCCCGCCCTCATTGGAATCGCACCTTCGCCTCCGCTAGCCCCGTCGTTAGGGTATGGCGCAGAGGCTGGACCATTTGATCGGACCACACTACGATATGCTTACGATTTGCCCGAAGAAGTCATTGCGATTCAAGGCCCGACAGAAGAGGACATTGAATTCTCGATTTATCTGACCCTCCCTCACCTACCTGAAGAACCAGGTATCGAAGGTGTACCACTGGCGATCTTATTCCATGCCTTCAACAATCCTTCGATTGATTCGTACTCGGACTGGATTGATCACCTCGCTGCTAAAGGGATGGTTGTCGCCTACATCCAATACCCCACGGATGTTCGCCCCGAAGGAGGTGACGATTTTGAGGCCGTCATTGTTGATGGTACATCAGACTGGCCTCATCATGTCCCTCGTATGCTGTCAATAGAATCCGCATTGCAGCAACTGAACGAGATCATCAGTGCTGCACCTCGTGATGCTGCCATCGATGACGTTCTTGGCGAACTTGTCATCATGCCTGAGCATCTTTGGATTGGAGGCCATAGCCTTGGGGGAGCCTACTCTCTTCAGGCACTCGGCATGGTGCAACCAATGGAATGGGGAAGTGAAACCCTTCTCGTCGATACAGAAATGGCAGCGGCACGACCCGTCCAAGAGGCATGGCTGCCGGACTACACCAATCTTCCAGAGAATTCAATCGTACACTTGGTGGTGAGTGAAGATGACATGACGGTTGGGCAGTGCAACAGCGTACACCAACACGCACTGTTTGACCAAATCGATGACAATCAGTCACTCCTGTTGTACATTCCTAGCGATCGGTATGGATTCCCGAGATTGGTCGCAACGCACTACATACCAGCCAACGAAGCGCATGATACTCTCGCTGATTGGGCGTTCTATCGCCGAGTTGACGCGCAAGCAGATTGGGTTGTTGCCCATAGTCGAGGCGATCTCAACACGGCTGACTTCGCATATGCTAACCTTATCAACACAGGCATGCTGACCAACATGGGGAAATGGTCCGATGGTGTTGACGTGTTGCCAATACAGGCCTATACGCATCCAAGTGAAGCGAAGCTGTTTGCAGAGTGTTTCTCATGAGGTGATCGCATAGAAGAGGAAAAGAACGTCAAATCCTTGGTCAAACTCATCTCAACATCAACTGTGATTGCCTCGATGTGTTGCTTACCAAGCATCGTACTCGTCTTGTTCGGACTTGCGAGCGTTAGCAGTGCTGCAGCTCTATCCGATACCCTCTATTGGGGCGGAGAGGGGTATGAGTGGTTCCGGCCAACGATGCTTGCCATCGCTTCACTTTCCGTTATCATTGGTTTGTTCATTTACTTCAGAAATCGAGGTATTTGCACATTCGATGATGTGAAACGTCAGCGTCGGAAAGTCATCAATACCTCCTTACTTGTCATAATCACCGCATACCTGACGTACTTGTTGGTTAACTACGTGATTCTCACCGAAATCGGCATACTGTTGGGCCTTGAATGGGAATCAAGTCGATTCTGGAACAAATGATCAAGCATTTTTGCGAACGGTTGAACATCCTACCGTCCAGTCGACTCCCGAATTCATGGCCTTGCGTGTCTCATCCAGTAAATCATCCTCTTTTGTCCGGATTGGATGTCGATCTTTGCCCCATGCAAGAGTAATTTGATACTCATCATCGGATAAATTTTCCAATTGCAAAATTAAATTTCCAATTGGGATTTTATTTACCTTCAAGGATGGTGTTACAACAACATCACGTGGATTGAGATGCATTCCCTGCCTGGCAGCCTTTTGTACCGCCTCCTTGGAGGTCCAAGCCCAGAGCGGATCCAACGTTCCATTGCGTAGGAGAGTCAGTTCCTCTCCTTTTGCCATCATATCGTAAACGGATGGACTCGGTGGTCGAGAGCGGGGTTCTGCATCCACACCAACGGTCCAACCGTGTTCAATCAATGCAACACAGGCAAGGGCCTCACTGTGTGAAATCGAAATACTCGGCAACTTGGGTTGAATCCACAACCCCTGAATGGCTTGCAAATATGGCGCACGCTCATCGGTTCGTGAGATTGTGAGTTGCGAACAGTCCATTCCTCCCCACTCGTGGAGAGCTTGTTCCAACAACCAACGGGCAGAGAGATGTTCGTTGCTTCGTTTTTGTGTCTTGAACGTCGTAATTTCATCCCAGTCAATCAATTGAAGGCCTGTTGGCGTATGTTCTACGATCGGGCAAGTTGCAAGGAGGCAACGTATTCCATCACCAAGTTCAAGCCAGCGATACGTTGCTGCCAATGAATCACCCTATCGGTCAAGAGAGAATTTTTGATCGTCTGGCACTGGTGCCATCGCTTTCAATCGAAGACCCTTCAAAGCCAACACAGGAGCATCATCTGAACCAACGATGAGTACATCATGGACAGTGACTCCTGCCTCTTCGGCAGCAATACGAATCGATCGCAAACGGAGTTCTTCGTTCTTCTCTGGGACACGTAGCATGGTTGACCATTCAATCCCAACCGGCAAGCTACTGAATCCTTCAGATTCCATGGCAACCAATCCTGCGTTTTGGAATCCTGCCTCAATCAACATCGGCAAAGCTTCGAGCAGGACGTCTTCTCCATTTCGCTCATGGGCGAATTGGTCGGTTGCTGGTAATTGATGACGCATCAGGGCGATTCCATCAACACCTGGTTGAGAGGCATCTCCAACTCCTCGCAAAACGCCACCATGTGATTGGAAACGAGGACCGTGGAAATACCGCAGATAGATGAAGGATGCATGATGTTCAAGACGTCCTGAAGGTGGTGTTCCAATCGAGGGCAATTCTGAAATTTCAGATTGCAAGAAGGAACTCAAATCATCGGATTTCTTCACCAGCCGAACCATTGCTTCGTGATGCTCCCGCTCACCAAAGACGACGCCTTCTGAATTGGTCAAATCGGACACAAGGCGGCACTTCACCCACGTCACATCTCCTTTGGTTCGCTCAACCTTTGCTTCAACACGTACACGCATTGTTCCTTTCATCACTTTGACAGGTAAACCAAATTTGACCTGCTCAAAGCCAGCAAGACATGCATCTGGACAAAGAACCAAGGCGTTTTCAGCGAACATCTCCATTGCCATGACACCCGGATGGTACGGTACGCCCTCGATGGCATGGTCGCTTAGGAACGGATGGTCTGCTACAGAGAGTGTGCTTTGTGTCATCACCATTTGATGTTCATCGAATGCGAGTACTTTGTCAATAAACGGGAAGCGAGATGGATCCGCCATAACAGCAGCCATCTCAGCAGGTAGCATCAACGGTGCTTCTCTAAAGGAATCAAAACGATCCATCAGACCCAATGACCCACACGCAATTACACGACGCTTTCCACCTCGAAGTGCCTCATCAACAAAGATTTGAACTCCAACATCAACAGGTAATGTCTCAATACCTGCAGCCTCAAAGACCGCTTCAATACTGCCTCGTGTCGCCATACCAACGTCCCGCCATCCGGTCCATCCAATGGCTACAGCTCGACAGGAACCTTGTGCAGTCAAACGTGCCATCTCGGCATCAAGGATCGAGTTTGCAGCCGCATAATCGGTTTGACCACCGTTACCGAAGCGTCCTGCAACGGATGTAAAGACCGATGCGAAGCGAAGTGTTCCTTTTGACGCTTCAACTGCTTTCATCAATGCACTCCAACCGTCAATCTTGACACGAACGACCTTGTCGAAGGTCTCCCATGCTTTGTCCGCAACAAGTTTGGAATCCTCCAAACCAGCACCATGAACAACACCTGTAATGGGGTTGCTGAGCGATGCACCTAACGACGTTAATGCGTTAGCATCGGTGACGTCAATCGAGTGATAGAATGCCCGATTACCCGTTGATTCAATCTGTGAAAGTGTTTCGTAAACATCTTTGCTACGAGTGAATTTCTGCCACGCATTGTTCCATTCAACCATCGTGATTTTTCCAGTGGATGAAGCTTCTGTCAACCGTTCTCGAAGCGCCATCTTTTCCATCATGAGATCCTCTTCACTCCAATCCAACCATTCCGCAGTCTGTTCAATAAGCACAGACCTGCCGAGTAAGTGGAAGGAGGCCTCGGCCCCTTGGCTTGCTTTCGCAACGCCGACGATGCACGCAGCAGTGACCCCAGAACCTCCACCGGATACGAGCCAAACATCATCGGACTTGAGTGGTTCAGTATCACCAACAACGTCTTCGGCAAAGGCAGCGAGCAGCCACCTTCGGCCATCTCGATCAAGTCCAATCTCAACTTCACCTGAATGTTCAAACAACTCAAGTTCAATTTGCTCAGCGGCTGATTCCGCATCAAAGATAAGTTCAGGATGTACATCGAGGGCACGCGTTCGCAAATTTGGACGCTCGAAAGCATACGATTTGGTGACGCCAGAAGCTGCACATTGAATGGAATTGAACCGCTCTCCGATGTTCCCATGACGACCATCCATTGCTGTAACACTTGCAATAAGCCCTTGATTCAATCCTGCCAAGTGACCATCCATCCCTTTCAGCAATCCGAACCAACCATGTGCAGCCAGGGAAATTTGAGCTGATGGCAACGTATCTTCAGACCAACTCGCTGAAGCGAGTTTCATAGGTGCAAGATGGAGCAATCCAACGACGTTCATGGTTGAAAGTGCAGTTGTGATGGCTTCGATATGCTCTGGTTTGGCTGGGTCGCCCCGATGAACGGTTCGTCCTTGTTCTGATTGAATGGATACATCTCGAATTCCAACCTCGAATCCGACTCGAATCGTGGACAAACCTCTTGCTTCAAGGCGTGAACAAAGATGTTCTGCAATGCCCCAGCCATCGTCAGTGACAACGACCGTTCCTTCAAGCGACAGGGAGGACAATGTGGTTTCTGCTTCCTCGACCTCGACCTGCCACCTTCGGCATCCATCGTGTTCGATTGAAGCAGTTGGTTCTACCACTGGTACGTCTTCAACCGTTTCACCGATTGATGGAGGCTCAACCTTCGCTGCACCACCCTTCATCTTGACAATGTAAGCAACAAAGTGATTGAGGGTTGGATGGTCTGAGAGCAAGAAGTCTTCATCGACCGGTAGAGAGAAAATCTCTCGTACGTCGACCATGATTTCGGCTTGTTTGACCGTATCAATTCCAAGTTCACCTTCAAGATCTTGATCCATTTCAATGAAATCGGCTGGATAGCCGGTGTGTTTGACAACAACCTCAATGAGTGCTGCTTCGATACCAGAATCGGTAGGAAGAGGGGTTGACGGTGCTTCGATAGGTGCAGGTACGGACACCTGTTTAGGTTCTGGTGCGGCAACTGGAGTGCTGATTGAAGCAGTTCCACCCGTCATCTTGACGATGTACGCAATCATGTGAGAGAGTGTTGGATGTTCCGAAAGCAAGAAGTCTTCATCAACTGGAAGATTGAATTGCTGACGGATATCGACCATGATCTCGGCCTGCTTGACGGTGTCAATACCCAACTCTCCTTCCAAGTCTTGGTCCAGTTCAATGAAATCGGCTGGATAACCCGTATGCTTGACAACGACGTCGATGACTTGTTGCGTCATACCTTCATCGGAAACTACAGTTGGGGCTTCTACAACCCGGACTTCCTCGACAACCCCGGGTTCCGGGGTTGGTTCTGCTTCAACAACAAAGGGCTGGGATGGAGCAGGGGCTTCACCAGATTGCATCCGTTGAATGTACCCAATCATGTGATTCAACGTTGGATGCTCTGAAAGAACAAACGTTTCGTCCACTGGGAGATTGAATTGCTGACGGATGTCGACCATGATCTCGGCCTGTTTGACCGTATCAATACCCAACTCTCCTTCCAAATCCTGATCCAATTCAACGAAATCAGCAGGATAACCAGTATGCTTGACGACAACATCGATCACCGTTTGTACCATATCGCCACTCGCAGATGTCTTGACTGGAGCGGGCATAGGAGCAGGGGCTGGCTTGGCTTGAGGAGGTTCTGGTTCAGGCACAGAGGCAGGAGGTGTAGGTTGCTTGACCGATGGCTCTTCACTTGGAAGGCCTTCGTATGGTGCTGTAATGTCATAGACATCGCCTTGAATACCACCATGGAGATTATCATCACCATCAACGTATGCAACCAACTTATTGTCCAAGAGGCGAAGTTGGATGTCTTGAGAGCCGGCAAGATTTCGACACCATGCGAGAAGGCGTTTACCATCAATTCGCTCGCCGTTCACAGGCCAGGCTCGAACAAAGGAAAGGCCAATTTGTGAACCGAAACCAGCAGCGAATCGCAGTCCGTACGTCAAATTTGGATAGTCGCCTCCCTTGGAGAGGTGCAAATTACCCAGCTCTTCATCGAGTACTTTGTGATTGGCAATTGGCGGGATACGTTTTGAGAGCAATCCATAGAACATACTTGCATCTTCAATTCCTACGCCCATCGGATGACCAGTGAACCCTTTCGTGTTGGCGATGACCATTGAGTATGTACTCTTACCAAACGTTTGGCGCAATGCCTTGACTTCACTCTGTGCACTACCGCCGCGTGCAGGTGTGTAGGTTTCGTGCGAATAGAACACTAAATCTTCGGCAATCGTGTGTCGGTCCAATGCCCAACGCTGTTCCATTTCGCCAATGAAATCATCAACCGTTTTCGCGACATGATCCACATCAAGACGCGTGCCGTGGTAGGCAGAATTCGCAGTCTTAGCACCAAGAAGTTCTGCGATCGGTTGGACTCCACGCTCATCTGCAGAGCTCTTTCGTTCGACCACAAATGATGCAGCACCCATTCCAAGAACCAATCCATTGCGGCGCTTATCGAACGGTAATGCTGCTTCTTCGATGACATTGCTGGTTGAAGCGGCACCAGTCGAAGCAAACCCACTACCAATCCACTCCCACAAATCGTCTCCAGTCACATCATCCGCAGAAAGGATAATGACGCGATCGACACGGTCTGCTGAAAGCCAATCTTCAGCGATTTGGAAGGCACCTGTTGCNGAAGCACAGGCGAGATTGATGGTTGTCGTTGGACCTCGAATTCCTGTGAATTGAGCAAATTGTGAGTGTCCCATCGTCAAGACTTGGAACAAATAACGCCGGTCGAACTTTCCTTCTCCGTCATCACCATCTGATTTTGCGTGCTTCATGGCCATCTGCAGACCAGAGAAACACGATGCGAACACAATACCCGTTCGATCACGATGGACACGTGGTACCTGCCAATTTCGAATAAGGCGTAGTCCGCCTTTTCCTATTTGTTCCTCAGGAGTAAGTGGGATTCCAGCGTCACGAAGAGCAAGAAGTCCAGAAGCCATCGCAAGTTGGGTTGTAATGTCCCAAGCCATGACCATTTTCGGGTCGATTCCAAATTCTTCTGCGAGATTAAACGCCCCCTTGACACCTGCAAGTTGAGGGATGTCGCCAAATGCTGATGCTTGTTCCATATTGACAGAACCGTCTCGTCCTTTGATGAGACGCGTGATGTTCTTGTCGAGCAGTCGTTGCTTGTATTCGTCCGATACTTCTTCGATGCAGGTTTCACCTCGGACGAGACGCTCAAAGACGTCATCATCGAACACTTTCTCGCCTCCGGGAAGGCCAAGGCTGATACCTGAAACGACGTACGGGTCAGCCTTTCGTTGCAGCATTGGGTCATGAATTGATTGTGCTTGAACCGCTGTTGAAGCGGTTGATTTTGTGAGATGGACACGCGGAGACCACCCTGTTGGAGGTTGGCGTACCCATCTCTCGATGTCTGCTGCAGTCGTTGCGGAGTGAACATCGACCTCTGCATCGGTTTGTGCTTCTGCTCCAATACCTGCAATGATGGCTTGAATGGACTGTTCCGACAAGCCAAGTCCGAGTCGTAGATTGACCATTCCTTGGCAGAACATGGATGGGTATCCACAGTGCTGTGCAATGCGGTCACCCACATAATCTGCAACGCTCGGTTGCTTTTGGCTTGGAATTGATACCGTTTGTGTAACGACAGGGGCACTGCTGGCACCGCTTTGACTCGGCAATGGGCGAGCTCGGACACGAAGTTCTTCGTCGCTGGCTCGCTGTGGAAGACTGATTTTCTGATGTGCTTCGATCGGCCCTGCTCGGAAAGCTTCAGTGAAGACATCAGATGTGCCTTCGATAACCTTTGGTGGGCGTCCTGCCAAGGCTAAGGCGCCAATTGCTGTCAAGAATGAGGCGATTCCGCCTTGCTTTGGATGATTGGTCATAACGGCCAAGTGCGGGCGATCCTCAAGAATTTGTGAAGCAAACATGGTCAATGCGCGTTTCGGCCCAACTTCCACGAAAATCCTCGCTCCCGCATCATACATTGTATTGATTTGAGATGTCCATTCGACCGAAGAGGCCATTTGTGGAGCTAATTTAGAGAGAATGCCTTCCTTTGCATCTGGTCCATCGTCAGGATAGAAGGTCCCATCAACGTTGGCCGTAATCGGTATCGACGGCCAATTGATTTCGAGCGAGGAGAGGAACCGTCGCAGTGGTTCGTTTGCTGGAGCAACAATACTGGAATGGAAGGCATGGCTCGTTGCCAATGGCACACAATTGAAGCCTTCTTGTTCAAATTCNTTCATCACGGTTTGGACCGCTTCGGTAGCGCCTGCGATGACGGTCATCTTTGGNGAATTCTTGTTGGCAGCAATGACATAACCNTCCGCAGCATCAAGAATTCGTTCGACCGCATCGTATGGTGCAGTGACGCTTGCCATCAGCCCCTTGTCTTCAATTTCAACGGAACCCATTTCNGTTCCACGGGCTGCAGCGGCTCGTAGTGCACCNTCCATGTTGAGAATACCGGATGCCATCAGAGCAGCATACTCNCCGAGTGAATGTCCAGCAACCATGTCCGGCTGATGCCCNTANGCATTGAGGGCATGCTCNATCGCTAAATCAGCGGTGAGCATNGCAGGTTGTGTGTACTCGGTCTGCTTGAGTTTATNTTCAGCGGCTTTCCGTTCATCCCCGTCCAACCCTGTTCGNAGAACAAACGATGAGAGAGTTTCACCATCGAGAACCTCGACCATGGTCGAATCTGATGCATCCCAGACCTTGCTCACNGGCGTGTAGCGTTGTTGCAAATCGTGTGTCATNCCCACGTATTGCGATCCTTGTCCNGGATACATGTGAGCAATTTTCGCNCCANCAGGCATGGCGGGCTGATCGCTCANAAGTACGCCTTGTGCTTGCAGNAAGCCCCANTTATNNGGGTCTGCAATCGACTTGAGTGCCAATGTCTTCCGTTTCTCAAACTCAGCCCAAGACGTTGCGATCAGTGCCAAGCGGCAAGGATGAGTTGAATCGAACGACGAACTCGCAGCTTGGAGGGCTATCGAAAGCCGTAATCCACGAGGGTCGTCATCAAACTTCGAGCCTGCAAATGCTGTTGCTTCGAGTGCTGTAGCGAGCGCATCAATTGAAGACGCTGAGAGGAGGAGAATCCCTCCCTCAATGCCTTTCAACTCATCATGTGTTAACGATGCAGTAGCTGAAGAATCAAAAATTGATGGAGCCGAAACGGATGTTGATTTCGAATAAGCATTCCATCGCTGTTGCCAATCTTCGGCCATATCTCGATGAAACTCGGGTTTGTAACCCTCCAATGCGATGTGGAAGTTCGTCCCCCCAAATCCAAAGGCGGAAACGCCTGCACGACGCGGGTGTGTCTCAGGCTCTGGCCAATCGAGAGGAGAAGTTGGTACAAAGAACGGGATGTTCTGCCAATCGACGGTCGGATTTGGTGTTTGAAAACCCGCAGAAGGAGGAATGGTTCGGTGGTGGAGTGCCATGACCGATTTGATAATGCCTGCAATTCCTGCAGCGGCTTTCAGATGGCCAATTTGAGATTTTATTGAGCCAACGGCAACATTGTCGCCAGTTGCTGCATCAGTCCACAAACGCGTCAACGTTGAGAGTTCAGTGGCGTCACCTACTTTCGTTGACGTTCCGTGTGCTTCAACCAACTGAACAGAAGATGCAGGATATCCTGCTTGATTGTAGGCACGGGCGATGGCTTGGATTTGTCCACGTTGACTTGGTGCAGTAATGCCTTTGCCACGACCATCGCTCGAGCCACCGATACCACGAATCACTGCGTGGATGGTGTCATCGTCTGCAATCGCATCGTTGAGTCGTTTGAGAACCATGACACCAGCGCCTTCTCCCATGACGAAACCATTCGCTCGAGCATCAAACGGAGTCGAGTGTGTTGGAGAGAGTGCACCGATTGCGCTGAATTTAGCATATGTTGCAGGATCCATTGTTCGATCCGTTGCTCCCGCAAGCATGACGTCTGCTTGTCGTGTTTGCAGAAGTCGGCAGGCATCCATTACTGCTGCCATCGAGGATGCACACGCCGCATCCATGGCGTGATTTGGTCCTTGCAAATCCAACAGATTTGCGACACGTCCCGATACAACATTGGCAAGTTCACCCGGCATGGTGTCTTCATCGACCTTCGGCGCATGCTCATTGACTGCATCCATGAATGCGTCTTTTGAAGAGGCTGGCATTCCGTGCTCTTTGGCAAGTTCTGCAGTATGGTTTGACCAAACACGTATGTTTGACAGGTTTCGGTTCTCACCGCCAAGAGCATTTGCAAAGACAACACCAGCACGCTCGCGAGGGAAGACTTTCTCTCCTTCCCCATACCCTGCTTGTTCAATGGCTGCAGCGGAAACAGATACGGCCCAAAGTTGGCATGGATCGATTTGCGGTATGGTCCCAGGTGGTTGACGCCATCGACGCCAATCGAACTCATATCCTTCAACGAAGGCGCCTATCTTCGCGTAGGTGTAACCATGAGCGACATCGCCTGGTTTACCTTCCGTCCAAAAATGATCGACGGGGCCTGGCCATCGACCTTCTCGAATTTCCTTGATGCTCACATGTGAATCGATGATATTTTGCCAGAAGGATGACAGGTCCTCCGCATCGGGCATCATAGCTGCAAGGCCAATGACTGCAATTGGTTCAAACGGCCCTTGTTCAAGCCCTTCGCATGGTTTTCCGTCATCGGTTGTAAGCGTCATATGTTCACCTCACGCGTCCATGATGCTTTGCGGCACCATGGTGATTGAATAGCCGGCATCGACGTGGATGCATTGTCCTGTGACGCCAGCTGAAAGAGGACTTGCGAGCCAAAGCGTTGTCCCGGCAACGTCTGATTGGTTGACGTTGCGGCGAAGGGGTGCATTTGCTTCAACGTGGTCAAGAATTCGATCGAAACCGGGAATGCCGGATGCGGCGATGGTTCGAATCGGACCCGACGAAATACTGTTGACGCGATGCCCATGTGGTCCCAAATGACACGCAAGTTCTCGTGTCCAACACTCAAGTGCAGCTTTTGCCATCGACATGATTCCATACGATGGGACGAAGCGTGTCGAAGCAGCATATGTGAGCGTGATGGTCGAAGACCCTTCGCTAAGGTACGGCATCGCAAACTTCAGACAACGTTGTAGGGAGTTTGCTGAAATCGTCATCGCCGTATTGATGTCTGAATCTTCGACAAACAGAATCGGCCGATCGAAGCAACTTCGAGGGGCGAAACCGATCGCATGGACAAGGACGTCGATTGTTCTCCCTTGGTGTTCCTTGGAAAATTCATCAAAGAACTCGCGTGTTGTATCATCGTTCGCTACGTCGAGTGGGTAAAATCCCTTAATTGCAGGAAGCTTATCTTTGAGTTGAAATACACGTGACATGAAGCGTTTTTGATAGCCAAGAAACAGGTCGGCTCCAGCCTCTGCTAATTGTTGACAAATGGCCCACGCAATCGAATCTTCGCTTGCAACTCCAAACACGACAGCGGTTTTTCCTTGTAGACCTAGCATCCGCACCCCTCATTTCGCAGGTGATACCGAGCACAGTACGTCTTTGAGTATTCCCCTTCTTTTCTCGCAAAAGAAGGGCTTCCAAGAGGTTTCAAAATCAGCGGACGGCGTCACAAATCGTCCAGCATCGAATCAAGGTCATCAGAATCAAACTCATCATCATCGAAATCAAGCTCGAGGTCGAGGTCAAATTCAAGCTCATCATCGTCGATTTCGATTGGAGGTTCTGTCGGCGCATCGGTGGCAATCCTATTCTTGGATGAGCGCTTAGAAACTCTGCCGATGATGATCAGCAAAAAGAGAACCAGAAGGATGCCCCCGCCGATAGCCCCGTACAACGCCATGTCATCCGTACTTACTTCTGAAAGACCTGCTCCAAGACTACCTGATTCCTGTTCAGCCTCGACAATCAAGTCAAAGTCAACAATATCCTTTGAGTCGTCAAGCGTACTGCTCGCTTCGATAACAATGAGGTTTCGAATTTCTGACTTCGCTTCACTTGGAGCACGGATGATGAATTCAAGCTGATTCGAAACGCCTCCTGATTGAACATCATCGGCCCGGAGGAAATCGCCGCTTTGGAGAACGAATCCAAGCTGTTCAAGTTCGTTTGCATTGGTGATTCGAATTTCAATTGTGTCGACAGAATTTCCATCGTTGTCGACCTGGAAGGTAATCGAGATTTCGTCGCTTACTTCCATATTTCTTGATGATGTATCTGGAACATCGAGAGTCACCATTCCGTATTCTTTGATCGTTACATCTCCTGAATGGTTTGCAACTTGTGAAAGCGGCGTTCCTTCAACTGGAATCGGACCCCATGCAGTGACCGTTGCAGTAATGGTAAATTCGTATTCAATTTCTGCATCGGTTCGCTCATCGCAAGAGAACGTAATTGTGAAATCTGCGGATTCCCCTGCCTCGAGTGTAAAGGAGTTTTCAGAGACAGCCATGTTCACATAGACACCATCCCACTCTTCGGTGATATCGATGTTTTCGGCAAGAATCGCTCCATCGTTGGTGACCGTACATTCCACGATTTCATCCTGATATTCGCCAGGCTTGACAGTAATGTCCGGATCGTCTCCGCATTCCAGAGAGATGCTTCCGACGATGCCCTGAGCCGATGCAGGTAATGGAAGTAAAGTCAGGAAAAGAAGTGCTACTATCGAAGTAGCCAGTGTTCTTCCTTTGTCTGTCATGAACCTTCGATGCAGAAGGATTTCTTGAATGTGATGGATGATTAAGAAGAAGAGTTACGATTCTTCTGCGTCACCGTACAGGGCGTTTGGAACATCGACGTGACATCTCCAGAGAATCTCCTCATCCATCCCAGCTTCCATCAATTGTTGAGTTCGTTTTGGTACAGTCTTTGGTCCAAGAACAGCCCCCGGGCGGCGTGGGTCATCCATATAATCGGTTTCCAGCATGAATCCAGTTTGGTTTTGTTCATAGGTTGCAAGAAGTGGTTCAAGCGCACCTTTCCCGACAAGAACACTCGATGTAAGTCCGCGTGTAATGGATTCGTCGATCTGTGGGGGCGAATAATGTCGAATCAAACGGTGAGCAGGGAGATTCGCTCTCGCAGCCATATTGGATAAATCTCGATAGGTTGATTCCAATTCTCCTTCAACATGAAGTTGCAGGGGTACGCCTTCCCTTGCAGCCAAGGCCATGGTTTCCTCCAGCAACTGATTGGAAAGATCCCATATCTCGTCGGAAACATCCCAATGAGGTCGGCCAACTTCACCAATAGCGTGGGCTTGACCTTGCTTCACGTATTCAAGGGCTGCATCGATGCTGTCTCGATAATTTTCACATGCACGCTCGATTCCTTTTTCTCCATCCTGTTCCATCCAATTGATGAATTGATGAGCAAAGGCTGCAGGATGTGGGCCAAGAACAACACGGACATGCAGATTGTGCTCGTTTCGGACCTTCTCCGCCATAGCAACGGTGTCCGCATAGGTTTCTCTGTGTTCGTTCATTGAGGTTGGAGGCGATGAGAAATCTGGGCAGTGGACCAAAACGAGATGGGTTCCACCAACGTTCTTGAAGTCCTTCGCAGCATCCAAGAAGCGACCTTTTCTGTTGAGATGGAAATGATTGTCAAGAATGGGGCCTTTCCAAAGCCGTTGAGCATCGACCATGCTGAACCCTCAAAAGTTGGAGATCCCAAGGTCTTTGAATTTTGATTGCCAATAAACAGCAGCCATTGCAACCATCTTCGGGTGACGGCCATCCGTGACGACACAACGACCGTTTTCCCACACGTGAAGGACAAGATCGTGTCGTTCGTCTTTGATGATGCCACAATCGAGACGGTCATCGTATTGACCTTCACCTGCACCCAATTGGCCAACGATGGATTGGACCTTAATTGGCGTATTGAAGTAGAATGAGGCGATGATCGGTCCCAGTTCTGTTTTCAAACCGGTATCGTCTTTTCCAAGGCGAAGCATCAGCTCTTTCGCAGCATCGCGCGCTGCTTCGATGCGATGAGTACCGTGTACGGTAATGCGTCCTTCAGGATCAATGACAAGCGTCGCTCTTGGTCTTCGCAGTGCCTTGATGACCATTTTTCCAAAACGTTGACCATCGAGGTGCTCTACAACTGCGTTGCCATCAATCGGTTCGGGGGCGACAAAACGAACCAGTTGATTCTCGACTGTAACGTCAATGTTGCCGCTCATCACTCCTCCTCCTGTTGTTCCGATGGGCTTGTTGATGAAATAATCTCCTCTGGTTGAGGATTTGAATTGAGCATTGCGAGAAGTGCGGGTCTCCACGTCTGAACCATTGGCAGAAGTAACGTCGCTGAATCGCCGTGTTTTGCGCGTTCCACAGCGAGTGCTCCACGGAGACGCTTCGCAAATCGTTCATCTCTGGCTTTTGAGAGCGTTGAGTTGATTCTTGATTCGGTCAAATCCCACCACGCTGCGGTAAGAACCGAAGCAGTCGCCATATCTTTTGGTACGTTCTTTGGAGGAGGTACTGCATCGAAGATTCGGACTTTGACTGCTTTTTTCCACTTCTTCCCTATTCGAACCATGGACAGTAACTTTCGCCAATGGGTCGATACCTTCGCCTCTTGCGTTCGTTGCTCTTCCCAATCAGCATCATCGAGAGTCGGTTCAATGCAATACACTGGCCGATTGTGACGGAGTGCAAGTCGATGCAAACGTCGAGGTTCTGGATCGGGAAATCGCCCGGTTTGAATCTCATCGAGTTGAGTCAAATCCTCAATCAAGGCCGAATCGAGACCCCCGCCTAAGATAGCGGAAGCGAGATTTATGCCTGGTGATTCTTTTTCAGATTCTTCTTCCAGTTGCCAAACATCCTCAATTTCTGGACCTTCAAGCAATGTGAGTGCATGCCATTCAATCCGAGGCCTTAGTGCACGAGGATGAACGGTAGTAGGAAGAACTCCATGTAGGACAATTCGACCCCCATCAGGGTCCTCCCAGACAATGTCTTCCCACGACAAATCCACACTCAAGTGGTCACGTCCATCATTGGTTGTCGAGCCAATCTTGTAGGGAGGCGATATCCCATCCTTGGTCAAAGTAACCTTGAATCTCGGCTTGTGACCACTGCGGGAACTTTTGCATGGCTTCAGCCATTTGTGGGCTGACATCTGCAGGTGGTGCCGCAGCTGGTTCGTTGTATTGACCAGGCAATGAAGCGTAAGCCTTCGTCTCTTCCTCATCCTCGTAGAGGTATTGATCGGTTTCGTTGTTGCCTCGGCGCATAACGACCAAACCAACGATGCCCATCACGAGAATCAAACCGATGAGAATGACGATAATCAACATCAGCGTTCCTGAATCATCGCTATCGCTTGCAATCTTGACGTTGAAACTGTCACCAGTGCTTGAACCATTGTAGAGCAATTCACCTGTTACATCATCAAAGACAAGGTAATACATCCCTGTGGTTGGGTTGACGAAGGATTCCAGTATCACCTCAACATCAACCTCTCCATCGATTGGAATGAGTTCTGTTGTAACAGTCTTTTCAGTGACTGGAATACCGCCATCAACGACCGATTGAATCCGGAGTGTTGCCTCTCCAGCCTTTGAACCCGTATTGACGACTTCAATGGTCAAGGTCATTGATTCACCGACTTCTGGTGAACGTGGAAGGAGATCGATTTCTTTCACGGAATAGCTCGCTTCTTCGAAGATGAAATTGTACAATGAGTTGTATCGTGCTTCACCAGAGTAAATCGGTGCAATCGAACCATCACCGGTTGGACCTCCACCGAGAACTGCTGAACCTGCAGAATCTGCGCCGACGATCCAGAACACAACCTCAATGTTGTTGATTTGCTCTTGCGTTGGCAATTCCTGTTCGGTTGATGGCCAGAGATCGACACATTCAGCACTCGCAGCATAACCACCAGCAACCGGCGTCAATGAAAGCGGTGCTGTAAGTGGATCAATTCCGTGGATTTGTCCGTAGAAAGGCCATGTGACATCATTGGTTGGGTCAATGTAAAACTTCCAAGCAACCGAGATGTCGCCTTGGAACAAGGCTTCCTTCTCGTCGATTTGCAGTGAAACATCGACACATCTGAAATTCGAGGTTGAAACTGAATCCTCGAGAACTGTGCCTGCTTCATCTCGTGCAGTCCATGTGTTGGACCGAACTGCTGGAGCGTTTGCATCGACCTTGATGACGAAGTCTCCACAACCGTACGACGTTGAGGTCGCACATGCTGCTTCAGTTGTATCGAGAGCGCCCTCAGGCAGGTTGACGAGCTTGAACTGATACGTGTATTCGTTGGTTGATGTTGGCGCAGTGATGTTAATGTTGAACGCGCCTCCCTTGAAGGTGTGATAAGTTGGTTGTCCATCTTGCTTAGTACCATCTGCACCACCTGCGCCATAAGCGAAATACTGAACTCCGCCCACTGTGCTTGGTTGGGCTTCAAGTCGTGTAACTTCGAGTGTTAATTCCATTTCAGGCAGGATGTAGACACTGTCCAAAATCCCGTCAATGTATGCATATTGACCTTCGAATGCGATGGTGTTTCCAGGGTAGACATACCCCTCACGAACGTCTGCTGTAACCGGTGGACTGATGTCGCTAAAGTACGGTGTAATCATCAAATCGTTCGCTTCATCGGTGCGAATGTCGAGGCGGATTCCATCGGAATAGTACCACTGAGTGATTTCAGTCGTTGAACCAACGATCTTACGCTTATCGTTTCCATCCAAGTCAGCGATTGAGATTACTGGAGATGCGAGGCTTTGCAACCCAACAATACCCCAGTTGATGCGAATCGGGAGGTCGAGGTAGAACTCATCGGTAAATGGATTGACAAGATAGTCGCCGTCCATTCGAAGCAATTGCGGTCCATCGGAATCCTCACCTTCTGGAACAATTGTGATGTGAGGGCTGTCCGTCCATGCGGTTTCATTTCGAGGGAAATAGTAGAGGGTGAGATCATCACGGTCGTTGGTCAATTCGACTTGAATGTAGTCGATGTCTCTCCAACCGTTGCGATCTTCAGCCTCAACAATGAGGTGGTATTCGTTTCCAGCATACATCGTTTGATTCCAATCGCCTTCGTAGGAAGGGTGGTTGGAATTGAGCAGCGGGCGTCCAGCTGAATTCTCAATGCTAAACTTGAGAATTTCTGGAGATTTGGAAGGCATGGAAGCATAAGTTACTTCATCGTTGAAAATTCCATATGAACCTCCATCAATTGCGTTCCCAGCAAGGTCATAGCCTTCGAGGTACATGCTGACACGACCGACTGGGTCTTTCTCTGCATTCGCCAAATCATTGTAGTTGCCTGTGTAATTTGCCGTTGGGTAAGCTGCGTCGCCAGTCAAAGCGACCATTGCGTATTCACTCTGGTCAGCAACACCATCACTGTTGGTATCGTGTTGATATTCAACCCAGTAGTAGAGGTTGAGTGTTGCTGGAAGGTCCTGGAAGTCTGTGACACCGACCTTGACGTACTGGTTGTTGGATGGGATTACCCACGTGTCGTCAACGAGACTTCGCCAGTTGGATTCGTAGTTTGGATCGACCTGCCCGTTCAGGACCTTCACAGAAACGAGTTCTGGTGCAAATTGGTCAACAGTCAAGTTGAATGGAATTGCACAGGCATCGTCAGGTCGGTATTCCGACGTTGGACAAACGGTGTCTCCACCTTCATAGCCTGTTAGTCTGAATCGGTAGTAATGATCACCCGCTGTCGTTGGCCCCAAGTCCATGGTCCAATCGAAATCACCGCCAATCGTACCGGATTGGTTGGCAATCTCGGTCCATTCAAACACCGGCTGCTCGCCTGAACTGTTGATGCTGCGCTCTTCAACGACTGTGAAGTAACTCAATGGGTCTGGTGCGACATTGAGGGATTCAAGTCGAACACTACCGGTCATGCGCACATATCGGTTTGAGTTTCCTGAATCAAGATTCTGAACTACACCTTCTTCATTAAGAACAGAGAAAAGCGTGATTCCAGCATCGTTCTCAACTGCGTTTCCACCGCTTGGTGCGAGGACAATAGCATCGGGCAATCCGTTGACACCATTGCTTGCAGTTTGTCCAGCGTAAATCCGAACTTGTTCAGTATCTTCCCAAACATTGTTGACGATAAAGCGCCATGTAATTTCCTTGCCTTCGGTGATGTCTGTCACTGAAGATGCTTGTAAGGAGATGTAATTGTTCGAATTTTCGACTTCAGTAAAGCCATTCAAATCGGAATAGGCCAATTCGATGGTTCCCGTCGTTGATTCGAAGATCAGCGATGCTTCTTGGAAGCTGGATCCGGTTAGAGAGGATACTGTGTGCGTCGTAACAATTTCGTAAATCTCACCGTTCGGGTAGAGACCAACAGGGCTTCCAACAAGTGATGCTGTTGTTGTGTATCCGGGAGATGTGATCACGGAAAGACTGGAGAAGGAGACGCCTCCACCGCTTGTTGCATGAACTGCGATTGGAACAGTGGCGTAACCAACCGTCGATGAGGAAAGCGCAACCCCTTGGGCAAGTTCCTTCGCAAACTCATTCGCAGTTGTGAGGTAATGCGTGACATCGTACACCACATCGAGACCTACCAGATCGATGGTGGACCCACTGGTCGCATTGAGGCTTTCAATGCTGAACCTGAATTTCTTCCATCCGTTTCCATTGGCGTCAATATGTGCAGTTGGAGTGAGCGTACTTTGCATCAACGTGTTAAGTGCAGATGTGAGATTCATTTGTTCGGGGTACATCTCCTGTGCCCCTCGAGTAATGTTGCCGATTTCGCCGAGATTTACCTCTTCCAAACCAGACATCAATTTCCAAGTAAATCCTTCATTCATGTTGGTTGTTGAAATGATTTGGTTGTTGTCGAAGCCAACCTCTGCAGCCTGTATGGTCGCCCCTACTGGGAGCATGAATTCACCACCGTCAACCGTACCAGACAAACTGAGCGCAAGCGTCCTTGAGTCGGTTCCATAATGAACATCGTTCGCATCTTTCGAACTGATGAATTTCGTTTGGCGGCCAAACATATCGAACGCTGGTTCCGTGAAGGAATACTCCATGTCACCATCGCCAGCAACGTCAATCTGGATTTGCTCTGCGTGGTGAGCGAATTCAAGATCGAACCACATTCCTGCTACGTTGCATGGATTCTGATACGAGAGAACAGCGGTAAATCCAAACGTTGAATCTGGCATGTCCGCTGATTCACCGAGTGTGTACTTGACATTGTTTTGCATTTGGATACCGTATCCATCCATTGCTACCGAAATTTCTGGAGATTCCGCACAGTCGTCTTCTATGACGGGCGTAATCGAAGCGATAGGATAACTGAAGTGAGAACGGTCCATTGGCGGGTTGTACGAATGGTCAGGAATCACTGGATTGTACATCATCAAGTCCCCAAGACCTTGTGAGGCCCAGATTCCATTTTCGGGTGGATTCGCTGAGATGATGGTTTGATTGAAACCCGTTCCGATTCGACTTCCAATTGAAAAACCGTGGAGGACCGGTGTTGACAGTTGATCAGGCCCTGAATCAAAGTTGAATCGGAAATCTACGGTCGGATACGTCGAAGAATTGATGTCCCACAACTCATGGATGGAGCCAACGAGTCCCGACATTGCATTTCCATTGTCGTCATTGACCACTTGGCCTGTTAGTGAATCAAGAATGTCGAGAGAAAGGACAGCGGTCGTTGTCGTTTCGGCTTCAATCGTCAAGATTCCGTATCCATTCGGATGGTTCTCGCCACCCTGAGCGTTCGGCAGAATGTTTCGAACGCCCATCCATCCTGATTGAGGGAGCGTACTTCCAAATCGGAAGTTGTCGATGTACCAGCCTGGCATTGAGGTGACGTTGTAGACGTTGTAACCACCTGAAGGTAGAACGTTGTTGTACTCAAGAACGAAACGAAGTTCGATGTAGTTTCCTCCATAATCGGAGAGATCGAGTTTGATGCTTGCCCATCCGCTCGGATTAAATGTGGAGATTGAGGTGCCTCCAAGCGCGTAATCGTTGTAGTTCACGCCGTTGCATCGGCCGTCAATTTTGTTGTTCGATCCTGAGCTACCGACCTGATAGTATCCTGAGCCGAACGATAATCCGGATGAATTCTGGATGTCGATATCAATGTGCTCCCATGTCGCTGCTGGATCGAACACAGGAGTGGGAGAGGTACGAATTTCAATGTAAGCACAATCTGCGTATCGATATGTTGGATTCGTTGAACTCGAGGTTGAGAGTGTCATCAACTGGTGGAAAGAGTCGAAGTAAACGGATGGGTCTTTAACAGCCGTTCCCGATGAAAGATCAAGTGTCGGTGAGAGGAGAACTTCCTTGAACGCTGCACCGTTGTTGTCATCGGTGTAATCCTTGTCGTAGAGACCCGTTCCCCAACAATCGCTGCCCGATGCACAGTTTGTAGGTAAGACCGCCCCTCCAAAGAGTGAGCCGTGCGACCAAGGTGCTCCAGATTGGAGTGGTGGTGTTGTGCCATCCATAAATCCTGCAGGGTCGCTTTCAAAATCCGTCAACAGCCCCTCTGCCTTCAACGAGACAGGTGTCGAAGTTGAACCGTCCTCAAACTGGAAGTCTTCAGCCTTGGAAAACGAGGTCGTCTGACCGTTAAAATTTGGATTCCAGACACGAGGCATGGTCTCGATATCGATTCGAGTGTGTGCACCGTGGACAGCTGGAGTGGAACTGACGGCCATACTGGCAGATGTTATCGAATCGCCAAGTGGCAAGTCGACAGCACCATCGACATGATCGGAGTAGGTTGCAGCATCATTCAATACAATTTCAGCTTCGCTTGTTCCAGAACTGAAATTGGTTATGCTGGCTCCGCTAGCGAGTGGGGTTAGAACCATCAACATCACGAGAAAGAGCGCAATTTTTGTTCGTCGGTTTTCATTGGCCATGGTGTCACCTAACACAACCGTATCAACACTGGACTAAAACCTCGTCGCTCTACCGTCCTTCTTGTCCCTGAATGAAAATGGGCGAAATCAACGACCATTGCCTCATCTGACGCTAAGGGTTCATATCATATGGAAGCGTGGGAGAGTCATGAAACCATTCTCGACCGAACCTGTCACGCTGATTGAAGAAGTGTTTCCGCAGGATACGAATTCATACGACACACTGTTTGGTGGCCGATTGCTTTCGGTAATGGACAAAGCAGCAGGCATCGCTTGTTCCAAATTTGCCCATCGGGAATTTGTTACCGT
The DNA here is from genome assembly GCA_002706065.1 of Methanobacteriota archaeon. Classification (GTDB taxonomy): domain Archaea; phylum Thermoplasmatota; class Poseidoniia; order Poseidoniales; family Poseidoniaceae; genus MGIIa-L2. Next base: position 27,945 of record PAJM01000008.1, on the reverse strand, counting down.
TTCAATCGACACACTGACATTTACTGCTCCGGCTCGGCAAGGAGATTTGATCGAAGTCACAGGTCGAGTTGTGTACACCAGTACACACACTGCTGGGGTAAAAGTAACGGCATGCGCAATGACAAAATCCGATTGGGAAACTCGTGTCATTTGCGAGGGATATTTCTTCATGGTTGCTATTGATTCGATGATGCGACCAATTCCAATTCCGCAACTCGAACCGAACACCGATGAGGAACACAGCGAGTGGGCAATCGCACAAGAAATCCGAAACAATATGTTGTCAAAGCGGAAATCCAAACAAGAGGGTTGATGAAAGAACGTTCAGTGGACAACACCATGCCCGTCTTGAACATCGCAATGGTAGGAAGTGATGAGCTCGCACGAGAACTCGCTAAACCAACAGACCAGCGCGATGTCCACACGTACGTTCACAAGGAAACCGTCGATGGTGAAGCGAGAATTCTCTCATTGATTCGCCCAGCAAAGTATCCAGAACGACTTCGACCACTGCTCAACGCGCTTTCCGCTGCTCGAGCAGGTCTCATCGAAGTTACGGCGGTTGATGCCACGCTGGGTGAAGCATTGGTGGCTTTTGCAAGTGCAGGTATTGAACACGGAGTTGCCGTGTTGGCTCCTGCCGACGGTGGATGGATTGACGAGGACATGGTCAAATCATTGTTCCAACAGGCAGGTCTTACAAAATGGAGTTTTGAAAAAGCGGATGGAATCGAACTACGCAATGCATTTTTCAGCATCATGGACAACGTTTCTGAATTGTTGGCCTCGATTGAAAAGCAACCGCTCGTCGTTCCAATCGATCAGCATTTCAATGTCAAAGGAATCGGATTGGTCGCCATTGGTTACGTACAATCAGGTGTAGTTTCTGTTCATGATGAAGTGACCATGCTACCGCATGGAGGAACTGGATCGGTGAAATCGTTGCAGGTCATGGATGATGACGTTGCACGAGCAGGAGCAGGAGACAGAGTTGGTATTGCCCTTCGAAATGCGAAGGAAGAAAGCCTATCTGGAACATGTTTGATTACTCACCCTGCAATCGAGGACAAGAAGACCAACACATTCCGTCCGCTCCCACTCGAGGCTCACACGGTTTCTACAATGAAATTGACGGGTTCTCCGTTCCAAAAGAAGCAACTTGAAGCGGGAGATGTCATCCATGCCTCGATTGATCTTCAATTCAACGTTGGCCGCGTTGAATCGGTCGACGGAAACGTCACCGTGCGTTGGGAAACACCTCTTTTGCAGAGAATTGAAGACTCACCTTCCGTTCTGATCGCTCAACTCGACTCGAAACCACGAATCATGGGGAGCGCACAACTCCGAAAGGTCGAGTGATGTGGCGTCGTTCGGATAAACCTGGAACAATTGTCTTGAGCATCGTTCCAAGGGATGCATTGATAATAGGTGGCTCAAACTGCACGTTGGGATGCAGACGAGAGGGCGCAACGAACGCCTTGCGGAGTCTGGGGAGAAAATGGTTCTCCACGGCCTACGCGTGGCAGGCGAAAGCGGTCGAGCGAGAGCAAGTCTAGGTGAAAACCGACTATCAATTGAATTCAAAAACGGCAACTGCATCGACATTCGATACGATCGTATCGTTCGTATGCAACACCACAATACCACCCTCATCCCGGGATGGGTTGCCTTCGTTGGGCTCTGTATTCTTTACGCTTCATGGCGAGTCATCTCGCCCCCAGATTTGCGATTGATCGGTTTCTGTCTGGGGCTTGCAATGATTTCCGGATGGGTTCTAACCAAGCGCCCAACCCTCACCCTTGACACAGAACTGGGTGATTGCCACGTTCTCCACGCCATTGATTCTCGTTTGCTCAAATTATCAGCATTGATTCAACGAATGAACGATGGGTTGAGCCTTGAAGAGGCACGTGTCGGTGTCGAACTGCTGAATGAAGATACGGAATTCCCCCGACAGGCCGCCAATGTTGCTGCCCTTGCGATTCCAGCTCCACTGGAGGATTTGCAACCTGCCCGGAGCCTTACAAGCTTCCTTGGGGAAACAGTTCTAGAAACAGATGAATTCGAAATTGATGAAGTTCTGCCCCGATGGGCAAAGGATACAATGAATCAGCAACCAATGCACTCAGAGCCGTTGCAGCATGGCATCATTGAACGTGGCATTGCCAACGTCGGCACTCGACGAGGACATACAAGTCCGTTGGATATGCATTCAAATCTTGGTCCAGGTCAAATTTCAGAGACTCAGTTCTTAGGAGATGCTCCGCTTCCTGTTCCAATGCACCAGCAAACGATGAGTTCCTCCCAAATGATTCAGGAAGCGACAGGGATGTCGAGAGAACCTGCGGAACTGTTCCGAACACCTTTACCAACCGCTCATCTTCCAAGTTTTGTTGGACCTGAGGGAGCACATATTCCATCCACTCCAGAAGCGTTTACTTCTCCAGACCTGCCCCTTTTGAATGCTGAATTGGTTGAACAAGAGCCAAGTCTTTCACTGGTTGAACAAGGTATGGTTCGTCAGCACAACAGCTCGCCCCCTGCGTCCGATACTGCTGCTCGAATTAGGCGTAATTCTCGAGGAGAAATGAAGCGTATCCAGCCAAGAACCACTTCCAGACGACGAATTGCATCGAAGCGTGCTCAGGCAGAACCTGAGCAACCTCGAAGGTTCTCATCTCTTCTCAACAGGGTACGAGATGGAATTTCGAGCTTGAAAGATCAAGGGATTGATGAGGAAATTATCGAGATCATGGGCGAACACATTCAAGATGAAGAAAATCCAGTTCCTTCATCGTTCAGTTCACTCACGGATTCACAGGAAGCCGCTCCAATGCAAACGAGTCAACACGGACTACGGCGTATCGATTGATGTTCCTGAGATTGCACAGTACTCCAACAAGCGACGTTCGTAAGATCCTAGCGTAATCGATTCGATTCCTTTGGTTCCAAAATCTTCCAAGGTGAAGCTTGCTGACACTGTGGCGTGAATCAATGCTTGACGTAATTCATCGAGACGAATTGTGTCAGTTCCGGCTGCTAAACAAGCGGCAAGTGTTCCTGCAAACGTATCGCCACAACCGGTTGGGTCAACAACCTTCGAAGTAGGATAGGCAGGAAGTGCGATGAGTTCTTCACCGTGCAAAGCAAGTACGCCATGTTCACCTTTCTTGATGATCAAGGTTGGAATGGAAGCCATTGATTGAACATCTTTCGCAGCTTGGAGAAGGTTGTCCGTTCCTGCGAGCATTGATGCTTCTCCATCGTTAATGACCACGATGTCGACTCGCTTCATTGCTTGAATGAGTTCATCATGGGCGATGTTGATCCAGAGGTTCATGGAATCGAGAATCGATGCACGGACTGGTTTGGATTGGTCAAGTACCGAGAGTTGGATGGATGGATGCAAATTTGCACAAAATGTGATGCTTGATGAGGTCCCATGCTCAGGAACCTTCGGTTGGAATGTCTCAAAGACGTTGAGATGGGTCTCGTGGGTCTCGGCTTGTGCCATGTTGCCATGGTAGGAACCAACCCAATGGAAGGTCGAACCCTCAACGATCTCGACCCCTGTTGTGTCAAGCCCAGCATTGGTCAATGTTGCAAAGTCATCCTCTCGGAAATCTGTACCGACAACCCCAACAAGGCCAATTTGACCCAATCCTATCCTACGTTGGTGAAACGATGCTGCCAATCCGGCATAAGTGGCGGAACCGCCCAAGGTATTCATCGCAGAACCTTGAGGCGACGTGATGCTATCGTAGGCGATGCTTCCAACAATCAAGACGTCCATGCAACCACTCATCCAAGAAGTTCTTGATGCATGTCGATGTATTGGATTGTGATGTCCCCATTCATGAAATCCTCTTCATCCATAATTCTTCGATGAAGAGGAATCAAATGTTCCACACCCGTAATCATCGTTTCATCGAGTGCTGTTCGCATTCTTCGGATGGCATCTTCACGGTCTCGGCCCCATACGAGGAGTTTTGCAAGCAGTGAGTCGAAGCAGCCTGGCATTTCGTATCCAGGATGGGCGTGGGTGTCGACCCTGACGCCGAACCCTGAAGGGAAATGACATTCCCAGAGACGTCCTGGACTGGGTATGAATTCTGCAGGGTCTTCTGCGTTGAGGCGGCATTGGATGCTGTGACCTCGCCATGTGATTTCTTCCTGCTTCAGCGGAAGTGCTTCTCCTTGTGCGACACGAATCCCCAATTCAACCAGATTGTGCCCCGTGATTAGTTCTGTAACTGTGTGTTCAACTTGAACACGAGGATTGACTTCAAGGAAGTAAAAGTCTCCGTTCGCATCGCGCAAGAACTCGAACGTTGCCAATCCTTTGTAGCCAACAGATTCGGCACCCTTGCAGACGAGAGAACCGATTTCATGCCGTTTTTCAGGCGTGAGCCACGGTCCTTCTTCGACGAGTTTCTGATGACGTCGTTGAATTGAGCAAAAACGCTCACCGAAGTGTATTGCATTTGTTCCATCAGCAAGCACTTGAAATTCCACGTGTTGAGCTCCTTGAATGTACTTCTCGACAAAGACTCGATCGTCTCCGAAGGCTGATTTTGCACGGGATTGACAGAGTTTCAATGCACTTTCAAATTCATGTTCCTGTTCAACAATCTGCATCCCTATACCTCCACCTCCAGCTGCTGCTTTGATGATGACTGGATAACCGATATCATCTGCGAGGGCTGATGCAACTGATGCCTCTGAAATTGGTTCTGAGGATCCTTTTGCAGTTGGTAGGCCAGCAGCTTCCATTGCTGCTCTTGCCTCAATTTTATCGCCAAGGAGCGTGATTACACTTGCACTCGGCCCGATAAAAGTGATACCTTCTTCTTCCAGCCGTTTCACAAAACCAGCGTTTTCGGCCAAGAATCCGTAGCCTGGATGTACTGCATCACAACCCATATCTTTGGCTGCTTGCACTACCGCTTCAATATCCAAATACGCGTCTAGCGGATTGATAACATCCCTAAAGGTTGCATCATCAGCAAACTGGACGGGCAAAGACAACCTGTCCTCTTTCCCATAGATAATCGCTGCTTCAATACCCATGTCACGCAAAGCCCGCATAATCCGAAGGGCGATTTCGCCACGATTTGCAATCAAGACTTTCTTGAAACCCATGGCCTTTGGGTAAACGAGGCACCCTATGAGCAAAGCGGTCATGAGGTCTGACTCTGCTTCTTGCTTATTAATTACAATATTTTTAATAAGTAGCGCCTGCTATGCTCCTTTGGTGATACCATGTCAGAACGCAAAACACGCCCCGCAACAGAACAAGATTTGATCGTACAGAATGATTCGCATCCCATGCAACTTGGGAATGGCAAACCATTCATTTTCCGTTCGGTGTTGGTCGATGGTTTACCAGCAAAAGCGGGCGTCGGCTCGCTTGGAGGTTACAGTGAACGCATCGCAATTGAATTCGAACAACCGCATCGAGAATTTGGCGATCAGTTTGCAACGAAATACTTCTACATCAAAAAGGATGAACCCGGTCGTTGCTATTGGGGTCATCAAAACGACTCATTTGCGATTGAAGTTTTTGTTGATGATGATTAAACCTGACAATGTTCACAATAATCCAAACGACGACCACTCAATCGAGTGTGGGTGATAAGTCGTTGACATTGGTGACAGCTCAATCCATCTCGTGTGAACACATAATGGCGAGCTTGCCCACGGGAGAGCCCTTGCTCGCGCAGCAAGTCGTACAAGTCCTTGTCAACTGTCACACCTTTCTGGGCATAGGCGAGTTGAGTAGTCGCAAGTGCAGACTCCGCAAGTTGAGATTGTTCGGCCGTTGTGAGGGATTTTAGACGGCGGTGCGGATTGAGACCTGCGTTGAACAAAATTTCACTTCGAAGGTAATTGCCAACTCCTGCGAGGAAGGATTGATCCAGAAGGAGATGGCAAAGTTGCCTACCGCCGAATTTTGGATTTTGAACCTGTTCAAGAACGGGTTGGAGTTGAAGTTCTTGATCGGCGACATCTGGACCTAAACGCGCAATGTAGGGGTGCTGCTCAATTTCCCAAGGTTCGAGAAGTTCAATATCGGTTGCAGAATACAAGCAAGCGACATGTGATTCAGTTTGCAATTTAATCCGGAGTGAACGGTTAGTTTTGCGTTCTTTACTGGTTGTCTTTCGTACCGTCCAACGTCCATAGAGTTGATTGTGACTGTACAATACATCATCTCCAATATGAATCAGCATTGCTTTCGAACGTGCTTTAACGCTAATGACCTCTTTACCAAGGAATCGATGTTCCTGGTTGCGAATGGTTTGATACGGACATTCTACGTTGGTTATGATTTGGCCCTCAAGTGCTTTCCTCAGGGTACTGGCAGCCCGATGTATTTCAGGACCCTCGGGCATGGTTTCTAATGAAAGCACAGATGTTTAAACAGGTGTTTTGCTGTCGATAACCATGCGTAGACGATGGACAGAAGAACGTCGTTTGCAACGTGAACATGCTGATTGGATCGTTGGATATTTGAGACGGCATGGCCCTCGAACAACGCGGGAAATCATTGACGCATTAACCAAAGAAGGACGACCTGCTCAGGCACACATTTTATCCAGAGCACTTCGAAAATCACCGTTCGTAGTCTGCATTAACAAAATCGAAGTCGATGGCCAGCAGCACTCTGTCTGGGCGTTTCAGATTGATGATGATTGAAGCAAGCTTCAATAGACGTCACGCAGGTAACGCTTCTGTTCTTTCATCATGGTCTTCTCGATGAAGAAAGTGGCATCCTCTTCCGACATACCACCGTGTTCGATTGCGATATCAATTAAGGCTCGATGAACGTCTTTTGCCATGTATTGCTTATCGCCACAAATGTAGAAGTATGCACCGTTTTCAAACCATTCCCAAACTTCAGCACCGTGTTCTTTCAGACGATGTTGTACGTAGATTTTCTCTTCCTGATCTCGAGACCATGCTGTGGTAAACTTGTAGAGATCACCGCCGTCAAGCCAAGACTCTATTTCGTCCTTGTAGTAGTATTCTGTTTTCGCAGATTGGTCTCCAAAGAACAGCCAATTGCGGCCAGACGCTTTGTCATGGACACGTTGCTCCATGAATGCTCGGAACGGTGCGATACCTGTTCCAGGACCGACCATGATGATGTCCGTCGTGGTATCTTCAGGAAGGAGAAACGACTTGGTAGGAGACATGAAGACGCCGACATCTGTTTCATTGACGACAACTTCATCTGCCATGTATTGAGTACACAACCCTCCTCGTTGTCGATCATGGTAATTGAATCGAACGATACCGACTGTCAGTTCGACATACCCTGGGTGAGCGTCATGAGAAGAAGCAATGGAGTAGAGTCGCGGTTTGAGTCGATCTGTTAATTCGAGGAACTCATCAGGCGTATATTTTGCCTTGAACTCGCGCATGATGTCTACATAATCTCTGGTCCATAGGTAATCTTCAATGGCTTTCGAATCCGCAACGATAGCGGCAACCTTTGATGCTGGATCGTCCGAGGCCATACTTGCGTTCAAACCAGGGGGTAAGTCACCTTCAGAATCACTCGACCAGTTGAGGTTATCGCGACTTCGTTTGACGATGTTCATTGAAATTGACATTCCAGAGGACACGATTTTCTCTGTCAATGAATTCACGAATTTCTTGTTCGCCATGTGAACTTCGTAATCTTTCTTCAACGCATCGTAAAGAGTCCTCTCTCCTTTGTGAGTTGTCACCATTTGATCTCTGTCCCAACCCTGCAGTTCGAGAATTTCTTCGACGATGTGGGGCGGGTTCTCAGGAACAACTCCAAGAGCATCACCAACCCTGTAATCCAGACCTGAGTCACCCAAATCGAAAACGATGTGTCGGGTTTCTTTCTTCGAGCCTTCTCCGTTGAGAACGTAACATTCTGTAATGGTGGAATTGTAGGGGTTTTTTGCACTCCAATCCGATTTGCCCGAGGGCTTCTCCACCTTTTCTTTCACGACAACTTCTGCTACTGGTTCTTCTGCGACCTCTACAACGACCTCCAAAGGAATCTCCAATGCAGCCATTGCCGGTATCGCTTTGTCGACCCATACTTGCCATTCAGGTTCGTAGTCCACATCACAAAGTTGTATCTCAGTGGTTCGATTTGCACCCAACTCATGCAGCTTGTTGTCCCAATCGATACCTGCTTTACAGTACTCGTCGTACGATGTATCACCAATTGCACATACTGAAAAATAAGAACCGTTCAGTGAAGGTGCTGATGAACAAACGTCTCCCCAGAGGTCTTCAGCGTTGTCGGGCATCTCACCCTCGCCCCATGTCGAGGTGATGATTAAAATCCTCTTGTGTTGAGGTAGCAACTCTGCACTGAACTCATCCATGTCTATGACATGCGAATCCAAACCTGCTTTGTCAGCCAATTTTTTTGTTTCTTCGGCAAGTTCTTCGGCATTACCTGTTTGTGAGCCGAACAAAATGATGAGTGAATTGTCGTTATTGTCAGCCATTTAACCACCCTCGTCCGTGTTGGAACGTTTGCCCCTAATGGCGGAAGTAATTGAAGGTTAGGAATGGGCCACAGAACGCCTCTTCTGCAACTATCTACTGGCTGAATGTAACATCTTCAACAAAAGACCCCCATCATTCCAAATCTCACAACCCAGCATCATAGGATTGAAAGAGTGGACTGGAGAGGCGAGTGTATGAGCCACGAGGTGAGAATGCTTGGCACAGGAAATGCCTTCTTACCTCATCTTCGATACCATTCGTTCCTCATTTTCGATGGGAAACATATCATTGATGCCCCCCCAACAGCCTTGATTAGTCTGCGTCGTGAGGGTATCTCTCCAGCAGACATCGAAACCATCTTCGTCACGCACCTTCATGGCGATCACGTGTTTGGCTTACCATTCCTCTTGCTGGAACGAAAGTACATTTCCGATCGAGAGGGCGAACAACCCCTCACAATCGTCGGCTCAAGTGGTGTTCGAGAACGACTTCAACTGTTGTGCGATCTTGCGTTTCCCGGGAGCCTGGATGACGCCATGGACAATATCCGTTTCGTGGAGACACAATCCGGTACAATCGACGGCTGGGGCTGGGAGCGTTTCCGAGTGCAGCATGTCGAAGCTGTCGACCCCTACGGTTATCGTTTCCAACATTCGGACGGGTGCTCTTTTGTTCACTCAGGCGACTCTGGCCCATGCGAGAATCTCGAACATGCGATTGGACAGACACAACTTGCTGTCGTTGAGATGGGGCTTCCTCAATGGGTTGCCTCCGATCATCATCACAATCCCGACGACATACAAGACTTAGCCGAACGCCACCCAGACGTCACACTTCTCATTACGCACACCTTTGTTGATTCACCACGCTCCGAATTCCAACCAATTCTTACGAACACAATTCCAAACCATCCTGAGAACGTTCATCATCTTGAAGATGAGGACCGCTGGATTTTCCAGAATTCGGCATGGTCTCGGGCGGAAACGTGAGATATTTTTTGTCCCATAATAAGGGAATTTCCGGAAATCATTGCACTGAAATAAAATCGTATTTCATCCGATAATAAAGCCCTTCAATTATTTTGAACGGACATCCTTATGAGGGGGACTCGGACTCACGGAAACTATCCCGATACGGGAGGTGAGCCTCCCAATCGAGGAGTATATAATGGAGGCCAAATCTTGAAGAAAAACATCTTCGATACATTGCTCTCCAGACACAGTTTGTTCACAAACAAAGAGATTCTTCACCATAGCCATCGGCCTGAGGTTATGCCACACCGCGAGAAGGAAATCGAACGAATCGCATTCAACTTGGTTGAAGCCTTGAACGGACACATCCCTTCCAACATGATCCTCTACGGAGTAACGGGTGCTGGAAAAACAGCAGTAACACTTCACGTCACCAATCTACTCAAAGAAAAAGGCGAACAGATGCGGAGAGATATTACCCCCGTGATTGTTAACTGTCGCCAAATCGATACACAATACCGTGTTCTTTCACACATTGGAAACAGTCTGCTTGAAGATCACGAAATTGATGAAATCCCGTTCACTGGGTGGCCAACAGATCGCGTGTTCAAAGAACTTGTCCGACGAATGGATTCAAGAAAAGGCGTGTACGTGATTGTTCTTGACGAAATTGATCATCTCGTTCGAAAAGCAGGAGATGATCTCCTCTACAATCTCACAAATCTCAATTCCTTCCTCAACGATGCTCGAGCGTGTGTCATAGGCATCTCCAACGATCTCAAATTTACCGAGTTCCTTGACCCTCGAGTACGATCACGACTTGGACAGCAAGACATCCTCTTCTCTCCTTATGATGCTGAACAACTCAAAGACATTCTACGTCAACGATCCGAAGAGTCCATCGCTCCGGATGTTGTATCTGAAGGTGTTATCGCCCTTTGTTCTGCATTCGCTGCTCAAGAACATGGTGATGCTCGATGTGCTCTTGATCTCCTTCGCGTTTCGACCGAAAAAGCTGAACAACTTGGAGACCAGAAGGTCGAGCAACATCACGTCCGAATGGCACAGCATCAAATCGAGGCCGATCAAATCGAACCGGTCATCGCAGGTCTACCGACACAACAGAAACTTGTTCTTGCGGCTGTTTTGATCAACGAACGAAACGGCTTGAAGAACATTCAGACTGGTCAACTGTACGACGTCTATGACCAGGCATGTTCCTATCTCAACCTTCCCTCTCTCACCCAACGTCGAATCTCTGGAATCATTGCTAATCTCGATATGCTCGGACTCATCACTGCCCGAACACGTAGTCGTGGCCGCTATGGTCGTTCAAAAGAGATTAATTCCTGCATCCCAAGCAACGTTGAGACTCAGGAAATCATGATGAATGCTGATGAAAACATGCGAACGGTGTTCAACAATCGCTATCGTCAACAACGCCCGCTCTGATTCGTTGTTCTTATATGGCAAATGGAGGTCGGCAAGTCCATGAGCAGTGATGAGCGAACAGAATCTGGCGGATTATCAGTCATTTTCCTCAGTCCTTCAGCAACCCTCTCAAAGTGGTACGTTGCTATCGGAGCATGGGGTCTTGTACTCTCCATCCTCAATATGATGGGATTGATTCATCCAACCTACCGCGTCTCTTGGGGCGGCCTTCTAACATTCGAAACATTCGCTGAAGCATTCGGCAACAAAGATGACGCTCCTGCTTTCGTCGCCGGTGACGGCATCTTCATTGCAGCATGTCTAGCTCTTCTCGGTCTTGGCCTGCGTTCACTCAACAATGGTGAAGGAGGTCTTGCTGAATTTGCTCGATCTCTCATCATCAACGACACATGGCCTGCATTGGTTGGTTCCGAAGGTGGCATTATGCGTGCAGTTGGAGCATGGTGTCTTCTGCTAGGATTTGGATTTTACATCGGCTACAGTGTCATGTACATGGCGTGGATTGATCTCGGTGTTTACTCTGTTTCTGTTACACTTGTAGCGTTCGGCTTTGCTCTCAACGCAGCAAGCCGAGCACCACCTGGTGACGAAACCGTCATGTGATCAGCGAAACAGTCTGTTGTGACCATTTCGTGCGAACACCGCATCCATGCAACCAAGCAGCAGTCCTTGCCACAGTGCAATCGACCACCTCAAGGTAAGGATGCGAACGGAAATTGCAAGTATGAAACCGCCTCTACCGCCGTCGTTCTTCATGCTACGTGTGATGACACCCAACGGACCCCGCCAAAACATCAATTCGACCAGCACTCCAAGCATCAAACTACCAAATGCCAATTGTGTTTGCCACAACTCTTGCACCGATTCTGCTGATGGGAGTTCCAACAGCAGTGGGATTAAACCGAGCAACATCAACAATGCGATTGGAAAGATTGACAGTGCTATACCTGCACTTCCAATAAAATCGAATCCGGGACCCGAACGTTGTCGAGCGGGATAATGTCGAACGATTCGCATGTGTGCGCGAGCATCTCGGCGACGTTTATGCAAAAAACGACGCACACCTATTTCTGGAACGTGCGATACAAGTGCATCTGGAGCGTACACAATGCTTCCTCCTGCATTCAACAATCGTAAACTGACTTCCATATCTTCGGCATGGTACCAGTCGGGATTGAATCCTCCGACGTCGATCAGTGCTTGGCGATTGAACATTGAACACGGACCATTCGCTAACGAAGTGCGTCGTGGTCGATTCCGATATTTTGATGCGATTTGAACTGCTCTGAATCGACTTACCAAGTCCGTATGCGTCTGGAAAATTGTTCTTCCAGTGACTGCAACAATCGTTTCTTCATCGACTGGAGTGATTGCAATCAACAATTGTTCGACCCAATCTTGCTCAGGTCGAACATCGATGTCGGTAATCGCAACCCATTCACCGTTCGCCGCTTCAAGTGCAGCCATCCGTCCTGCAGACAACCCAAGTGCATCCTGATGAAGAACGGTGATCGATACCTCTGAGTCTATGTTCGATTGCTTCCACTGATCCATGGTTGCTCCTGTTGAATCTGTTGAACCATCGTTCACAGCGATGATTTCCAACGGTCGATGCGTTTGTGCATGAATTGCATCCAAGCAATCCTTGACCCAATGTGAACCGTCTCGAGCACAGACAGTTACGGTGACGAGAGGAGATTCAGTCATTGTTCGGCCTCAAAATGAACGAGAAGGTTCCTTGCACGGTGTTTTGCTTCCAAATCCAAAATGCGCATTACAACACCTTTCCTTGGTTGCCCGTAGACGACGATGGTACCGAGCGGAGCCGTAGCAAGCACAAACATCGGGGCGAGGTCTTCCTCGCCATCGACATCGATGAGAACCGGTTCATCCTGCTCGAAGGACCAACGAACTGCCTCCAACAAGGCTGGTGTTAGCTGCCCTGGTGGATTGCTGATGCTCTTTCGAAGTGGGAAGTCTTCTTTGCGAACCTGTAAGGATTCTTCCAATGCTTCTCGTTTGGTTTGCCCATCTACAAAGGCAACGTCCGGCAAAATACCCATCTCCATGAGTCCTTTCACTGTAACATCACCAACTGCAACAAGGGAGCCGTGAGTTGTTGGCAACGCTTCAAGCATTGCTGAGAGAGCGACCTCGGGTGCATCCTCCGGTCCTTCATACAATTCTCCCATTGGCGTTTTGAATTCATCATCTAAGATCGAAGGCATTCGCAGTACTTTTCCTTCGTAAGAAGGAGGAATCCAAGGGTGACCCTCCCTGTCGATAAGGCCACGTCGAATTCGGCTTGACGAAAGAATCCCACCCAGTTCATCGTTGAGGTGAGGTGCCTCAAGTATTGATAACGGTGGGAGGCCATTCTCGTATCGTTGTTCATTGATCTGATGGCATCTGGGAATTGTTTCCACCGTCGCAACGATGCTGTCCGCGGTTCGATGAGTTGGAGCAGGACCATGGACATCATTGAGCACATGGACTTCATAACGCAAATGTGCATTCTCACTTAACCAGCCAAGCAAGGATTCCATTCGATCGTCAAGGGATTGAATCCATCCACTTTTGCTCATGGCCATCTCATCGTTGGTGACATGAACTTCAATGAAATCGGCTTGACGGAGAGCTGTTTGGATGAGCAACTGATGGCCTGAATGAAAACGGTCGAATGTTCCGCCGATGAGACATCGACGGAATGAACGGTCCGCTTGCATGTTGGTTGGCTGAAGCATGAAGCCTTTGATGACATCGCTTCAAATGAAGAAAATAGTGTGAAAAGCTGTGCCCTGATACCTAACGGCCTTGTTCATTGTTTCCTCGAAGGCCTGACCCTCGGTACCAGGGCGTACTGTAGAGCCGGTCGGTTGTCTCGATTTCATTCCGAAGTCGATCGAGGACCCATAGTCCAGCCCGGGTTTCCGCTTTTGCACCGGAAGTCACTCCCCGAAGGGTCGTCCCAGTCTTCGATAGCGGACCGTATCATTGGTATCAGACGTCATTGCAATTTCACAGTAGCTCAGGCTGATGTTGCACGTACGGCGACCAACCCTCTCACATGTTACATTTCAATTCATCGGAATTCACTGCATTCGTCGTAACATGGCCTGTCCAATCAGTAACTTGGCGATGTCATGGTGCCCGTCAAGCAATTCTTCCATCGTGAAATCAGGCCATGTTTCGACATCGCATGACAACCAACCAACGAGTGGATGAAGGCGACCTTGATGGACTGAACTGTCATGTTCCAAGCGTTGAATCATATCGTGCACATCCATCAAAGCAGCAGTACCGGGTCCCTCTGGAACCATCAGCAAGTTGAGTTTCAAGTTCGTTCGTTCAGCATATCCCTGATGGTGTCGCACATAGCCGGGTAATCCGAGAGATTCTCCCTTTGGCCTGAAGATTAGGGCTGGCCAAATTTTGGGATGATGTGCAAGCCATTCACGTCCGCCTGCAGTTGAAAGTTGAGCGTCGAGCCATTCCAATGACCATGTCGACCACCATTGTTCTGGGAGGACATTGATGCAGGTTCGCATCAAATCAAGCGGAATAGGCGCTCCATCATCCAAAAGGGTAAGCAGATCGGACCACGTTCGCAGCACAGAACCTCGTGGATGTACGCTTGAACCCTTGAGGAATCGGTGCAAGAGTTGATCCTGCCCCGTCAATGAAGCAGCACTATTCTCGAAGAGTGCGCTCAGCACATGCACCTCATCGTAAGGCGCATCCAACCAAACGGTTGCTGCTTTGGGGAGGATGGATTTCAATTCCGTTCGATGCCTTCTGCTGGAAAGAAGAAGAATGTGCGCAGCCATTGTTTTGTAGGCATCAATTTCGAGAAGCGGAACAAGATCAACCAACAGTGATGAGTTCGAATCAAAGGCATGAGTGACCTGTCGCGCCGCTTTTTGTTTCCACTCAGTATCGGTTTGAGTCATGGCTTTTACCAATTCCACAACCTCAAGCGCATCTACTGAAATCAAGTCAATCCAACCGTGCGGTAACACAGCCGAGATTCGTTTCCATCGTGCAGGCCGTTCCGCTTCAGGACTTGCGATCCAAGCAGCAAGGGGAACCTCTCTCTCCACTGAATTGGAGTAATCAGAATTTCCATGAGGGAACATCCGCATCGCTTGACGAATGTGGTGTCTGACTTGCTTCAATTCATTGTCTTGACTTGTCAAAACATTCTCATCCAATCCTCCAGATTGGAACCACTCGAGGAGCTCGCCTGCATTTGCAGGTAAACCCTCACGCGTTGCTTCTGGTTCTGTGCGTGTCACTGCTCGCGCAAGATGAACAGGGAAATCGTAGGATTCTTGAGGACGATAGGTGATTGTTGCAAGTTGTTCTGTGGACAAAACCGTGGCTGTCTTACTAGAGAATTCCTTTGCTTCTCCTCGAGAAGTGATGAGGGCGCGGCAACGTCCTGACGCGAGAAGACGTTCCATCAACGCAGGATCATCAAGCTCGGCCCAAGGCCATTCAACCACCATATCAAAATTCGTTGATTCGAGCATCCATTCAACGATGCATGTAGCTCCATGCTGCGAGATACCATCCAAAAGCACAACATCAATTGCATTGGAATGTTCCTTCCAGGTACGCTCACCAAAGTCTGCAAGCAACGCTCTACGCAGGTTCAGATGCGGTTGTTTCCCTCGGCCCGAGATGAGCCAGCGTGTCAATGAACGCAATCGGGCCTTCCGTTTGGTCGAAGACAAGCGTGGATGACGCTTCTTCATCCAAGGCCCGAGTATATCGATTGGCAAGGAGCGATGATTGGAGAACGACATCGATTCCGTCATGAGTTGTGCACGATTTCCCAGTGACGATACCAACAATGTCCGGTCGACTGAGGAAGGCAAGTGCGCATACAATCCATGCTCTGGCCGTACCGAGAACGGTGTACCAACAACCTGGCCGATGGCATGTTCACCGATTTGAAGCTGTGATGGCCCTTCGGTTTCTCTCGGGCTGAGTCGGATCCATGTACCGTTAGCAACACCCCATGTGTCGGATTGGTCGAGCAAACGAAGCCGAAGAATTCCGATTGATTCCGTCTGAGTAGCGAACGCAGTCAATGTCCCTTCGATTGGAGTGGATGGTGCTGATGTTGATTCGAATGTCGCGAGTGAAATCCAGTGAATGGATGACCCTCGTTGGATGGCCCAAAGCCCCCCTCCTTTTCCACTGGAAGCGAAATGGACATCTTGCTCCAACAATTCGGTTCTACGGGGCAAGGAGATCAGTCTCGATGAGGGTGTGGAAAGCACTCCAAGAACGACGCTTGAATGGTCGTTGGATAACACAACTGCATTCATTCCAGTTGGCACCGTACTGACATGTTGACGCACACGTTCGATAAGATCCCGAAGTAAATGATCGGCTCCAGAAGGTGTTAATCGATGGATAGCCCCTCGTATCGATGCTGTATCATCCCTCTGCACCTCATTCAATTCCCTCAATTGCCGCATCGCCAGTGATGCATGAGGCATGGCAATACCCAGTGCTTCTGAAGCCTGGGATACCGTTCCACCCCCATCAAGGAGCCAATCGAGAATACGTCGCTGGTAACGACTTCGAATTGTCTTCCTTGGCATGATGAGTCACTTCTGTTACGCTCTAAAGAGACTCCTTTTTATTTGTTGCCTAATAACACGATAATTACTTACATTTAGTTACTACTTTCCACTGGAATTGTGAGATTTCACTTACATCCAGTGAACATACGTGTAAAAAGTACACTGATTTTCGTCATTAATGGTAACAAACTCGTCATTTGATGGAGGAACGGTTATATGAGTGGCCTCGCTCCTTGAAAATAGCGACATCGCCAATGAGCGAAAAGCGAAATTCAAAGGAGGACAAGAACATGAAAACTGTACGCATACGAGAAAAAATCAAGAAATTCCTAGGCGATCGACCACGAAACACCGCAGAGATTCTAGAACACATCAACAGCACCATGCGTCATGGGACAACAAGTCAACAACTTGGCAACGTTCTCTCCAAGGACAAAGACATCGTCAAAGTCGGCTACATCAAGCGCTCAGGCATTCTATCCGGTGGATACGACATCTGCGAATGGGCAACCCGCATCTGGGTAGAAGACAACTGCCCTGGCTGGAAAGAAGGAACTCCAATCATCATCGACCAACAAGGCAACATTACCATGGGCGATGACATGAAGAAGAACTAGACTGATTCTGCAACCACATCTTCTGTGGGCGAATCATCATACTTGATGGCGCATGTATTTCTTCCCATGATGCCATTAAAGGGGCAGTAGCCGAGAGCTGATGTGATCACGCCCCACAGTCCAACCACTAAGAACACGAGTTCAAGTTGGATGTTTGCAAAAAAATCGAGTAAAACAAAACTCGAACCGAACAGTGCACGAGCGATTCTCTCTGCACCACCGACGTTTTTCATGATGGAAAATCCAAACTTCAGGCAATAAAGCCTTGTTCAGTCTGCATTAAACAGAGTTGGTTCAATTGCCTTGGAAAATATCCATTGCCTCATCAACGCTTGCACCTTGCGAAATGATTGCATGACAAGCAGCAGTCATTCGAACTGCTTCTTCGGTTGACTTCTGATGGATGTTTCGTCCAGTAGCAGCACCTTTGCATCCACTGACGTTGATTTGATCCCACAAACGCTGCAAGAAGTCATGCGCAGGAAGCGTTCCACCGCCAGAACAAATGATGCCACATCGACCAGCGGCCTCAACTGCGACCTTGAGGGATTCTGGTTGGGTCATTCCGTCCCATGCTCGTGGATAATTGACCTTAGCAAAGTCGGCACCGATGCACGCAGCGACCCCTGCAGCTCCAGATATTAATTGAGGATCTTTCTCATCTTCGACTGCTTTACCGCGAGGGTACATCCATACGACAGCAATCATTCCTTCCTCGTGGGCTTGTCGAATGAAGTGTGCAGCCTCAGTCAGCATCTCGTGCTCATATTCACTACCAATGTAAATCGTATAACCGATTCCAACAACGTTGAGGCCATTGGAAACCAATGACATCACATCGTCCATGTCCCACATTGCGAGACTCACAGGATCTCGTTGCTTGGTTTTGACGAGGTGTGATTTGGAATTCAATTTGACCAGATAGGGTACATCGGGGTGATCGCGCCCATACAACGAGACGAGTCCTCCTTGTGCTGCGAGGACACCAACTGTACCTTCTCGATGGGCCTGTGCTCCGATTTCGAACAAATGCCCAGGGTCATTTGATGAAAGCGGGATTGTATTCCCACCATCGTAGAAGTCATCATTGAGATGCTCGATTTTTTGATCACAAGCAAACAGATTCATCGATCCTGTACCACAGGTCGCAGCCATGAGGTTCTCGAGATATGTATCCGCTAATTCATCGGGAACGTCGGCAGGAATGTGGTAGTCGGACATTCCATTCACGCTCATTGACCAGTAAAGTTCGCAACTCGCTTTTCGACGTAGGCAGCAATTCCTTCCTTCGCATCGCTTGAGTTGAAGAGTGAAGCTTGCAACTCACGCTCGAGCGCAAGGTGATATTCGAACGGAATTTCTGGACCAGTTTGGCACGAGCGCTTGATGTTTCCAACCGCCTTCGTTGCCTTGTTCGGCAGAGTGAACTGACCACACCAATCGAGAATGTCTCGACGGAAGTCAGAAGCGTCTCCTTCCCAAATGTGATTGATGAGATTGTGAGCATGTGCGTCCTCGAAAGACATCAACTCTCCAGTTACCATCATCTCGAGTGCCTTTGCTTTACCAATCAAGCGAGTCAAGCGGGCAGTACCACCTGTGCCTGCAAGGACACCAAGGTTGATTTCAGGAAGTCCCACTTTGCCAGAGTTCTTTCGAGCAATGCGGATGTCTGCAGCCATTGCGATTTCAAGACCGCCACCTACTGCGTGACCGTTGATTGCACAAACAACCAATTTCGGCGTCTGTTCAAGGCGTGAAAGTGTCTCATTGGCGTGGAGACAGAAGTTGTACTTGAATCCGGGAGAGACACTGTTGAGCATCTTAATCGATGCACCAGCAGAGAAGAAGGAGGAACCGTTACCGGTCAAGACGATGCAGGAAACATCATCATCAAAACGGGCCTTGATAATCGCATCGTCAAGGTCGCTCATCATTCCGTGAGTGTACGTGTTTGGTGATCGGTCATTGACTTCGGTAAGAGCCTCACCTGATGCATCACTAGCCAATTCAATGACAGCGATACCATCGAGTGTAGCATAATTCACGAGTTTGTTGGGCATGGCTTCGAAATTGAGGTCGCTCATGCCTTTCCGAATGCGGTTTGCATTATGAAGAAATCGTCGCGTCTACTCGCTGGAAATGCTCGAATCATCTGAATCATTGGCAAAGGAAATCTTGCCACCACCTCGTCGGATTTCGTCCCACTGTTTGCCGATTTTTTCAGCTTCAGGGGACTGTTCCCAGACGTCCCTCGATTTCGCTTTCCGGAACGGCATGCGTCGGACACCACGACCCATTGCTTTCGGGTCTTTTTCGAGCATGAATGGTGTGACAAGATGGTAAAGCAGAGTCTTGTACCATGATGGTTTGAACAATTTCCCAATCCAAACCAAACCATCGCCTCGTTTCTTTTGATCCTTCATCCATCGACGACACATTCGCTTGAACATACCATCGCCCACTCGATTCATGAGCCACCGATTGGCAACACTTGTTCGGACATAAGGGAGCAACTGTTTGCGAACTTCGGTTTCATAATCGCATTCACCCAGTATGTCCTTCGCTGCGAGAACGCCAGACCATACGGCCATGCGCATTCCAAAACCCCACATGAAATCCTGAAGACCTCCTGACTCTCCAACATAGTATCGACCATCTTGCTTGTATCGTTGATTGATGGTGAAGTCGCCTTTACCGCCGACGCGCTTAATTGGCATCCTGTCAAGGTCCGGGTAATGCTTTTCATACCACGCAATGGTTTCATTGAGGAAACGTTCACTCTTCGATTGTTTTCTCCACAAACATGTGCAAATCAGACCAACGCCGTTGACAATGATGAGGTATGAGTAAGCGCCTGGGGCTAACTTGTCATTCATTTGGAAAGCGATATGATTCGGATGAGAGGTCTTGAAAATCTCACCGTATGCCACGGCTGAGGTTCTTTTTGGCCCGCATGCAATGATCGTGCAATCTTTCTCTGCAACTCGAGATTTGTAATGAATTGTTGCGCCTGCAGCGATGGCTTGTCGCTTCATACCTTGGTCAATGGTGTGATCGGCCGTACCACGCTCAACAATCCGGTATGCAACCCTGTCGCTCTTTGGTTGCGTGATGACATCGTCAGGATGGATGAGATCAACTACTTGGAATTCCGTCGCTCTGAACTCGGATGCATCAAAGCCCCATTCCTCCAACTGTTGAAAGAAGTCAACATCCATTGACCAATTTTCAAGCGCTTGGAAATCCCCATCGAATCGTGCACCAGAATCTGCTCGAATATCATGCACATGCACTTCTTTTCCTGCCTTTGCGAGAATAATAGCAGATGCTAATCCTGACAACCCTGCACCCATGATGTGAATGGGTCCGGTCCCTTCCGGGCTATCGCTCATGATAGCCCATTGAGCCGTTACCCTTGAATCATGCGCTCGCTTCGCATCATCATGGGGCGCCAAATCATCATCCATGAAGCCCTAAACACACTTGATCACGATGCCCTGCGTATGGAACTTGATACAAAGGGATGCGGTGCTATTGTTTCATTTCTTGGAATCACGCGAGGGACGGAAGGTGAAGCCGAAGTCTACGCCCTCGAGTTTGACGCATGGCAGGAAAAACTTGGCCCTGTGCTTGAAGGGCTTGCTCACAAAGCCTGCGACATGTTTGGAACGCTCTCCGTAGCAATGGCGCACCGCATCGGCAGGGTTGAACCTCAGGAATCAATCGTTAGCATTCACGTTGCAAGTCCACATCGAAAAGAGGCATTTCAAGCCTGTGAATGGCTTATCGATGAACTCAAAAAACAGGCACCTCTGTGGAAACGTGAAGTAACCTCCACAGGGTCAACATGGAAAGCAGGATTGGGATGAAGATGAAGAAGGAAATACAAGGCATAGTTGAGATTGGCTCCAAACCGATCGTCGAACGAACGGCGTCAGCAACAGGAACCCTACATCTCAAGTCAGAAACAAAGCAAGCGATTGTCGACAAGATGGTGAAAAAGGGGGACGTCCTCGAAGCGTCAACCATTGCAGCCATACAAGCCGTCAAGGAAACTCCTCGAATCATTCCTCACTGCCATCCTATACCACTCGAGGGCTGCAAAGTCGATTGGGAATGGGAAGAATTGGCCCTGCGTTGTACAGTTCATGTTTCCGCTCACTACAAAACTGGGATTGAGATGGAAGCAATGACTGGGGTCAGTGCAGGACTCCTGTGTGTCCTCGATATGATCAAATCGTTCGAGAAAGACGATGCAGGACAGTATCCGACTGCAATGATTACCGATCAAAAAATCCTTGAAAAGCGAAAAGGATGAACCTCGCTGAGAAACCGAATCATTTCCCCATTCGCATAGGGCGCGCTTAAACGAGAGATGCCAGCACGTCGAACTGCTGGGCACGCCTAGCGGTGTGCAATATGTCCGAATCGACCACTTTTGAGAGCCTCAACCTCGATGCTCACCTCCTCGACCGATTGGATGCACTGGGGTACGAGGTTGCTACACCTGTTCAAGCAATGGCCATCCCTCCTGCGATTGAAGGAAAAGATGTCCTTGCAACCGCTCGAACCGGAACTGGAAAGACGGCGGCTTTTGTGTTGCCCATTCTTCAAACCCACCGCCCAGGTGTCATCATCTGCCCCACGCGAGAACTCGCGCTCCAAGTTGTCAATGAGATCGAACGCTTGAGTGGGCTTGACAACATCGCTACAGCACTCATTGGAGGGGCTTCAATGAAAAAGCAAATTCAACAACTGACCGAATGGCCAGAAGCCATTCTTGTTGCTACGCCGGGACGCATATGCGATCACATGGAGCGAGGCAACGTTGACCTCAATCAATACGATGTTCTGGTTTTGGACGAAGCAGACGAAATGTTGAGCATGGGATTTGCCGATGATTTGGAATACATTGTCGAGCAAATGAATCCAGACCACCAGACCCTCCTCTTCTCGGCGACGATGCCAAAGCACGTTCAAAAGCTTGCTAACCGAATTCTCGAAGAACCGGAGCAGATACGAGCGTCAGGGAAGGAGGAACGACCACCAAGTCTTGTCAAACAATTTGTGATGATTTCTACGCTCAAACAACGCGTTGATGCAATCGAAAAACTCCTTCTCGCCTGGCAACCAAGTGCAACCATTGTCTTCTGCAAGACTCGAAACAGAGTTGAGACCGTTGCCGATATTCTTCGTCCGAAAGGTGCCGAAGCCCTTCACGGCGGAATGTCTCAAGCTGAGAGAACACGGGTCATGAACCGATTCCGCGAAGGTCGAACCAATGTGTTGGTAGCAACCGATGTTGCTGCACGAGGAATCGACGTGGACCGTGTAGACTTGGTGCTTCAAGATGACTTGCCGACAGACGATGACACCTACATCCACCGAGTTGGCCGTACTGGGCGAGCAGGGCGTACTGGAAGAAGTGTCTTGCTGGTTGGAAATCGTGCCGTCCGTCACATCAAGCGAATCGAGAAGAAGGCTGGCCAACTCGAACGGATGGAAATACCAACTCAGAAAGACATCGACCACATTCAACGCGTACAATTGATCGAAGAATTCAGCGAAATTGAACCTCAACAGAATGCGCTCGATACGTTCAATGAAGCGAAGAATGCTGGCATGAGTGCTGAAGATGTAGCAATTGCAGCCCTATCTAAACTCCTAGGTTCATCATCAGAATCCAATGCGGAAGTCGTACCGCAGGTGAACAAAAGCGACAATGGTCCAAAAGCGGCACTGGTCCTTGGTTTGGGAGCGATGGATGGAATCGAACGTGGTGCGATCACTGGTATGGTCTATCGCGTTGGTAACCTACCGGATGCCTGCGTTGGGCGCATTGAAATGCTCGACAAGATTACTGCTGTCGAACTTCCAGAGGAATTTATTGATCAACTCGTCAGGGATTTGGAGCAGGAGCGAGTCGGCCATCGATATGTTCGGCCTCGTCGAAGTGACGATTGGACCTTCCAACCTGAGGGCCGACATCCGTCTCAACGTCGCCATGGAGGAGGACGCCAAGGTGGGGGACGGAAAGGGCCCGGCGGCAGGCATAATTCTCGTGGTAAAGGTCGTCAGGGACGTCCAAACCGTCGTCGTTGAGCATCAAAACAAGCGAAAAGGCATATGTCCAATCTCGGATTGGGACGAACATGAGCAGCACCGCCGACCTCGCTAAGCACTTCCTAGAAGCTGTTGACCAAGCTGCAATTGCGAGTTCCGCATGGCGAGGAAAAGGGGACAAGAATGCTGCTGACGATGCAGCAGTCGAAGCGATGCGCAAGACATTCGATGCCGTACCGTTCGATGGTCGAGTCGCAATAGGAGAAGGTGAGCGAGACGAGGCTCCTATGCTCTTTATCGGAGAAGAACTTGGTAGTGCTGTTGGAGTTGAAGGAGTCCCTCGCATCGATATCGCTGTCGATCCACTTGAATGCACCAACAATTGCGCCTATGACCAACCCAATTCAATCGCCGTACTTGCAGCCGCACCGAGGGGAACACTTCTCCACGCTCCTGATTGTTACATGAACAAAATTGCAGCAGGACCGCGACTTGCAGGCCACATCTCTCTTGAGGGAACGGTCGCCTACAACCTCGAACAGACCGCTCATGCTTTGGACAAGCCCATCAGCGAGGTTAACGTCGTCGCTCTCGATCGGGAACGACATACCGACCTGTTCAAAGAAATCAGAACATCTGGTGCACAACTCGAACTGCTCGGAGACGGTGATGTGTCCGGCGCTATATGGGCAGCAAAGGATGATGGTCCGTTTGACCTGCTCATGGGCATTGGTGCTGCACCAGAGGGTGTGATTTCCGCTGCAGCCATACGCGGACTTGGTGGCGTCTTCGAAGGAAGGCTCGTCTTCCGTTCGCCTGAGGAAGAAGCACGTGCCGGGGAAATGATCGATGATGACTTGACTCGACTTTGGAAAGCGCATGATTTGTGTCGATCCGAAGATGCTATTTTTGCTGCATCCGGTGTGTGCGATGGTTACCTACCAGCTGCAGAGATAGGCGAAGATTACACCATCACCCACAGTGAACTTATCGATGTTCAAGCAAAAACTGTTGAACAATTCTCGACTCGTCGACCATTGTGATTCTATGTCTCAACACGTCCGCATCCAAGTTCGGCTTCCAGAAGGCCACTGGTCGGGGGATGTATCTCGTTCCCTTCCATCCCTCGTTCTCCGAATCGAAGAAACGATGCCTCTCGGCAAGGGAAGAGGAACGGCAACACTCTCAGCCAACGACGATGTTGAATTTGCATTGGAAGCACATCCAGGAATTGATGAAGTTCGCTCGTTAGGAAATCAACGCTTTGCTGTCGATATTGCCAGTGGAGGTGGAGGCTTTGTCCGACCATTGAGAATTGTTGGTGTCGTTCCACGATCTCCGTTTGAAGTCCACGATGGATGGGTCGACTGGACCTTTGTCTGCACACCTGAGCAGGCTCGGCAATTGCTCTCTGAGTTGACCAGGGAAAACATTCCATTCCGATTGACGTCAACACGGAACAGCGGTGCAACTCTTCTCACTTCCCGTCAGCGACAAATTTTCGACGCTGCACTCCGAGAGGGGTACTATGATGTTCCTCGAAGGACATCATTGAGTAAATTAGCGGCAGCAATGGATATGGCAAAATCCACTCTTTCCGCTATGCTTCAACGCATAGAGAGCCGAATCATGAACGACATGGCAGAGGAAATTCGGCGTAAATCACCGTAAGCGCACATGTTCGTGCGAACATGTTCGCAATGTATTCAAGGTAGACCCGCCCGTGTGCTCAACATGGACAACCTACCGAATACATGGGATGACTGGATTGCAAACTTTGGCGAATGGCAAGATCGCGTCGGATTCGACCGAGAATGGCTTGGTGACTTTGACCTCTCAATTCTCTTCGACTGGGACCGAGCAGGCGACGAAATCGAATTTGGTGACTACGCTGGACGAAAGAAGTGGGAACGTTCACTTCAAGTTCCGCACCAAAGCATGCGTGACGCTCTCGTTACCATGATCACCGTTCAAGGCGACACAGAATTCGCTTCCGTTGAACAACAACGCCACCTCCTCGCAACAGCACCAACCGATTACGATCGATACGCTGCTGCTCGAATCATGGCTGAAGAACAACGCCACGGCTGGCAGATGGCTTACCTGCTCATGACCTACTTCGGACAACAAGGACGACGTGAGGCTCAGAAACTCCTCGAGCGAAACGCACAGGATGGCGACCGCTTGCTCGGTGCATTCAACCGCCCTATGCCACACTGGTTGGATTTCTTCAACTACACCATGTTTGTCGATCGTGATGGAAAATTCCAGCTCGGTATGCTCTCGACCTCTGCATTCAAGCCTCTTGCTGCAAGCATGGGCCCAATGCTCAAGGAAGAATCCTTCCACCTGGGAACAGGATCGAACGGATTGCGTCGAATCATCAAGGCTGGAGTTATTCCACAAGACATGCTCCAGCGTTACATGAACAAGTGGGTCTCAACTGCACACGACTTGTTCGGCGTTGACTCCTCGTCCTCTGCTCACTGGGCATACGTCTGGGGAATAAAGGGACGCTGGGATGAACGAAAGAAGCAGGATGCTGAAATTGGTGTTGACAAGGAAGTCCTCAACCAAGAAGCTCGTGGCCACTACCACGACGAAATCGTCCGAGAAGTCAACAAACTCAACGGTTACCAAAAAGAAGGAGCAACACAATTCTACGTCGCCCACGAGAACTTCAACCGAGACATCGGTGACTGCAAAGGAATGCGCTACACCGTCCACGGAGAAAAATTCGAAGGCAGTGATGATGAGTGGAACGAATACATTCGTACCATTCTCCCAACCGCAGAAGATGAAGAAGCACTCAAGGAGTACTTCAAGCTCGAATGGATCGAAAACAAGCCACTTTCGGCTCGACAACTCGAGTCTGGTATCGGCGCTAACGCTTGAGTGGGATTTCTATGATTCCAGTCGAATTGTTCGGTATTCATGCCGATATGGTTGAGCGTTTCTACGACAACTTGCCTCAACTTGTCGAAGATGCTTACGAAGACAAACCGTACGTCGATGCTCTCTTCGCCATCGAATCGGAACGCTCTCTTGAACATCTCAACATCGCAGACGGATGGGCAGACAACACCCCGCTTGTATGGAACGACGACCTTGAAAATGAAGTCTTGATGGCACTACGAACCATCGCCTACCCGAAAGTCAACCTGCTTGAGCACATTCTTTCACTCGACAACATCGACACCGTTCGATTGTCACAATGGATGCACTTTTCGACCAACGTCTATCCAATTTACTCTCAGAAGGCATGCGAAACATTGACCCGAATGGGCGTACCAACGCCATTCGATCAAAACGACATCGCATCCTACGGATTGTACGTCCAACGCTTAGAAGGACTCAAACAGTATGCCCCAGCCCACGGCCTGCCGGAGATCGGTCTTCCACGAGCCCGAATCCTCCAGCTCGGCTTGGAGCGGTTTGAATGAAAAATTCTGCAACACACCTCAAACTGCTTGTTGTTGCAATGATTTGGGGACTTGGTTGGACAGCCGGACGAGTCATATCATTGGATGATTTCCCACCGATTACTGCTGCTTGGATTCGCTACATCATTGCAGTATCCATGTTCCTCATCTGGCTAAAGATGACGGGAATGTTCCGTATTCCAACCAAAGAAGAATGGAAACGTTTGCTCTACATCGGTTTTTTCTCAACGTTTCTCTATCAAGCCTTCTTCATGTATGGAATGCGTTTCACAGCAGCAGGTGATGCATCACTTATGATCACCTTCAATCCAATCATTACAGCCTTACTCGCCATTCCGTTCCTTGGCGAGAAAATGACGAAGCGACTCGGAGCTGGACTTATCATCGCCCTCACTGGCGTTGCTATTCTCTTCGTCTATTCACCAAACGTCGACATACCAATCGATGAACGTATTCTTGGGAACATACTCATCATTCTCTCAGCAGGAGCCTGGGCATCTTCAACCATTTTTATGAAGAAAGCTATGACGACGACAACCTCAGATTCTCAACAACCGCTCTCTCCCTTGGAATTGACCGTTTGGGCATCTGTCGTTGGACTGTTCATTCTCACCCCATGGGCTGGATACGAAATCATCGATGAGGGATGGCCCACATTCAACTTGGAAATCATTGCAAGCATTGTCTTCCTTGCCGTCTTTTCAACAGTCATCGCCTATGTTTGGTTCGCAGAGGGGATCCGGACAATTGGAGCAGCGAAATCAGCACTCTATGTCTACCTCGTACCACCGTTTGGAATTCTTGGAGGCGTCATTCTCATCGGTGAGAAACTCGGCCTCTCTCTCCTCATCGCATTCGTCCTCATCGTCGGTGGTGTCGCCATCGCTCAGAGCGATAAGCATGATGAAGCCCAAGCAACTGGGACAAATCATGGCGATTGAACGCGTAGCAGTCATCGGTGCAGGAACAATGGGCGCAGGTATTGCCCAAGTCTGTGCTCAAGCAGGTTGGACAACAGCCCTCTACGATGCATTTCCTGAAGGACTTGAACGAGGCATGCAACGTATTGATGCATTCTGGGACAAAGGTATTGCTCGAGGAAAAACCACTGCAGAGCAAAAAGAAGCATGGGCTAAGAATCTCCGAGCAGAACCAGACATGAAGACCGCAGTCCACGATGTTGATCTCGTCATCGAAGCTGTTCCTGAAATCCCTGAACTCAAAGCCAAGGTCTTCGCTCAACTCGACGAGATGGCTCCGGAGCATGCAATTCTTGGAACCAACACATCCTCCCTAT
>PAJM01000007.1 GCA_002706065.1 Methanobacteriota archaeon | reverse complement strand
TGTATTGACTGCACGGGAGCAGGTTTTGTTGGGTAACCTTGCAACGGCCTATGAAATCAGCGAGGAACGTTTGGCAGTGATAGAGGAAAAATACAGAGAATCGTTGGCTCTTGGTTCAAATACCACTATTCACATTCGGGAAGAAGAATAAACAGTAACGTTGTGAAGAATGCATTGCGAACCCTTGCGAACACTAATCTTGAACCTTTGGGCCCTCCTTATTTTGTCGGAGATCGTTGTAAATTTCAGCTTCATGATAAAGCCTTGATTGCCCATCTTCATCTCCACGCAATTGTCTCCAGGCGATTGATAGACCTGCCAGTTGGATTTCTTGAGGAACTGGCTCTTCGGATTGCGACTTGTCGGTATCAATTAGATCTGTTTTGTTATCTTTTTCCTTAGTAATCTCCAATGCTACAGCACCTGTGCCCGCTGCCAACGATGAAGAAAATATAACCCCCCCTAGAAAAAAAATCAAGAAGCCTCCACAACATGTTTTGAATGAACCATACAAACCGCCCACGAATGGTATACCGTAGGATGCCTCCACACTGTAGTCATTGTTACTTGGAATCATGCTAGAGCCCAAAGATATGAGGCCTATTCCTAAGAGTGTCAAAATCCCAAAAAGAACAATTCCAGATTTTGCCATGACATTAAATTATTCAGCATTTATATTTATTTTATTCCTGCAAAAGCACGTGAAAATACTGACAATTAAGTCGAGCAAAGGGGGCCCTTTGCACCAATGGGTTGGCGAACGGTACCCATGAAGTCGCATAGGAATACAAGGGGAGCCGTTGTGTATGTAGAGCACTTACCCGCGGATTTTCGTTCTATGTTCAATCACTTTTTGAAAACCCGCTTAGGAAATCCCAAAGGATTCTTGAAGAGTCTATATCGGTTGGATTTTTCCTACATGACCATATCAAATCATCAGGAGAATCGGCTTGATAATCTGGACAATCTTTAGCATACGGATTGTGCCCTCCATAATTCAGAGTCATTAGGCGTACTTCTGCACCATTTTCACAATTAGAATATCCACGTATGTCGTAATCTGGTTGAACAGTGATCACTTCAGATATTACACCTGAGCAGTTGTTCATTTTTCTCCAATCTTCTAAATTTTGTAACGCACCTTCTTTGGCCCAGTTATCTTCTTGATCGAATATGTAAAGTGCGCCAGCATTCCCGTAGACAATAAGGTCATCTAACAGGCCATGTACCTCCATGAATGGTATTGGAGTGTAATTTTGATCAGGTGATGTAATCAGATAGAATGACATACATCCAACGGCAGCAAACAGTTCACTAGCCTTTACCGCTAACATTTGCGTCATGCCACAACCATTAGACCATCCAGAAACATAGATTCTGTCATCATCGATTGGTTGAGTTTCAATCAAATGGTTTACAAGTCCGAGCAGAAATCCCAAGTCATCGATTTCATCCTCGTGAGCATCACCACAGCAGATATCTCCTGCGTTCCAGGAGTTTTTGTATCCATTAGGATAGGCTACAATAAAACCCTCTTCTTGAGCGATATCATCGAATCCTGTGAGGTTACTATGCTTGTCCATGTCTTGTGTGTACCCATGAATATCAATCAATAGTGGAACAGCGCTGTCTTTTTCTATACTATTAGGGATAAGCAACTTCCAACATCTTTCAAGACCGTCGTATTCTTTACATTCAATTGAATATATCTCATTTCCCAATGTATCAGGATTCATTCCTATTGCTTCACCATTATCTCCTGACGATATACACCCTGAGAGAGGAGCGAGCAGTAATAGAGTCAAAACGAGGACTAAACCTGTTACTCTCATAGTCCAACCCAAAAGTTACCAATACAAAAGTATCGTCACGAACTAGGATAATTTGACCTGAGAAGAATATAATTCATATGTTTACGAGGGTTATCCATAATCGCCTCGCGCACAATCCTCGCATTCACTAGAATTTGCAGCTCGTCCTATACAACGCTACGCTTTCACTGGAAATTTTTGTTCAGCTCTCTGCCAATGATCAAACGTTGGATTTGACTTGTGCCCCCGAATATTTGGTAAATTTTAGCTCCTCTCATTCTTCTTGCAGCAGGGAATTCCTCTGAATAGCCATATCCTCCAAAAATTTGAACCGAATCCGTTGTAACCTCCATCCCGATGTCTGCTGCATATCGTTTTGCATGAGCAGATTCCAATGTTGCTCGTTCACCTTTGTCCAACTTATGTGCTGCTTTGTATGCTAAGAGTCGTGCTCCTTCGATTTTAGTGCTCATATCAGCCAGCATGAAAGATATGGATTGATGTTGAAAAATAGGTTTCCCAAATGTTTCTCGCTCATTTGCATATTTCCATGCTTCTTCCATCGCTCCCCTTGCATTTCCAAGAGCATGTGATGCAAGCATCGGCCGAGAGCGATCAAAGGCCACCATTGCTTGAAGCCATCCCGTTCCTTCAACACCTCCAACGAGATTTGCCTTTGGCACTTTGACGTCATGAAAGGTCACTGAACGCGTATCGGAGGAACGCTGTCCCATTTTTTCTTCTTTTTTCCCGACTTGCAATCCTTCAGAGTTCGCTTCAACCAGAAACCCGCTGAGTGAATCGTATGAATCTGATTCACCCGTTTTAGCAAGCACATAGAACCAGTTGGCGTGACCTGCCCCTCCTATCCACATTTTTGAACCGTTCAGAATGTAATGGTCACCGTCCAATACAGCAGTCGTTGAAAGTGCTCGAACATCCGAACCTGCTCCAGGTTCAGTGACACAGTATGCGGAGATTTCACCGTTGCAGACCCGGCCCAAGAATTCCTTTTTTTGCTCTTCTGTCCCTCCATAAATCACTGGATGGCAAGCCAGCATTGTCACACCTGTGATCGTTGCAAATCCAGGGTCACCCCGTCCAAGTTCTTCGTTGATGATAACTTCATCAAGAAATGACAATCCTAAACCACCATAGTCGGCAGGTATCGTGCAGTTAAGCAATCCTAATTCTCGAGCCTTGTTGATTGATTCCTCAGGAAAAATCCCATTTTTATCCCAGTGCTCTGCATTTGGAATCAACTCCTGATCCGCGAAATCTCTAGCAAGCTCAGCCAACATCTCTTGCTCCTCACTCAAATCAAATTCTACCATGGAATCTGCTTGTGACGGCAATACTTAGTTGTGTGCAAATCGGTACGTCCGCACCCAGACCAAATAGTCATGCCTCCTTGATGTGAAGGACAATCAGTGGGCTTCTGCATTGACCCCGTCAAAGAGAACCGAGTGAGGGATTTGCAGACAAAATGGTCTGTGCTTGTCGATAATCGTCTGGAGAGAAATAACCTTCAAACGATCCTGATTCGCCGACCGCAACGACTGCTTGCGGCATTCGTTCGTTGACAGATTTAATCACATCTGCAATAGGATCGGATAACGATACTTTCAGAACATCCATCTCCATTACTTCCTTGCATGTGGTCTCATTTACATCGACTCCGTTTCCAATGGCCTTGAGCATCTGTCGTTGCCCTATGACCCCTTTGACTGCATCATCATCATCGAGAACCACTAGAATTCCGGACGGTATGCTAATGAGACGTTTGCAGCCTTCAACGAGTGTGTCTTCCAATCCTATGGTTACGTGTTCATCATCGAGTTCTAAATCAGCAACGGTCTCGCTCATGACATGTGCTGTACGTAACCATTCAAGAGGGTTTTGACCCTACGCTACAATCTTAATGATTCGATCGCAACCAGCACACTGTATCCGAATAGGTCGCAAATCTGAGGTCACAGGATTGGACGTTTGACATTCAGGACAGGCGATGGTCGGGAAGTTCTCGACGACGAGCTGCGGTTTCGGTTTTGAGTCCGTTGATGAAGCGGTCGTTCTTGGAGAGATCACCGCTGTCGCCCACCATATGAACACGATTCCTCCACTGGAGCCAAGGATATAGACGGCTTCGAAGGCAAAGAAATGCAACAAGAACACCATAGGCACAAGAATCATCTCAATCATCAACGGATATTTGGAACGATTGGATACCATCCGGAAAGCGATGAATAATCCCCCTGCAAGAATCAATGTCATTGCCGCTGTCAGGCCAATTGGAGTGAACAAAATCGATTTTGATGGTGCATCTGCATCGATTGTGAAATCAACGGATTGTGTCAGTCCACTCGCAGAAAGAGTGGCGGATTCACCCCAAGGGAATCGCAGATAGTTCAGTTCAATTTGATCTGTTTCTTTGACTTCAATGCTTGAGAAAGAACTCATTGCAGTTGTCTTGATGGTAATGAACAAATCATAGGATGACCACAAAGGCGAAGGTTGAGAGGTCATGAATGCACTGTTGAGAATCCTGTAGTTTGTGCTTTCAGCAATCGGAGTTAGTGAATCAATCCTCAATTTCAGGGGAGCGTTTCGGACACGATCTTCACCCATCAGGTCCAGAGTGATAGCGAACGACTGTGCTTTTGAAAGATCTCCAATAATCTCATCCGATTCAAGGCCTAACCCGAATTGGAAGAACGTGATGTAATATGAGTCCATGTAATTCTCAAATTGACTCAACTCGGCATTCTCGATGACTCGACTACCGCGTTGCTCATCGTTGATGTTCCCTCCATCGAAATTTTTCAAAACGGTCGAGAGTGGAATCGATTCATCGCCTAAATGGTCCAATCCCCACCGAATCCAAAATGCCATTTCCCCTTCAATGGTCAAAATCGTTGTCTGCCCAAGAAGAAGTTCGCCGCCATCCGATTCCAATTCCATGGACATGTACACGTCGAGAGGCGACCCTTTCCCATTTGTTCGCAACGGTTCATTGAGTGGATAATAGCCACCTCCATCACCCGAACCATCAAAGGTTTCAATGTCAAAACTCGTTGACCCGGTAAGGATTAAACCGTCTTGTAATTCATACGAAACGGAAACACTCACTGTTTCTTGACCACCTGCAGCACCGTCCCACGTCCAAATCACTAGGATTGCCTCTCCATCGAGAACTTCAGTGGGGTCTTCGGTTTGTTCGATACCGTTCACCTGGAGTGAAATGCCCTTTGAAAACACAAGGGATTCCATTCCAAACGGAGATTCAATACGTACAGCGAAATAGACCATATCGCCTTCGATCAATGGCTCATCGAGTGTTAAATCGATCAACGGAAGTACTGCAGTAAGAGCAGAGGGGTGTTCTTCACCACCCCAGAAGAATTCAACCTTCGGACCACCGGAAGGCACGGTAAAGGTGATGGTTCTTGCATTCACACTGACGGCTATTTCTGAAGTTCCACTCACTTGGACTTCTTCGACAGGAACATCGATTGTGATTGTACCTGAGCCTTGAGGAACGAATTGCTGGTCAACGCCCAGGAAGGCAGTGAATGAAGAACCACCAATGGTTACAGTTGCTGACATGTTGAGTTGAGCCCCACCGGCATCAGAAACCGTGTATCCCAATTCAACAGTCCAAGTCGATTCCGGGACGGTTCCTGGCCAGGCAGATTCAAGACTCCAATCTCCGACCTGCGCCGAAGAAGTAATCGAGGTTTCAAACGAGGCGGATGTGGATGTTTCCGAGAGCAGATCTGCAAACGGAGACAGTTGCAAATCCACATCACCAAGTAGGAACAAATCGACCTGAGTAGCCTCACAGCAGACTTTGGCATCTTCAGCACGCGCATTCGATGCTAGTGGAGAAAAAGGTGCTAGCAAAGATAGCATGAAGCAACTCAAGAGAAGGAAAGCTCGACCTCGCATACTCTCCATGTCAGTTCCTCATGAATTAGGCGTATAACATCAACGCCGATATGTACCAAACACGGGTTGTTTTTGAATCAAAGGGCTTTGTCCAGTAACGTGCCTAATTCTTTCTCGAAGAGACCAATAAGTGCTTCTCCGACTTCCCCTTGCAACTCGTCCGGCAGGAGTCGCAGTCCAAGCCGCGTTGCTGCTCGTGTAGCCTTCAGTTCAGCATAGACAGAACGCGCTTTTTGATGGAAATAATAGGCCACTGCTTCCTTAATTTCTGCATGGAGATCAGGGTCTTCTTCGATCTTGTTTCGAATGTGTGCTTTCAACTCATCTTTGACAATGTCTTTGAAAGATTCAATGATCAAATCCTCAGTTGACATCAAGTCTTGAACACGTTCACGAATGCTCCCTGTTAACAACCGCTCAATCGCCATGATAATCCCAGAACCTCTTGATGTTTCAATCCGTCGATGATGACAACCGACCAGTCCTAAGCAATTCATCAATCAATCGACCAGCATGAAGGACTGCTGCATCAGCATCACGTGGCCACGTTTTCATGACACGGAAGAGTGTCGAAGCCAAATCTGTTGTTTCGTTTGGTATTCGCATTCGCTTCCAAATGAGTTCCTCTAAACGAGCGGTAGAAAGACCATCACTTGACAGCAACGGCAAACTGTACTCGGATAGTGCCTGAGCTCTTGATGAGGCGTCCAAGTCATCCCAAACTTTTTTCAAACGTTGAAGTCGACGCGCAGAGGCAGCAGGTATCATCTCCACACTTGCATCTTCAATCTCAGGAAGAGGTAAGACCTGAATTGTTCCTTCGTCACGAAGAAAGTCACGAACCATTGTATGAATCGGATCCATGGTTGTGTCCAAACTTTCCATCAACCATTGACCACAACCTGAATACGGTCTGCAACGTTTTGTTCGACTGCCGTTGGGAGCGACAGATGAAGCGATTGCAGACGCTTGGAGGACGACATCAATTCGCCCTCTCTTTTTGCTTTTGGATTGGTTAAATTCAACCTCCACAGGTTGAGACGAAAGAACCCAGGCATTGTCAGGAGAATCTTCAACGCGATTCCATGGGTCAATAAAAAAGACGTTCGCATGTTCCTTTAAAGGGATGATATCCGTTTCGTCGGGAGGAATGTGCGAGTTTGGCACAAGAATTCTGCGAGAATAGGAGATCCCTTTGTCGATGAGTGCAGATTCTAAGAATCCTAAAGCGAGCATCGAGTGGAGGTCTGCGGTTGCGACCAACATCAACGACTCGGATTTGAGAAATGCAATTGCTTCATCAACAGTATCGCTAAGTGGAGCAAAAAAAGGCGCCGCTCGCAGGTCTTTCATAGCCGTCCCATCTGGGCCTTGACCCAGTACCAAATGAATGCTCCCAATCACTCGACGATAAGTCGGAGCTGGTCTCGCTTGTACTTCCAGTCAGCAGATAGTCGTCCTTCTGCTCTGTAATAATTTCCAAGACGACGAATTTTCGCTTCGGTCAATTCAAGCGAACGCTTGTTGTGAATATCACGATGGTTGTTTGTGAGATGGTCGATGATAGCGACCGCTTGTCTCATGAGATTCATCAAATCTTCAGGGTAGCTGCCACCAAGATCGTTCTCTGCTACGACAGCACCAATTCGCTTACCAAGGACCAATCGGGCGTTTGGTACTGCATGCTTGTCGCGAAGAATCATACCGATTTGTGATGTGCTCATGCCCTCTTTGGCATACTTGACAATCAAGGATTCAATCTCCTTGACATCGGTGTTGGACCAAGCGGATGGCTCAGTCATGAATGGCTTCGATGAAGCACTTTTTCCTCTTCGACCTGAATACATTCGTGCCATATGGACCACTCGGAGCATTCTTGCGACCTGCTTACCCTTCTTAACCACATCGCTTCATCAGGCTATCGTTTTTGATGCATCTTGGCCAATCGACCAGGGGTATTCGCCCACTCCCAACCGGGTGCGAGACTTCTTGCCAAACCAACGGGCTGGCCATCCTGAACCACGAGTAGGTCTTGGCCGCGGCGTATTTTCTTGTCATAGGTTTCAATAATTCCCAAGTGAAGATCACCTTTCCACTTGATTGAGGATTTGAGGTGAATGCAGGGCAAAATTTTGTGTTCAAATAAACTTCCAATTGCTTCTTTGCTGAAAGCAAAACCTGCACGATCGAAGAACCAAAGGGCCACTTGCTTACCGTCCTTTTCAATTCTCCATCGAGGAGGTTTGCCACGAATACGACATCCTTCAAGCCAATCGTCACGTCCGTACAGATAGCGGGAAATGCTCTTGAATCGATCCATGTTGACCACCTCGCCTTTTCGGCGTAGTAGACCGAGTTCCGTCTTGCTATGCCGTACAGCGTCTGTCAGGCGTTGGAGAGAAGTGCGTGCTCCTGATGACTCTCCTTGACGAGTTTCGATGACCTCAATTCCGTCCAATTTGATGTCAATTCCGCTGTGATTTATGACGTATTGGTAATCGTGTCGTTCAATCAATGATTCAACCATCGTTTGAACTCGTGCAAGTTCATCCCCTGTCCAGTCGCCGGTTACAGGAATGTCATAGAATCCAGCAGGCCAAACGTCTTCTAAATCACGAGGGACGAGTCCAAGAGGGGATGTGATCATCACTTCATGACAGCCATTGCTGCCGATGGCCTCGATAAATTTACGATGTGATTTCGACAATCGATACGGTTTACGCTCCGAGCACGGCAGCAGGACAAGTGTATGGTCTAACCCCTCAGGAGTCGAGTAGTGTTTTGTCATGAATTCAACCCACGAGTAGACTTCGGGGTCGAGATGACTTTCCTGCGCAAGAAACTCAATTGATTCAATTCCTGATGGATGGGCTCGAAGTACATCCTTTGTCGAGTGCATGAGTGTATCAAAATGACGCATGTGTTCAACCAGACGTGGACTGTTCAGACTTTGCTGTTGAGCAAGACGACGGAGTGTTCCTGATTCAATCGCTGAATGAACAGAACGAATGGCCTGAAGATAATGCTCCAAAGCCGTATGCATGTCCAAGACCTCACCAGACAACGGCTTTCGAGGGCCAAAGGATGTCAGAAGATGATCAGCACTGAGGGCAAATTGTACTCTGCTTGTATCGAAGAGGTCAACTCCAAACCAAGCCAAAACAGCCAGATTGTCTGGGCCACCTAGACCTGGAGTCCAGAGGAGGGCTCCGGGAAATCGATGCTTCAACGTTTGAATTGCTTTCACAAGTTTGCCTGGTTGTGCAGCAAGCTGGACTGCATCGACCAATACAACGATGTTGGGTTGCAAACCCTCATCCATCAACGAGGGGTCGTGATGCAACCGTTGCCAAGAGACCGGTAAAAGTGGGCCAGAATCTGCCGATTCACCTGCATTCGCTTCTTCCAACGATGGGGGGAGAACGTGACCGACAGACGCTTCCATGAATGGTCCGGTTTGATCAAATGTTGGCGGAATGAGGCAATGATGAGTTGAAATTGAAATGCGAGCAGGAATCGTACGTGTTTGTGTGCAATGGAATGCTGCAAGCTCCTTGCAAGCATCATCATCATCTTCTGTTGAGATCAATGCCGGTGTTCTCACCGCCGGGGACGAACGGTCTCCTAACCCCCAAACCCTTCCGTATCGATGACGAAAGAGAACGGTACGGCCAAGTCCATCTGCCATGGCGTGTGCTGAGGTGGATTGTTTTTCAAAGATGGCACGGATTCGAGAGAAAGTGTTGAAAGACTATGGCACGGAGCACAATTCATGGAGAATCAATCCCATTGGAGGCAGATGGCATCGATTCTCTTGATTTCGACCCTGCTCATTGTCCTCGTTCCTGCAACTCATGCAAACGATTCCTCCGATGAATTTGTCGTGGATGGTCGAACACAGTTGATTGCAATCTCACCTGACCAAGCATACCATCAATCTATGGAAGTCGATACAGGAACGGTCGTTTCCGTCAATGTTGGGTGCAGTTCCTGTGAGGTCAGACTTGAAACGGGAGATACAACGCTTATTTCATCGACCTCTGTAACCTTCACAGCGACAGAAGCGAGCACAATCGATGTTCACATTTCCTCATCATTAACCGAAACCGTATCAACGTCATTTCTCGTATCCCAAGACGAAGCACATTTGGCCGTTCGACCGAGCCCTCAAACCAGCATCGATCTGGTTGATTCATACCGGTGTACGAGCCCGGAACTGTGTATGGATATGCACCGTGGAAATCTGATGACGATTCTCACTGGAGAATATTCTGTCCTTGGGTTTGACACAGGTGCTGTGGAACTCAACGCTGAAGAATACTTTGGATTTCGTGTCCTCACAGGCGAAATTGTTGAACTCACACTTCACCATGCATCGGATTCATTGCGGTTTGACTTCTACTTTCAAACCGATACAACAGAATCACTTCTCGAACCGACCATAGAATCAATGACTGCAAGCAACCCAAGCACCATCGGAAAGACATCCTACATCAGCATCGAAGAGGATGGACGCATCATCGTTAAGGTCTCGACATCAGCCACACATTCTGCATATGCATTGCAACGTGTCATCCATGACCCACAGTTGACCATGACCATCGAGAATGATACTTCTCAATTTACACAGATTGGTCACGAATCATCAACGACTGCATTTGCAGTTGATGCGACGAGTATCGTACAGCTCGCCCCTGTTATTGAGGACGTCACCGCTCGCCTTGCTGTACGAATCGGAGACAGTTGGGTCAATATGCCTGAGATCACTGTTGAACAGAATACCGTTGAGCGTATCTACGTGTATCCCAACTCAACCATGGCAATGCTCACCATCGAAAGCGATGTTCACTGGGTCGATGTAACCCTTGAGAGTTTTGCAGATGGAAATGCGTCAATTGATGCTCCAGGGCTGGGACCGACGGTTCTTGCAGAATCAAATAGGCTGATTCTGTACGCAGAAAACACCGTAGGTTACGATGGCGAACTCACTCTTGCTGCCATGGATACCGCAGATTTCTATTTGATTTCTGTTGATGGTTGGGTCGATTCAGAACATCGCTTGCATGTTGAAATTGACGGAAACAGTCCCGATTTGATTGCTGAAGTATACGAATGGGATCAAGAAACAAT
This sequence comes from Methanobacteriota archaeon, assembly GCA_002706065.1. Taxonomy (GTDB): domain Archaea; phylum Thermoplasmatota; class Poseidoniia; order Poseidoniales; family Poseidoniaceae; genus MGIIa-L2. Next base: position 88,891 of record PAJM01000007.1, on the reverse strand, counting down.
GGAGGAGTTGCAGCAATACACACTCTCCCCAGACATGTTTACCTACGACATGGACTTGTACATCACCGTAGGACCTGGTATGCATCTGATCAAATTGTATCATGCAGACAGTTCAATCCTAGACAACCAAACCTGGAGCAACAACCTTGATTCACTCGAGTACGATATTACCATCACAAAAGTGACCACTGAAATCGGAGAGGAACCATGGTTTGCTCCATCCGAGGAAGCAAAATTCTGGGGCTCAACTGTTCGATGGATTCTTGGTCTTGGGATGATGCTTCCGGCCTTGTATCTGGTTGTATCAATGCGGAACACACGGCGTGCAGCAGCCCGAATCGGTGCAATGAAGGAACGGCTCGAAATTCTTAGCCAGCTTCTTGATGAAGGAAAGAAGACTCCTGAGCAGACACGGAAATCGCTCGTCCAATCCTTGCAAGCTGTTGCTACACTTCCGTGGGAATCAGCAATTGCATCATGGGGTGAACCAAAACAGTCCTACACAACCGATGGCACATCGATTGCGGTCTGGACATTGGACCCCCGGTTGGCCAAATCATCTGGAAATTGGCCGATTCTTGTCGGATTAAACACGGAACATGAAACCTGGGAGATTGCCGCATTCCGATTTGACGCACCGTACGGTCAAGCGCTCAGTGTTGATCATGTCGAACCACGACTGCTGCATCAAGGTGAAGAGGTGTTCATCGATACGATCGCCAAGAGAACTACGGTGTTTCTGACCGTTGATCTTACTGGAGATGCTACACAGGTCGATGTTGAACTCAACGGTCATGTCGATGGTGTTCCACGTGGCATGCGCATTCCAACAGCCTTGTCACGGTTCGATGAAGAGGAATAATCATTCATTCGCTCTTCGATCAGCAGCATCGTCCAAAATACGTTGCACCTGGTCATCAGGATTCAGACTGGATTTCATCGATTCCAGTTGCTTTTTGTCCGCCTTTGAAATCTTACTTGGGACGTGAAGTTTGAGCAATACTACAACATCCCCACGACCACTTCGCCTCATGTGAGGAAGACCTCGTTTTTTGATTTCAAGGGTATGGCCAGCAGAGGATCGAGCAGGAATGGAAATATCCAAAGATTTCCCATCGATGTGATCGATGGTGATCTTGGTCCCAAGGATGAGGTCTGGATAACCAAGTGGGAGTGACATGATGAGATCTGAACCGTTCCTCTCGAACCAAGGGTGCGTCAGGACTTCAATCTCGATGAGGAGATCTCCGTGCGACCCTTGCCCACGTTCTGCAGGTTGTCCTTGACCGCGTAATCGCAATCGTGTACCATGCTCTGCTCCAGCAGGAACATTGAATCGTATGGTCTTGGTTTCAACACGATGACCTCGTCCCGAACAATCCACACATGGAGATTCGACAATTGAGCCGCTTCCACCACATTCTCGACAATCTTGAATCACTTCATTGACAAACGGGCCAATTTGTTGTCGAACTCTTACCCGGCCTTGTCCTTGGCAGTTTGTGCAATTCTTCGTTTTCCCATCTTTTGCTCCCGAGCCAATGCACGTTGTACACTCAACTGGAAGGTCAAGTTCAATCGATTCTTCGCTTCCGGTGATGACTGTAGCCATCTCGATGCTGTGACGCACGAGGATATCCGAACCCTTTCGTTCTCGGCTTTTTCCACGACCTCCTCCAAAAAATCCTGAGAAGAAATCTCCGCCGAGTAGATCCTCAAGGTTGATGTTAAATCCACCACCTGAAAAGCCACTGAACGGACTCCCTGCAGGCCCATCGTGGCCAAAGCGGTCGTAATGAGCTCGTTTCTGATCATCGGAAAGAACAGCATATGCTTCTTGGATTTCTTTGAATTTCTCTTCTGCGTCTGGCTCTTCACTGCGGTCAGGGTGATATCGTCGAGCAAGACGTCTGAAGGCATTTTTCAAATCTTTTTCTGTTGCAGTCCGGTCGACATCGAGGACTTCATAGTAGTCTCGTTTGTCAGCCATCGCTCCACCCGAGTCAACCCAGTAGGCCCTCCACTAAAACCTCACGTTGCCATTAGGCGGCAAGAGATGCACCACACGACTGACAGTAGCGTTCCGAAGGAGGATTGGAAGCACCACAGGAAGAGCAGGTTCCGGAAGAGACACTTGGCGGCATTGAAACTTGATTACTGCTGAGCATCGCTAAATCTTCAATCGATTCTCTTCTTTGTAGAGGTGCAGGAGGTTCTACGGATGTTGATGAGAGAATACCACCATCATCGCTCATCGTTGTCATTGTCAGATTTTCATTGGAGCGGTCTTCAGTGGATGTTGTTTCTTTGATGGGTGCAATCGGACGTTGTGCAATTACTGGTGTTTGTTGCGCATTGGAGCGTAAACGGGAGAGGTGTTGCTGCTCACGCTCTGCGGCCTTATCCTTTCCGAACAAGCTGAAGATTGAGTCGATGATTCCATCCATCATACTTGCTTTTCGGACAGAACCTACCGTTGAATCGACCTCCTCTTCCATCTCTGCCCCATCACCATTCATTCGTCGGGTCGCTTTCTGAACAAAACCCTGCTCAGTCAACATTCGAACGTCAGATTTGACATCCGGATCGAGTTCCATTTCAGGTGACTCTCGACCAAACGAACCGATGTTTGAATCCAGATTGTTGCTGTTGAGTTGTGTATCTTCTTGCAACTGCGTGTCCTTTTCCCAAACACCTTTTGCTTCCGCTTCATACACATGTTTCATCTTCTTCATAATCTCAGAACGGCGAAATTCATGATCCTTTGTCAAGCGAGTGCGTCGCAACAACATGAAGCCAGCAAAAATACTGACAGCATACCAAGCCAATGTGTACATCCATGAGAGGGCAAGAATATCTCGTAATGGTGTTACGATGACATGGAGGGCTCCCATCGCGAGAATTGGCAATGCAAAAAGCCCAATCGAGGATGATTGTCGCGTTGCCATACCTTCGACTCCTTCGTTTTCTTCTTATGCATTCGCCTTGATTGTTTCATCAACGATCCTTTGAGGCTCCACCTTTTCGAATCAATCCATCAATCAGGCCGATGGTAAAACCGGTATGAAGCAGAACGAGACACAACGGAACCCCCAAGACGTTGGGTAGGCCTTTTCTGAAATGTGACATTCCCGTAAGGAGTAGAACTATTGCGTAGGCGAAAACGGGGATTATTGCCAGAAGAGGACTGAACATCAACAGTACAGAAATCCCAATTAAGCCCAGCAGCGGTAAAAATTCCCGCAGAACAATGCGCTGAGGATGTTTGAGGAGGACTTTGGTTCTCCAAAAACCATAGCGGTGACTCATCAGAAACCATGATTTGAATGAGGTTCTTCTTCGCATGTTGACAACGACGTCCGGAGTTCGAAACAACTCGAATCCTGCTTTCTTCAATCGCATACTGAGATCACTGTCTTGACTTGTAAGAAAGGATTCATCCCAGCCTCCAATGGTTTCAAGCGCCATCCGCCGATGAAGTGCGAATGCTGGTACATTGGTTGGACCTTCTTGATTGAAGACCGCAAATTGACCAGTACTTCCACCGAGTGGACTGCGTAAAGTTGAATCAATAATTTGTTCCATCCGTCCTTGCTTCATTTCCGAGCCAAGAACACGACAACCCAGTCCAGCAAGTTGGGGATGGTCGGATTCCAGTCGATCCCAAATGCGTTTCAGGTCAACAAGATGGGTTGGCTCAACCTCGATGTGACCATTGAATTCAAGGACGTGTGTGATGCTGTCGGGAAGTTGTTGCAGTGCAAGATTACGTGCATGCGGTACGAACCGTCCAGGATTATCGAGCAGGTGGAGAACAGGATATTGATTCGGCTTCAAACCACTCTGAATTGTCTGGACGATGTCCTTTGTTGCATCGGTTGAACCTCCATCGAGGACCATGATGATGTGTTCGTTTGCTGGGAGTGATTGAGAAAGTAAGGATTGCAAACAAGCCTCGATGTGGGCTTCCTCATTGAGGACGGGGAGAACCGTTGCCAACCAAGGTTCCGATGTTCGCATTGGTATGCTCTGTTGCAAATCTGTTTTGATACTTCACATTCACAAGCAGGTTCAAAAGCAGTTTCTGCTTGCTTAGGTCATGGACCTGAAACCGTTGTCCTACAACGGACGAGACGAGGGGATTGAGGTGACGTTGCGCTCTGAACTGCGTCCAGGTGATGACAGCAAAAATGTAGCAATCGCCATTCATTCCCTCTTCCCAGATGCTGTCATCAACGAGTTTGAAAGTGAGAGTTTTCCAAGCGACCGCCAAACTGAAATTGTTTGCAACCACCTCTCCTTCGAGCGGTTTTTAGAGCAATTGAGAACACAAGTAATCCTTGATACGGCGATGGATGCGATGGGACAACATCTCAACGAAAATCAAACTGTTTTTCGAATTTCTCGACTCGCTGCGTTCGCAGGAAAGATTGCTTTTGTTAACGATGATTTACCGTTGGGAGGTTCTTTTGAGATTCTTCTTCAGGGTGTTGGTTTGAGTGATTGGATCGAAGCATGTACATGGCATTCGGGACGACAAAACGTTCCACGACAATTGCATGATGAATCTGCCATGGATGAATCAGGGGAAGCATCCACCTGGCATCAGTAGTCATTGTTCAGCAGACGTTTCACAATTGGTATATCGGCCTCGAGCCAGTCAAGATCAAGATCCTCCTGAGAGGAAATCCACTTTCTGTCGCTGTGGGCTGTCATTTTCATTTCTTCTAGATTGGATGATTCAACAAGGTAACAATGTATTTCCACGTGAAGAAACGGATAGGAATGGTCCCAACGACCCACCCGCTTGATGATGGTTGCTTCTATGGACAATTCCTCTTTGAGCTCTCTCAGCAACGCCTCTTCTGGTGTTTCGTTGTGTTCGATTGTACCTCCTGGAAATTCCCATTTGCCAGGTTTCGGTTCATCGTCTCCCCTTCGCATCGCCAAGAAGCCTTTGTCGCCGAGGAAAATCCCGGCTGCAACTTTTATGGACGGTTTATACAGCATATGAGCGAGCATGTTCCGAATAAGAGTGGCCGCATCCTTCCGTGAAAAATGGTCAGTTGTCGGAAGATGAAGAAAGAGACAAGGAATAGCGAACTTGTGATTATTGAGCGCTTCTTGTGTCCTGTAGAACGTTTCGTTGCAGATGTATCGCCCAGCATCCAATGAAAGTTCGACGCCAACAGTCCATTCTTGCGTGTTCCACTTCTTCACAGGAACTTGTGTGTGGAGGTCTCCAATACCACTTAACGTGGCATTCCGCACATGTCTCCCAGAATTATCAGGAATGGTCATGTCCAGACAATCTTGTGCACGAAGTTCGATTCTTGGAACGGTGCATTCGCCACACAGACCCAAATGTAGAATCGCGTCCCATTCACGACGATCCAGCTCTTGTGCTGTCCAGTGGGATCCATCCTCATCGACTGATAAAACGTGTTTTTCGATCGACACTTCACTCGAACCTCTACCGAACGGATTGTTGATCGGAAGAAGCGAGGGAAAGGTCTTGATAATTGCCTCTGTTGGGTTGACATCATGACTGCCGAATGGTCCAAATCCGGTAAGAAGAACCCGTGGCATAGTCTTGCCAACCGTTGAATGTTCTTGATTTTGCTGACAAAATGGCAACAGGTTGACAAACCAAAACATGAAGCAGCATCTGAGGCGTATGACTACAACAGGTCAATCGGAATTGAAGCCATGGCGCCTCATTACCGAAATATGGAGAGAAATCTTCCTCGGCGTCGGAATGTGGGGTGCCTTCAGACCAATCTTTGCAGCCCTCTTGGCTGCTATTCCTGGATTGTTTCTTGGACAACATTTCAACAGAAAACATCGGCGTGCTTTTGATTGGACACTGTTGCAAATTCCATTGGCACTAACCTTCGTTCTTTACATCCCACTCTGGTTGTGGTCGATTTACGATGCATGGCGAGACGCAACTGTCATTGTATCCGAAGCTAAAAGCGGCTAAGGGCGCCATAATTGGTCTGAAGTTTCCAGTTCTCCTGATTTCATTCCTTCCAAATCATCCAAATCATCTTGGTCAAATTCTGTCGGCAAATCACCACTGAAAAACGCACTGATTGTGACCGTCTCAACTGCCCAATACATAACTGAATCTTCATTGTTTGAGTGACCAGGATGCTCCGAATCTTCATGATCTGCAGGAGAGGTATACACCAAATTGACGAGACCCAAAAGATGACCAAATTCGTGAACCATCACACTGTTTTCAATATCTTCCGCTGAGATTCTTGGGTTAAAAATAGAGGTAGCATCTTCAATGGAATCCGGGAACAAGGCGATGGTCGACGCATCGACTGCGACGCCTAGGACACTGTCATCAGAATATTTCCCTTGAGGCATGATGACATGCCAACGCAGAACAGATGTTTGTGGAGGAGAATCCATTGTCTCATGGGCGATATCGCGAACCTTATCCGCAGTCCAAGTCTCTGACTCAGCGAACGTTACTTCAGTCAACTCAATACGAATTCCATCCGGCTTATCGCAGACTTGACCCAATCGTTGTTTCAAAAGATTGACAGTAGAAGTTTCAGGGTTATATCCTGGTGCATGGTCGATTTCAATCACCATTTCCTTGTACGAATCATCTCGCAAGCATGCCAGAGCAAGCCCGCCAGGGACTCCCCAAGATTCTCCAAGGATGTTCTCAATCTCAGAAGTGCAACCAGACATCGGAACTGAAAGCATGAGACAGGACAAAAGAGCACCAATCAACCGTCGATTACGCATAGTCAACCCACATCCCCGCTCTTCTAAAATCTCACGCAATTACCATTCATCTGGCAGTTCAAGTGGTGAAAACAACTGACCTGGTCCTGTCGCTTCTGCAAGTTGCTGGCGAACAAGTTGTTCCCATGAACGCAGGGCGAGGATTCCCTCGACCAAATCCATCTCGGTTTCAACAAGGGTCACACGGATGAGGGTTGACAAAATATCCATGCGGTCATGGTCAACGATTTTGAGTACTTTTTCAACATCAAAGGAAATGGGGGTTTGTGGCATGTCATCCCTTCTTTCAATCGGCCAAGGATGGGATACACGGTCATTGATGGTCGCCCCTGTCTTTGAGACATACTCATTGAGCGATCCCAACAGCCCTTGAATGTGATGTTGCAACACGAGAGCAACTTCGGAAACCGGCATCGTTAGTTGACCAATAAGATTGACCATTCGTTCTTGTAAGAGCACCATTGATTCTGTTGCTGACAAGTTGTCAACCCCCCACTATTTTTTGGAAAACCCTTCGATGTATTTCCATCCGAAATGGTTCCATTGTTCTTGAGTCCATCCTTCAGGCAAACCTGTTGGAGGAAGAGGAGCGATTCCTCTTGGGTCAGGGTGGGCAAGTGGAGCCTTCGCTGCAGGCTGTAGAGCTGGTGCAGGTGCGGGCAGAGGAGCAGGTGTTGCTTGAGGCGTGACCATTTCTGTGTTCAATTCTGGGACTGTTTTTGCTTCCATTTCTTCGGAAACAACATCGGTTTGATCAGCATCGAATTCATCATCTCCATACTTCATCTTTCGATACATCACCAACATCCACAAGAAAGCAGAGAGCGATGCGACCGCAACGAGGTACATGAAGATGGCAAACTGTCCATCGCTTGCTTGTTGTGCTAATGCATCCCCATCACGAACGGTGTCCTTCTTGACAATGAGTGGGTCGACATTGTATCGATCCATCTCTACACCGTCAACAAGAACCAACAATCGATAGTATTGTGATTGTCCTGGTTCGACCGTCGCAACAACTGGAATTGAAGTGTATGTCATCATTCCAGCAGAGATTGGTAGCGACGCATTGGACTCTTCATTCCAGTTCCCACCATCGACCAAGCGCTGGAGAACGAAACGGATATCTCCTTTTCCACCAGCATTGAGGACGTTAATTTCCAGTTCAGATGTTTCATCGCGGGTTGGACTTGGATTGCTCCAACCGATGTCAGTATCGGCTTGGTCGAATGAGATACTTGGCCCTAACAAGGACAATGGCCAGGTTGCAAATGGTTGGTCAATGTTGTTGTTTTGAGTTTCAAACGGGTTTCCTGTTGCGTCCGATCCCGAAACCCAAATGTCAACAACATAGGATGGAAGAAGGGTTGTTGCGCCCATATCGGTCAAATCGATTTCTCCTGTCCAGAAAAATTGTTCTCCAAACGGTAGCGTTTCTGGTAGAGCAGTCGCACCACGAGAGATTTCGGCCTCACCAGCTCGGATACGATAATGTAGTACAGCAGGATTATCCAAATCGAATCCGTTGTCATCAACAGTTTCGAGCATAACTTGGAGTGAATTCGCCTCACCGATCGAGAGGGCGGAACCCGCAGGAACTTCATTGAGCATGACTGTTTGAATGGTTGGATTTGAACTGTCCACTGCAAAACGGACTCGTGGTAAAGGGCTGGTCTCGTCCTGTGCAAGTCCCGGCAAATCATCCAAGCGCAACCGCAAATCAAGGTGACCAGAATTGACTGCTGGAACCAAGAGGTCGAGGCTAAATTCGCCGTTGTCACGAGGCGAGGTTCTCCAGATGTGGTCAAAATCTCCAAAGACGACATCAAACGCTCCTGCAGGAGCGGGCGTCTCATCTTCACTGAACATTACACGCCCAGTGACACGCAGGGCTTGGCCACTACCAATCAGTGTTTCTTCAGCATCATCGTTGTAATGATTTGTACCATCACGCAATTCTACTGCCTTGATGTGACCGGGTTCCGTGTAGAATCTGAAGTCGTTGTCCAAACTCCATGCATTTGAGCCCAAGCCGCTAATCTTCGAGAAACATGGAGTGACTTCGCCCTCATTGCATGGCTTATCTGTGACCTTGAGGATTGGGATGAAATGTTCGTTTCCATTCGTATCGTAAGCTTCAGGGAAGGACCATGTTAACTGGAAACGTGCACGGATTAGCAACTGATTCTCATCATCACCGAATGTTGACACTTGAGAGTACAGATTCGATACCGCAATGAATTCGCCTCCAGACTCGAGTCGTGCCTTTGGCATCCCATCCTCATCTTCCTCCAGTTGGATGAAGATCGAGGTTTCGTCGTCGTTCACATCCTCTCCAAGAGCGAATTGAACAAACTGAATATCGTCCCAGCCGTTGCGATCAGACAACACAACCTGAGCAGTGTACATGATTCCGGGATGGAGTGGTTCTTCATCCTCATGACCGATAATGCTTGAATTGGTCAAATCAACAACCGGCTCAAATTCCTGACGTATACGGTAGGTTGAAGCATCTGCATCCCAATTTGGCATCACTTGGCCTGGTGCATACCCACACACCTGCGGAGATGGAGGGCACACAGGACCCCCTCCCATTGCGACCTGGTTCTGTTGACCATCCTGACCGCTGACGAATATCGAAACAAGTTGGCCATGCTCAAGCATTGAATCATCCACAAGCCCGTTGAAAATGTTCAATCCACCTGCGATAGTTTCCGGTGAGGAGAGTGTTTTCTCTGCGTATTCATCTTCCTGCGGGAGTCCATCGAAGTTGAAATCGTGACATCCGATGGCTACGGTCGATTTGCATCCAATCCAGTAATGGAGACTGATTTGTGTGGGTGGGTCAACGCTGTCCTGGATGTTGACTGCTACCGCCTGTCCACCCGGCGCAGGCGGACCAACGTGCCGTTCTTGTCCATCGAATGGAGTCACGGAGAGAACCAAAGGTGAGTTCCCATCCAGAACGAGACGAATGGTGTTGTATCCCGGGTTGGTAAACGTTGATCCATTTGGTAGATTGACGGCTTGGAGCGAAAAGACCATTCCTCCCGGAGCGGATTCAATCGGTGAAGTAAAAGTGAGGTTGTAGGAACCAAAATTCGGGTTGGATTCCTCGGCCAAGACGATGGGTTGTCCGATTGGATCACCATCATAGGTGACGTTTTGACCAATTACACGCAAATCAAATTCGCCTGAGAGCGGTGACAATTGTGATGATTCGAAGTGAATCTTTCCGAGGAAGGATAAATTCTGTCCGCCTCGAACCCAGTCTTGAGCAAAGAGTTGACGTCCTGTTTCGTCGAAAACCTGCAAACCATCCAGTTGAATATCGTTCTCAACACGCAGGTTCATTCCTTCTGTTTGCCAATTGCTCACCGCTGTACCAAGTGAATCTTTGACGGTAAGAAGCGCTTCAGTTGATGGCTCATCGTCCCAACTCCAGTCGACTGTTAGGGGTATGCGGATGGTACGGACATCGTTTGCATCAATGGATGATGAACAGTTCGCAGTATCAAAGGAAACAATACCACCTGCATCACTGAGTGTGCTGCATGAATCACCCTGTTGCCATTTGAACGTTGGATTTTCGCCTCGAGAGTTGTTGAATGAAGCTGTGACTTCAGTTACAAAGTTCACTTCGTCACCGTGAGCGACTTTGATGATGAGATTACGTGCAATTCCATCGGGAGCAGCCATGCCACCCTCAAACGTAGCACTGATGGCATGTGTGTTCATTTTGTAAGACACGTCAATGTTGGTGATCTTGACGCGACCGGATGTTTGTGCCTTGATCGCCAGTGGGACTTCAACAACACCCTCTCCGTTGTCGGGGATGAAGTCGTTGAAGGCATCGACCAACGTCGGTTGGAAATCGACTTCAACACCAACGACAGAGTCGTCATTCACGTCAATTGCCGATTCATTGAGGAACAGTATGCTCTCCCAATCAAAATTACCATCGGCACCGACATCAATTCTGGGCCGGTCTGGATAGCCTTCCTCGTAAAACAACTCGAGACTGTCCATAACAGGTGTCTTGAAACGATCCGTTGAAGTCATGGTGACAGCGTAGCGAAGGACATTTCCTGCTCCATCGGTTGAGAAACTTGTCTCTACAAGATTTTCTGCAGGCTTCCACGTCACTCCATCATCGTTGGAGACCTGAACGGTGACATCCGTTGCTGGATCAGTCGTCGATGTCCAGACTGGACGGACTTTCCCTACCTTTGTTCCAGTCGGTTTCGCGGGAGAAATCCAAGTTCCACTTGCTTCGTATTCGGTTGCATATTCGAGATCAACCCACCATGAAACGGCGGTAGAACCAATGAGTGTTGCCTTCCATACAAGTTCCTTACCGGGATGTTGGAAGTGGACAGTCGTGTTGGATTCAACAGACACCCAGTGTGTACCATTGTCTGCTGATACCCAGTAATCAACTCGGTCACCAATGGACGCTGCGGACCAGAGCGTTTCCATGTTCACAGCAAGAACATCATCCGCCGTCTCAATAACGGGACCGAACCATGTCGTGGTCCCGGGTGCTGGGGTTGTTTTGTATTGCCAACTCGTTCCAAATTCATGATACGAGGGTGAACTCGACCACGTTGAATATCCGGAGTCAACAGTGATGAATCGCTGACCATCGTAAAACAGGCCATATCCGAGAGAGGAAATGCTTCGAACTGTGTTTTCAGGGATCAGGGCTGTTGCGCTTCCAGAGCGGCCCCATGATTCCAACTGGTCTCGGTCGTTGTAGTAATTCCCATCTTGGCACCGCATGAAAAAGTGGGTTTCGTTCATTTCCAAACCACGTGCTTGTTGATTGCTGACACCGCATTGCCAGATTGATGAGGACGACGTTTGGAATGTGAAATACTCATTGCCACGCTCCAAATCACCAGTTAAACTTACGGTGTACGATTGAATCCTTCTGTTTTGATTGTGCAAGACCCAAATGATGTCTTCGACAGGGTCGTACGTGATTCCAGTGTAATCACCACTCCCTTGGGGTTGGAAAGAATTGGTACAGACCCATTCATTCTCGTTTGAGATGTCGAATTCAAGAACCCGGTGATACATCGTATTCGCTGATGAGGTGTAGAAATATTTGTACCCTGAAAGGATAGCATACAGTCGTTCGTCATCGGTGACAACCCAATCTCTGAATCCCCATTGACCGTAATACGACGAGGAGTGCTTTGTTGGAAGTGTACAGCCATTTTGGTCCAACGTGATGATGCTTTCACGAGTCCCGTTGTTTGGATACAATCGGTGTACGATGTTGTGGAATGAGGTCGAAGACCACGTCGAGAGATACAACCAGTCATGGTGACGTAAGACAGCACCTTGGCCTTGGGCGTTCAGGGAGTTGGGACTCAATTTCAATTGTTGAGAAAACAGTGCGTCGGTTGAATTGGAGGTGTGCGGTTGACGGATTGCGTAGGTTCCATTGTCAAGCCATGCGGTACTTGATGGATTCACATCTTCGTCCATTCCATGTGCGTTGAATTCATGACTCGAGTTGGCCATGGCGAGTGTCAAATCAGAACTTTGATTGTCTGTATTGGAAGCTTCTCCTCCGACCCAATGATCTCGTGTAGTGGTCGGAATCGATGACCATCCCGTCGCTGATGCTCCTGACAATGTCATCTGTACATCAGTAACCTGAGCACCTTTTGGAAGAGCAATCTTTGCACCAGTGTCTGCATTTCCTCCCTGATACAATGCGATGTATTCGGTTGTTCCATCACTAAATTCGTACGTGTGTCGAGCCACTTCAGTCGCTTCTGCTTCCTCAATCCATACTTCGCTCAACGGGGAAAAACTCATCCCCAAAAAGAGCACAAGGAGCACGACGGCTACAGAACGTTGGGAGAGAACGTTTGCACTCATGTAAACAAGCCAATCCTTGAAGGATTATCAAGCGTTTGGATAGCCGTCACTATGTTGTTTGACGCGAATCGTACCGGATTGGTGAAGTTTCACCACGACTTCCGTCTTGTTCATCGTCATTCACTTCGAACCAATCAACCATCCAATCACCATCGGTGTCCCACTTTGTTGGATCTGTTCCCTCGGCAATATGATCGTCGTTGTAATCCAAAAGATACCACCCATATTCATGTTCTCCGACAGCACGAACGGGAGCGGTATTCGGAGCACCTGTGTAGTAAATATCCCACGGATCGGTTAAGTTTCCACCGCAGAGAACAATGTGATTCGATGAATCTTGAACAAGGAAATCATTGTCGTTGTCGTCCACCAGATATGCATAGCGAATGTCTGTGCTCTGTGTTTTATCCATCTTCAGATAGTTCTTCACGTTCTCATCCCACTGGCCGAGGCCAAGCAACAATGCTCGTAATTGCCATCCTTCCTGAATGACTTCACCTTGATACGTCAACCCAGACAATCGCACAGCATTTGGACTCGAAAGTTGCTCGTTGGTGATCGCGAAGTATTCTTGGAAATTCGTGTAGGGCTCATACACACACCCAACACCTGAACAATCCCAGTTCCCATCTTGATCTGCGTCCTGATTCGCATCAACGGCATCTCGGGGGTCCATCGTAAACCATGCGAGGGAAAGTTCTGGTCGTTCAAGGGTACCTGCGTTCAGGGAGAGAGGCAAACAGGAGTTTGTCGAAGTGTCGCATGCTCCGCCAGTAGCTGGGTCAATCCAATTCACTTGTATTTTCAAAAACGATGAATAGTTGTCATTCGACTCATTCCATGCTTTCGCGTATTCATACCAGTCAGGAATCATATCACCATCCGTATCGTTGTCCATTGGATTGGTTCCATACTTGAAGACTTCACGGCCATCGGTCAAATTGAAATCCTGGTAATGCGCTGTCACCGCCCCATTATTGAGTTCTGTAATGAAGGATTCAGAATCAGCATCACTGTCATTTGAATCTGGCCGAGTATCGTTATCGTACTCCATCCAATTGGTGAATGGAAGGTCGCCAATGCCTGATTGCACGATTTGATTGGATGGTGTAAAGACTCGATCGGTCCATTTACCCTGAACTGCTGGTAGATCAAATGCTGTACGATCGTACCATCCATCCGAATCTCCATCGTATGCAACATCCCATGGATTGAGCGGGTTCGCAGCCCAGTGATCGACAGTGGTTGGGTTGTCCATGCCATACAATGCATAACAATACTCCCAGCCATCTGGAATACCGTCCGAGTCTGAATCTGGATGTGTTGGGTCAGACACACCCACCAGCGTTCGGTTGAAGTTGTTCTCATTGAACGAATTGATCGTATTCATTCTGCTGACAGAATCTGGGCCCTTTGCTTTGAAATCATCAATTAAGGCTTGACGTGCTTGGAGGATGGACATTCCGGTTTCCTCCATGTAAGCATTCATTGCGTCTTCACCAAAATCGACGATTCCAATAGAGACTGGGACTGAACTTCTGTTGAGGTACTTCCCCCATGTACGTGCTTCCCATTCACGCAGATTCGAATATCGTTCATCCAAATCAATGGTTCCATCGCGGTTGCAGTCGTAACTGTCCCCATCCGAATCCAGGTTCACATCCGTTTCTATCAATGGATTTAGGCCCCATCGATTTTCATTCAAATCCCAAGAAGTAAACCAATATTCGAATCCGTCGTACATTCCGTCATCGTCCGTATCAGGATTGGTTGGATCGGTCATTCCAAGCAACAAGGAGATGAACACATTCGGTGGCTCTCCTGATTGCCAAGCATTGAAATCATCCAAAAGCCGCTTCCCTCGAGAATCCTTCGAGATGAGGATTTGGAAAACACGCTGAGCTTTCTTGGTAGGTTGTTGCACGTCACCATCCTCATGAAGAAGAGGAGCATCTGCAGGTGCATCGATTCCGTTTTCTGGATTGGATGTTGCGAGAGCGAACTCTTGCAAATCTACCAAACCATCGTTGTCACTGTCGAAGGTTCCATCGCCCGCAACAACTGGGTTTAGCGTCCATGTTTCTGCAGAGAGATTCCAGGCTGTAAAGAGCAATTCCATTCCATCGATGATACCATCACCATCGGTGTCAACGTTGTTTGGGTCACCGGTGGGTCCTGTGAGGTTGTACTGTTCTGGCGTCATGTACGTCCCAAAGGAAAATGTTGTCGAGGCGGATGGCCACTGCTGGAAGGCATAGGCTGATCCGAGAGTTGTGACGAACCATTGCGGAGACGAACGGTTTGTATTGGTCTCTGAAAGTTCAGAATCGATCAGATTGTATTCTTCCCAATTGGTCATTCCATCATCATCAGCATCAAGCCAACGGTCGCTCGGTTGAAGCGGATTGAGTGTCCATTCGTCGTCAATTACATTCCATCGTGCAAACCAGATTTCCCAACCGTCTGGCATCCCGTCCTCATCGGAGTCTGCGCTGAATGGGTCCGTTGAACCCTTCTCAATTGAGATTTGACCTGCCAAAATTGCTCCACTTGCACGGGATGCAAAGTCTGCCTCGGGCAATCCCAAATCGGAGATGTTGTCGAACAAATCTGTTGTAAACCCGTTCGGAAGTTCGATTCCATCGAGGGTCTGATTGTTCAAAAACAAGCCAAACCGGATGTGATATTCGAGGTAGTTGACAAACATTTCATTCAGCGTGAGAACGCCGTCTTTGTTGACGTCGTACCCATCACCGTCAGGGTTTTCGAAGAGATCCGAACCGTTCAATGGGTTGACACCAATGCGCAGAGGAGACCATGTGCACTGGCCGTCTGCTTCCCAGCCATCGGGAAGTGTATCTCCATCAGAATCGACAAGGTTAGGATCGGGGATGGACCATGTTTCAACTGATTCAGGCGATTCACCAAACTCTTCGAACAAATCCCCGTTCAAGCCTGCTTCTCGAACAAGTGACCATTGATATTCACACAGGTTTGCAAGTCCGTCCTGATCTGCATCCCATGCTGCATCCTCTGCACGTGTCGGGTCAAGTGACCAATTGTTACCGCCATTGAAGCTGTTACCAATCCAACGTCGATGTTGAATTTCCCAACCATCCGGCATTCCATCACCGTCAGTGTCGAGGACCGTTGGATCGGTCCCTTCATCAACTGAATTGAGATTCGCATACGTTGTTCGAGCTTGTTCACCAAGCGTTTCATCACATGTGTAGACCAGTTGAGGAGTATAATAACAATCAAAGTTGGTTTCGCTGAGGAAGTAGCCAAAGAATTCAGAACCATCTAGAAGACCATCAGAATCTGAATCGCTCTGATTGGGAAGTGTCGAGTTGTATCCACCATCAACTCGTGCAACGTAGCGATATTCTTCAAGATTGGTCCACCAACGATCGAGTTCGTCTCCACCATTCAAGCGAAGTCCGTCAACATCGCCATCAAGGAGTGCATCCCATGGATCCGTTGGATCTAGACCATAGGTTAACTCCCATCCGTCTGGCATTCCATCACTGTCAGAATCGTTTGCACCAGGATCCATCAATTCAAGATTGGAAAAACGGCCTGGTGCAGCAGCACCTAGGATGTAGAGTTCACCATCACGCTCAATTGTTGCGATTGATGCGATCTCACCTGGCATTTCTGAGTTTGATTGCAATCCGTAATCGTCAAGGAAGTTACCAGCAAGGACCCACAGTCCCGCTGAAGAACCGACGAGGATTTCATCACCGGTTGGATATATCGAGTGAATGTTGTTCGATTTTGCAAGTTCATCAGCATCATTTCCGGGATGTTCGAGTGTACCACCAAAGGTCATATCGTTCAACTCGAGATTTAATTGGTGTAGTCCAGATGGAGTGCCAATCCAGAGTACAGTTGGATTTTGTTGGTTCGGACCATCGAGCATCATTGCCTGAACCTCTGCTGGATTACCTGAAGCTCCAAGATTCAGTGTTCGCAGATCGTCAATTTTGTTGGGTATACCCGAGCCACTGGCATCGAAAAAGAACCGCCACGAAGGGGTTGCATCATCGCGACCTGTCGCAGACTCGAGCGTCATCATGCCGCGTTCTGTGCCAACATAGAGGACCAGTCCGCCCCCAGGGACGCTACCGTGCTCAAGTTCCGTTACCACAACGTTGTCATCCACCAAGGCAGACTTGAAGTTTGAACCGATATCGAAAGTTTGGGTGATTTGACCACCTGCATTTACCTCAAGAACCATGCCATCACCGTTTGCGCCCAACGCGATGAGTTGTTGGCTTGACCCTTCGATGGCAAGTTGATGGATAGCGAAGACTTCGATAGCATCGGTTGATGACCATGACTCAAGTTGTTCGATGAAGCCGTCGACCTGAATCGCTGCAACATGTACGCCATGCGAAGTAGCCATTGCAATGGAATGAGGTCCGTTCTCAGATTCGATAAATATGGCTTCGTGGCCAACAATCCCTTGAGGGAACCATTGGTCTTGTGTTACTTGCGTCTCATAATCAATTGTTGTCACACCATATCGGGTGAGGTAGTAGGCCGTTGAATCCTCGACCAAGATGCTGCGCACATCATGATGCATGACCGAGAGATGACCAGGAATGGCATTGAACGTCAATGGATATTCCTTGTATGACGAATCATTCACTCCGAGTTGAACTTCTTTTAATCCAGAACGAACTATGTTCCCCTCATCGTTGTGAATGTAGTATTCTTCCAGATTCGAGAGTGATTCGCCAAGAGCCAATGCGGAATCAGTCCGACTCACATCGGCAGAAACAAAACCATCACGATTGACATCCCAACCGTCTCGATCGTCATCAAGCAATGCATTCGAACGGTTGAGCGGATCGAGTCCAAAGTGGACTTCCCAGCCGTCCGGCATACCGTCGCCAAAGGAAGGATAGAGCGGTCGGACTGCGAAACCATCCCAGCTGTACCGATCCGAATCATCGAGCAATGGATCTGTACCAAGCCACAAATCTTCGTCAACAACTCCGGTGACATTCGTTGTGCATGCTGGCAAGATGTTTTGGAAAGAAGCGTTGATTCCGTTAGAGATAAACGGCCATTGCGTCAATACTGAACCTTGCGGGAGGGTTGCAGAACACCACAATCCATCCAATTCGGTGGTGAAATTACTCGGCATACCGTACTGATATTCTTCAGGAGAAGTATACTGTTCTGCAACGCTTAGAAAACCGTCACGATTGACGTCAAACCCGTCTTCATCAGGGTCATCGATGGCGTCACTCGCATTTAATGGGTCAAAATATGGACAGACGTAGCGCTGACTTGGCTCATCAAAACCACCTGCACGTTCACACATCCACGCCTCAAAACCATCAGGCATTCCGTCACCATCGGTATCAGCAATGCGCGGATCAAGGTAAACACGCTCACCGTTGTCATCGAGAATGCCAGTCAATCCGCGTGCAAAACCAGGATCGTTGCAATTTCGAGGGTAAGGCCAACAGAATTCCTCCGTATTATCGAGTCCGTCGTGGTCTGTGTCCAGGAGTGCATCATCTGCGTCGGATTCATTCATCCCCCTCATGAATACGGAACGGCCATCGACTGCTTGGTAGCTGAGGTTCTCACCAAATATTGATTCATGAACGTCAGGAATACCATCACCGTCGTTGTCGATTGGTTCTGGCCCAGTACCATCCGTATCCTTTGGATGAATGGTCGTTACCGGAGAGATTGCAGGGAACTGAGACATAAACAGAAGGCCTGCAACCACCAATACTGTCGTGAGTAATGTGGTCTGGCTCCTCCGCAACTCAATCACCTACGGCTTGACGCCCTATCCAAACTCCTCGTCTCCACGCTTATAGCAATGATGGAGCGTTGTTCATACACCGTTTCAACAACGAGGTCTTGAAAGGACAACAAAATCCCGATTTGAGGCGGTGTATTCAATATCCGTCTGCACTCGCATGAGGACGATTGGAATGGGGATGTCGATAACGCACCTTGGGACAGGCAGTCGTGGCAATGCTACGCTGCTTAGTTCAGGTTCGTCCCATGTCCTTGTGGATCAAGGGTTCAGTGGCGCCCAATTGGAAAAGCGATTGAACATGCTCGATGTATGTCCGACTGATCTGGAGGCGATTGTCATTACGCATCACCATGGCGATCACGGCGGCGGCGCTTTGATTGCGCAAAAGCGATGGAATGTTCCTGTCTTTGCAAACCATCGAACCGCAGCAGAACTTGGACTTTTGAGTGAGTTGACACACCATTTTGAAGCCCTTGATGTCCTGCAATTTCAGCAAGGGATATCGCTTCTCCCCGTCCCCGTGCCTCATTCAGGTGCCGACAATGTTGCCTTTGTTGCAAGCCACGGTGGTGAGCGAACGGCCATCATTACTGACCTTGGCAGTTGGACCGATGAACTCGTTCATCACGTTCGTGGATGCCAACACATCGCTGTCGAAGCTAACTACGATCGCAACAGGTTGATGTCAGGACCATATCCTGCCTCACTCAAAGATAGGATTTCGGGGAGAGGTGGACACTTGTCTAACGCACAGACAGGCGAATTCTTGACACAAGTCTGTACTGATGCGACACGAAGCATCACCTTGACCCATCTTTCAGAAATGAACAATGCGCCGCATCTTGCTGAATCCACTGTTTTGTTCGAAATTGACGAGGTGTTTGAAGGCGACATCAATATTTCAATGCAAGATGGGCCTCAATTCTCTCACTTTATCGGTCGACGAGATGGTGACGGGTTTGCAACCAACGCCATTCAACGCATACAGCGAGAATTGCCATGATACAGCAACCTTCATGTCAATGCCTAAATGCAGCCGAAGAACTACGTTGCACAAGGGGAGGTCAGGATGCGTCGCCGAAACTCGATGGAAGACGATGATGCTGTGAGTGAAATCCTCGGCGTCATCATGATGCTTGCCATGGTGATAACCATCATGGGCGGCGTCTGGATTTTCCTCAACCCCTACCTTGTGGCATTCAATGACAACACCAATTGGAACAGTGCGAGCAACATTGCAGACCGAGTCGAAGATCGCTTCGATGTCGTCGGTGATGCCCCAGATGGGACCGGTACACGACAAGCACTTTCACTGAAATCCTCTTCAATCAACCCCGCCAACCTTGTTGAAGAATGGATGATAGCATCGGACTTGACACCACACGAAGTAGTGAATGTCATTGAATTGAATGCGAGTTCGTTTCAATACCTTGCTCTTAATGAAACTGTGACAACCATCGTCGTGCAAAGTCCTGAGAACACCTCTGAGTTCTCGGTTACATCCAGTTTCGACTGGAGCACCATCGACCACAATCAGGACAGTGAATCCTACCTCATCATCGACTTCTACAACGCTGCCGGACAACATGTTCACAGGTGGTCGCGTTTTGTTCTTTCAGGGATTAGTATCAGTACAGCAATCGATGGAGGAATGAATCAGATTGCACTCATCAATGATGCCCGCATTACCAAAGACCCAACCACATCATGGGCCATTGAAGAGGCACCTCGATTACGCCTCGATACCTTGGTCGATGGGTCAACACGCCTTTCATTAGTTCTGACGGATGTTCGCCTTGAGAGTGTCCTCGGAAACGGCCCGAATGTTGGCTTCAAGGTCGAATCGCAAGGACCGATTCAACTGTTCACAGGGGACTCCTACAATCTCCAGATCAGGGTCAAAAACACACTCCACTCGGTCATTGATCCACAATATCATGACATTTGGCTGAACGATTACACCATCAATCGAGCTGCTGGAACACTCGGTGAATTCGTTGGAATCACACCGTATCAGCGTGCGAGTGGCAGCGACGGTTTGACTGTAGAAACCCAAGGTCAGGCGCTTTCGTTGGAAATCGATGTCCGAAGGCTGGTGGTGAATGGATGATGGANATTCACCGAGACGAAGAGGCGGTTTCTGCGGCAATCGCCACTGTTCTGCTCTTTGGCGGTGTGATATCGATCATCAGTCTTATGATGATCACCATGATTCCTGTTATTGAAGAGTTGGAAGGCAGTGTTGAGCGACACGACATGTCNGCTCAAATGACGCAATTCAACAAGCAAACAACCACCCTCTCTGAACAAGGGATGCCCGGTGATGTTGTAACACAGGAATTCGTTCCAGTTGATGGAGCCTTGTCGTGGGACATGATGCGCAGTGGAATGTGGTATTCATCAACGTGGCAAGAAGATCACTCTTTCCGCATCCGAGATGTGTTGGATTTCGATGATATGCTCAAATTGCGGCACCCTGAATCGACATCATCAACAGCCTGTTTTTCCGACCTTCGCTTAGGACCTGACCGTCCTTACCATTACACAGCACCTTCATGGGCAGATAGCGTTCTTCTTACGACCAAGCCGGGACTTAGTTTCCCGCTTGGCCCAATTGAAGTANATCTCCTTCGCGATGATGTTCCATATGANACCTCATCCTTGTTTGTTGATGATGTTCAGCAATGGTCGTTCGACAATGCCGAGTATTCAATCGAAGCATCACAAGAGCTCGTCGTATATTGGATGAGAGACGGAGTTGGAACAACAGAAGCACGTCCGACGGATGCAAACGCAAATGGTTTAGGGCGTTCATGGGCGTTACCGTTACCTGCAGGTACAATCGGTTTGAACGTGGTATCAGAAGAGTTGATGATGGTTCATGGGAATGGTGAATTTGGTGATTTTACAGAGGTGGCAATTCCCTCCGAACTTCTGAACGTCCACACACGTTGGACGAAAACCCTCNCGCTCAATACCCCACAAGTTGTCCACATCACAACAACAACCGATGCCCAATTGATGGTTTCAATTGGGAGCGAAGGTTCGACAGCATGGAAAAGTCTCACCGGTTCGAACCATGGTACATCGTTCATCCCTCCAACCAATGATGGTTTTCTGATGCTTACAAATCCAAACAATGAACATGCAATCGTTACTTGGAGAGGTTCAGGAATCACCATCGATGCGATGAGCAGTTACAGCGTTGCTTGGCCTCCATCAGGGCTCAATGGAGCTAGTGGGTTACAGAGTGATGTGCCAATTTCTGTTGTCTGGTCTGATGGTCAATCGCCCATCGGCGTCTATGAATTGGGTGCAATCGATACAGGAATGGAATCAGGGTTACAAATCCATTCAGACGTATCGAGCAACTACAACCTCGAATTGCGCAGTAACGGAGAACAATCCATCATTAATGTCTCAACATTACTTGAGAATGAAACGGTTCTCAATCATGGCGATGCAATCACGATTCCAATCAACGCTGAGTCGGTGTACGTGAACACGAGCAAAGGCCACGGAGTTTATGCGATGGCAGAGCATGGTAGTATCGGTCTTCATGAGGGTCTTCACGATGGTGCACGCCGTTGTGTCTCCATCGGTGTTACAGCTTCAGGATGGGTTGATTTGACTATGCCATGGCCAAGCATGGGTGGGCGTAGCATCGTTGACCTCCAAGATGCTTGGAGGGCTGGAACATACCCTGCAAGCATGCACATTGAACTCTACGGCCTCATTGTTGAAGAACCCTATACCCCAATCGGCAGTGCTTGGGTGATGCAAATCTCACGATTTGTGTATGAATTCGAGTCATCAATTACGGGGATGGAAGTCGCAATGAGCGGAGGAGCAGTGTTGACAAATCATCCCGAATACAATCCAACTGTGATCGCTTCACCAGCAGATCGTGGTGGCCCTGGACCACGTTTTGCTGCAACCATACCAGCGCTGCATCCAACAAGTGACTCGGCTGTTGGCGGCGGCGTCTTGTCCATGGAGGTAACACTCACAAAACGAACATCCCTTGCAAGTGATGTTGCCTACGAGGTGCGTCGAGGTTGGGCAGAACCTTACGGTGCAGCGATTGCTCAATCATCGACTCAAGGCTTGGAAGCGAGCGAGGATTGGACCATCTATCCTGGCCGATTGGATTTGCTCACCGATTATGTCGGTTGGGTTCCTGACCCTGGATTTGGTACCATGGAATCGGTGTGGCATACTGCTGGTGAACCCATCCAATTTTCCTTGCAAATTTCTTCTTTGGATGCTCACGTTTCGGAGGTGATTGCTTGAACACAACCACCTTGCAGGACAACAGAGAAGGTGCTGCAACTGAATTGGGATATGTGTTCACCTTCTTGCTCGGTGTCCTTCTCCTCACGATGTTTAGTCTGTGGATCTACGATATTGAAACAGCCACACGAGAGCGCTGGAATGTCGAAGCAATCGATGCCAACATGAACGATTTGTCCGCTGCAATTGAGCGAACTGATATTGCAAGTCGAATCGAGAACTCCTCTTACGCAGAGCGTGTTTATTGGAGAGCTACTGAAGCAGATGAATCCCAATTCACTCTTGAGTTGACGGATACACAACTCATTTTGTACGATGCACAAGGTGAGTTGGATACGGAACGATCGCTGTCAGGAACATCTTCAGCACCCCACACAGGAGTTGTTGATTTAGCAGGGGTCGAAGCAATCTGGGTTGTGTATCACAATGGTGTGATTTCACTCGAACTTGATCGGCCCATGTTCTAACGGCCCATGATGGCGGAATGAACTTGNGATTGAACTTCTCGCATCCGTGTACGTGCACCCAATTCTCTGAACACAGCAAGTGCTCGTTGCAAGTATTCCATTCGACGTTGTCGATCCGGGGCAACGCCACCAAGTTTCGACAACAATTCACCAATCTGCATGCGCAAATCGTTGGCTTCAGCGATAATGAGCGCTTCACGATAACGTTCCAATGCCTCTTCACTTCGCCCACTGTCCTCAAGAACCTCNCCNAGGAGAATCATAAGCTCAACCATTGAAACAGGATTTCCGACCTCAGACATGATGTTCAACGATTCCGTGTAGTGATGCATTGAAGTCTCTGCATCACTCATCTTAGCGTGATATCGACCCAATAGAGCCTGTGCTCTGGCATGTGCGAGAAGATCGTCGGCTTTGTCTGTGCGCTCGAAAGCCTCGAATGCATGTTTCCGGGCTCGCTCGACTTCTCCTAAATCCAAAAGTGCACGTCCAAGAATAATCTGTGCGCTCAAAAGGGATTCATCGTTACTGATGATTGCNTCAACTTCAGAATATGCTTCCAAGGCTTTCATTCGATCGTTTTTTCGTCGATACAAATAGCCCATGTTGTTGTACGTTCGAGCAGCTCCTTCGGCATCACCAAGTTCGACTTGGACCTCAAGTGCTTCCTTGTGTGCAGATAGGGCTTTGTCGGTTTGACCCTGCTTCATTGCGATATCTGCTTGAGATCCAAGAATTTCCGAGTAGACTACCGGAAGATTCCCATCTTTTGCTGCTTGATTCGCTGTTTCAAAAATCGACAATGCTTGTTCAAAGCGACCAAGCATAAGTAAGATATCTCCTTGCAACTGCAGCACAGGTGCCATCTGCGATGGTTGGAGCCGTTCAATTTTCACGCTCTCGATGAGGTTGAGCAGTTCAAGATGTCCTTGAGATACGAGTTGCCGGCCAAATTCAACAATTTTTTGGATGGCTTCTTGCTCNCGTTCCGAAGCAAGTTCGTGATATATTTGCTCCAATGTGGTCTCCGATGACTTGCTTAATTTGCTGTAATAGAGGGCACAATTGCTATGCACGGATTGCTTGGTCTGTTCATCGATGCTACGAACAAGGAATTCACGTATGAGGTCGTGTACGTCGAACACATCCGTGTCAACTTGACGGGCGAGGCCTTGCTCGACAAGACTGTCCAATACATCGACGTCCAATTCATGAGCCAACAGAGCATCCAATGCTACAGCTTCCCTGAAGACCGAGAGAACGGTAAGGACGCGTTTTTGTTCAGCAGAAAGTTTGGAGAAAATTTCTTTCGTAACATAATGTTCGAGTGTGTCGTGAAATGCTCCTGCAGATGCGCCACGGTTGATTAATTCCAATACAAGAGGGTGGCCACGTGACAATCCGTGAATGTGAAGCCATTGTTCAGTCGAAAGGTCCTCAAACCCAGTGAGAAGATTCCTGGCGGAATCCGAGTCAAGGCCGTCGAGTGGAAGTACCAAACTCGTAATTCGGCCTTCAGCATCCTTTGTCGGAACAACTGGTTTGAAGGATCGTGAAAAGATCACCAGTCCAATCGATTCTTCACTTCCCAACAAACCAAGAGTCATGGATTGAATCGTTTGGAACAGAATCGCATCCGAGACCTTGTGGAAATCATCGATTACAATGAGTGTTGGCGTGTTTTCTAACGAATCGACAAGAATCCTTGCAGCGTCATCTGGTTTTGGTACAGGTGTAGCAGCGAGATAATCTGCAAACGATGAATCTCCGATGTTGAGCAACCATTCTGCTAACGATTCAAACAAGGCTCGAGAACCTTCCCAATCCTGACAGCGATGGTACAAGAGGTTCCTTCGATGCATGAATCGTTCGATGAGTTTTGCAGCAATTGTGGTTTTACCGATNCCAGCAATACCTGGGATCATCAACGTCGTTGCACGAGCGTCAAGGAGGTTAACCATATTGTCGAGTTCTTTCTCGCGACCATAGAAATGACGCAATCTCGGTAAATCACCGAGTGAGGTAACAAGTTGTTTCTCGACTTGTTTGGAGAGATCACGTTCGATTAGATCTTCAGATAAGGCGCGAGCGTCAAGAATGAGGTTGTCGTCCAAGTACCGAATAATATCAACCGGTCGCATCGTAAACGGTAGCACTTCATGTGCGCCGCCAAGTGATGTCGAGACGGTCTCACCATCAATATTGATGCAACGGAATTGGAATTCACGTAGCCGAGCCCACGTGTCCTCAGCGGCGATTATACCTGAATCCGTGAGGAAATATGCCTTACGCTTACGGCTAACACCTTGGACGTGAGCCTGACGTTCCACAAGCAGACCTTGATCCCTCAACCCAGATATCGCACGAGGAACATTTGACCGGGCAATGGCTACAGCATTGGCAATCCCCATTTGCGAAAGAGCAAACGGAACCTCGACCTTTTCCTTGAAATCAGCATAGTCCAAAAGATGGAGTAACACCTTCTCTTGGACGCCAGGTTTGGCAATCATCCAATCACACCCGTTTCACTGGCCGGGGGCTTGGTAGTTTGGATCAGGAACCCATTGGTTGCTTTCCTGATCCCACATCCAGCCAGGGTGTTGTGCTGATGCTTGCGGAGCTGCAGGTTGCGGTTCGACCGCAGCCACTTGCTGCTGAGGTGTCACATTCACTTCCTTTCGTCCCCAAGCATATGGATCGACTTTTTCTTCAAGTTCTTCGGATGCTGCAAATCCTTCCTCTTCAACGTCTTCGAATTCAACGAAGAAGTATGCAACACCACCGAGCAAGATGAGTGCGCCGATCAGGATTCCAACGATTAGGAAGAGGTTTGATTCGTCACCCGAATCCCCAACTTCTACCTTGAACGATTCTGGCTCTGCACTTCCACCGAAGGTTTGCCCATCCATAAGGAACTTCAAATTGTTTGAGGCATCGTTCATGTCTTGAAGACTGAGGTTCATTTCCCATGTTCCGGTTTCACCAACAATGACGGTTTTTATCAACGTCTCAGAGGCAATCGAACGTGCTTCGATTCTAGCGCCAGGCAAACCAGTTCCGCTGAAGAATGCTGGCTCCGTTGCCGTAACAGATTCAGTTGGATTATCACGACTAACGCCGAACTCAATCGCTTGAACGAAGAAGGTCACATCACGAGATACAGCGGATTCGTCGAAGACATCTCGAACGACAAATCGAACGTTCTCAATGGTCCATGAAGTGATGTCCTCATTGCTTTGGGAAGTAGCAGGATCATACCGTGCGAATCCATCGCTGTCGATTGTAATGAAGTATGGATGATTGTCATCCGATGGGTCGGTTTGGTCGTCGAGGAAATCGATGCTGAGTTGATCAAACGAAGAATCAGGATCAACAAAGTATTGTTTCAAATCGAGGACTGCCCCGCCGCCGCATTGATTCTCTGATGTAGAATCGACCACACAGAAGATTGTTAGTTGATTCGGCCATCTGGTCGAATTAAACTGAGGTGGGATGTTGTTTGCGTCTGTCGGCTTCGAAATCGTAATTCGTACAACATCTTCGACCGAGTAATCTTCTCCATCGTATGCTTTGACACGAATTTCATACTGACGCTCATGAATCAATTTACTCGTATCCCAAACTGCTGACCATGAATATCCTGGCCCGGATTGTGTGAAACTGGTGACTGGACCCGGTCCGTCGTTAAGCATCAATCCACTTGCAAGATCAAGAATCTCAATTTCAACCCGAGTGATTGTACCATCTGCTCCATCACTGGCGAATCCGACCAGAACCGTCTCCGATTCAGCACGCACAGCTTGTGTGCCGTCTGGTTCGAGAAGATCAACGACTGGAATGATGTTGTCATTCAGAACCGTCACAGTCCGTGTCGAAATGACACAGGTTCCTTGCTCATCATCACAGAAGTCGGAATCACTTGCCCAGACCTCGAAGATGTATTCTCCCGAACCGAGTTCTTCGAAATTCCATTCGTATGCCCATGCAACAGAACCATCGATGGCAAAGTGGGAAGCATATCCGTTCGGGCCAGTCACATCAAACCAAATGTCCTGGATGTCCGATCCCCATGTACCTGAGTACGGGTCAGATGCGGTACCAGTAAAGAGAATCTTTCCGTTCGAATGTGTCGAACCGTCCAATGGCTCGTTGAGGGAAAGCGTTGGAGGTACCAAGTTCAACTTGAACTTACGTACTTCTATTGGCGAGTAATCGAGTCCATCGTACGAGCGAATTCTGAACGTAACGTCACTTTCACCGTCAGGGTGAGCAGAAAGATCCCAATCAAAGGACCATGTCTTGAACGGATGATTCTCCTTGGTTAATTCACCATTGGCACCAGAGGTGTCAACTGCATAGTACCAATCGGTACTGCCAGGCGGTTGAATCTCAACACGTTCAACCATACCAAACTGGCGATCGTATGCAATGACGTCGAGTGGATATGGACCGGATTGGCCGTCCCATGCAGTACCTGTGATGACAGCATTGATGGCAAACGAGTCACCATCGTATTGTTCAACCGTCACGCTTGGTCGCTGATTATCAAGACTGATCACATCATCAATTGAACCGCTTAGAACGAAATCAAAGTCCTTCTTCCCCTTTCCAAATTTGTAGGCTTCAACGATGTAGAACGGCAATTCTCTGCCATTTGCACAATCTGGGTCATCCTCATCGACAAAGGTGTCTCCGTCGTTGTCATACCCATCGGAGCACGTATCCTCATCAAGAACAACAGGATTGCTCGGGTCGGTTCCTGGAACCGTTACACCAGTCTCACCGACGAGGTGATTCCAGTTTCGATCAAGGAGGAAATCCGATGGAAGCGAAACCTGCTGAGTGAATCCAAAGCTATCGGTTGTTAGTTCGTAAAGAGGCAATCCTGTAGCGTCCTTGATGATGACCGTAGCACCAGCAACATTGCTGTTCTTTGCCTTGACCTGATAGCGTACCAACTCACCTTGGCGAACTTGAGAACCCCAAGCAGAGTTTTGATTCTGTACGTGAACCTTAGAAGCATCAAAGTTCTGTAAATCAGCGAATGAGAAGACCGTCGAATTGTTGACCAATTCAATTGCCAATGGCATGCCCCTTGGTGGGACAGCGGCGGTATCTGGCAACAACAAACATTCCGACTGCACAAACGGACACTCTGCGCCGAGCCACTGGAGCATCACCGGATAGGAATACTCGCCACTTGCATCTGGAATGTATTCCGATTGAACGGTAACGCGTGATTCAGAGATGTTGTACACTTGAGTTGCATTTGACCACGCGTTTTGGGAGAAGTAACCAATTGAACCGTACTTCTGTCCGTATTGATTGTCAAAGTGGGAGATGTTTACAGCAAATTGACCGGCTTCGATGGAATTGCGTTGAACGTTAACGATTGAACCTTTAATCCGCAATCCATCACCTGCGTTGTTGGTAACTGTATTGTCAACGATGGTTGCTGACGATGAAAAGACGTGGATGGCAGGGCAGTTGAAATCTCCACCATACATCCACAGTGAATTGCACGTTCCTGAGTTGTTGGAAATGATGTTGTTCGCAATGTAAGCACGATTTGGTGATGGGCCTGGATAATTGCTTCCTTGATCACGGTAGTGGTATTCACCAATTTGGATTGGTTCTTTCGCTGTGTCTTGAATGGTGTTGTTTTCTATTTCAACATCCGATTGGCCAAAGACCCAGAATCCGTTGTAACCCGTGATTGGTCCAATTGTATTGCCATGTGCCATGACGATTGAGTCACGGATACCGAATCCTGAACCGCTTGACGCTCCAGAGATTGTGTTCGAGGTTGCGGATACGATTGCGCCGTCAAACGCAGTAATCCCTGCACCCTCGCCAGTCGTAATCTGGTTGTTGTTGAGATACAATGTGTGAGAAAAGTCTCCCGTTGTCTTGTAGGAGTTGGTGTCAACGGCGTTGCACAATACATCGAAGGTACTGTTGCCCAATGAACCAGACGAACCTTTGAAGAAAACACCGAATGCGTTTTCTTTGATGTCGAGGTTATCCATTGCGATGTACGAGGATTCAGCATAAATCAGCGCACGTCCACCGCCTTGGTTACCACATTGAGCTTGTGTGTTTCCTGTGAAGGTCGAACCAGTGATGGTCAGTGCGGAAAGAATACCTGCACCTGCATCGTATGCTCGTACCGCTGCTGCATCGTATCCACGGCCATCGTCACCTAATGTGAAGGTCGAGTCAGAGATTGTTGGCGCTGCGAAATCAATCGCAATCACGTTCGATGTGTTGATGTTTGCAAAGGCGAGGTTATCGAATGTTGCAGACGAACCGTCAAACACCAAGGCACCATACTGAACCGCTTGCAACGATTGGACGTAGATTGGGAACCCGTACGCGTTGTTGAATGAGACATAGGACATTCCAGTCGATGCTTGGTTGATCGTACTACGGATGATAATTGCTGAACCACATGCGGCATCTGAGTTGGTCAACAACTGGTTTCCTTGTTGATAGCAACGTCCAGCTACGGTGGTATCGGAAGGAGTCGCCCATTCAAAGCGAACCTGTGAGGAAGCGCTTCCTTGAGAGGCACCACACGCTGCAGAACCTGCACAAATGGCTCCTTCAACATCGATAAAGACACCCGCTGGGATGTTGATTGTCGTTCCGGCGTTGATGACGAGTTTAGCGCCCTCTGCTACGGTAACGTCCCCAGTGAGTGTATGTGTACCACTCCACGTCTCCGTTGTTACAATCGTTCCAGAAGCTGTTTCGTTCACAGCACTCGCAGTCGGTACGGTAACCAGACCAATCATGAGCGATGTGAGAAGTAATCCCACTAATCCAATACTTTTGCCAACATTTGCAATTTGCATATTCATTCCTCTATCTTACCGCAACGACTGAACGAATATAATACTGCGCCCCAGAAGACACTCATAGAAATATCAAATCAGTTTAATAATATCAAATACTCAAGCAAATTAATATCAATTCTCTACAATAGTATCAAGATTTGAGAGGGGAATATCAGCACGTTGTGTCATCTGAAAGTTGACTTAGCCAAGCATTTGCTTTCAAAAGACCATATCCCCGAACGGAGTCGTGCTCAGAGTCTAAACTAATTGAATCAGCCAGTGCGGCCTTGACGAGTTCGATACAAGCAGTTGTTGAACTCTCATGTGGTTTGAGCTCAGGGTGGGCTTCTAGGATTAACGACAGCGCTCCAGTTACGAAGACAGTTGCGTCCGAGGTACCACTCGAAGTATACCATTGATCATCCATTCCCGTAGAAAGAATCCCAACACCAGGTGCGATGAGTTCTGGTTTTTGATGGGGATATTGTCGGAGGTTGCCATCGGCGTCGGTCGATTCTCCTTGGGATGAGCGTTTCCACGCATCTCCCCCACGGTCCGATGCACCGACTGTAATGGCTAAATTGACGTTCCCTGGCGCACTAACGTATCCATCATCACTCGTACCACCATCGTTTCCTGCAGCAGCAACGACGAAAATTCCAGCATCAATTGCCTGACGCGTAGCGGATACAGCAGGACCTTCTCGTGAAGCGGATTGATCTTGTTCCCCCCCGAGTGAAAGGGAGATAATGTCTGCCTCAAACTCAAAGATGCACCATCGAATCGCATCAGCGACCCGTGTCTCAGACCCAGAGTTGTTCTCGCCGTTTGCGCTCAATGCAGCCGCCATTCCAAGTGTTACGTTCGGTGCGATTCCGGTCTGAAAATCCGTCGATAACAGGATTCCAGCCATCAGGGTGCCATGGGCTATTGAACCGTAATCCCTTGGTTCCAGAGAATTCCCAACAAAATCCTCAAACACAACATCAGCTTGCTGAAGAGATGAGTGTGTCAACGAAAGACCGGTATCGACCATGCATACTCGGACACCCTTACCAGTAAGTCCATCATCTTGCAACTCTCGAATTTCAGTAGATTCAAAAGCCCATTCAGATTTTGGGGGAGGTAACTGCAACAACAGGAGGTTGCTTTGCCACAGAATCACGATTGTTCCCAGAAACAAGGCCATGATGGCTGCTGATGCCAACGAAAACATTCGTCGTGGACGATAGGGAATCGAATCGGGAACCATTGGTGCCCAACCCGTTACTTCAGCTCGCCAATGGTGATCGTGACCGGACGTTGAGGGGTCAATTGCGGAGAGAATCTTCGGTTCACCAGGCTCTGGAAGTAGGTCAACTCGACGCAGTTCTTCCATGGCCCTCCCGATGAAATGGGCGGTTCTGGTGTATCAAGTCTTGTCTTCTGACAAATCAGAATCGACTACCTGAGCCACGAGCTCGGGAAGACGCCTTGAATCCAAAGTACAGAATGATGAAGGTCAATGCAATAATTGCAATCACAACGATTGGATTGGACGAATCTTCTGATCCTTCAACCAAATACTCGATTCCGAAGTCACCTTCAACAGTACTTGTCGTGTAATTGGCATCGTCACCAAGAACGACAGCACGAACATCGTATCGTGTGATACCTTGGCTCGCCATTGGCAGAACAAACTCGAAGTTAGTTGAACCTTGAGCAGGGACGCTTAGAGTCATGTTCATCTCTGACATTCCACTACTATCGAGGTAAACTGTCACTTCTTGTGCAGCACGCAAACCAGTGTTCTCAATAACGATGACAACAGTGTTTGGATCCACATCTGCGAAACCGTTACTTCGGGAGGTTGAAAGGTCTTCATCCCAGTTCAACGCAATTCGTGCAGGTTCGACTACAATGTCTTCTTCTATGAAGGTCTCACCATCTTCGCTCGTGATGCGAACTGTAATTTTGATGTCTTTGTCCACGAAGCTCGCATCGGATGTAATTGCAAATGCAAGGTCACGCATGTTGTCCTTTGCAATGGTCGTAACACCGTTCATCGGGCTCACAATCCAACCATCGGGTAGGTTGTCGAGTACTTCGTACGTAAAGGAATCATCACCGTTTCCGTTGTTGTTGATCGTCATTGAAGCAGTCGTACTACCACCAGGAGCAACACCAACGGTTGAGGTGACATCAGTTGTGTTGAATCCATAGTATTGTGGAACAACGACATTGATGGAGACCTCACTCATGTCTCCGCTATCAGCGGAGAATCGAATGTTGATATCATGACCGTTCTCAAGCCACCACGCAGCTTCTACAGATGGAAGAACAATCCGTGCTTGAATCGTCGCTTCGAGTGTAGCATTCTCTGCAACGTCACCGATTCCGAGTTGGACGCTTGAAGCATCAATCCAGTCCGTTCCGTTGTAGAATTCAACGCTCCATTCATCTTGGTCCGGTGAAACGGTCACAGTTCCGGTAATATCGAACGGATCGGAAATCTCAGTTCCTTGGTATTGTGCAAGAACATCGAATTCAATCGAAGTATAGTTGTCCGTATCTTGGGAGTCAACAATCGCAAGCAAGTCACGGTTTTCGTCACCGAGAACCGTTGCTCCAGTGACACTGGTAACAGACAACACGAGGTCGCTGTTGGTCTTTCTGTTGTAGGAGAGCATGACTGCAGTTCGTCCTTCATCGCCATTCTCGATGGAAATTCCGGCTGTGTAGTTCATGACAAGATCTCGCTGAACGGTCGTAAATTCGGAGTTGAAGGTTGCTGATTCTGCAGGAAGAAGAACTTCGAGCGTTCCATCTGATTCAAGCGGTAGAGCCCAAACAAGACCCTCGCCAAGATCAACTTCGACATCCACAACATCACTGACTGGAGACGATGTGTCTTCCGTTCCAGCATTGAATGTCTGCAATCCAAAGGATGTGAATTCAGTCGAAAGATCGACCCATCCGCCTTTGCTCATTACAAGTTCAATGGTTCCGCCGTTTTGTACTTCAGCATCAAGCAGACCTACAGCGACGCCTCCACCATTGAACGGTGCATCGTCCTCGTAGACTACAACAACCCATTGACCAGGTTCAACGACAGCGCTGAACGACAATGTTTCTGCTGCGAGTGAACCAACGACATCAATCGATTCTTGCTGGTTCTCAGACGTGCCGTACAGGGTAATTGAAGCACCGTCAAGGCGAGTTGCGTCAAGAACGTCTGTGATGGTACCCGTCACGGTGACCTCTGCTGCAGACATCTCAATGTCTTGTGAAACAGGTTCGTTGTCAACAACATAAGTTCCAGTGTTGTTATCATCATAGGAGACAACGCCGAAACCATCCTTCGAGATGGTAACGGTGTAATTCTCAAGGATTGGAACGTACATTCGCCAGACACCATTTTCATCGGTGGCTATGACTGTGTCAATGGTTCCTCCTTGAATGGTAACGTCTGCTCCTTCAACGCCTTCGTTGGCATCAGCAATGTCGTCCTCGTCGGTATCCCAATAGGCCTTTCCACCAATTTCAACCACTAGGTCTGCATAGACGTCACCAAGTGATGTGTTGACATTCATCACGACCGGTGAATCGGATGTATCGATGGTCCAATACCGCTGTGCAGCGGATTCATTCATGTACAAGCTCCACGTTCCTGGCATCAACAATTGTGTCGCATTACCGTCAGCATCAGTTGGATTCATGGTAATGTTACCAAATCCATCGTGACTTACCAGAACAACATTCTTTCCGACAAGATCGGATTCGGTTCCAGTTTCCTTGAGCGTTAGCGAAACCTCGATGGCTTCAACCAGTGAGAGGGACAAGTCCGTTCTTGCACTTGAATCTGCGTCGATTGTTATCGGCATCCGCAACGACTCCGTAATTCCATCACCGTTGAGCATCGTTGGAACGACTACAATGTAGTCTCCACTTTGGACATACGTTGCAAACGATCCGTTCTCGTCAACGGTGATCGGGACGTAATCCGAACCATCAGGAGTGGACAACAAGAAACTCTCGACCATGGCTGAACCGTTTGCCCAGGAGATTGAACCGTTCATTCGCCATGCATCGACGATTGGAACGAGGACAGCGTCTTCTGGACCAGTCAAGCCAACAGGAATGATGTCGAGAACACCATTAATTTCCAAACTAGCATCGCTTGCATTTTCATCCGATGCAGGAAGATCGTTGGTCGAAATTGCATAGATACCAGGACTGAGAACAACCTCAACAACACCATCTTCTGAGTAATCATCCGAGGTGATGTTGACCTGTTGACCGACCTGAGATACTGGAATCAGTTGGATATCAGGGCGAATGGCTGTACCGTTCTCAAAGACACCATCACCGAGATCAGTGAACACATTGAGTGTCACTGTGCTGTTGCTAGGGTTTGTGATTAAATTAACAGGCTCTGGATTAATTCCGTCTGCTGTACTCACGTTGTAGTCGGTAACCGAATTGGCATTGTACTCTGATGCAGGGATGGTGAATGACCACGATCCATCAAGGAGATCGATGCTGAACAGTCCCGCTTCGTTTGTGGAAACGGTCCAAACAACGCCGTCATCTCCAGTTGCATGGATTTCAACAGGTTCGTAGTTTGGAATGTCTTGATTCCAATTGGTTTCGTTGTCGAAGAGATACACAGATCCTTCAACTTGAACCGTTGGTTGGAGATACAATACACCCAACTCTGCCATTCCTTCTGTAATGGTGACAGAGGATCCAACTGCGAAATTCGATACTGAACTTTGAGCATTCAAATTGAATGTCATGCCGGCAGGTAGGCGTTGGCTAAATTCACCGAACTGGTTTGTGACAGATGTGAACTCCAATCCGTTGCCGTGGAAAAGAACAGGTACTGAGCTTGCATTCTCGTAGAGTTTCGCCTCTTCTGGCAGTTCTAGCCATTCTTCATAGACAAATCCTGCAATGTTCGGTGCCTGAATGGAACCATTGACCCAAACCGATGTTGAGTAAGTGAAGTCCAGAGCCATGTCTGAATCCTCTACCTTGACTTCTTCGATGAGAATGTAGTCTTCGTCACTGCTATCGCTGACAGACCATTCTCCAACAGGAAGTTCGACGTAGACAACACCGTTCTCGTCTGAAACAACCTCGATTGGCATCAGGCCGAGAGGATCTGTGAAGTTAACTTCACGTCCAGCAACGTCGAATCCTTCAGGACCATTGAGCGTAATGGTCAGGTCAAACATTTCAGGAATACCGATGTCAAAGGTGAAGTTCATTGGCTCGTCGTAAACCTGCATGGTTTGGTTGAGTTCGTAGAACCCATCGTCGTCAAGATCAACCCGTACAAGGTATTCACCTGCAGTGATTGGGCCGTACGTGACGTTTCCTTCCTCATCGGACGTGAGAACAATCATTTCCTCTTCGCCGAGAACAACATCAATCAGTTCAACCGCTTGATTTGGTATGGCATCGCCAGACATTGTGGTGAGTTTGTCGTCAAAGAGCGAGGCAGGAACGGTCATTGAAAGATCGAAACTTGCCTCAATTCCAACATCAACTGGTTCAGGCAACAGTATTTCTCGACCGTTGGGCATCACCGCAATCATGTTGTAAACACCTGGAACCAGTCCTGTTTGGTAGAACGAGCCTGGGTTCACGATGTCTCCACTGAACGTACCAGGACCGATGAACAATCCTGTTCCGTTGAGCGTACCTACACCCTCAAAGATACCAGTACCCTCGAAGGTCTCACCATCGAGTTCCTTGGTCAGCGAGCTGATACCATCCGAAGTCAAGCGACCGTTGGCTTTTGCTTCACCAGCGAGGAGATACGTCGAGAAATCCGTTCCTGTTGAAATCAAACAGAGTGTTGCATTCTCAGGCATGGTTGAGTTCTCACCGCAATCAAGTGAAGCATTGTCGTGTTCAATCCAAGTAGCTTCAATGGTACCCTTTCCTATCCAGGTTCCGTTACCGGAAAAGACGCGAGCGTCCGAAATCTCTCGAGTAAAGTTACCAGTAAAGTCGTACGCAAGAGCAACGCCTTCGCTTGTAAAGGTACCAACATCCGAGAACGTAACTTCACCAGTTCCTTGGAGCACACGGGTTTCATCAGTGTCAAAGGATCCATTGGTTGTTGTGAGCGTGTAGTTTTCGGTCATCGCCCATATGTTTCGTAGAATGAAATCGGTCTCAACCAGTGGTTCACCGTCAAACTCACCATATCCAGACCACGCAACGGTACCGGATACACCAGTACTCTGTACCTCGATGTCCATGGCTTCAGGAGCAGGAGCATCAGCATCACGGTCGGCCTGTGCGCCCGTGATGTTGATCATGGTTTCACCAAGCCAAGTCATATTGGCCACTTCGCCGAGTACTGCTGTAATAGCATAGACCTGGCGGTCATCGTTGCTCTCCGTCAAGACGTCACCGAATCCGTTCGCGAATTCTCCGCTTTGGATGTCTTGAATGGCAAACGTATCATCGTAAATACCAGCGAAGGCGGAGACACGAATCTTACCCGCAGGAGCCAAGAAGCTCCAATCTCCGTTTTCATCTGCGTCTGTTACACCGATAGGAATCCAGTAGGTGTCATTGTCAAGGTCCTCAGAATCTTCTCCCGAGAACGCATCTCGCTCGATGAGGATTCGTGCGTTAGGCAAGCCCATACCGTCATCTTCAGTCATGACTGTGCCCGAAATTTCGGCGCCCGAGTAGTACTTCATGATCTTAACATTTGCATTCGCAAGGATTGCAGGTGTGTCAGGGTCGTACCAGTTGGCGATGACAAAGTGATTCATCATTGCACCTGGTAATGGATATGCTTGTTGCAAGAACGAAGTTCCTCGTGAATTCTCAGTAAGTTGTTGACGTGGTTGTGGGTTGGTAGAGCCTGCATCAGCACCGAGTGTTGATGCACCGTATCCAACGTAGGAACGTGCCAACATTGTATCGAAGAATTCAGGAAGATGATCGACACGAATGTCTTGTACAGTGAGCGGATCAATCTCTGCACCTGATTGCTGGTCCAGCACGTCCTTCAACATTGCTTCATCGACAGCCTCACGATCCATCTCACGGACGGGTTGATCGCCACGTTGTGTTTCGTAGACTTCGTTAGTGAAGGTGTTGAAATCCTGACCCGACAGAATTGTCGGTGCACCGAAAATACCCAGAGGTCGACCGCCATTGTAGCCAGCCTCTGAATTGTAACGTCCTGCACGTGGGTACAGCTTATCGTCGATTGCAAAGTATCTGATTTCGTGGTCTCGCTCAAGTGTTTGACCTGGCGCACCGTTGTAATCTTGCACTTCGTAAATGTCTTCCAATTCAATGATTGTGTGGTACAGGTCAATGATTTCATCATCGGTCAAACCGTTGGTCAACAATTGGACAACAAGGGCAATGTGTGCGTTGGAGCGGTGGATGCTTGTTGAAACGGACGGGTACTCCTCGACCAAATCAGCAGTGTACCAGTAGTCTCCGAATGTGTAATGCGTAACGTCAGCCACCTCGCTTGAACTCACTTCAGCGTTGTTTCGGAACGTGCTGTTTGCAGCTTGCTCAGAAACATAGTCTCCATGAGAACAAATTTCTTCACTTGGATTGTCACAAGGAATCAGTTCACCGTCTGCCCAAACTCGGTAATGGAGTCCAAGAGATTCATCCGGAATACCGTTGGAATCAAGCGGATATCCTCGGCTCATGTATGCATCACCTTTGTTCTTGAAGACCTCATATGAGTGACCAACAACAACATCAGCCATATCATCAAGATCCATTCCTTCTTGAATCATGATGAGTTCAAGCTCCTCAAATTGTTCAGTGTTCTTCAGTTCACTCTTGAGCGCAGATTCAAACGCTGGCGTGAACGACCTCTCGTCGTTGGTCACCATGTTGTAGGTGATATCTCCGATTGCAAGGTGTTGAATGAACATTGCAACCAAGTCCGTTTGACTTCGTGCAAGCAACATGTTTCCTGAAGCAGGAATACCACTCTGGAAGTTATCGGAAACGGACGGGTGTTCGCCCGTGTTGAGTGCTTGGAAACCGTAGTCCCACCATGAAACGAAAGCAGGTTTGTCACCAAATTTCATTTCACAAAGGCCGGAGTCACTGATCCAAATACCGTTTTCTTCATCACAACCAGACTTGTCAGTCACACCTTCGTGATATTTGTCTTGTTCTGCTAACCACTCATGCGCAAAGTTCCAGTATTGGCCGTTGAAACCACTTCCAAAGGAACCCATGTAAGCGCGACCACCAAATGCTTCGTAGTCGCGATTATCGAGTACAGAGACACCGAGTCCATCCCATCGCATGATGTCAGGCACGGTGTAGTAGATCGATTCATCCAAATCTGCTTCAGCAGGAGAGTTGCTTGGGATTGCAGAGTCGAGTCCGTATGTGAGTTGTTGTCCTGAGAGCATAATGAGAACAAGGACAACGGCCGAGAAGGATGGTGTGCGCCATACTGCACGTCGAGCTCCGCCGATTCGTTCTGACGGTGTGCGAATACCCGCACGGCGCCAATTTCGAACCAGAGCATCCCAGTCGGCCCACTTCCAGAATCCAACAATACCTGCTGCTCCCATCACTGCAACAACAGGTGTTGCGTTGAATAGGAAACGTGCAGCGGTCCATGACATGTACGAAGCGGTAAAAATCCAGACTGCAAAGACCAATGAAATTTGACTGCGCTTACTGAATGTTCTCCATAATGATGTGAGACCGACGACGAGTGCGAAGACAAAGACGATTGGTCCGAAGCTTGCAAACATGTATCCTCGATCAGGAGCGTTTGCTTCAGCAACAGTTCCAAAGATCTTGGTCTTGGTGAAGTAACCACTACCCGTAAACAAGACATCCCAGGCGTTGCTGAGATTCGTGACCTTCAGCACGTAGAGCGCTGCGAGGAACGCAGTTGCTCCAACCGCCAATGTTCCAAGGACAAGCAACCATGGCTTGTCACGGAATCCTGTTGTAATGTACATGATAACGACAGTGAACAGCAAGATGAACAAGAACGGTTGTAATCCGGTTCCGTCCAGCATGAGGTTCATTTGTGGATGTGCGTAGAATGGGATTGCAATGAGAAGATTGGTCAGCAACATGGTCAGGAACAAGGTGCTCAAGATGGTCGAATCTCGACGTCGGAACATGTTGAGAGCAACCTGAGCAGCGTACGCAAGGAACAAAATTGCTGGCCCTGCAACGAACCCTTTCCATCCGAGGCTTGCCGCACCAAAGGCGACACCAGCAAGGACTGCGTTCGACATTGCATACTTGCGCTCTTGCGCAACGGCACCCATGGCGCGTAGCATGTCAAGAGGATGAATCGACGTTGTTCGAACCAAGCGTTCAGAGCCCGCATACTTTACAGCACGGAGATAGAACATGAATCCGAGAACGATAAACAGCATCACGAACGAGTCGTGATCTGCAAGGCCCCAAGTCGAGTGAGTGACGTGTGCAGGCATGAAGGCAATCAGCCAAGCAGCGATGACACCGGCTGCCTTTCCGAAGTGATCTCGTGCGATTGCTGCTACCGGTACGATGGTCAATGCGCCGTAGATAGCAGGGAGAGCGAGCATGCTCCACCACACAGCGTCTTCACCGAGGAACGGTTCTAGAATCATAGCACCGATAGCGAGGCTCCACGAGAACAACGGAGGTCGAGGGTTGATGCCACCAATTGGATAAAATCGGTCAGCGTCAACAATCAAGTGGGCGTTTTGTGCCAAGATGTAGTCGACAACTCGCTTCATGTACCAAGGGTCAGAACCCCCAGTCATGTCGAAGCCTTCAGTTCCCATGGCGTGCATGGATGGAACGGCATACCACTGAATTCTGATGACCAATCCGACGAGGAAGGCCACTGCAGTAAGGAGACCTGCCCAGTGTGCATTCCAGAATTGTCGAGCGCCACTTGGACGGTGATTTTCACGATTTGACCAACCACCGTATTTCTCGTGATTTCCGATAATAGAAATGGCAACACCAACGAAGAACGTGATGGCAAGCCAAATCAATGGAGCCCATGATTCTGCAAACGTCTCGTTGGTCCAAAATCCTTCCTCGTACCATGAGCCGACGAGGTACAAGGCCCAAAGGGAGGTTAGAGTCATTGCTCGAGTAAGCCAGCGTTCAGCAACCATTCCTGACACGATAATCGCTACGATTCCAGTCAACAGTGCGGAGTAATAGCCAACGAATCCGTTCGCTTCGATACCACCAAGGCCACCGAGTCGAAGTCGGTCTGCGACTTCTCCTTGATCGAAATGCCAGATCGTTGCAAGATGGGCAGCAGCCCATACGAACAAAGCGATTTGGAGTGGCAGTGCTTGACGATTCCAGCCGTTCTCAACAGTGTTGTACGAGAACCATCCTTTGTCGCCTGAAGGATTGAGAACCCCGCGTCCAGCGACTCCAATCAGCAAGCCAAGAATTGGGAACACGGTAAACCATGTAAAGAACACAAATCCAAGTGCTGTTTCTTGGAATGTTGAAACGTTGTAACTTTGCCCACCGTCGAAAGCGTAACTTGCAGGGAGATATGCGTCTGCGAGATAGTAGTCTTCCGCCGGAGTTGCACCAGCGACAAATCCATCCAGAGCAACTGCTGTTGCGATGTCAAACGCGGAGTGCACACCCACACCCGCGAAGACGAGCATGGTCATCCATTCGTAACGTTCGCGTGAATCGAGCAGATAACCGCCAAAGAGGACGATGAAGAACGTCAGCCCCACAAAGCCGTCTGTCTGGGTTTCGGTAATTCCGGAACCAACCAGAGCGAGGACAAACATAGCGAGGGAGATTTGTGTTTGAGAAATCGACTCAGGGATGGAACCTAGTTGACGGAGAATGCGAGGTGTTACAGCCAGAAGTCCGGCTACACCAGTAGCGATGATCGGCGTCATCGTATCGCTGTTCAGTTGAACATCGATCGACATGAGTCCATCGATGCGGTTTGCTAGTATTGCAATCAGCACTGCTAAAGGGGCGATAAGCCAACTAAAAACAGGGCGCTGCGAGGTCTTTGATACCTTTTCCATTGTTTTCCCTCAGAGGATTGCTCGACAGCAGCAGGGCTGGAGCATTTTGCCCACTTTCGACCCTCTTTTAACAATGACGATGAGAGAGGAGGGTGAATCGAGGTACGTCATCGGAATTTTTGATTACAAAGCACGATGCCCGATGTCCGAGCGGTGATGGGAACCGTCGAGTATAATTTGGGCAAGGCGTTGATATGAAGAATCGCGTGCTTTCTGAAGAGAATCCGCAACTGAAGTCACCGAGAGAACACGGCCGCCTGATGAAATGAAATCACCGGTTTCGTTACGGGATGTGCCCGCATGACTCACCCATGTTGTTGCTGAGTCCAAAGAACGGTCAAGGCCAACAATTGGACGACCTTTGATCGCAGTTTTCGGATAGCCTTCTGAGGCAAGAACAATTGTAAGTGCGTGGGCCCGTTTGAACACCACATCAGTCTTGGACAAGGCATCGGTTGATGATGCAAACAACAGCTCACCAACATCTGTATCGATGAGTGGTAGCGTGACCTGACATTCAGGATCGCCAAATCGTACATTGAATTCTACAACGTACGGATCACCGTATTGATCGATCATAAGCCCAACATAGAGGACACCTCGATATGGTATCTCCATCGACGAAAGATAAGTGAACATAGGGCCTACGATCCGCTCGAGAACCTTCTCATGAATTGCATCGGTGACCACAGGAGCAGGACAGTACGCCCCCATACCCCCCGTGTTTGGACCTTCATCTCCATCGTAGGCTCGTTTGTGGTCTTGACTTGGCGGCAAACAAACAAAGCCTGACTTGTCCATGACAACCAACATGCTCGCTTCTTCGCCCGGTAAAAATCGCTCGAGAAGGACATGTCCATCGGATTGCACCGATTGTTGGATAAATTCGATTGCTTCTTTCCGGTCTGATGTCACAACAACACCTTTTCCACCCGCAAGGACATCTCGCTTGATGACCCATGGCTCATGAGAGCGTGCATCAAGGTAGGTATTGATGTCGGAAGAGGCATCGAGAAGATCGTATTCGGCTGTCGGCACCCCCGCTGCCTCCATTGCCTGCTTTGCAAACAGTTTCGACCCTTCAAGTTCAGCATGCAAACGTTGAGGACCAAAGCACGGAATACCGATGTTGATGAGACGATCCGCAAGACCATCACAGAGTGGTGCTTCCGGACCAACCACCACGAAATCGACTTTAAGTCGCTGCGAAAGCTCCAACAATCCACTGATGTCAGATGCTGGGATGTCATGGTTTGAACCAAAATGCTCCGTACCAGCATTGCCGGGCGTCGTATGAATTTCCCTGATTGATGGGGATTCGGAAAGGGCGAGGCACAAAGCATGTTCTCGTCCGCCGCCGCCGACCACAAGCACACATCGACCCATATCATCCCCTGTTGTGTTGGGCTGATAATTCAACCGCTTCGGCCTTCAGATGACAACAGTCTTCATGTGCTTGATGGTACCACATGCTGTCATGAGCGAAGTGGCTGATGCAACTGACATGGGT
The DNA here is from genome assembly GCA_002706065.1 of Methanobacteriota archaeon. Lineage (GTDB taxonomy): Archaea > Thermoplasmatota > Poseidoniia > Poseidoniales > Poseidoniaceae > MGIIa-L2. The sequence continues at coordinate 46,295 of PAJM01000007.1, read as the reverse complement.
ATTTTCTTTCTCGTCCTCATGACGTTGTGGCTTTATCTTCCTGGCTTTATTGCGAACACATTTGCGATGATGTGGGGTAAATGGCTCCCGAAAACAGGGTATGGCCCGTGGCCAATCGATGGCGGAAAGGTGATGAACGACGGAAATCGAATGCTCGGTGATGGGAAGACATGGAATGGATTGATTGGAGGTTCTCTGACCGCAGGGCTGTTGTGCATGCTCCAAGTGGCCATTGTTGGGTCGTCCTTTGACGAAGCAACCGTTTTTGTCTCTCCGTTGACGGGTTCGGGAGACACATGGTTTTCAATCGGCGGACCGTATCTAACAGCCTACGTTCTCGGTTCATTCCTTGGATTTGCCTGTTTGCTAGGCGACATGACCGGTTCATTCTTCAAGCGACGACGTGGACTGAAACGAGAAGGCGACGTTTCCTCAAAGGCACCTCTTCTTGACACCTTACCATTTGCAATCATGGTCTTTTTGTGGGGTCAGCTCTTCCTCAGCACATCGCTTCTTTCGTCGACTGATTTACTTCTTCCAATGGCAATCATCATCATCATTACACCCATACTGCACCGTTCATTCAATCTGATCGGGTATGCGATTGGTTGGAAAGATGTGCCGTACTAACGAGAGAAGAGTTGATGGTTCACCTTGCCTTGGGTAAATCATGCGAACAGCATCATTCTTGGCCGTCATCATGATAACCTCAGTCTTACTAAGTTCACCCGTTGTAGCATCCCCACCGACCCAAGGGGAAACAGAAACCATCAGTAATTCTGCGATGTGGAATGATGGAACATTCGACGGAGAAATCCTGATTCAAAGCGGGGGAGAATTGCACTGGACAGGGACTGTAGACGTCAAAGAAGATTCAAACATCGTGGTGGAAGATGGAGGAGTTCTCCACCTCGATTCCGTTCATTTCCAAGGAGAAAATACCGCATCGACACTGCTGATTTATGACGGAACAGAAATCGATGTCAGCGAAGAGATTCAAGACTCTGCGGCAACAATGACGATCTACTTCAACACCAATGTCCCAGAATCCGCTTATCTTAATCTCACAATCGACGATGTGACCTCATTCGAGATTACAGGAGAGAGTGAATCTTTCACGGTCGATTTGTCACAAACGGTCAACATTGTTGTTGACCATTACTATCCATTCCAACTTGGCATAACTCATATTGAATTGTTCCATTCCAATTCAGAACTTTTGACACTGTCTGCGAACGAATTGACACAGCAGGGTGGTAACGTTATCTGGAATCAGGCATCCTTCAACATTGAAAATCACGGTACGCTGATTATTGAAGATTCAACAATTACCGGTGCAAACATTACCTGTGAGGGAGATTGCACCATCGAGGATTCAACACTCTACGGAAGTGGGCCAATCCATGTCATGGATGGTTCACACCTCGACGTGCTTGAATCGGTTCTGCTCGGAACTCGCACCGATGAGGATATCATACTTCACGACCAAGCAACCATCGATTATACCAATTCAACGGGAACAGGAGGATTTGTCGACGCATGGATCCGCCTCCTCTCGATGCGAGAACTCGTTGTCAACGCACCAACAGCCACCGTTGTAGCAACAGGAATAGGATACGGTTCAAACACGATCAACACCATCATCAATGGCGACCCGTCCGATGCGAGCACATGGAAAGTCGACATCGGAACAAGCGAGCACAAGCGCATTGTGGAATGGCTTGATGGAAGCGGAACCTACGGTCAAGAATCAGGAACGATCAAAGTGACTGTCGCTACCAACTGGGGCGAATTTGAGGCGGATGCAACTGCACCTCAGACCTCGACCGCAACCATCGATGTGGTCTACCCGCAACTTCGCATCGATAACATCGAGCCTGAAGCTGTCACGGCTGAAACTGGCCGCAGTCTTGGAATGATGGTCACAATCTCAAACACAGGACCTGTGGCTGTTAATCCAAACGTTCGCTGCTATGTTGGAGAAACCGAAGCAGATACGACGGCCAATACTGCAAATTGGGCTGTTGAACCAGGGCAAACAAAGGATGTCCCGATTACTTGGTATCACTACTCGGATGAAGCCGTACAGTTGACGTGTGATTTCCTCTATCCAGACGTACTCGAACCTGTTAAGCAACTCATCGCTACTGAATCCGGGACGACATCCAGTGAAGTCTCTTGGACGACTGATGAGGTAGAAGGATTCCCGATTATCCTTTACGTAGCGATTGTTCTTGTGGTTGCCATCTTAGCTGCAGCAACTGCAATTGGTGCTCGTAAAGAGATCGCTAAACAAGATGTTGTCGAAACCTTGTCTGCTCCAGAAGAGAACGAAGAGTGGGTTGACTCAGAGGGCAACCCTGTCATCACAACAGAATGATTGGCTCAACACGTGTTCATAGCCCATGGGCCTTCTTTGTTTGATTCGAAATCGAGATCCCACGCAACATCATCTTGAACTAGAACAAGTTCATCTCCAGACGATAATGTGTTGGTAATTGTAACTTGGAATGCGTAACAATCATCTTCATCAAAGAAACTATCCAGGTTGAGATACTTTGAGCCAACATCATCTGTTGCAGGACCTGGCATAGCGAACCACCCATTGACACTCACGGTTGAATCACCACGGCATGACGTCGCTACTGTTCCCGACACTTCGATGTAAGGGAATCCGCTTGATTCACTTGCGCACCCTTGGGAACTCGACTCACCGTACACAACGGTATTGCCACGTTTGATGACCATCTCAAGAGTGTAATCACCTTCGATCCATATTCCGTTAGCATCGGTATGTCCTCCGCCATCTTGGTGGGTATGGGACGTTGGCAGGAGGCCAGCCATCATCTCAACCCGAATTCCATCGATTTCAGTGGTTGTGTCCTGACCAGTGGTTTCGGTTTTTGTCACAGGTGTGATTTTAACGCCCGAATCTAAGACCTCTCGAGTCATGAACTCGGGATTGATGTCGATGGTTTGTGTTGTATCTCCGCTGGATACAGAGATGAGGTATTCAATTGCAGGTATAGTTGGACACGAACTCGCAGTGCATTGCCAAGCGTTTCCAACGAAGATTTCAGAAATTGGCACTGTGAATCGAGCCGATTCAGAGGACAGTTCTTTTGTTTGTGACCATTTTTCTACACCATCTGCGGTAATCACTGCGTCAACCGAATTTGCAGAACCTATCACACGGAACGAAATTTCGTCTGAATCTTCTTTTAATTCAAGATCACTAATCCCAAACGATCCGCTGTCAGGCATGAACATCGATACTCCATACGGGCCGGCAGCAAGTAAAACCGCCAAGACTGCTGCTCCCCCCATGCGGACAGGATCGATGCCATCCTCTGACATGTTCTGTCCCGCATACAGCGCACCAATACCGATAACGAGTACACAGAGAACAACGATGAGGCCCCAAGAACCGCCTTGCAATGAGAGGAGACCACCGACGATGATAACCGCCCAACCTACGGAGGTAAGGATGGTTGACATCTCGGGCTTATCATTGGATTCTTCAATGGCTGCAAGTAAACCTGCAGCTTCTTTCGGTTCCTCTTCCACAGGATTTGTTTCGGTTGTATCTTCTGCTGCAGTAGCCTTACTCAAGAGTCCACTCATGTTCTCAACTCATTGGAGCCTCGCATGGATAGGTTATGAACCCAACCCCAACAGGGCCGTAATTCAGTTGAGTTTAGCGGTTACAGACCAGGTGCGGCTTCTCGCCACTCTTCTTCTTCGTCATCCGCATTGATGAATCGCCGACCTGCTACTGCGGCCGCTAGTGCGACCATGGAGAGCGCAGGGATGATTTCGAAACCTGGGAGATAGATACCTCGGACGTAGATTGTGATCATCTGGGACTCACGGTCACAGCCGCCGTTCTTGCAGGAGAAATCAGACTCTGCGTAGAAGTCGAGTGTGTGGTATGCATCTGTCCATCCTTGTGTCTTCGGTGTACGGATTTGGATGCGGACCTTTGCTGGTGCCACCATCGGCTCGACGTTGACCTTGCTGATTGGAATGTTGATGTTGAAGCCTGCGTCTTCGAGGGTTTCACGGGAGTTTTCAGAGATTCCAACCTTCATGAAATCGAATTGGTTACCGAGGTTGTAGACCTTGAATTCGAAATCCTTGTCAGTCTTTGGCATGAGTTGCACGAACGGTTCCACGGCTTCTACTTGCAAGAGTGCGAATTGCGTAATGGATACAATCATCGAAGCACCAGAGGTTGCAACGTTAAGAGGTGGAACTCCACTGATCTCTTGGACGCTTCCTTGGACAACAAGACTGCGAGCTTGCATGGTCATGAATGGTTGTGCGCGAACAACAACTTGGAAGTCTTCTTCGCTGTTTGGCCCGACGTAAATATCACCGGGCGCCGCTGCTGCTAAACCGTCTGATGTAACCGAGAGGGCGATTTTCTCGATGTATTGCGTTGGGTTCGAAGCCGTACACGTGGTGAATCCTACCAAGGTCGAACCAGGTTTGACATCAACCTTAATTTCTGCAGGTTGGCATGTAATTGAAACTGCTGCTGTCGGTACTTGTGCTTGTGCAGGAACGGCTACAAGCAATAAGGATGCGAGATAAATCACTAGAACGGTGAAGGTACTCTTTCGGGTTGACATCGTGCTCACTATCTTCACCCACCCTATCGACCCTCATAACCATTGTGCAGTAAAGTGTCCCTTAGACGGTTGAAAATAGTGGGCCTGAAGGGATTTGAACCCTTGACCGCCCGGTTATGAGCCGGGTGCTCTAACCAACTAAGCTACAGGCCCTTAGCACTCCTGTGAAGATGTCCTTCATGAGTTTGCCGAATCAAACATTGCCAAGGAAGACTGAGATGGTTTCGTTTTTGCACGCACCATTGATTCGCAAGCATCCCTCACTTGCTCTGGAACAAAAACAAGCACATGTTCCTCGGATTGCGTGAGCGAGCGTATGAGAGGGGAATGTTCTGCTGCATCTCTACCGTCTTCAAGAATGATGCCTTGATCGTACGGCATGTACCCGCGTTTTCCGATGGTTGCTGTGATAAGATCGTAGAACGGATCGAATCCTTCTTTTTCCAACAACAATGCAACATCTTCTTCCACCGTTTCAAACATTTCCGTCGTCAGCGAGGGGATGCGTAGCGACTTGTGGTAATCTCGACGCGCCAGGAGACGCGATGCGTATCCTGACAAGATTTCATCGTCCTGCATTGCAAAACGGCCCATGGCGACTTTGATGTGGGAATCGTGTAGTGATGCGTATTGTTCTGGCGTCAGTGTTTTGTTGAGAAGCATCTGCTCGATTTCTCCATCCAATTTGAGTTTTCCTTCCTCTGCAAGCTCTCGAGCCCGCCTCAACATGCGCACAAGGTAGGATTGTGTTAGCATGTTGACCTTGTGAAAGTACACTTGATTGTACATGTGATAACGTGTCACGAGGTACGCTTCGATGGCCGGTAATCCCCAGGATTTGACGTAGAGTCGCCCCTCGTCGTTTACTCGAAGTGCACGAATGACTCTCGCACTATCGAAACCTCCAATTTGAGCGCCCGTATTTGCTTGATCACGAATCATGTAATCCATTCGATCGACATCGAGTTGACTGCCAATAATCTCTTTCATAAATGGTGGAATCGGAACTCCATTGCACTCATTACGACCGTCCAAAAGTGCAAAAAGTCGTTGCTTCCCTTCGTCGCCCAATACATCCGTAAGCACTTTCCCAATTTCGGATTCGTTGCTTTCAAGGAGAATGCGACCCCAGTGTTCGTGTGAATGATACGTTGCAAATACATCTGGTGTTTCCAAAAGGTGAGAGTACGGAGGGTGGCCGATATCATGAAGGAGTGCACCAATCTGTACGAGTTCCGCATCAGAATCTGAAAGCAATCCTGGTTGAACTTCTTGAAGTGATGATGTCAACTCTCCAGCCAAAAAATACGCACCGAGAGAATGTGCAAAACGAGTATGGGTGGCTGATGGGAACACAAATTCACATGTGGACAGTTGTTGAATGTTCCTGAGTCGTTGGAATTCGTGCGTATCGATGATGCGTGCATGATGGGCCGGAACCAACACGTCGCGATGGATTTCATCACGAATGACACGGTCTCGCATGGTAAATCCTGTTATTGCCTTCCATTTCAAAGCATCTCTTTGCAAATGGGTCAATGGGAAGTCATATGCATTGTGAGCCAGCAGGGCGAAGCATGGCAGATGGTCTGAAAGGCTTCCTTGCTCGATTATCAACAGATGACCCCGAAACAAACGGCCCACGATTGTGGGTCATGTTTGCGATTTCCTTGTTCTTAGTGGCTACGCTCAACTGGTATGCAATGGTGCGGGAACCCTCTGTGGTCGATGTCGATGATCTCACCGAATACATCAACGAGGTTGTTAAGGTCGAAGGGATGCTCATTTCGTGGGTTGAAGACCCATACAATTCTGGAGATGATCGCTTGGATGCAATCATCGACGATGGAACCGGTGTTGTCGAACTCCGCTGGTATCGGCCCGGCGAGATACCACCGATCGGAACCAACGTCACCATCATTGGAGATGTTATCAACTACGAAGGGCGCATGTGGATACAAGCTCTCGGGGCTGGGGCAATGAATTGGGAATCCAGCGATATCCCTGACGCTCCGCAGTTGTCAATTTCTGACGTTGCTCTAGACCCGCAATCATATGACGGTGAAGTCATTCAACTCACTGGATTCCTTTCCAAGTCCATCGCACCAGATATTGCTTTTGGTAATGCAAAACTTGGCGACCATCCCAACTATGGAAACTCAGAGCACCAAATTGGAATGACCATTCATTCCGCAACTGGTGAATGGATTGAAGCGGGGTCGAAGGTTACTGTACAAGGCGTTCTTTCGTATCAACAACGCGAGCTGCGATGGAATCTTGGTGTCCAAGGCCCTGACATCAAAATCGATCGGAATCACCCGATAGAAATGCCTCTTCTCGATTGGTCTTCCCAATCAACTTGGATGTACTCATCGGGTAGAACCGTGGATGTCGCAGGTGTTCTGAGCGTTGAGAACGACACCTGGGAACTCTCTGGCTCGTCCGGCTCGCCATTGTGCGTTCTCCCCAGCGATGACGACGTGAGTATGGTGGATTCGCTGAACGGAAAATCCATACAAATGCGAGGTCGATTGGTATGGAGTACAGCGATCTCTTCTTGGTGTCTTGACAAGGGCGATGAATCCAACCCTTCCTTGGTCGCAACCACCTCAATCGACGATTTGTTGCTCATGCTCAATGCAAATCCAACCGCAGTTCTTGATTCTCCTAACCAACACTACATCATCTCTGCGTACATGAAATACGCCTTGGAACCAAGTGTAGAAGATGAATCCGCTTACCTTGTCGATTCTTCTGGCTACACTCCGGGATGGACAAGCATTGCAGTCACAATCCCCGGGCCACGATCAACATGGCTCGAAGCAGGACAAGCAATTGTCGCCAATGTGACGGTTGCATGGGATGATGAAAACATGAGAGCAGAATTATTGGTCCACGAACTTACGGAAGGAGAGAAAGCGAATCCAATGAATCTCCTTTGGGGCGATGGGGCTATCGACTGGGGTTACGACAAAAACAAGATTGTTCGAATCAATGGTCTTGCTGTTGAAGAAAACGGAACATGGTACCTGAGCGAACCAGGAAGCGACAAGAAGATTCTCTTGAGCGCCGTCAACAATTGCATCGGTCTTGATGAGCTCCACTTAGGAACGGCAATGACGTGGGAAGGGCGGCTTCTCCAAACCGAAGATGCGCAAAGTGTGAGCATGGTCTACAGCCTCAACAATGCTGATGTTGATGACAACGATAACGATGATTTGAGTGATGCACTCGAATCGTCGTTCGGCACGAGTTCAAACAGTCAGGACAGCGATGGCGATGGAATAAGCGACCGTCAAGAATACATCGACCAGTCGTAGGTGAGACCATGATTGAAGCATACTTTCACGAACTTTGGTGGCTCCTTGGCGCCTTGTTCTTTGGAGTAATGCTTGGTTCACTAACCGGCTTGATTCCTGGTTTCCACGTCAACAACGTTGCACTTATTCTGCTCGCACTTTCGCCAGGTTTGCTCGAATTGGGAATTCCGCTCTCTGCAGTAGCAGCGATTATCGTTTCAACAGGAACAGTCCACACATTCCTGAATTACATTCCCTCAGCATTGATCGGAGCTCCCGACGGGGATACAGCCCTCTCCTTACTGCCCGGGCATCGTATGCTGCTCGCTGGGAACGCTGCACGTGGTGTTGCCTGGTCTGCACGTGGCTCGCAATTGGGTCTCTTTTTGTCGCTTCCACTCATCGTGGTCGCTCGAATCGCCTTTGGACCGGAATTGGATTGGTACAATGGCTTACGCGACTGGCTTCCAGTAATCTTGCTCGTCATTTCATTGCTCTTGCTGGCAACCGAAACCACCCGTCTCGATTGGCCAAAATGGGTACAAAAACTGACGGGTAAGCGACTTGGCAACGACAGTCGTTTTGCGGGATTTGTTGCTGCAACCGTGTTCTTCCTACTGGCAGGTTTGTACGGTTGGGCTGTCTTTGAGTTACCTGTTGACAGTCCGGTTGGGATGCCCTCACCTTCGCTCTTGCTTCCGAGCCTAGCGGGATTGTTCGGAATTGCAAACCTGTTGGACATATATGCTACAACAAGCCACCTCCCTCCACAAAAAGAGAACTGGGATCTTCCTCCTGCAAAGCCACTCATCGCACCATGTTTCTGGTCGGCCGTTGCTGGGGCGAGCATGGGGGTGCTTCCAGGAATGACCGCCTCGCAAGCAACCGTTCTGGTCATGGGTGGTCGAAACGTGGCTGCCAAAGTCCAAGGAAAGGAAGGCTACGGGATGGATTGGGAAACTCGTCGCCTGACCGAACTTAGCGATGAAGAGCTCCTTGAAATCGCAGTTGCAGAAGCAGAAGATGGATACGAAGGTCCGCAAACCAAACAGGATTTGGAAGTCATTGCAATCCTATCGGCCGTCAACACTGCTGTTACGGTCATGGTTCTTGGGTTCCTCTACATCATTGGACGGTCCCGTTCGGGTGCGACACTGGCGTTGAAAATGATGTATCCAATCGAAACATGGAATTCCAATCAGCCAACAGCTGACTTCGTCCGTTTGCTTGCTGTCACACTCGCAGCCGGAATTATGGCGATGCCAATCATGAAAATCGTTGGCAAAGGCATGCTACGGCTTCATGCTGCAATTCCATTGCAATCAATGGTCATGGGAGTCATCATTTTCGTTACTGCGTTGGTGTGGCTCTCCACTGGGTTCGTTGGCATTGGCGTCCTAATCGTCGGCACCATCCTCGGATTGATGCCGCCTCGCATTGGTATTCGACGAAGTCACGGAATGGGAATCATCCTCGTTCCAATCATGATATACACCTTTGCACAGATGGCAGACAACTTCGGTTTCATCTGAAATTGAGAGGATTCTTCGTACCAAAAGATATGAGGGGGAAGGCGCTGGCTCAATGCGTCGATGCCTTATGCGATTTGAATCAATTTTCCTTCTCTGCCTCATGCTCTTGGTTCCACTGACACCTCTTGTCGAACCAGCAGAAGCAGCATCAGCACGCAGTCAGCCATGTGGAGGTGCAATCTGCATCAATGAAGTCATGCCAAATCCAAACGGATACGATGACGCTGCATGGCCAAACGGTGAATGGTTGGAACTGCACAATTCTGGTACTTCATCCGTCGATGTTCGCAACTGGTATTTCTCAAATAAAGCATCAAAAACCCTCACACTCAATGCAGCTTCCATCGTTGGCTTCGATGCAAACAATGCTTCGACCTACACGATTGCTCCCGGCGACTACATGATCGTTGCCCGAAACGCTTCGACCACTTTTTACGTTGCAAACTCGAACGATTTTATGACTTTGTACGACTCATCAAGTGGATGGGTGGATGAGGCCACGTGGAATTCAAGTTCCAGTGGAGTCAGTCTTGAAGAAGACCCCTCTGACCCATACAATGACTGGATTCCTACATCCAATCCATCGCCAGGTTCTGCGAACACAGGCGGAGGGGGCACAGGTGGACCGACGTACGTTCAAAGTGATGTCATCATCAACGAAGTCATGGCTGATCCTTGGCCAAGTTACGACAACAGTTCGTGGCCTGGAGGGGAATGGGTAGAACTCTACAACAACGGTACCTCGAGCATCGATCTTACTGGGTATTGGTTGCAAGACCTCGCCGGAAACATGATTCTCATTGATGAGAACCATCTCGTTGGCGCATCGACAGATGCTGCGTCACGCATGATTTTTCCTCAGCAAACAAGAGTCGTATCGGTTAACGCTTCAACAAACAGTGGCGTATTGAACAATGGACAAGAAACACTACGACTGTATCTCGCAAACGGAAGCATCGGTCATGAGATCCTATGGAATTCAAATCAGCCTGGTTTCTCTCTCGAAGCCTCGGCGACTGGTGGAGTGTGGCAATACTCAACCTATCCAACGCCGAACGCCACTAACGCTCCACGCCTAAATGAAATTGTGCTGAGCGGGGATGTTTCGTTGAGCGAAATTCTTCCAGTTAGTACAATGGACGGTAACTCCGCCCCAGACGGAGAGTGGGTCGAATTTCACAACTCAGGAATCAACGATGTTGATCTCAATGGTTGGTCACTTGTTGATGGAATGGGGAACGTCACGTTCCTTGACCCTGGCTCAATTGTCGTGAACAGTTCCCAGGGAAGTACCATGATCAACGCTGGTGAACGACGACTTGTTGAATTCACAGGTGAGACCCGACTCTGGGACAATCACAATCACATCGTGGTTCGCGATTCGGCTGGAACTGTGGTTGACATGGGATATTATACTACAAATTACGGAGCGAATGTCTCCTTGATTCGTGGTCAAACTTACCACGACCCATGGACACCATCCATCACACCTTCTCCAGGTCAACCAGAGCCAACCCCTACGCCAACAACGGGTGATGTGCGAATCACTGAGGTTCTTCCCGATGCAGTAGGAAGCGATTCCTCTTCCTACCCCAACGGTGAATGGGTTGAACTCCAAAACATGGGAACCGAAGAAGTCGATGTTGCTGGATGGAGATTTTCGGCTGCTGGAAGGACGCTTATTCTTCACCAGTACAACATGCCTTCAAAATCCGACACGGTTCTGGAAGCTGGCGAGACAGTTCTTGTCGCCCTCAACGGAACTTCACAATTCTATCTAAAACATACCACGCCTGACCAAATTTTCCTCTACGATGGCAATGGTGTTGCCGTCCACAGTGCGCAATGGACACACACGCTCGAGGGTGTTTCCTTGATCAACAACACCGAAACGCATGCTGGCGCTGGGCCTGCAGGTACCAACGCTCCGTCCTCCTCGACAACGTGGGGTCTTGATGATTGGTTGAACAGTGCTTGGTCAACACCTGGTGAAGAAAATCCAGTCTGGCCAGAGTATGTAGCCAGCGAGAGTATTTTGGTGACTGAACTTGCGACATCGTGCGACAACCCTGCGTTCCAGCCGTTACCCGACTGGGTTGAATTGTACAACGATGGTTCCTCAGACATCAACCTCAGCCGTTGGATTCTCGAAGCAGATTATACAGAAAACCCCCTCATGGGCCGTCAATTTATCTCACCAAGCGTGATATGGGAATCGGACTCCGACGACATGATTTTGCCACCAATGGACCGAGTCGTCGTCGAACTCGAGCACGATATCTTTGGGGCAGGTTTGGACGAGGTCAGCACGATGAATCTCCTCAACCCTGATGGAGAACTTGTCCTCACCATTGCACCACCAGCATCCCAACTGAGCACTGCATGTGCCACCTACGGTTACAACAATACCAACGACGAATGGATCGATTTCCCTTGGCCAACACCTGGCACTCCTGAGCCGGATGCAGCGATGATGGCGTCGATTGATGATGTCAAGTTTAGTTCGATCATGTGGGATGGTGTTTCTTCAATATCCTCCGACATGGAGTTCTTCGAACTGACCAACATTGGGAGCGAGTCGGCTATGCTGAATGGATGGTCCATTCGTCGGATAGCCTCGGATGGGACCTCTTTCCAGTCTGAAATTACCAATCTCCAGATTGAGGCCTCCTCGTCGGTGAAGTTGTCGAATGATGTATCGGCGTTGGAACTGTTTGAAGATGGCAATATCCTCGATATGGGACTTGCAATGGAGAATCCTATTTACTTGCTCGACAGCGGAATGGCTCTGCAACTCATCCATCCAACCGGTATTGTTGCAGACACCATCGTCTACAAGAATGGCCCCGTCGATAGCGAAGGCTGGAACGGAGTGTCACTTTCCGAGCCCGTTAGCGGCATTGACAACCTCATCCTGTACCGCGGTGACGGCTGTGGGCTAATGACCGATACCAACCAGTCCGTTGATTGGCATCAACGGTGGGGCAGATTAGGTGCAAGTGATTTCTGTCAGGATTCAACCTTTGATGATGCAACGATGATTACACCGCTTATCGCACCAGAGCACGGATTGATGGACCTCCTCGACTGGGTTGATGAATCTCAATCCTCACTCTATGTACACATCTACATCCTTCAATCGAGTGAGCTGGCCCAATCATTGATTGACGCCCACAATCGAGGGGTGACTGTTGTTGTAGTTCTGAACGAGCCTGAGGACTGGTGGAATTCAAACGACAAACAGGCACAGGAAGCCTATGCATATTCACTCAAATCAGCAGGGATTGACGTTCACTGGTTCGGAGGTTCCGGTGATGATCCATACCTCTATCTCCACTCAAAAGTGGCCGTACGCGATGATGCTTCGGTCTGGATTGGTTCCGGTAATTGGAAACCATCATCCCTGCCCTATGATGGTGATCGAGGCAATCGCGACTGGGGCATTCTTGTCGACAGTGTGCAACTTGCGAGCAATGTTCGGTCCAACATGGTGTTTGATGAAACCTCGATGTATGTGCAACCTGTATCGTCGACTCCACCAACAAATTCGTACGTCATTCCAAACGCACAGGACATTGATCAAGACACGGCTCAACCACTAACGGGAACATTCAGCGGTCAGCTTCTCACATGCCCTGATGATTGCGTAGATGGATTAACGGAAATGATTGAATCCGCTGACCAAGAAATCCTACTCTCCTTGCAATACTTGGACTTGGATTGGAAGTGGGGATGGGGTGAAAATCCGCTAATTTCTGCACTCCAACAGGCTGCCTCGGATGGTGTTTCGATTCGTTTGATTATCAATGGAGCCTACCTTGACGAAGACATTCAGGATGTTGTCGATCGCATCAACAACGACTGGAACATCAGCAACGGATGGGATGCATCTGCAGTCATCATGAGCGAAGATGATGATGTCATGAAACTTCACAACAAGGGAGCCATTGTTGACGGCGAGTCCGTTCTCATTTCGAGCATCAATTGGGGTGATTCTGCAATGGTACGAAATCGGGAAATGGGGCTTATTGTAACATCTCCTGAAGTTGCAGCACCATTCATCGAATCATGGTATGCTGACTGGAATCGTCTTGACAATGTCACCGATACCGACAACGATGGTATGCCCGATATTTTTGAAGTCAACAATGGATTGAATCGTACCGTATCAATGCACGAAGGGGCGTTAGAGGCGGATATGGACAATGATGGCGATGGATTATCCAATCTTGATGAATACGTCCTCGGAGGAAACCCTCTCAATCCGGATACCGATGGTGATTGCATCCTTGATGCCATTGAGGTTAGCTGGGCGCAATCGACTGCTCTCGACCAAACCACTGTTGATGTCTCACCTCAAGATGCAATCAATTTGGCCGATGCTGATGGAGATGGAATTGACGAGGCAAGTGCTTTGGGTTGCGATCTTGGAGGAATCGACCCGGTTGATTCTGGTGATGATAACAATAACCAGACAAGTGTTGATGATGATCAGGACGGGGTGCTGAATACCAATGATGAGTGTCCAGATACGCCATCTGGTGCACCAACCGATGTTGATGGCTGCTCGTCTGATCAACGGAATCAGCAAGCAGGAGATGCAAGTGGAGAAGCCGAAGAAGGATTTGGTGAGAGTTTCATGCTCTTGTTGATGCTTGGTGGACTCCTCCTGCTCATTGGTGCAGTCTATGGTATCGTGCAATCGAGAAAAGAGAAGGAGGCAACGAAGGATTGGGTTACGGAACAACACATCGACGATGTGATTGGAGTTGAGGCCCAGTGGGAGCAACCGGTATTGGATGGTCGAAATGAAGAGTCGACCTCAGCACTTGCTGATGAACTTGAGCGGTTCCCTGGATGGGATGAGGCCATGGTTCAACAATATCTTGATCTTGGATGGACCCTTGACCAATTGGAAGAATACTACCAAGAACAGGTCGCTCAACAAGGATAAGACGCGTAACCTTGACAAAGGACCGCCGCCAAGGTCTTTCATGGCATACAACTCATCGAACCCTGTTTTTCAGCCGAAATTTTGGAATACAATTCAGGGCAATGACCGAATGACGCTCGAAGGAACACTGAAGAAAACAGGACTTGTCTTTGGAGTCGCAACCACGAGTGCAGTCGGCTCGGTTGCGCTTGGTTTCATCATGCCTGCTCTGCTTTATCCAATGATGTTGCTTGGAATGTTTGCTACAATGGGTATGGGCTTCTACCTCTGGTTTTCACGGCCCTCTGAACCAGCGACATTCGTCCTTGTTTACGCAGCACTCGAGGGTCTGTTCATCGGCCCATTGACGCTGGTGTTCGAAATAATGTACCCAGGCATTGCGATACAGGCTGGATTGGCCACATTCGCTGTTGTGGTGAGTATGTTGACCATTTACTCCGTGGGGATTCTTCGACCAACTCCGACTTTCAACAAAATTGTATTCACTTTGGCAGGATCGATTTTCCTCGTGTACTTCATCAACATTATACTCGTCTTCCTCACACCATGGACAATCCCATTCCTTCACTCATCTGGGCCGATTGGAATCGGAATCAGTGTGTTCATCATATGTGTTGCAGCGATGATGCTGATTTCCAATTTTGGAATGATCGATGCAGGAGTTCGCATGGGGGCACCCAAACAACAAGAGTGGTGGGGAGCCTTCGGCATCATGGTAACTGTCATTTGGCTCTACTTTGAAATGCTTCGATTGATTGCGAAACTACGCGATTCCAGGTGATTGATTGACACGACCTCTACCAATCGCTGACCTCAGTGATTTCATTTCAGGTGACGAACAACGGGTTCAAGCATTCATCAAAACCGTCGGAGATTCTCTTGCAGACATTGGCTTCTTTGCACTGACAAATCACGGAATCGACTTATCTCTTATCGAAGAGACCTATCAGGAAGCGGAATCGTTCTTTTTGCTCGAAGAAGCAACCAAAAAACTCTATGCAAAACCCGAGATTTCTCACCAACGAGGCTACACCGCATTTGGAGTGGAGCATGCCAAGGATAACCCTGCTCCAGACCTCAAGGAATTCTGGCAAACCGGACGCGGGCAACAAGGCAGTGAAACCGACAACAAATATCCAATGAACATCTGGCCGAACGAACACATTCCAAAATTTGAGGAAAAGGTGGATTCTCTGTACAATCAGATGGAATCGATATCCAATCAACTCCTCACTGCATGCAGTATTTACCTTGAACAGGATTCCAACTGGCTACCGTCAATGGCTGATAAAGGAAACACGATCATGCGTATCATACACTACCCTCCACTGGATTCCTCGACGCCTGAAGGTGCGGTGCGGTCCGCAGCCCATGAAGACATCAATTTCATCACATTGTTGATGACTGCAACGGCCGCAGGATTGCAGGTCATGGACCACGATGGAACATGGATTGATGTTGAAGGAAATCACGAGCAAATTATTGTCGATTCAGGGGATATGATTCAAAACCTGACGAACGGTTTGTTCAAGTCGACTACGCATCGAGTCGTGAATCCTGGTGACCCGACCCAGCGACGATTCTCCATGCCGATGTTTGTTCATCCTCGAAATGAAATCGATTTGACACCTCGTTCAGAATACATTGAGCAAACCTCGGGTTCGGCGGACTATCCCTCAATCACAGCCGGTGAATATCTTCACCAACGTCTTGCTGAAATCGGGTTGGCATCTGCTGACGAGAGTTGATTGCAATGCACATACCAAGCCTGCTTGCTAAAAAGCGGGATGGACATGCCCTAGAACAAGCTGAAATCGAATGGTTCATTCAAAATCTAAACCAGATTCCAAACGAACAGATTGGAGCCTTTCTGATGGCTTGTCAAATCAATGGATTGAATGCAAAGGAAACAACAGATCTAACCAGGGCTATGCTGGAACAGGGTGATCGCCTTCCGCAACAAACAACTGCAATCGACAAACATTCAACTGGTGGTGTGGGTGATAAAATGAGTCTCATTCTTGCGCCTGCCTTGCGTGCTTGTGGTGCTGTAGTACCCATGCTTGCTGGCAGAGGATTAGCACACACGGGAGGGACGATCGATAAACTTGAATCGATTCCAGGATTTAACACAGGACTAACCATAGAAGAAATGAACGACAATCCGTGCTTCATTTCAAGACAAACTGCAGAGATTGCCCCAACCGATTCCATTTTGTACGCCATTCGTGATGTAACAGCGACTGTTCCGTGTATTGGGTTGATCACTGCGTCAATTCTATCAAAAAAAGCGGCTGAAGGCATTCAATCACTGGTTCTTGACGTGAAGTTCGGCCGTGCTGCATTCATGCAACACTCCGAGGAAGCTCGGAAACTTGCTCAATCCATGGTTCGCGTTGGGACAGAACTCGGAATCGAAGTGAAAG
Organism: Methanobacteriota archaeon; assembly: GCA_002706065.1. Classification (GTDB taxonomy): domain Archaea; phylum Thermoplasmatota; class Poseidoniia; order Poseidoniales; family Poseidoniaceae; genus MGIIa-L2. The sequence continues at coordinate 29,450 of PAJM01000007.1, read as the reverse complement.
CTCAAATTACACAAATGGATCACCCTATCGGCAGATTGTTGGGGAACAGTCATGAGATTGCTGAGTCCATTGATTGTCTGAAAGGCATAGGTCCACAAGACACAATGGAATTGGTTCATGCGCAAGCCAATGCGTTAGGATTTGATATTGCAGAAGTCATCTCAAATGGTTCTGCCCTCAATGAGTTCAAGGCGATGCTCGTACGACAAGGGGTAGATTCAATCGTTGCCCAAGAACTTGTTGAAAATCCATGGAGTGTTCTCCAACGAGCACCACAGCAATACACGCTGCAGGCAGAAAAGTCAGGCTATATTGCTGATTTGGACGCTCTAGCCATTGGCCAAGTGCTTTGTGAAGCGGGTGCAGGAAGGTCCGTCCAAGGTCAAGACATCGATCATGGTGTTGGGATTGAGATTCACAAACACATTGGAAGCGAAGTCCAAGATGGTGATATCGTTCTTACGCTGGATGGACCTTTTGGAATTGACATGCAACTGGTTCAACGCCTAAAAAATTCCATTACAATCTCCGATTATCAAGTCGGTATCAATTCAAGAATACTGGAAACAGTGACAATATCTGATTGTCCCACGACTTGAATTGATGGAAGCCGTCATAAAGGAGAGGTTTCTGGACAAACTCGCCGATTTAGCTTAGCTGGTGGAGCGTGGGACTGTTAATCCCAAGGTCGTGGGTTCGAGCCCCACAATCGGCGTAAATTTCCTTAACAATACCACGTGGTAAAGCAACGCTTCATTCCCATTCAATTGTGCCCGGTGGTTTGTGGGTAATGTCATAGACGACGCGGTTGACCGCACCCTTGACCGTGTTGGTGATTCGCGTACTGATCTTTTGTAGAATACTGTGAGGAATTTCCGAATATCGAGCCGACATACCATCCATACTTCGCACTGCTCTGACAACGATGGTTTCACCGTATGCTCGTACATCACCGTGTACTCCTACGGAGCGGACTGGAAGCAATGCTGCGAAGTACTGCCATGGCAATTCCATTTCACCTGCTGCGGCTCCTGCTTCGAATTCTTCCTCAACGATGGCACATGCCTCTCGTACAACCTCCACACGTTCGGGAGTCAACTCTCCAAGTGTTCGGACCGCTAAACCAGGACCTGGGAACGGTTGCCGCTCAGCAACGATAATGTCGAGTTCTCGTGCGAGTTCTCGAACCTCGTCTTTGTACAATTCACGAAGTGGCTCGACGACTTCAAGTGTCATGTCTTCTGGCAAACCCCCAACGTTGTGATGCGATTTGATGGTATCACGAACACCTCCACCTGATTCAATCCAATCCGGTGCGATGGTACCCTGAACGAGGTACTTTGCGCCGCATTTCTTTTGTTCATCTTCAAAGATTCTGATGAACAGTTCACCGATGACTTTTCGCTTTTGCTCCGGTTCGGTAACACCCTTCAACGCCTCAAAGTATCGATCAGCTGCTTTCACAGTGATGAGATTGATTCCCTGTTCCGAGAGCATTGCTTCGATTTCTTCGGTTTCGTTCTTTCGCATGAATCCTGTATCAACATAGACGCAGTGCAACAAATTGCCAACTGCTTTGCTTGCAATAACTGCTGCAACAGTTGAGTCAACTCCGCCTGAACAAGCAATGATTGCAACATCGTCGATGGTTGCCTTCAATTGCTGAATCGATTCTTCGATGAATTCAGGCGCATCGAACATCTCAAGCCCTGCCGTTCACTTCTCGGTCCATCTGGAGTACGCGCTCAACTTGGTCGAGTTTGTCTTGAACGAGGCGTTGTGCCATGTCATCATTCACAAGGGCAAGCATTTGGACAGCGAGGTGTCCAGCATTATCACCACGGTCAACACCAACAGTTGCTGCTGGAACGCCTGGTGGTAATTGAACGATTGAAAGAAGCGAATCGAATGGAACTCTTCCACCACATGGAACACCAATCACTGGCTTGGTGGTAAGAGCGGCGACTGCTCCAGGCAATGCAGCGGCAAGACCCGCCATTGCAATGAATACTTTGCAGCCATCTTCCTCTGCCTTGTGAATGATATCTTCAACGAATTTGGGTGAGCGATGTGCAGACGCAACACGCAATTGATAGTTTACGCCAAATTTGTCAAGCACCTTCGTGCACTTTTCAGCAATCGGCATGTCAGACTTCGAGCCAAGTAAAATAGATACATCCATGTCTAAACCGCATCGCGGGTAGTTCTTTTAGATGACCCCTCACTCTTCTTCAAACAAAAACTGCTCGAGATTGAAAATATCTTCAGAGAAGACATCGAGGTGCAACCAACAACCGTCCTCATCGAATGTGCAAAACAGTACTGCAAGCTGGTGTTTTGTTCTTGAAAGAGCCATCAGACCATTTGTTGGTTTTGCATTCAAAATCTTCCAGTGACCCAATCGATGTTGATCGAGACGCAAGTACCTTGATGCATCCCATTCTCTACGAAATTGAACTCCATATCCCGCAGATGTTTTGTTTGCGATTGCAAATGTTATTCCAAACAGACCTGCACAGATGGCGAGTGAGAGCCAATGGAAGATGTGATCGAAAAACAAAAACCCAATCGAACCAAGAAAGAGAAGGACACTCAGATGAACCCCTCTGTGCAGAATCAACACTCGTCGTTGGGAAAAAGTCGTCAACAATGCCAATCCAATAAGAAGATTGGAGATGAGAATGAGCCAAGGAACAAAGGACGTGTATTTGCCCGAAATAAGCATGAGAACTGGAAAGGCCATTGTCAGCAGTGAGGCTGCCATCGTGAACAGTGGCGTATTCATCACCGCCTTCTCTTCCGAAGGGTACCATCCGTCCACAAACAACCCTACCATGTTGTTTGGAAGGCAATCGAGTTTTTGTTTCTGTTGGGTATCGGCGATGGAATTATAATTACAACTCGATTTGTAGCAACAATGGAGCAAGTGTACAAGTGTGATTCAGATTCATTCTTGGCACGATTGAGTGAACACCACGATTTACACATCGTTCAACGAGGCGATGAGGTTCAAGTCTATCGTGGGCTGTTTCAATTTGTGATCATCTCATACAATGAGATTGGAGATGAGTTGCTGGTTCGATTTCGACCAAGCATTACTGTGATTGGGTTGCTCATGCTATCCTCTATGTTGGTCGCTACTGCATTTGTAGCAGTATGGTGGTGGCTGATTATTGAATTGGTTCTTCTTAGCATGGCGCTCATTGTCTATTCATCTCAACTTACATGGGAATTGCTTCAGTTTACGCAAGAACCCATTACGCTGCGATCTCACTCGCCATCGAACGGATGACGAAGGCAGAGATTTCGTGCCGCATAGACCTCATCGACTCTTCGAACAGGGGTTGTTGTTGGAGCGTTGTGAAGTGTTTCTGCATCGAGTTGCAGTACCTTACAGAAGTCCCTTGCAAAGGTATCGAGTGTCTCCTTTGATTCAGTTTCTGTTGGTTCGATCATCATGCACTCAGGGACCACCAATGGGAAGTAAACAGTCGGTGCCATGTAACCCATGTCGAGAAGACCCTTTGCAACATCCATTGCTGATATGCCAAGAGATTCTTTGGCAGGTCCGAGCGAAAGCGTGAATTCGTGCTTGGCAACAATCGTGTCTGCGCCATCGACAAAGAGGTGGTCTACGCCTGCTGCTTTTGCTTCACGATGAATCGCGTGGCGCAAATAATTTGCATTCAAAACTGCATGCTCAGACATGGTTCGAAGTTCCTTGCCGTATCGGCGATAGTATGCCCAGCACCGCAGAACTGCACCAGCGTTACCATGCCATTGTTGGACTTTACCGATGGTGTGTTCTGGTGCATGCCATGTGTACCAGTAATCATCAACAGCTTGGCGTTCTTCATCGCTTGTAGGATTACGTCGCGCGACAATCGGAGATGGCAAAAACGGAGCAAGATGTTCCTTGACACCAATTGGTCCAGAGCCTGGACCCCCGCCTCCATGCGGTTGGCTGAAGGTTTTGTGAAGGTTGTAGTGAACTGCATCAAAGCCCATCAATCCTGGACTGGTGCGACCGAGAATGGCGTTGAAATTCGCACCATCGTAATACATCAAGCCTCCAACGTTGTGGACAATTTCAGACGCCTCGGCAATATCTTGTTCAAACAATCCGAGTGTGTTTGGGTTGGTGATCATCATAGCGGCTGTGTCATCACCAACGACAGCTCGAAGTGCTGACAAATCGATTCGACCATCATCTTGACTTGGAATTTCAATGATTTCAAATCCGGCCATTGCCGCACTTGCAGGATTCGTTCCGTGCGCTGAATCAGGTACGATGACCTTGGTGCGATGCAGTTCACCTCGATGACGGAAGTATTCTTGGAAACAACGGACTGCAGTAAATTCTCCTTGAGCACCAGCCACGGGTTGCAATGTTACGGCATCCATTCCAGCACAGATGGCCAACATCTCTTGCATCTCGTAATAGATGGAGAGCAAGCCTTGCAGTTGGTGTTCAGGCTGATGTGGATGGATATCTGCGATACCAGGGAGTTGTGCTACGACTTCATTTACGCGCGGGTTGTGTTTCATCGTACAGGAACCAAGAGGATAGAACCCCGTATCGATTCCAAAATTTCTCTTGGATAACCACGTGTAGTGACGTACCATTTCCGGTTCAGAAAGACGGGGCCAGCGTGGAAGTTGTTTCCGAACCATTGTGGAAGGAATGTCGAGTTCTGATGCGGGGAGAAGTGGGGCAGGTTGAGAGTAACCTTTGCCTTCTGCACCAAAATGATCAAACAAACGGCTCATGAGTTCACCTCCTGAGTCCAATTTGAGAGCGATTGTATCAACTTCTTGATGTCTCGTTCACTTGTCTGGTCGGTCACCGTTAACAACATCTGATTGGTTTTCTCAGGATACCAATCCGAAAGATCGAATCCACCGACAACACCTTGATTTTCAAGATAGGACAAACAGGCAGATGTTGTTCCGGGAACTTCGACAACAAATTCATTGAAATTCGACTGTTGTTCGTATGGAAGACGTATTGAATCCAATGTTGCAAGATGTCGCTTGAGGTCCACACAAGCAGCCATGTTCCGAACTGCGAGATGTTCGAGTCCTTCTGGACCCAACAAGGACATGTGCATAGCACCCATGAGTGCGATGAGCGTCTCGTTGGTACAGATGTTGGATGTTGCTCGGTGTCGTCGGATGTGTTGTTCACGTGTTGAGAGGGTGAGGCAATAGGCCTCTTTGCCATCAACATCGATGCTTCGACCAACAATTCGGCCTGGCATCAATCGGAGATACGGTTTGGTACACCCAAAGATACCGTAAATGGGGCCTCCTCCAGTGATAGGGCTTCCAAGAGGTTGTCCCTCACCGACGACGATGTCAGCTCCGTAGTTTCCTGGTGCTTCGAGTAAACCCAATGAAACGGGTTGTACTCCGACGATGAGTGCGGTGTTGTCGCCAATGATTTCCTTTAGGGAAGGATACCCATCATCGACGATTCCGATGGGGTTCGGTTGTTCAACATACACAGCACACGAACCACGAGCACGTTGGACATCTTCGAGATTGATGCAACCGTTTTCATCATGATGAAGCGTTTTGATTTCAATACCGGCTCCTTGACAGTAATTGTGAATGACAGAGACTCGATCGGGTGGAGTCAATTCTGAGATGTAGATGGTATCCTTTTGTTCTGCTTTTCGATTGTGGACACGTACTGCGCATGTAAGTGCCTCAGCAGCCGCTGTTGAACCATCGTACAACGAAAGGTTGGTAATTGGCATTGCGATGAGTTCAGAAATCAGCGACTGAAACTCCCACATCGCTTGCAGCATTCCTTGAGAGACCTCGGGTTGGTAAGGCGTATATGATGTGAGGAACTCACCTCGTGTTACAAGTTGGAAAACACTTGATGGGACAAAGTTCCGATACAGGCCTGCACCAAGAAATGACGGCTGGTCGCCGAGAGCAAGATTTGCTCCCAGCAATCGCTTTGCATCTGCCAATAACTCTTCCTCACTCTGCGCATCTGGTAATGGCAAATCGCCGATCATTCGTACGGATTCAGGTACATCAGCGAACAGTGCATCGATGGATTCGACCCCCATCTCCTTCAGCATTTCTTCTTCTCTTCCAAGGTTTGGTAGTTGGTCGACCATAGGACTCGCCTCCGCAGACAAAGTGAACCAATCGCGTAGCGCTCATAATGTTCGTCATTGAACCATCAAGAAACGATGGCCGTCTATACAAAAGGCGGTCGAATAATAACAGCCCGAACCGAGGAACGTGGGCTCGCAGCAATCAGCACTTCATCACCTTCGTTGACGCCTGAAATGTAACCGATGCCTATGCCCGTATTACCAAGTGAGGGGGAAGGCGCTCCTGAAGTCAATTGACCTATTTTCGTTCCATCAAGCGAGAGAACATCTTTCCCAGGTCGAGGCAACGGACCACGCTCAAGGTACTTGATGCCCCACCAACGCTCGTTTGAGTCGTCGTGCGAAACGACTCGATCACGACCTGTGAACGCATGGCCTGTGTCGAGTCCGAAGGGTACGTTGGTTTCCCAAGAATCTCGAGCGAGGAACGCATGGGAGCCATCATCAATACCAGGCCACAAGAAATCAACACCAGAGAGGAGATATCCTTTCTCCAGCCGAAGAGTATCACGTGCACCGAGGCCAACAGGTGTTGCCCCAGCATCAATGAGAGCACGCCAAACGGTTGCAACTGAATCGTTTGGCACAAAAATTTCGTATCCTGCTTCGCCAGTGTATCCAGTTCCTTGGATCCATCCTTCAACACCGAGGTTGTTGTCTGTAAAAGATGCCCATTTGAAGCGGCCGACGTGTTGACCTTCGCCGAATGCAGCATCGAGATACTGTTTGCTTTCTGGACCTTGAAGGGCCACGATGGAATATGCAGGCGATAGATTCTCGATGGTGACTCCGGAATCTGCTGGCGAACATTCGTGGAACCAGTTCCACATGACATCGATCATCGACGCGTTCGGTACTCCAAGAATTTCATCTTCGGAGACAACTGCAAAAATCATGTCGTCGATGATGAATCCATCATTGTCAAGGAAGTGAGTGTAAGCACATCGTCCAACGGGAATCGATGTGACTTTCTGAGTTGCAACGCCTTCAAGCCATTCACGAACGTTTGATCCAGTAAAACGAAACGTACCCATGTGAGAGACATCGAAAAGACCTGAAGATTCTCGAGTGGCGAGATGTTCCGCTTTGATGTTGGAATACCAAATGGGCAATTCAAAGCCGTGGAAATCAACAATGTTTCCATCAAGGGCAACGTGTTCGTCGTACAATGCAGTTCTTACCAATGTCCCTTCACTCATAAGTTCACGTCCGTATTATTCTTGAGGCAAACCTCGTTCAATATCCTTTCCAAGCGCTACCACGCAATCGATGAAGGAATCAAGCGATTCTTCTGTAATGTTTCGGTTTGCAATGACTGAGCGCAGGATGATTTTCTCGTCAACGTGACTTCGACTTACCATGAATCGTCCATCTTGTATCAAGCGTTGGCGCAACTCAGTGTTGATGCGATTGAGTTCCCCCTGTTCGGATGATCCAGTATATCTGAAGCAAACATTGGTCCACATTCGGTCACTCACCATTTCCAAAGCATCGTGTTCATCCACCTGCTTTTCCAAATAATCAGCCAACTCCATGAAGCGCTCAAGCATTGACGCCCACCCAGCATCTCCAATTTCCCTCCACGCCAACCAGAGTTTGAGCGCATCATTTCGACGTCCACATTGGAGTGAATAACGACCTAAATCCACATCTTCACCTGTTTCGAGATAGAGGTAATGCGCTGTATTTCCATTCGAGCAAACGGTTCGCAACACTTCTGCATCTTTGACAATAAACGCTGAACAAATCAGTGGTATACCCATCATTTTGTGTGCATCCCAGCAGAAGCTGTCAGCGAGTTCTATTCCATCCATGAGTGAACGATATCGTGATGAAAACAAGCACGAACCTCCCCAAGCAGCATCGACATGCATCCACAAATCGTGCTTGTGGGCGATCGATGCGAGTTCTCGCAGCGGATCGAAACTTCCCTTCACAGTTGTTCCACTTGTTGCGAGAACGGCAAAAGGCGTGAAACCGTTGCGCACTGCTCGTTGAATTTCATCCTCCAGTGAATCAGGACGCATTTGGCCGTGTTCATTGCAGCGCACTTTAATGAGATTTGACTGACCTATTCCAATTACATTCGATGCTATGTTAAACGAATAATGCGACTCCTCCGAGACGAACGCCACCATTTTACTGCCATCAAACCCGGTTTGGCTCGACAGCGGAAGTTTGGCTTGACGCGCACAAAGCATACCCAACATGTTGCCATTGGACCCCCCAGTTGTGAGCGTTCCTTGGCTGGTTCCAAAATCAGCGAGTTCGGCCATGCGGGAAAGAATCGTTGATTCGATCAATGTAGCAATTGGGGCGATTTCATAGGTGTACATCGCAGTGTTTGTAGCAGCAGCCACCACTTCTCCAGCAATCGAAGAGATGGAAAGACCGCCCCACAGGGGATTCATGAAACCAGGTGCAGTCGTGCGGACCGAGTCTCGTAACACCGATTCAATATCATCCAATGCAGCTTCAAGCCCTCGCCCTTCCATTGGGAGTTTGAGATCTGACGTTCGACTCAGGGAATCATGCGACTGACCTGTCCGAATTTTTGATTCGAGTTGGCTCGATTCGAGGAAGGCAGTCACTCGAGAAAGGACTTCGTCAAGGAACCTTTCCACCTCCATAATGCGACTCTAGAGGAAGCGGTCTTTGAACGTGGTCATCGTTGCAAGTGCTTTCATCCTATGCAGAATGCATTTTTGATTACATACATTGAATAACTGGCACGCAATGCAAAGGCCATGCTAGGACAAAACGGTAGTGCATGGCTCTCTCGCCTGCACATGCAACTTGCAAGAGAATTACTCGGCCAAGGATGGTCACAAATGAACATTGCATCGATGCTTGGTACGACTCAAAGCACCATTTCAAGACAATATCAAAAGCAAATAAGCGGATTACCTGGATCGGCTGACGAACTCACCGTCGATGGTTGGGCCAAAGAAATCGCAGGGGGGCTACTGTCCGTCGGGCAAAATGAAGAATTGTTGCAACAGCGATTCATTGTTGAATTCCAATTCACTGGGAATCAAGTCCTCCGTTTTGACAAGACGCTGACAGGATTGGATTTGGAGGCCGACCAGAACGAACATGCCCTGATTCGAAGACTTGAATGGGCCATTGGCCGTCTCGATTCAAGACTCGTCATGCCAGTTCTACCCAATGTAGGAATGAACATCGCAGCATGCCTGAACGCAGCAAACTCGTTGGAGGATGTTGCGGCAGTACCAGGGAAAATCACAGCGGTTGATGGTGAATTACGAACCCACGGAAAACCACAGTTCGGTTCCTCCAAGCACCTCGCTGAGATGCTGCTTGAAGCTCGTAAAAGCGATGCATCCAAAACTGCGATCATCAATATACGACCACCAGGCGATTACGAAGGAACAGACATTGATTCCGTTCAGGAAGCGTGCAACCAGCTCTCGTGGGAACTCGCTGATGCCGATCGCAGTGGCTTGGAAGAATCGAACGCTCAAATCGATGTCATCCTTGATATCGGAGATTTTGGATGGGAGCCTTCGCTCTACATACTCGGAGCGAGTCCTCTCGATGTTGTCGATCGATGTCACACACTCATCAAGACCTTGGGGGTATTGGCATGATTCGCCCCAGTCTAGTCTTGTCCCTCGTTCTCCTCGCACCACTGAGCGGCTGTTTGAGCCAGCAAAGTGCTGCAGAGGATTGTGTAGTTGTGACCGGTGAAGACGACGGAACCTTGACCATTATCACCTATGACATCCTTGCTCTAAGCGATGAGATGCTTACAGAATTTACCAATGAGACCGGTTATGAGATCAACATGATTCGAACGGATGATGCAGGAGGTATTCTTGAAACACTCCTGCTTACCAAAGAGGCTCCTCAAGCAGACATTGCTCTTGGGCTTGACAACACATATCTGCACACCGCACTCGACAACTGTCTCCTCGCTCCGCATTCTGCAACGATACCAGAATTGGATCCGCTCTCGTTAACGGCGTATCAAGGAGATTTGGCAGTACCATTTGACCAAGGCTATGTCTGCCTCAACGCAGACACTGAGGCTCTTGAGGCCAACAACCTCACCTTCCCACAGACCCTTGAAGAGCTAACAGGAGAACAATGGAAAGGAAGAACTGCATTCCCAAGTCCGACAACTTCATCTCCAGGCAGAGCGTTCATGACTGCAACAATCGATTACTTTGAGCGACAGTCAACCATGGATGCTATGGAATGGTGGAAAGCCATGGCGGACAACGATGCCATTTTCACATCAGGTTGGACTGAAGCCTACGAAACTCACTACAGTGGTGGTTACGGCGTTTGGGGTGAAGGCCATATTGGAGATGCATGGTTGACCGTTTCATACTGCCATTCACCAGGTGTTGAGGCATATTATGGAGGGAATTACACCATCTCCAAAGCCGTGAACATCGATTACGCTTCGTTCCACCAAATTGAATACGCTGCAAAGGTCAACGGAGGCGGATCTGCACCTGCTGTTGATGCGTTCATCCAGTTCCTTCTTAGCGATGAGGTCAACAAGAACATGCCAGAAAACAATCTGATGTATTCTGTCCTCGAAGGAGAAGACATGCCTGTAACAGATGGATATCGACACCATAGTCCAATCCCTTCCAATCCTTCAGAAATCACGCCAGAGCGCATTGATTCTGAGATGGAAGGTTGGCTCATGGATTGGCGAGAAGCAACACAATCCATTTGAGTTGTCAGCATGCGTTCAAACCTTGGAAGGTTCGCTCCAGTTGTGATTTTTCTCTCAATGATACTGCTCCCGTTGTTCCTGGCCTTAGATCGGTTAATCTTCGTCACTGGAACAAATCCGTTGCAGGCGATGTTGCAGATTGGAGACCATCCACTCGGTTCCGAAGCGATTGCATTTACATTCATTCAAGCAAGTTTGTCTGCAATACTTACTCTTGCGATTGGTCTCCCAATCGCATGGTGGCTTGGACGATACAAGTGGAAAAGAATCGGAGTGATTCGAGCAGCATTGACCCTACCGTTTGTAACTCCAACCGTTGTTGCAGCAATGGGATTTCTGGCACTGATCAAAGACGGTGGTGTTCTGGATTCAATTGGCATCGATCTGCGTAACGATTCTGGAATTGTTGGAGAATTCTCCGCAACACTTGGAATTGAGAACACAGGACATATCATAGCGTTGCTGATCGCACATGCTTGGTTTAATCTTGCACTTGTGATTCGATTCGTTGAACCAAAGGTATCGACGTTGCCTCCTCGNTATGAGGATGCGTTTCGGATGTTACCGGCGGGGACCAGTCCAATTCAGAGGATTACCCAATTTTGGTGGCCAATGCTGAGAACGTCGATTATGTCCGCTTTCGTATTCACATTCATTTTTTCCTTCACATCGTTTGCACTGGTCCGATGGCTTGCACCTGACCTGTGGACATTGGAATCACTCATGGCGACCGAGGGGGGTGCGGCAGGAATACCAGGCTACAGAGTTGACGTTAGTCGGTTTGTGCTTGGTGCTGCAACGCTCCAAGGGATTGTCCTTCTCATCGCTCTTGGGTTGGCAGGAAGGTGGCAGCAGAGACAATCCAATGAGATTGAACTCGTATCTGAAGAANACTCGCGAACCAACTTTGGCACACCCGGGCTTTTGCCCCGTTTGGGGGTNNTATATGCCACCATCTTCGCCCTTGCACCACTGATTGNGATGATCCTTTCATCGTTTAGAATACGAGACAGAACATCCGAATCCTATCGCTGGAGTCTNGATGCTTGGGTTGCTGCATTCAATGGTGATTTGACCTATGCATCCGTTCCAGAGGCCCTATTCAATTCAGTGTTCTATGCGGTTGGATGCCTTATCGTATCCTGCCTGCTTGGTTTCTTTGTCGCCCAAGCCATCCACTCACTTGAGCAACAGAACAGACCAAGACTTGCACAAGCAATCGATTTGCTTTCGATGCTCCCATTAGCCCTGTCTGGTGTCATGGTGGGATTGGGAGTTCTTCTTGGAATTCTGAAACTCTGGCCTGCACTGTTTTCGTTCTACGCACTCCCAATTCTACCTCATGCAATGCTTACAACACCATTTGTTGTCCGAATTTTGTTACCTGCGATGAGAGAAATCGATTCAGATTATGAAGAGGCAGGAATGATTCTTGGATACAACCCTGTGGAGCGGTTTTTTCGAATNAAAATCCCACTGCTTCAACCACATCTCGTTGTAGCAGCAGCATTGTCAATGGCCTTTTCATTAGGAGAATTTGGTGCCTCATGGATTCTTCTCAGGCCGGGTGCTTGGGATACACTCCCTGTGTTGGTTGATCAATTAATGTCGCGGCCAAAATACTTNGAATTGGTTGAGCCAATCGCCATGGCAACAGCCACAGTTCTCATGTGCATGACATTCCTATTGTTTGTTATTGCAGAACGTTTTCGNAGTCATCAAGGAGGNGGCTTTTGATGACNTTAACCATTCAGAANCTCANTGTCTCNCTTGGTGGCCGNTNGATTCTNACAAANCTCANTCTTGAAATCGCCTCTNATGAAATCGTNGTGATTCTTGGGCCNAGTGGNTGTGGNAAAACNACGCTTTTACGAACCATCTCTGGCCTNCANCANCAACACACGGGTCGAATTGTTTTGAACGAACANCAAATTGACAATCTCCCCTGCGAGCAACGCAGTATCGGAATGTTGTTTCAACGACCCGTCCTGTTCCCATTCAAAGACGTCCTAGGCAACATTCTGTTCGCGTACAAGAAGAAGAGCGAATACAACATGGATGATGTCCAAACTGCGATGCACGAAATGGGTCTTCTTGGGAAAGAAAATCAGAGGATTGAGACGTTATCTGGAGGAGAGGCACAACGGGTTGTCCTTGCGAGAGCTCTCCTAACCAAGCCAAAACTCCTCCTCCTTGATGAGCCACTCTCTGCTCTTGATGTTGATTTGCGCAGAAAGATTGCTCACGAAATACGCTCCATTCTCAAAGCAAGAGGAATCCCTGCAATTCATGTCACGCATGACCCTGCAGAAGCAGACATCATCGGAGATCGCATCCTTCGCTGGGATGATTTACAATAGGGTGGAGACGGTGACGAAGAAATTGTTCAGTGGACGCCCATGGAGCATGTGGAGTCGGGTCTGGAATGCACGAGGAAACAATCTGGTTTTTGCAAGTTGGATAGGCATGTTTTTCCTTGTAGCGATCGGAATTCCGTATGGAACAACAAACAGAATATCTGAATTCTTCGGTTGGACAATCTTTGACCCATCACTCGCCCTCGATGAATCAATTCCATACCTTTCAATCCTCAATCTTGCATATTTCTCATTCTATGCATATTATGTCTTGATTCCATTCTTTGCCAACAGCGAAATGCAAAAGAAATGTGCTATCGTTTTTTCACAGCGTTTGTTTGTTGTTACACTTCCAATTTTTGTTGTGTTTCTCCTCCTTCCAGTCGAAGTTGACCTTCGAAGTGGAGTACACGGGGATGATGTCCTCACATCTTTGCTTACTCTAATTCATGGCGTTGATCAACCATACAATGCTTGGCCAAGTCTGCACGTCGGCCATAGTTTGTGTGTTGTCCTCTGTGCACCACTGATTCTCAACATCAAGCGAAGTATATACATCACTCTCTGGTTCGCATGGATTCTCCTCACGATATCGACAATGACCACCCAACAACACTACATTTTTGACGTCATGACGGGGATTCTTTTTGCCCTCATTGCCCACCATCGATTCATCAAGCCAAGCATCGAGAAATGCAAAAGCAACGAATACGATGACGCTTTTGAAGAACTTTAGGCGAAGAAAGCTGAAACTGCCTCCGGCTGAGTGAGGTAAATGGTCAATCCTACACCAGCCATAATCATCATCCAAGAGCCAACCATCTTGATCATTCCAGTCATTCGACGCAGGAAATTAATCATCACTTGACGGCCAAGGCCAACAAGCACAGTGACGAGAATCATGAGAATTAGAAGGCCGAACATGAGTCCAGACAATCCAGAAATTGTGGCGCTGGTGCCAAGTGTACCAAGGAAGATAACAAACGGTAACACGGCTGCAGCAGTACAATCAATGGATGCAGCAGCATAGCCAATACCGTAGAGATACATGTTTCGGCGAGGTGTAAAGGTGTCATCCATTTCCGTTGTCGACCAGCGGTCGACGAATTTTTGCACAAACCCAAGGATGTGGGAGGTAATTCCCAGAAGCATCACCGAACCAAGGATAATCAAAAGCACTGCAATTCCAATCGCAATGATGTGAATCATACCAGACTGAGCGAACGCCTCACCCATTGCGAATGCAATGATTCCAATGATGATGAAAAACGTCCACATCCCTAATCCTGCAAGCGTGCCGATGACCCACGAAGAGGGCATGGCTGTCTTCAATTTCCCTTCTTTGATCAAATCGTCTTCTCGTGCTCCGAGACTAAGGTAATAGGAGATGAATCCAGGAAGTACCGGGAATGCACATGGGGAGAAGTAAACAAGAATGGAGAGAATCATCCCAAGAATAAAGACTGCTGCAAATGATGTGGACGGTTCTTCCCAAGCAATACGATCATCGATGGTCGCCTGAACATCTCCTGTCATGGCCTTGTCAACTGCACTGTTGAAATCGCCCCAGCCTCCAATTGGAGTCCCTGTTGCTTGTCGTTCAATGATGTATCCCTGAACGTCGATGACCAACACGACTGGGATTTGTCCTGTCCCCGCAGTTGTGAAGAGTTTCTTTGGATCGGTTACAGAACCATCCTCAAGAATGGCAGATTCGGTGGACCCAAGTCCCGTTGGGTACAATGGTACAGTGTACTCCCCGGAAGAATCGTTGAGATATTCCAAGGATTCCTGATACCACGCACCATAGCCAAGGATGTGGAAGCCAACTCCGTTGGCATCTGCTGTTTCTTTCCATTCATCCATGTTCGCCTCAAGATGTGCTTGCACTGCGTGGCAGTTTGAACAATCGTGCGCCATAAAATCGAGGATGATGACGTCTCCTCGCAGTTCAGAGAGACGGATTTCTCCATCAACATTGGTATAACTCTCTTCGATTCCAGTCCGATTTAGACTTTGAAGAATGATTTCGGGAAGAGGAGCAGGTTCAGCATCCGACTCAAAAATCTCATCCATACTGTCAAACAAAGAGAGACCTGCAAAGGCGATTACCCCGAAGAGAACGACAGCGACACCAAACGCTTTCCACGTTTCGGAGCGCTTGAATACACCCCAATCGGCTTGGTCAAGCACTCCCATATCCAATCCATTCATCGATTGCAAATGAAACTAATGTTGAAAACTCATTCAACCGAGTGAGAGAACTCCTAAAACGGACCATTCTGATTCCTGAATCAATGATTGAGGTGGACGATGGAAACTTCAAGGCGTTCATGGGTCGGATGTACTTCGACCATCTGAACGGGGACTGAGAGTACTGCAGCGAGTTCTTCAGCAACACTCAACGGCAACTCGATTCGGCGCAATGGGGCATCATAACGGAGCCATGAAGAACTGATCTGCAAGGTCTCTTGCAATTCAAACAGATCATCACGAGCATCCTCTGGTTCGGTTGGAATCGCTCCAAAGAGGATTGTATCATCCTCAGATAGAATTTCGTACGGTCGTAATGTTGCCTCAGCCCGACGCCGGAAGCGAGCTCGAAGTTGTCCTGCGTCTTTGTACGATGCTGTGCAAAATTTGAGATGGAAGGATTTGCCCCTCGCTGCTTTCTTCAACCGCACTCCTAATTCGAACGAACCTTCAGCCGCTGCCGATAAGCCGTTTGAAAGATTAAATCCTCGGACATCCATATTCTCTTGATTTCCTGTTGTGATTTCCAACTCGTTGAGATTCAAGAATTGAACAGGTAACTCATCCAATTGTTCCAAGAGTTCAAACAATGATGATTCCTTATCAGGCTCGCATGGCACTTCAATACCAACATTAATTCCAGCGTTGTGTGCGGCCCGAATGACGTCCTCGTACAGCTTTGTCGTACCATCCAAGAGGTGGAATCGCAATTCATCTAACCCTGCAGAAGCGAATTTCTCGACCCATTCGAGTTTGAAAGGTATTGATGTGTAAAGATGGATGTGGTGCTCTCGGCCAAACGCTTGTTTCAATTGTTTGACCGCTTCAACTGAGCGTCGTGGATCGAGCATAGGGTCACCACCTGTAATTCCAGTACCCGTAGCATTCATTGCATGGCCTTCTTCAATGACCTCTTCCCAGGTAGAGCAACGTCGCTCATTGGCGAACATATCTGGAGATTCTCTGCGATTTTCTGAAAGTGGGCAATAATCACAACCCCAGTGACACTTGCCGGTGACAAACAAAACAAGCTTGCGACCTTCTTGACACTGAACGCATCCCTCGGCCTCCCCTTTTTCCGGTGGGAGGATCTCCGCATGCATCGGAAGATGGACCACCATAAGCAGAACCCCGAAGCACTCCTTGTTCAATCCGTCGGTGAAAGTTCTGAGATTTTGTTCAATAGCCAAGCGTGAAAGCGACGGTCGTTGGTCAATTCAGGATGGAAGGTTACTGCGCATTTTGAGCCATCACGAACACCAACAATCTCGTCATCTAGTTGAGCAATAACCTCACATCCAACACCATCATTGTCAAATCGTGGTGCTCGGATGAAAACACCGGGAAATGCATCGCTTTGGATTTCAGACTCAACATCGCCTACCGCAAGTGGCGTGTGACCAAACGCATCCGGTGTTCTCGAGATGGAAGCCCCATGATTCGCAACCCCTTCCAAAGTCACATCAACAGCAGCCTCAAACGATTGACGTTGTCGTCCCCACGCATTGCGGGAGATGTTCACTTTAATGAACGGAGAGCGATTTTTACCTGGAGAAGCAAGGAGGATTGCTCCTGCACATGTACCAAGGACAGGGCGATTCGGATGGGTTTCCATCCATTCGTATATCGATTCAAGCAATCCCTCTGAACGAGACGCTATTCGCATCGTCGTGGATTCTCCCCCGGGTAAAACAAGACCATGTATTGAATCATCAAGATCAGAAGCGGTACGCAAGTGAACAACTTCGATGTTCTGATTCAACACTTCAGCAATCGACATGAGTGCTTCTTCATGCTCATGGCGAGCACCTTGCAACATTGCAAGACCAACTCGCATCATATTGCCCGCTTGTACTCCTTGTCTTTAGCACATAGCATTCCTGCAAACATGAAATTCCGAACGATACGAGAGACTCTATTCAAAAACCGTGCGCGATAGCATACAACTCATGGCACACGAAGGCGACTGTTTTCTCGTCCCTGGCCCCGTTCGAATGAGTGATGCATGCCTAGAAGCCATGGCAACACCTGTAATTACAGCACGCGGCACCGAATTCCGTGATGTCATGGCCGATCTCAATTCAGGATTGCGAACAGCATTCAATCTCACGCCGTCTTCTCGTGAGCGGGGTACTGAGTCATGGTCTGGTGAAGATGGTTACAAGGTCATTGCTGTATCAGGAAGCGGAACTGCAGCAATGGAAATGGTCATCGCGAACAGATTCAGACCGAACGACCGAGTTCTTGTTCCGACGAACGGCAAGTTCGGTGAACGGGTTGCTGATATTTGCAAACAGTATTGTCAAGTCAAACACATAACATACGAATGGGGACGTAGTTTTGATTTGATGGAGCTAGAGGAACAACTCGGCCGTGGAACTTTTGAAGCACTTTTGATTTGTCACAATGAAACAAGTTCTGGTATCACACAAGATGCAGCAGCCTTGGCTCAAATGTGCACCGAACACGGAGTCGCTTTCATCCTTGATGGCATCACTTCTGTGGGTGGCCTACCTGTTCATCCGGCAAAGTGGAATGTTGAAGCGGTCGTAATGGGTGCACAAAAGTGTACTTCAGGTCCAAGCGGCATTGCTGCAATCGCTGTCAACGAACATTTTGTGGAACGAGTTCAAACCATTCGACAACAAGGAGATTCCAATCCAGTATACTACCTTGACCTGTTGTCTGCACTGAAGAAAGGGAATGACGATCAAACACCGTGGACACCTGCGATCAATCTTGCAATGGGTTGGGCAGTCTCACTGCGTGAATTGGAAGAAGAGGGACTTGAAAATCGTTGGAACCGATGCCGCAGATTAGCCGATGGTGTCCGGCGATTGTTTTCGGATCTTGGATTCATGTTGCTTGCAGATGGTGGCCAGCAAAGCGACACTGTGACGGCAATCATGTATCCAGAAGGATTCAACGATTCATGGCGGAGTAAATTGAAAGATGAGTATCAAACACAAGTGATCGGAGCGCAAGATCACCTCAAAGGGAAAATGTTCCGTGTTGGAAGTATGGGTACAACAAGCATCGATGAGATGGTTGAAGGTTGCCATCGAATGATTGCCTGCTTCAATGAAATGGGACACGCACTTCCAAACGTTGATGTTGCATCCTACTTTGCGTGAACCATGGGCAAAGGAATCGTACTCGGGCGGTTCCAACCGTTTCACAAAGGGCACGCTCATTTGGTGCAACATGCGTTAGAGAACTTCGACCACATCACGATTGCTGTTGGTTCTGCACAAGAAGAATGGACCGTTGACAATCCCTTCTCAATTCAAGAACGTACAGATATGATTCAAGCATGGGCTACGAGCAACCACGTTCAGGACAAGATCACCATCGTTGGCATCGAGGACATCAACGACCCGCCAAAGTGGGTTGAACACGCTTCCAAACATCATGGAAAAGGAACCCTCGCTACATCCAATGAAGCGACGAAGCAACTCTATGAAACTGCAGAGTTTCCGATTCATTGGGTCGATTTGCATGAACGTGAACAATTCGAAGGATGGCGTATTCGTCAAACATGCATGATGCTTTCAACCGTGTACGATGATGATGCTGCACGAATGGTACTTTCACCAAGCGTTCCAGAATCGGTCATTGAATGGTTGATCACCAATGATGGGTTGTATCGATTCTCACAAATCAACTCTACACCACATGCTGGTTGATTACTCAGTAGCAACAACCACTCTGGCTGCTCGAAGTACACGCTCTTTGTACATGTAGCCTGACTCGAGAACATCGATGACTTGTCCTGCTGGAAATTGTTCTGAGGCAGGGAGAGTTGTGATCGCTTCCATGGTAGCTGGATTGAATTCTTGTCCTTTCGCCTCAATGGCCTTGATGCCATCCGCTTCCAGTTCCCTCCAGAGTTTGTTCCGCAACAAGCGAAGACCTTGTGCAACAGGCGATTCATCATCATCCTCAACCTGACCTAATGCGCGGTCAACATCGTTCAGGATTGGAATCATTCGCCTTGCGAGCCCCATTCCTCCGTATTGAATGAGGGAAGATTTCTCTGCCATCAATCGCTTGCGAACATTCTGAATTTCAGCATCCTTGTATGCAATTTCCTTCTCTGCATTTTCTGCACGTTGAATTGCTTCTTCAAGGGGATCAACCGGTTCAACATGCTCGGATAGATCCATTTGCTCTTCGACCTCTTCGAATGCAGGAGTTTCATCATCGTGCACATCGGACGTGTCATCCAAAGGAACGTCTTCGTTTTCCTCTGACATGTTTCAACCGAAACGGATGTGGTCTTTCAACCCGACGCCGTTGTATCATCGGGCAACTCATTTGCGAGGATGGTTGAAAGATTCCATGAAAAGGTCCCCCACTTTCTTGCTTCAAGGTGATCTCTGCCGATGATGGCGGTGAGATTGTCCTCATTGTTCCATCGAGTCATTGTATGTACCAGTGCTTTTGCAGCGCGATCATGGGCTTCAAAGGTAGGTACGATTCGAGGGTCTTCCTTCTCATCCATGGTTTCTCCAAGTTCCTTTCGTCGTTCCATCCAATCCATGCAGACACGTTCTGCGTATTCTTGTTCTTGTAAATTTTTGAGCGATTGACACACAGCATCCCATGTTTCTCCGCCGTACAACTCGGCTTCGCCTTCAATCGTTTTTGACAGTGCAACGTCGAGATACATGTAGGCGCGTCCTTCCCAGGCTTCCCAAGCACCAGGGCTGGCCCATTTCATAGCAAGAAGGAGCCCCTTCTCAGCATCGCCTGAATCTTGCAAACATGACCAAAATGAAGCAGCCTCATTCACTTCTCGATTTTGCGTATCCATCCAGTCCAGCAATTCTGCTTCAGCATCAATATCGAAATTTACTTTCAACCGATTGTCTTGGTTTGGACGCTTTGGACGCAAGGTTCGTTGGTCCAATCCAGAATAAAGCAGATTCCATGGCATTTCCATCACATGACGTAAACTTGGGACGTCGACCAAAAGAACAACAATTTCCAGTCCCATGATTTCTCCGAGGGTCGACTCTTCTTTGAGCCATTCGGCACGTTCAGAAAACAATGTATTCGCAAATTTTGGACTAAAGAGGCAACAGGCTTGAAGAACAAGGCCTGTTCCAAAAGGATTGGGGGGTTCGTATGGCGACGATTAAAGAGCAAATCGAAATGATTCGCGCTGAGATCGATAAGACACAAAAGAACAAGGCTACGAACGCCCACATTGGGAAGCTGAAAGCAAAGATTGCTCAACTTAAACTCAAGGAAGAAAAGGCTGCTGCACACTCAAAAGCGAGTGGTGGAGGTAAAGGATTTGAAGTCAAGAAATCTGGTGATGCGACCGTATCCCTCGTCGGTTTCCCTTCGGTAGGTAAATCGACATTAATCTCCAAAGTGACTGATGCTCATTCCGAAACGGGAGGATATGCATTTACGACCCTCACATGTATTCCCGGTGTCATGGAGCACCGTGGAGCAAAAATCCAGATTCTCGACTTACCCGGTTTGATCAAAGGGGCTGCTGAAGGAAAGGGTCGCGGGAAAGAAATTCTCAACGTCATTCGCTCCTCTGACATGGTGCTGTACATCGTAGATCCATTCCAAGATGGTCACTTCAATGTCCTCCATCGAGAATTGCACAATTCTGGACTTCGATTGAATCAACAGAAACCACCCGTCTTCATCAAGCGTGTCGACAAAGGTGGAATCGATGTGCGTACAACGGTCGAGCAAACCCACTTGACGCCTGAAGAAATGGGTGAGATTATTCGATCGTTCGGATACACATCCGCCATTGTAACGCTTCGTCAGGATACGACTGCTGAGCAAATTGTCGACTGTTTAGCTGGTAACATCGTCTATGAGAAAGCCGTCATTGCCATCAACAAAATCGATATTGCAACGCCTGAAGACATCGCACGTGCGAAAACGGGACTCCCTGACGATTGGCCAATCATGGAAATTTCTGCCTTCAAGGACATTGGATTGACTGAATTGAAGGATTTCATTTACGATAATCTTGGATTTATGCGCGTCTTCCTGAAGCCTCAAGGTCAGGAAGCTGACTTGGAAGAACCGCTCATTGTGAAGGATGACTCAACCGTTGAAACAATTTGCAACAAATTGCATCGTGATTTCGTTCGTAAATTTCGCTTTGGTCGCATCAAAGGACCTTCAGCAAAATTTGACTGGCAGCGAGTCGGTTTGGACCACCAATTGAAGGATGGCGACCTGTTAACCATCGTGGTGAAGCGATGAAGCATCTGTGGCAATACCACAAAGATGTCCTCGCAATAGGCTTAGGTCTGTTTTTCCTCAATGTAGGAATCATGCACTTTACCGATGTCGAATGGTTTACGCCGATCGTACCAGAGATTCTTCCGTTCAGTGCGGAATTTTGGGTCATCGTAAGTGGAGTACCAGAAGTGTTGTGTGGCCTCGGCCTGATGTTACCACAAACCCGCGTTTTGGCAGGGAAAGCTACTGTCGTCCTTCTTGTCGTTCTGTATTGGGCGAATCTGAACATGTGGATCTATGACATTCCATTGGACGGAAACACATTCCCCGTTTGGGCCCACTTCCTACGGCTCCTTGCTCAACTGGGTATGATTGCAGTTGCAGCCTACCTTGGAGAATGGTTTCCAAAATACAACTCAAGTGAAAACTAAGCCCACTTGTCGTCGCCATCTTCGCCGTTTCGTACGCGAATGAAGGCAATCAGAAGAACCAAAACCGTGATGAGAATTCCAATTTGGACGAATCCACTTGAAACGGGAGAGGAGGATTGTTCCTCATCCTCTGCATCTGTTGAATCGTTTTGTTCGCTTGGATTCGGATTGTTGTTGTTCGCGTCCACATCGATCGTCACAGAAATGCTACTTTGATTGAGATTACCAGAAGCATCTGCACTTTCGACCACTACATCGTACGCTCCATTGGCGTATCCTTCTGTTACAAATTCGTGATTCTTTTTAGTAGCAAAGGCATCTTCGTGAAGGATTGTCCCTCCGATTGAGATGCGCTCTGTCGCACTCTCTGAAGTGTACCACGTGATTCGTATTCGACCATCATCAAGGACTTCAGCATCCAAATTCAACAGTTCAGGAGCAGTATCATCGATGACGTTGCTGGTGTTGAAGTAGAGGACGACGTCATCAGTTCCATTTGCTCGGATAAATACCCAATAGGATGTTCCAACATCAAGGCCAGTTAATGTCACTGCGTGATCGGTTCCAGAAGCTGTTTCAATCACGTTTGTTGTTGCATCAACAGGCTGTTGGTCTGCAAGTGAAAATTGGATCGAGGTGATGTCAGATACTGTTGTTGACCACGTCAAAACAGCTGTCGAAGATGTGACCGTTTCAACAGATGCTCCGAAGATTTGCTGCGGAATCTCTGGCATTTCGAATCCCGTTAGTGTGGCATAGAGATGGCCGTCAACATCGTAGGATGCTAGCATTTGCTCCTGTCCCTCTCCATCAAGAATCATGTCGATGATGTTTGGATCGTAATCGATTCCGTCATCTGCAGCAGGATTTGAGCCACCACCGAGTGTCCATGTCGAAGGCGTTGCATCAACATCTCTCCACTTTCCTGTTCCGAATCCATCCTGACTTCCAATCACAACAATGTATCGGTAATTGGGAATGTCGTCGCCGATAACATCCTTACTCACAGTAAATGTGATGGTTTTCGCATCGAGGTCTCCTGAGACATCAATACCTCTTGACGATGTACTACCTGTTTCGGATTGCACGGCAAAAACAGCACCAGGTTCGCCTGTTCCGCTGATGGCAACTTCCCATGCCCACGCATCATCGATNCGAGCATTGGCACCGTCNAGCATCTCTGTTGAACCGTAACTCGTATCCCCTTGGTCGACATAAATTTGNACAATTTGNTGGCTAAATCCNTTACTGAGGCCCCANATNTCGGTCATTTCATCCATTTCAAGAATGAACTGAGCGTTCCAAGCGCTTTGACGTATGGTCAGTTTCCGTGCATCCCACAATCCTCCATCGTTTGGTGTCGCAAAGTCACTCGCAAGCGGGTAGATGTAATCACCATCACCGGTTTCATCGCCAATGGCGTCATCAAGTTGCAACAGTGTCACCCATTCTTCAAGGTCAGGTAGAACGACCTCAGCAGGTGCTGGTGGTGCCATTTCCTTGTCCTCACCATCGCCATAGGAAAGGGAATCAGCAAGCGCTGCAACGACCTTAATTCGTGTGGAATAACGAGGAGCAAGGCCAATTTCCGACCAAGGAATCACAAACTCATAAACGTCCTGAACGGCACATCCACCAAGTCCAGAACTGCCGCTCAAAACCCATTGTTCTTGATCCCCGGTCTTGCCTTTGGCCGTGAAAAGATTCCATTTCGCACGTCCATCGTCCCGTAATGTATCGAAATCGAATGCGACCATGTACTTTGATGGGAAACTGAGAATCTGATTCCCATAGTACGTACGGAAATTCGTTTCAGCCTCATTGAAGTTGACCGCATTCGGTTGCATGAAGTAGAGTGCCAAGTCAGGAGATTTCCCATCGAGTGATGCATTCTCCAGTTCAGCGATGGTCGTTGCATCGACACGGACAAATACGTTGGATGCATCGTATCCAACATAAAACTCCTCGATGTTGAATGGCGCTCCCTCGACTGGTGCATCGTAACGAGCTGCTCCATCCCACTCACCCGGTAAAGCAACACCATCAACCATTGGCTCAATGATTGAGGAGGCTACAGGTGATGGAACCGCAGGGTTCGTCCAGAGGTCTTGCAGATATGGAGGAAGGTCAAGATTGACCGCTCGGTAGATGTTGGATAAATGGACCTTGAACAAGACATCCCAATTTTCGTCATAGCCGCTGTCTTGATCCAGACCATACCACCAGAACCAATCACTGCCTTCTGCAATGTACAACGATTCCCAAGCGGCTTCAAGACCAGGGTCGTTTGGATTGTCTTCTTCGAATGCAACAAGTTGCTGTCGAGCTTCAACAAGACGTTGCCAAGCGAGGGATTCTTCCTCTTCACCAGCCCATGTCCGTAGGGTTCCATCAATCCACGAACCTGTTCCAATGGTCTGGATTTCTGGTAGTACTGGCTCGGACTCAAGGAATTCAGATGGCGTCGTCGTAACGATGGTCGGATGCGTTGCCAATCGACCGTACCACTCCGCCATGAACGGACGAGCATTGTCTTGATGTTGGAACTCAGACATGAACATCCAGTTCTCGCCATCGAGTGCCACGGTCAAGAGATGCTCAGATGGGTCCTCGCCTGCATCAAGAAGTTGTTGCCGAATGTTGTCGAGGTACGCAATGAAATCGGAAACTGCGGCCTCTGGTGTCATGGTTCCGTATTGGAAGGCAATGCGGTCAGAGATGACTCGATCTCGGAAAATGACAGAAACTTCCCCACCGTCATCTCCCGTCACCTTCCATGGAGTTGCGAGGTTGGTGACATCTTCGACATCGATGTAATCTCCATTTTGATTGGTCGATTGTTTGAGGATTTCTTCGTCGGTCACCATCCATTCGATGCCAACGTCGGTAACAGGTTGAACCATCGCTGGCGAAACGGCTTCTTCACTTGGCCACATTCCAGTAGGACGGAAGCCTAGTTCATCCTCAAAAAGATTCATTCCAGTGATAAGATGGTTCTGGACATCGTCTGGCCAGGCTTCTTTGTTGACGCGGATTCCATCTTCCATGGTCCATCCTTCCATCATCAGCAACGGCATGATTGGGTGGTAGTACGGCGTCGTGGTAAGTTCAACTTGTCCGTTTGCAGCGAGTTCGCTGTACATCGGCAAAACGTTGCCCATGTGGTCGTGTTGAGCATCGAGGACGTAGTTTAAATCACTCAATTCGTATGCTCCGCTTTGCATGAACAAATCGATGAGGCCTTGGTCGCGATGACTCGAATTGTACGAACCGAGAACATAATCCGGTGAGAATTGATAGAGGTACCATAGAACTTGAAGGTCAAGGAAATCTTGTGGAGGAAGCAGGTCATCGTCCATGATGGTTGCAGGTTTGAGGTTATGGAGCGTGTTGTCGTAAAGTTCCTTGTAACGGGCACTGGAGGGATGAAGCCATCCAAGTTTAGGGTCATCCTCGGACACGTTGTAAATCCAACCGCTGTTCCAAAAAGACTGGAATTGCATGGTGTGGAGTTCAAGATCGGTTGCGTTGGGATATCCTCCCGTTGCCCAAGGACGCTTAGCGATGTCTGTGTGAACATCAAGCGTTTCTTGTTCATGGTAATCCACGAGTTGCTCAATAAACGATGGTACGAGATTGTAGGTTACCTTCGTACCCGTATCTGCGAGAATACCGGGTGAATCCACATATTCCGTCATCGCATGAACACGAACCCACGGCATCTCATACATGCCCGTGAGTTTGTTCTTGTAGTACGGTTGATGTTGATGGAAAACAATGGCGAGATTGAGTGCATCATCGACTTTGCCCGGAGCTGCTGGTTGAATGACGGGGAGTTGATTCGGAGACGTTGCATTGTCCAGATTTTCGATGTGCCATGCATGCGTGAACGTTTCTGCACCGTTGTTACTCGCAGGATTTTGATCGGGGAAGGATGCCCAAACATTCCCTGCATCTTGCCATTGTGCATAGACCATCACATCAAGTGAAGTTGGTGAACCAAGCTCCACCCACGGAAGGGCAAACTCCGTGACCATATTACCCTCCCATCCAGCATACAAGTCGACGACGTGTGTGCTTTCAACCCAAGCACTACCATCGAAAAATATGAGACGGAAATACGTATCATCCTCGAGAACAAAACCGTAGTCAGCAGCGAATGGGAGTGTGTGGGAAAAGCCCCAATCCTTACTCAACACAGATCCTTGAGATGAGGTGTTGAAGTAGATGAAGAGGTCTGCTCCCTCTGTTGATGCTTTCCAATCCGTTCCGTTCCAACCGATGTAGAGGTTCGACGCATCCCACGTCAGGTGCAAATCGATGTTGCTTGTCGACATCAATTCATCCGCACTCCAATCGGATAAATCGCCATCCACTGTTATGGTTGAGGGTGTCTGAGAACTGACGAAACCACCAAATGTTGATGCAACAAACAGGAGCGCCAAAACCACAGCAGTTCTCCGCATGGCTCTTCCGTAGATATGATAATTTGAAAGGCTTTGCAAGGAACTGATGGAGCCTCAACACGAAAGTGGAATCCTCTGTCATTTGACGTCCTTACCCATATCAAAATTATCGCAAGGTTATCGATTCATTGACTGGCTTCAGCAGAATGGGTTTTCGTATTGGCAGATGCTCCCCTTGACACCTCCGGACAAATACCGTTCACCTTATGCATCTCCCTCAGCGTTTGCTGGTTGGCCAGATCTTACGGATTCCAACGAGACGCATCCAATGAACGATGATGCGTACTGGTTGAANGACTGGGCCTTGTTTTGTGCCATAAAAGAACATCAAGGGGGGGCGCCTTGGTATGAATGGCCTCAACCACTGAANAATCGAGAAGAAGAGGCTCTGAAGGAATTTGAAAATAAACTTGAACCGTACATCAGAGAACAGCAAATCTTCGAGGACGAGTGGCGCAAACTTCGGGAATATGCCAACACAAANGGNATCANNATAATNGGAGATGTCCCTATTTTCATTGCCCATGATTCAGCTGACGTTTGGGCACATCGCGATTTGTTTCAACTTGATGAGGATGGNTATCCGAGGTACATTGCAGGAGTCCCACCTGATTATTTCAGTGAGACNGGTCAAGTGTGGGAAACGGTTCTCTACGATTGGGAGGCGCACGAACGTGAACAATGGAGATGGTGGGAGGAGCGGATGAAACGAATGTTTCGAATGTACGATACAGTACGTATCGACCATTTTCGAGGATTTTATTCCAATTGGGCCATCCCATTTCCTGAACAAGTTGCAACAAACGGACATTGGCAGGAAGGGCCAAGAGACAATCTGCTCAACCACATAATGTCCTTGGTTTCATCACCAGATCAAATCATTGCGGAAGATTTGGGAATCATTCCAAACGAAGTCATTGAATTACGGCAACGTCACAACTTACGNGGAATGAGTGTCCTTCAGTTTGGATTTTCAGGTGACACCAATTCAAATCCGCATCATCCGAACAATGTGCTTCACGATCAAATCGTTTACACTGGGACGCATGACAACAACACTGCGAGAGGTTGGTTTGCATCAGCAACTGAGGAAGAGAAAGCCAATGTACGATCCCTTGTCGAATCGGGTGAATATATTTCTGAAACATTGATTCGCCTCGCTCAAACATCAAATTCCCCAATTTCNATCATTCCTTTGCAAGATTATCTCGATTTAGGTGAAGANGCNCGAATGAACATCCCTGGCCAAAAAGGNAACAATTGGTCATGGAGATTTGCNTGGCCNGATCTCGTTAGGTGAATTCANTAACAAAGAAATCATAACCTGATTGGACNAGCCCAATCTCATGTCTGCGGTGGGGTATTTTACTGCCGAGATTGGCCTGTGGTCTGAACTTCACACATACTCTGGCGGTTTGGGTGTTCTTGCCGGAGATCATGTCAAATCAGCAGCAGATGCTGGTATCCCGCTCGTTGGAGTCACGCTTCTGTATCACCAAGGTTATGCTCGACAACACATCGATGAACAAGGCATTCAAACCGAAACGTTTCCAGAGTACGACCCGAGCGATTACCTTGCNAAAACGGANATCATACTCTCGCTCCAACTCGATGGACAACCACTTCTTGCNCACGTCTGGANGGCCGATATTGNNGGCCAATCAGGCCATGTTGTTCCGGTCTATTTCATCGATACCCGCCATGANGCAAACNCTCCAGAACATCAGGACNTNTCTTCAAGACTCTACGGNGGCGACGACAATGTCCGAATCCGNCAGGANTATGTGCTTGGAGTTGGGGGNGTNCAGTTGTTNGATTACCTTGATGTCGAATTNNANGGCCTGCATTTGAACGAAGGACATTGTACCTTTGCGATGCTTGAACTCNTGAANCGAGGATGGAGCAGGGANGAANTNGCANAACGAAGTCTGTTTACGACACATACTCCGGTCCCTGCCGGCCATGATCGTTTNGAATGGTCATTGGTNAACGAGGTCGTTGGCGATCTATTGCCAGAGGATGCAAGAGCACTGGTTAACAATGCTGGCGACTCAGAGCNAGGAGCTCGATGTTCCATGTCGCATCTCGCTGTTGCTCTTTCAACCTCGGTAAACGCCGTATCGAAACTTAATGCTGACGTCGCTATGACCATGTTCGACGAGCAAGTCATCCAACCGATCACCAATGGTGTTCATCACATCACCTGGACATCGCCAGTGATGGCATCGTTATTCGACGACCATCTGAACGGATGGAGAACGCAACCTGAGTTAATTGCACACGCCAATTCTTTGCCGAAAGATGAACTTACGGAAGCGCGTATGACAGCTCGAGCACAACTCCGTGAATACGTACGTTCCACGACGGGGATTGAACTCTCACCGGATCGGTTAACCATTGGATTTGCTCGAAGGTTTGCAACCTACAAACGAGCAAATCTTGTCTTCAAGGATCTGGAGCGATTGCGCAAGATTGGTGCTGGAAAGATTCAATTCGTCTTCTCAGGAAAAGCACATCCAAGAGACCAAGGTGGAAAGCAATTGATACGAGATATCTTTGAATCAGCCCAGCAAATTGCAGATGAAATTCCCGTCGCATTCATCGAAAATTACGATATGCATACGGGACGAATGATGACCAGTGGCGTTGACATTTGGCTCAACAACCCAATTCGTCCGATGGAAGCGTCTGGAACGTCAGGGATGAAAGCCGCTATGAATGGTGTTCCAAACTGCTCAATTCTTGATGGATGGTGGCCAGAAGCATGCATCCATGGCGTCAACGGTTGGGCCATTGGAAATGCTGAAGATGACCGAGACGATGATCGCGATTCGGAGAACATCTACAACGTGTTGGAGCACGATGTC
>PAJM01000006.1 GCA_002706065.1 Methanobacteriota archaeon | reverse complement strand
GCATGAAAGAACGATGAAAGTGGAGGTTAACCTCTTTTTTTCTAGGGCTATAAAGCATCAACTTCCCATGAGTGAATTATGCCTTTGAAAGCACTCATCGCTACTGTTAGTGGGCTTGCAAGGTAGAGTTTACCAGGGCCGGACCGGCCCTGAAAATTTCTGTTGATTGCAGATACTGTGACCTGATCCGGATTCATCGAAACGCCGGGTCCCGCACCAATACAAGCACCACAACCGGGGTCGATAAGCTTCACACCAACATCAAGGAACAACTGGTGCCATCCCTTCGTTACCGCTACATCTTTGACGATTCCTGAGCCATATTGAATGTAAAAGTCAACACCTTCCCTTACAGAAAGGCCTTGCTCCTTTGCAGCTTGACAAACTTGTGCGTAATAGGCGATGTCATCGATTTTTCCTGCTGTGCATGAACCGCCATAAGCGATGTCAATTGAAACATCACCAATGTCTGTAATGTATGCCCCATTCGTTGGGTCGCTCGGAATCCCTTCGTCCGGATTCCCGGGGTGGGCCACCATTGGGCGAATCGAAGAGAGGTTAATGTGATGAACACCTCCGTGGTATTCTGCACCTTCATCGGGAGCGATTGCCCGACGGCGTTGTTCGACCATATCGAGATGAGGCATCTGATTTTCCATCCAATCATAGAGGATTTCATCAGCTTCACATATTCCGGTACGAGCGGAACATTCTGTTGCCATGTTGCAAAGTGTCGCCCGCTCATCAGCCGAAAGCGATTGCAATCCAGGCCCTCCGAATTCCATTGAACGATTGAGAGTTAATTCCTTGCGTGCATGATCGGCAAGAATGTAGAGAATGACGTCTTTTGCAGTACATCCTTCGTTCAGTGATCCTGAGAGCTCGAATCGGATGGATTCTGGAACTTTGACGAAGGTAAATCCTGCTGAGACCAAATTTGCATACTCGGTAGCACCCACGCCCCATGTGAGGGCATTGGAAGCACCACCCATGCACGTGTGGGAATCAGTGGCTTGGATAAAATCCGAAACCTCGATGAATTCTTCCCTAGCAACTTGGTGACAAATTCCCGGTGAAACGCCGTCGACTGCGGAGTAATCTCGAACTCCTGTGTGTACCTGGAATGCCTTTTGCAAGGTTCGTAATGTTTCGACCTTGTCCATGAACGGTACGAACTTCGGATTGTGGTGTGCGTACAACAAATGGTCTTCAAAAACCCCAAACTTCTTTGGGTTGGTCAACTGATAATCCATGCCATATGTTTCCTGTAGGAATGTGTGCACTTGAGCGGTTGTAAATTCATGAGAGTAGCCGCCTTGAACTTGAGCAATGACAGGATCATCGGGTTTTACACATACTCCTGCCGGTTGTCCAACAAGATTCCGTGCAATGATTTTCTCAGCCATCGTCATAGGTCGTTGTTGCATGGACAATTCTGGTAATTGGAGTTCACCGTTCTTCAATCGCTTTGAAAATTCAAAGAGCCCACCTGCTTCAAGAATAAGGGCTGTGACTTCGTCGTACTGGGATGTAAATTCTTCAAGTGCAATGGATTCACCGGCTTGCAAACGTTTCAACATCTCATGATTGCCCATCAATTGTCCAAGATTGATGTTGTTTCGTTCGTGGATGGGGGCAAACGATGCAGCAATGACGATACGAATTCCAGCCCATCGCTCACATTGAGCAGCGGTTTCACGACTCGATCCCGTGCCCTTTCGTTGACCCGATACAATCACTTCGAAGTTCCCATTGATCAAAGCGTCTTCATTGAAGACGCGCAGGCCGTTTTGCATGAGGCCAGCATAGGCATTCTTCGCAATCATCGCTGGCTCGTGATCAAAACAAACCCAAGCAGGGGTCATGACATCGGTGTTGATGTCGTCAAGAAGGTCCTCAACACTCAAATCTTCCATTCGTAAATCAAGGCCTTCATACAGTTGCTTGCGTATCAAATCGAGGTCCTTGGTTAGAAACAGGACACGCTTACCAGGAGTGAGCGAAATCGAGTCCAGTCCTTTTTGCATCCCCAACCCCAATCTCCTCAGCAGCCCTTGATGTTTAACCAATTCGATAGCAAAGCCTCAGTCCTGAGAAAATCGAACGGGGATAAGGTTTAAAAACAACATTCCAATCGTTCAAATACCTATTTCTCAAGACTTTTGAGGTGAGATGTTATGGATGATCAGCAAGTTGAAGATATTGTAAAATGCCCTGAATGTGGCGGACGAAGCCTAACGCGAGACGAAACCCGTGGAGAAGTTACATGTGACGATTGCGGGCTTGTCTTGGAAGACAACGTTATCGATCAAGGTGCAGAATGGCGTGTGTTCTCTCCTGAACAAGGCGACCAGCGCGCCCGAACAGGTGCTCCAATGACCGTTATGCTCCACGACAAAGGTCTGTCAACAGATATCGACTGGCAAAACAAGGATTACTCTGGTAAAACAATCAATTCACGTTACCGCTCTCAATTCTACCGAATGCGGAAGTGGCAGAAGCGTAGCCGTGTCAGCAATGCTACCGAGCGTAACCTTGCTATGGCTCTCGCTGAACTTGATCGGATGGCCAGTCGTCTCGAACTACCAAAGACTGTACGTGAAGCGGCTGCTGTGAATTACAAGAAAGCAGTCGACAAGCGATTGATTCGCGGTCGTTCGATTGAAGGTGTCGCTGCCGCCTCCCTTTACGCAGCATGTCGTCAGTGTGGGGTCCCCCGAACCCTTGATGAGATTGGCCAAGCCTCCCGAACCGGCCGAAAGGAAATCGGACGAACGTACCGATTCATGGTTCGTGAACTCAAGATGAAGATCATGCCAACCGGACCAGAGGATTACATTTCCCGATTCTGTTCTGGTCTTGGATTGGATTCAGAGGTTGAAGCGAAGGCTTACGAATTGATCAAAGCAGCTCAAGAGAAGGAATTGACCAGTGGCCGTGGGCCAACTGGAATCGCTGCTTCCATCATTTACATTGCATCCGTTTTGTGCGGAAAGCGACGAACTCAGCGAGAAGTTGCTGAAGTTGCTGGTGTAACTGAAGTCACAATCCGTAACCGATACAAGGAATTGATTCAGAACCTCAACATCGAACTGGATATTTGAGGCAGAAGAGGGTTCTTCATGAGCAAGAGCCGAGATGCTATCGCGAAAGCAACATTTGAGCTTGTTGCAACACAACTGGTCCATGCCTTAGAAGATGGTACCAAGGTATGGCCCTTGCCCCCTCCTCCAATGACTGATCCTGATTTTCCTCCACGTCAACCGGAACGAGATCAAGCCCTCATCGCTCAAGGCTTGTCGATGTTGCATGCTGATGTTGGAATGTTCGACCGACATCTGTCAACCATTGTTGACCTCATTGTCCCACATCGGATGAATCTGAGCGATGATCCATTCGAAGTCCATCAAAAGTGGTTGAAGCGCCGAACCAATGTTGTTGCTCAACGAATGTTGTTCTGTAT
This sequence comes from Methanobacteriota archaeon, assembly GCA_002706065.1. Taxonomy (GTDB): domain Archaea; phylum Thermoplasmatota; class Poseidoniia; order Poseidoniales; family Poseidoniaceae; genus MGIIa-L2. The sequence goes on along the minus strand of PAJM01000006.1, from coordinate 30,976 downwards.
TGCAACAGATTGGCTTGCTCAGGCGTTCGACCCGACTGCTCCAAATACCGACCGTTGGTGGCTTGCAATCGCTTTGATTAACGGGCTTGCATCAAAGCCATATGGGCAACCTGTCCATCAAGGATATCACTTGGTCGAATCAATTGCTTTGGCTGAGCGACCTGGGACATGGCATACACAACCGATGGATGGGCCACAAAACATGGGCTGGAATCCAAATGCAGTGGTCCCGAGAACAACTACTGTAGTCGCACACGACACTGGAGTTGACGCTGCGCGATGGTTGTTGAACTGTCTCGAAAACGACGAGTTAGATCGTCGATTACTGCTCTTAGAATGGGTTCGATTGCTTCTCGAGCGCCCAGGCCTCGTTGAGCCACTTGGATTGGTCGACCTCCTCGTTCGTCGTTCACAAGATGAAAGCGAAGAGGTTGCTTCAAAGGTCATTCTTTGCCTTGCTCGACTGTTGGAATATGATTTAGCACAGGGTCTCCAGATTGCCGAGCGCCTCCATCAGCGAAAGGAATCACTTCTTCGTCGGGGAATGGCGGACGTACTAACACGAATATTTCGTCGAGCAGGCTGGGAGGCCGTTCCGTATCTTGACGCAATGCTCCAAGATGAAGATGAAAACGTCCTTGCAGCAGCATCTGCTACTGTTGGGGATTTGAAATTCCTCGATCATGACGTCTGGGCAGATCGCCTCGTGACGTTGCTTGACCATGATTCACCTATTGTACGGCGAAACATTGTCTTGAGCCTTCGAGACTATGTCGAAACATATCCTGATGATGAGCGCCAAATCATTCCCGCACTGTGGAACGATGGCGATGAGGTTGTTCAGGTTCGACTTCGAGAGTTGTTGATGCGAATGGATGAGATTCATCCGGAACGGTTTTCAAAACACCTGCCAATGCTGAAGCCAGAACGTCTTGAAGCGCTATGGATCACAATGGATGCGAGAAGAGAAGGGCGTAGTCAAGCATGGAAGGATTGGCTTTCAGATAATGGGCCATTACCCGAATCCATCGCTCCAATTCAAGAGATTCACCACAGCATTGGGGAAGCCCCCGATGAGCTCCCAGATCTCGCTGATGCTCTGAATATGTTGGACGATACCCTCGATTGAGTTGTATTCACAAACGGACGACATACTGATAACTGAATCAATTGAGTAACGATCGATGAGGATTCACACTACAGGTCTGGTTCTTCTTCTTTTGATGTCTTTTCCGATTCAAGGCGTTGCCGCTGAAGAAGCCGATGGAACCTTGCAGGCGAGGGAAACTCAAGCCGAATTTTTCCCTGACACGGAGACAACGATCCTGCAATGGAGAAACATCTACACGACAGATGGGATACTCCTTGACCAACTTCGTATGGCAACATATGAGGTACACCGAACCGACCAAGGACGATTTTATTCGAATTCAATCACTCCTAACACGCTCATTGCTGAAGGTATACCTGCGTGTTATATGACCGACCTGAATGAAGATTGTTCAGGCAAACTGCACTCGATTGAATACGAGCCTGAACCTGGGGTGCAACGTGGAATTTCCTACGCCATTGTTACGGTTCTTCGCGATGGAAGCCGTACCGAAGATGTTGAAATCGGATTTTCTCAAACCCCGCAAGGGCACATAGAAATTGTAGATGAATCGGTCGCACCGGAGCAATTTACCGCCTCCTACGATGTTGCGAATCAATCCACGGTGTTCTCTTGGCGACCGGCGTGTCCAGGGAACAACTTCTATCACACCTTGTACGAACATAATGTTCCTGCAACCAAATCGACTTGGGATGAGATGGACAAAACCTTGGTGACGAATTTCATACCGGCAACCTCGTCAAAGTACTCTCTTGATTGGACCAACCAATCCGTAGAACGTGAGGTATACTACACAATGACATGCTGGTATCCTGCTTATTGCGACGATATTGGATGTTACCCAGCACAAGAAGATACGCGTTTGCGAAGTGGAAATACACTGGCGATTCCTATCGTTGAAGACAATCAAGCGCCACGGTATTCAGGTGTGCTATCGGCAAAATTTGTTGACGAGGAGTCTCAAACCATCTTACAGTGGAGCGAGATCACTCAGAAAGAAATCTCATCGTTACGAATCTATCACGCATCCAATCCAATTGTTTCAGTTGAGCAAAATGGGATTCAGATTTTGGCGGATTTGGATCCGACGACGGTCGAATTCATTCACCAATTGCCTTCTGATTGGATGCTCACGTCACACTATGCGATTGGACTCGTCGATACGGAAGGAAATGTTCAGGTCGATCAATTTGACATCTTAGGAAAAGTTGGTCCAATTGTTGAACGGAATCTCCCAATCTCATTGTCGTCGTTTGAAATTGAACAACAGAACACAACGCTTCATCTTCAATGGGCACTTGATTCTTCATTCATAGGTGGAGATGCGGTGTTGTGGAAGTCCTCATCGTCAAATCCTGACCTTTCTCCTGCTTGGGAAGAAGTGACTCGCTTGAATCCACAGACCCTTGTGCATCACATAACACTCGATACAATGGAAGAGGCATGGTACGCGCTTACACTCGAAGGAACGTGGGGATCATCACCCAGCACGCATCACGATGACCGAATCCTACTCGGAGAGAATGCATTCCTCTTCGTCCCAACAACTCAGGAGTCCGACCAAGAATCATCAGATCAAGATTCCTTGCAAGAATATGTTGAGTTGCCAGAGTTCCAACTTGCTCTTGATGTTGGTGATAGACTTCTCGGCAGCGGTGATTGGATAACCCTCGAGGCCGAATCAAACCAGAGTTATACACTGAATTTTACCAATAGCCAACCGAACTCCACAATCCGATGGACAGATGCAATGAACCTGAACCCGTTTTGGTCAGCTGCAACAACAACCGAAGAAGGATTTTCAATCACCATTGTCGATCCAGTTAACCTGATTCATATCGAATCAACAAATGTCAACGATGAGATTCACATCGTCAGAGTTGGCATCGATTGGCCAGATCCACCTGTTACCGAATCCAACGAGACTTCGGAAAATGCAGTGCAGGATACCAAATCATCAGGAGAGGAAGAACCACTCTCGTTACCATTGCTGATTGTCGTAGGCATTATTGCTGCTTACATCTTGATCGTCGTTTCAATAAGACAAAACAATCAGTTTACGCACAATTTCGAAGAGGAATGAATCACTCTTCTTCTTTCAAAGGTCCTTCCGCAACCAAATAAGCGTAGAATCCGGTATAGGTGATGAGTAGGCCAATCAGCGCAAGCAGCATGGGGGCAGGTTCTGGTAGCACGTCTCCGAGAGATGTATTTCCTGAAAACCACGCAAAGGCCAACACAAGAACTCCAAATCCAACAACAATTTTCCAAGTGGATTCTGGACGCTTCCACAGGTGAATTGATGGGAGAACACCAATCTCATCGAACACATGTTGGTACCAACTGAGGTAGAGGAGGGACAACCCAACCAATCCGCTTACACCTCTTGAAAAAGAGGCATCCAACCAAGGCCCTGCTGGTAGGAATTCAAAAAATGAAAACGAAAGAAAAACAAGGCCGCCAGCGAGTAGAATCTCCTTTCGCTTCGACTCCATTGGACAAACGAGGAGGTGTACGCTTGATAGCCTGTCGCTTACAAGCGGTCTCATGGGCACGGTTCGTGATGCTGTTATCGTCGCGGCTGGACTGGGCACCCGGATGCTACCAACCAGTGCATATGTGCCGAAGGAACTGTTGCCGTTGGTTGATGTTCCTGTATTGCATCATCTGATCTTGGAGGCGAAGGAAGCAGGATGCGATCGAATCCACATCATTACTTCGCCCAACAAGGACTTCTCGTCATTGCATCAAGATTTGAACGAAGCATATCCAATGTACGACAGTGGCAAAGATCTTCTCCATCCACTCAACGGTGTCGACGTTTTTTTCCATATTCAACACGAACAGCGAGGACTTGGCCATGCAATCATGATGGCACGAGAAGATATTCACGGGCCTTTTCTCGTCTTGCTCGGCGATAATGTTCTCACCTCCAATCATCAATCGCTTGAGGAATTCAAACCATCGAACGTTTCGAAAAACCTCGTTGACCTTTACACCAAACATGGTCAGCCCTGTGCATCCATTTACGATGTCGGCATTGGGCGAGTAAGCAATTATGGAATAGTCTCTTTGAATGATGGAATTATAACATCAATCGTTGAGAAACCACGTGCTGATGCTGCGCCGTCAACCTACGCACTATGTGGCCGATACATTTACGCTGAGGATACGTTTGAATTACTTGACAAATATTCTGTCGAAGAATATGGAGAAATGCAATCGATTGAATTGCTGCGACATTGGATGGAAAACGGCAACCTTCGAGCCGTCATCCTACCAGAATCAGTCGCTTGGTACGATTCAGGATTACCGCTTGAATGGTTAACATCACAAATTGATCACGCACTTCGCCGACCTGAGTATGCGCATCAACTTCGTCGTTGGTTGAACGAACGACTGGATTAATCTTGACCTGGTTTCCAGAAGGTGAGTGGGAGAGGGCGCTCGCGCCGCATTGCTCGTTTTGCAAGATGATCGGCTCGCTCATTCCACCGATGACCACGATGTGCACGGACGTGACTCCAGGTCAGGTCGCGTTGTGATGCGACTTCTGTCCATACGGATTGGACTCGGGCAGCCAACTCGCGATTTGCTTTCGCTCTCCACATACCAGTCGCAATATTTCCAGCATACTGACTGTCGAGTCGGATACAAACCGCATCGCGTTGTTCCTCTGTCAACAACCATCGTAAAGCTTCGAACAGTCCTGAAAGTTCAGCGGTGTTGTTTGAGCCAACTTCAGCACCGATGTAATGCTCATCATCGACACACGTTGAGACGGGGCCTGAAAATTCTGTGAGGATTTCTCCACTTCCTCGTCCCAACCCAGAATCACCCTGAACAACTACAACTCCCCAACCTGCATGGGTTGAAGCATCAACATTCTGATTCCCGTCGCATGAACCATCGACGTACAGGGTGAGTCGGGTCGGTTCCGTCAATCCCTTCACTCGCCCAACATGCTGCGATATGCATCTGCAGACATGAGTGTTGAAACGTCACCTGGGTTGGCAAGCTTCATTTTAACGATCCATCCATCGCCATAGGGACTTGTGTTCATGAGTTCAGGAGCGTCTTCTAGATCCATGTTGACCTCAGTGATTTCACCAGCAAGTGGTGCAAAAATAGGCGATGCGGACTTAACGGATTCAACTATTGCAAATTCACCCATGTCATCGAGCGTTTCACCACCTTCTGGTAATTAAATGTAGACAATGTCAGTTAATGCATCTTGGGCGTGGTCGGTGATACCGATGGTTGCGATATCTCCATCCATTCGAATCCACTCGTGTTCCTTCGTGTAAAATAATTCAGCAGGTATGTCACTCATGCCCTCACCGCACTGATGCAAGAGAAAGAAGGGTATGAATCAACCGCTTCAATCGTATCTCATTCAGATTCGCTTATTTCCGATTTCAAAACATGCCGTTCGAGTGAAGCCCAAGCCTGACCAACGTTTTTGTCACGTTCATTTCGCTCAACATCCCCCTGAATGCGGTGTGTCATATCATCGTCGGATTCATCAGGAAATTGTTGTCCAAGACTCCCTTTTGCTATTCCGATTCCAACGAGAAGAATCCCAATGATGGGAAATACCCAACCGATTTCAGGACTGGTTGAATATCGGCCCGAGCTGAGTCCAACAGCAAAAACAAACAGAAGACACATTCCTGTCCCCAAGAGGATTTTCCGGGCACGATCAGCAGGAGTCATCAGCCAATCGAAGATGACGCAGGGTATCAAACCAACGTTATCAATAGGTTTCTCGCATCAATTTGTGAATCTTATACGGTAGAAGCGCTCGGTTTACCGGCGTAACTTCCAAAATCCGTCCATCGTCCCGTCGTCGAATGTCTTGAAGCAGCGGATGGCGACTCTTTTTGTGAAGGGTTAGCAGCGTTGGTTTGTCGATTTCAAGGGCATTGCGAACACTGTTGACAAAAGCCTCGGATTCAACAGCAAATTTTCCGATTTCATCGATAACGATCACTTCACAATTGTCGATGGCATGTTGAATTGCTGGGACCGCTACACGCTCGAGCTCGGCCGTGTTCAATCCGTATCCGAGCACGCGCAAGCGTGAATCGATGCTTTTGTGGGCAATCTCAGCTTCATCGCCTGTGACCAAGTCTCGGACTTTGTAGCCGAGTCTTTCTCCGTTCTCAAGAATTGGCTCGGTACAAATCCCACCAATGATTTCAGTATCGCTCAGGTTACGAGCAGACAACTCTCGTTCTCGCTCTTCTTTGAGCATGGACAAGACTTTCTCCATTACAGCAGATTTACCGCTACGAGGAAGCCCCGTAATGCCGATTTTTGGATGAATTCCCATTTGCAAAATCCTCCAATTGACAAATACCAATCTAAACTACGCAGGGTTTGGATATAAAATATCGTATTCAATTTACAGTTTCACACCGTTCTTGAATTAGTTAACAACCTCTTCAGCACTGGTTTCAATACCTAGTTGAAGTGGTAGCATCTCCAATTCGTAGTTGTTGACGTTGTTGTTTGCGGACCATGCCTTTGCCCAATCATCGAGATCCCGTTGATTCAGTTGTTCGCACATCCACTCCAATGCTTTCTGAAGATCGCCTTTTGCGGATGCAAGTCTGCTCAGAATGGCTTGATTCATTTCGATGTGGTTCACACTGTTGCCAAGGATGCATCCCTTTGGAATAACAGCCCAGCGAAGTCGACGCTCTTGGTGTGCATTGACAATGGCTTGACATGCTAATCGAGGGCCATAGGTTTGAATTTCTGATTTTCCAGACCACATGGCCAACTGGCGTTCATTCGCACGAGAGGGAATGTCCTTTCTGAACGCAGGATGGCGTATGTAGACTCCTCCCGTTTCGTCCTCAGTAAAGTGGACCCCGCGAATGAACGGTCGCGATGACCTTGTCTTATCCCAACTTGCGATGCTGTTCGAGTGCGCAGTTTGATCGATTTCTCCAACTCGAACCTTGACGGTTTGTTCTTGTGTTGCAAGCCAGTGGTCATGGTCTCCAAGTCGCGGAAGTTGTGACATATTGTCAAGGATTTTGAGGATGTTCTTTCGTTCGATTTGGTCACGTGGTAACCGAGGAACAGCCCAAGTGTTCCGTGCCCATTGAACCCACTGGGTTTGAGCGAGGGCGAAGGATGGAACGCGAGAAGAAATTCCTGAGCCCACACGACGGAGGTCGGAACGCGTTACAGGACCGATAATGTTGAGTGATTCCGTTCCGTTTGGTCTCGATGAAATTCCAAGGATTGCAACGCCTTGGGTCATTCCAGGGAACAGGAGGTTTGCTTCTTCAATCGCCCAGACTTCATTCCACGAGTGCTTTTCGACGAGGAGTTTTCGAAGTGGGTGTGAGGACTGCTCGCGTAGGAGGCTATCCGGCGCAACGATACGCATCTTTCCATCCGTGGACAAAACTTGCATTCCACGTTCGATGAACAGGCGGTAGAGGTTGACATTTCCTCGCATGGTTGAGAATCGTGGCCCGTCCCCGTTTGAGAGGCTGCGTAATTTCTCACTCAGATCTTTTCGACGTTGTGAGCCATCATCCATTCCTCGGAAACGATCCTTAATTCGTAGCCAAGGTGGATTGGATATAATGAGGCGCGGTGCTTCTGACCATGGCCATTCTTCTTGTAGTGTATCGGAACAAATGATGTTCTTTTCGAGAATTTCTTCAACCATCTCCCGTGAAAGTTTTCCTTCTTGTTCCCCAGAGAGAGCAACGAGATCGAGTTTTATTGCCTCAAGGAGCAATCGTCTTCGGGTTGAACGGACAACCAATTCATCCACATCGACCAGCTGGAATCCACGAAACATTCGCTCTGTGTCTTCTTTACGTAGGTCGGAATTCTGACCTTCAAACAATTCACTGTGCTTTCGCAACATCCGAGCGTGGAAAATCCCTCCTCCGCATGACATATCAGAAAATGGAAGTGGGATTCCACTGCTCGTCCGTTCACTTCGCTGAACCGCTTCAAGAGCGTCTTCATCAAGTGTTACTTCTTCTTCACTGGGAGGGAAATTGAGTTGTTTGATGTGCTTTTGAAAGCCAGGAGGAAGGTCAGCAAGATGCATATTCGTTGTTTGCTTCTTGACCTTTGGTTGAATGGTTGCTTCGAGCATTTCTGAGGAGATGATCGAATCAGCAAGACGAGGAGGAGTTGGATGAGCTCCACGCGGCGAGCGGCCGTCTGATTCAGCATCGTGACGAGCAAGGAGATGGTCGAGGACATGACCTGGATCGGTCAGCAGGTTTGCCGGCAATGTTGGCCATTCTTCTGGTAGAAGGGCAGCGATTGGCTGGTGAGTTCGGAGAGAATTTTCCCATGCATCGAGCCACATTTCGATTTGTTTCTGTCTGTCATCTAAACATCGATCCAATCTCGCATACCAGCCGCTAACTCCGTTTTGCATAGTCCGCCCCATACAGTGGGTATTCAATCATGGTTTGAATGTGCCTGTTGAAATCATGAAATGATTCATTCTGGGAGTGAATCATCTCGCGCGGACAACTTGGAGAGTTTGACGCCCTTTGCATGCCACTCCCATCCCTCAGAGACCCAGTCAAAAATAGCCTTGAGTTCAGTTTCTTCCACATTCGCCGAGGATGCAATTTTTTTCAAAATACGTAGTTCTCTCCGGTCATAATCTCCATCAGCAGCAGCCAGTAGAACACCGTCTCTTAGCGCATATCGCAATGTTTCAATCTCAGCATTCTTCAACAAATTGGAAAGCCGGTTGGTGTCGAACAAACCTTGCCGAATTGAGGTTCGTGCCTCGGGGTGAACCATCGCCCTTCCCATGAATGATTCGAGCAGCTGGATTTCTTCACGAACGAGTTCACCATCCGCAGCAGCGATGAGTACCAGCAAATCTGCATAGCGCGCTCGTTCGGCAGCATCCAAATCAGCGACTCGGTCGCAAAACATAGGTCTTCAGCTTTGGAGTGAATTCAGTAGGTCGTATCCATCTTGCATCCACGCATATCCGACCTTCGTCCATTCGATTAATTGTTGAACCGCATCAGGAACTAGTCCAATGTGTTCTGCAATTTCCTTGAGAACTTCGAGTTCATCATCATCGACGGAGCCATCCGAAGCCGCCATGAGAACAGAATCCCGAAGTGCAAGGCGTCCTGCTTCAGGGCCAAGACCATCCAAACACTCTTCAAGCGTAGGAGGGCTCTTCAACGCTCGTCGCAAGACTTCACGCTGATTTGGTGACAGGAGTGCCTTGCCAAGTTGTTGCTCAAACATGGCCAGCTCGTCGACAGTAATTTCTTCATCAACACGGGCCATGTAAGCGAGTAACCGTGCGTAAGCGTATCGTTCATCACGAGGTAAATTCTGGAGAGTATCGGGTAGCATCTGAACCACTCTTGTGGTCCTCCATCAAGAACCTCTCGCCTCCAAGCCCACAGAAAATTACGATTTTCTGAGTTTATCCAAGCGTCCACACGATTATTGATAGGGGAGTGCACCAACGGTACACTATGCACCCCTCTGTCAATGTTCTCGGTACAGAACTCAGAACCTGCTCATCCGACCCGCTTACAGGTTGGTATCGAGATGGATGTTGCAATACTGATGACAACGATAGAGGATCACACACGGTATGTTGTGTGGTGACAAAAGAATTCCTTGAATTTGCGAAATCTCAGGGGAATGATTTGATGACGCCCGCTCCACACTTCTCATTCCCTGGACTGAAACCTGGCGACTCATGGTGCGTTTGTGCTCGGACTTGGCTTGCTGCAGTTAATGCTGGTTCAGCTTGTCCAGTCGATTTGGAGGCAACTCATGAGGCAGCACTCAGCATCATCCCATTTGATCTCCTTGAGACGCATGCGGTATAGAGCCTGAATATTGAAACACGAAGACTCTCATCACCAACCATATCAGCACACCCCAACACAGCATGTTGGGAACACCCATCCACTCAATTTGATTTGGGTATTTCTCAGAGAGCCAACCAATGGTCATGCTTGAACCGACCAAACTACCAATGTAAACGGGGATCGCTGCAGGGAAGGTCCATGCGAGAGACTTGTGCCCATCGAAGGTGTACATTCGATGAACAAAATGCGCTAGAACTCCGGTAAGCCCCCAGAAGATTCCCCACAAAATTCGAACATCCGTTTTCGGAAGGAGAAACATCGAAATGGTCCATGCAGCATAAAAAATTGAACTGTTGAATGCTCCAGCAAGAGCAAATCGTCCCAGTGAACCTCTCGGCACAACCCGATCGTGAAACCCAATGAAGTCAGTCGTCATTGGTGACCACATCACTCGGCTTACCCGTCAATACAGAGCGTAATCGCTGATTATCGCTCTGCATGGCATCCATCCATTCGTACTTGACTCCAAGCTGCTCTGCCAAGACGGCCAAAGCAATCGAATCTTTCGGTAGGCATTTCCCACCAAATCCTCGATACAGGCCAAAGATAGGGTCGAGGTGAGAAGGGCCAATCGGTTGCGCTTGTTCAGCAGTAATGATTTCTCGAATTTTGTACCAATCTTCACCGAGGCCTTCGCAAATATCGTACAACTGATTTGCAAATGTGACCTTCATCGCATAGAACGTGTTTTTTGTGTATTTGACCAATTCAGCTTGCGTTGGTGTCACATGGAATGTTTGTTCTCGTCGTAAAACTCCAGCTTGTCGATGGTGCTCAAAAACACGCTCAGCAACATCAGCGTGATGCGTACCACAAACGAGAATATCTTGATTCGCAAAATCTTCCAGTCGTTGTCGCTCCACAAGGAATTCAGGAGAATATGCGATTTTGAGATTTGGATATTCGTCATGATATCGCTGTGTTGTACCTGGGACCACGGTACTTTTGATGATGGCCGTAAATCCATCAGGCAATGCGTCGAGTGTTGCCTCTACGATACGGGTATCGCAGGCGCCAGTGTCAGGATGAGGAGGGGTCGGGACGGCAATGTAAGCGACATCGACATTTTCGATAACAATCGACAAATCAGTGCCTCGGGCAGGGTCGTGAACGAACAGTTCATGGGCGTGTTCAAAGCAATGCTCGATTGCTCCGCCAACCATACCTGCGCCGATAATTCCAATTTTCATTTCCTCACCTCTCCCGATACGGTCTTGGGTTGAGCTTTCCATCCCGTGCCATGATGCCTGCCTGAAGAAGTGTCTCAGGCGTACCACAATCAACCCATGTCTCTTCTCCTACGGAGACAAATTCTGCTTTTCCTTCAGCGATGTAAGCACGATTGACATCCGAGATTGAGAAGTCATTCCCCTTTTCTTCAACTGCAGCATCGAGTTTGTCCCAGAACGTTTCATCGAACAGATAGATTCCACCAATCGCGAGGTTTGATGGAGGATTCTTTGGCTTCTCTACAACATCAGTAATCCTTCCGTTCTCATCGAGAACCGCTACGCCGAATGCTTGTGGATGTTCCTCTTCACGTGCCAACAACAAGCATCCTGGGGGATCCTCAGCTGCTGAAAAGTTGCGAACGAGGTCCTCAAATTCAACGGTCGTAATGTTGTCTGAAAAGTAGATCATGAGCCGACAATCCTTGTTGTATGGACGAGCGAGAAGGAGTGCTTGAGCAACCCCTTGTGGCTCTTCTTCCAACACGTAGTGAATTTGTTCACGTTCCAAACTCTCGCCGACATGCTTTGCAATGTCTCCGATGTGTTCGTTGGAGATGATCGTGATGCGTTCGATACCGCCTCGACGAATTGTTCCCAAGGCATAATCGATGACAGGTCGGTCAAAGAGCGGTAACAATGTCTTTTGCGTATACCGGGTGAATGGATACAAACGCGAGCCTTTTCCTCCAGCAACAAGGATGGCTCTTGTCTTCATTGAATCAACTCAAAAAGTCAGTATTGAAGTTCTTTGCCCTTGTTTCATCGCTTCACAACACAATTGAACATGAACGGTATCATTTTCGAAGGGAGCGAAGTTTCTCAAACATAGCACTCCTGTTCGCGTCGCTCGTCTCTTGGCTTGGTTGCTCCATTCGGCGTTGAAGGAGCTCTCTGTCCCAAACGAAAACCTGACCATTCTCACATCCTGTAACAACTCTGTTTTCATTGAAGGCCACATCATGAATTCGATGCCCTTGCAGTGAGGCCAGTTCCGTCCCATCTACTTGAGAATGGACGACGAGATGCCCTTCCGAACCATTCCATCGAGCGACCCAGCACGATTCGATTCCATTTATGAGAAAGCCAGATGATAAGCCAACGATGGCATGGCCATCAATCTTCCAACGCACTGTTTCTTCAAAATAATCAAGACGGCCCTTATCATCAGCAACGATGTAACCGTTTGCACAAGCAGCAATGTTGCTTACTGGAGACTCCAATGTTCGAACCACAGTTCCATCGATTGAGCGAACAGACCCATCGGCAAGGCCGAAAACAGGATCATCTCCATCCGTTGCGCAAATGGTAGGGCTCTCCCAGTCCACTTTTTGCTCCGAGAGATTCCCCTGGTGATCAAGAATTGCATAACCGTTCATTGGTCTTCCCAGTCCAGCAAGAGCACCGTCTTCAAACGAGTTGAGCGTCCAAGGACGCTCATCCATTCGATGCGTGTTCAGTAATTTCCCATCAAACGAGAGCACCCAAATCGCAGATTCGATGAAATCATTGTGTTCGATATCATAGACTGAAGAAGCAGCAAGGACACATTCGGATGTGGTGACCACTGCGTCGGCAGAACCTTCCAAAGCAACCATCCAACGCTGTTGGCCTGATTTCAAGTCAATGCAGACGAGGTGCAGCCCTGCAGTAGAATAGACACAGTTCTCATAGACGACCATCGATGAAATTCTGTTCGGTGTTTGGATTTCCCAGACCAAATCACCTTCATCCGACCAGTGCTTGATTCTCCCGTCCCATCCTCCTGCAAGAAGGGAATTGTCCTCAAGGAGGATTGTGCAACTCACAGGCTCGCCCAATTCGCGAACCATCCATGCACATGTCCTCAGGTCCATGACTCCCGATGCACTTGGCCTCATAAGGGAGATTGCAGGTCTGCATCAAACGAACCCGTATTCAGAATCTTGTTCCGTTTTGGGATGGCAAACGTCAGCAAGAAGGCGGTTAGGCCAAGGATGCATGCGGCGTAGTAATGGCCTTGGCCGAAGAAAGCAAAGATGGTACTCATCCGCAGAACAGAAACCGAACCAGTTCGCAATGCCCACACAACGAAACCAACAGCGATCACGGAGACTCCCATGAATCCGTACCCGATCATAATGTAGATGCCAGCGGCACGCGGGTCCATTCTTGGGTTTTCTTTTTGCTCTTCGTTCCGATCAATCAATCGTTTTGAACAGGTTTCTTGACCGTACGGGCACGGTTCTTCATCAAACGTTTCAGTGGAAGGAACGGTAAAGTCGATTCGAGTAAATCCGTATGGTTCAATCAAAGCAGGGGGAGATAACAGCAATCGCTCTACGAGCGTATCTGTAGAATTTCCACGTACAACAGAAATATCAATTCGTGCAAGCCCAGGTTTGACATATTCGAAAGAAAATGAACCGTTGGAATCTGTATACGTGACGCTCGAATTGAACCACCCAGGCGTTTCCTCCCATTCGAGTTTAATCTCAGCGCCTTCGATAGGAGTTCCTGTATGATCGAAAACTTCTCCGTCAAACATAGCGGAGTTTGGAGGAGCCGTTAGTGATAATCTGTAGACGAATTCATCCGGTTGAACAAGTCCTGAATCGGGAGAGGCGTAATCCAATCCATTGAGGAATCCAGAGGCCGCGATAAACAGAACGAAAATAGCGATTGATTTTGTAATTGGATGCAGGGTCGTATCCGGAATGGTGAATCTTGCGTCTGATGTTGCAAATACGGGAATACTATCGGACTCAGGTAGGCCCTCGATACCTACCCAATCTGATGGTTCTCCTTCGCTCATGAGTTATCCAACCTGTTACTCTACTTGAGTTCAATGCGTTTGCCATGGTTGGACCTAAGGATTGATATCGCCTCATCCGAGGCGCTTACCCGTACTTCAATCCCGTGTTCAAGAACCGCATGTTCGTGAACATAAACAGCATCGAATATTCGTGCAAGAATGGCTTCATCGGCCATTTCGTGAGGTTCCCCATTGCGAATGCACAGTGTGCGCTTTGGACCAAAAAGTGTGTCCAAGATTGATCCTTGCAACTCACTTATGCCGTGGCCTGTGTGGGCTGAAATCACAAGCGGATTTGTGAATCCGTGCTCAGAAACCATGGTGTAAATATGCTCCATCGATTGGGGCTCAATCGTATCAAATTTAGTTAACACCAGTTGAATTCGATCCATAATTGAGGTTTCATTTGCATCCAACGCTCTTTCCGTCAACTCTCGAATCGAAGTCAAGAGCTTACGTTCCATTTCATCAAGTGCATCTCCTCCATCGACCAACAAGAGCAACAAATCACACTCAATCGCTTCAGCAAGGGTGGCGCGAAAAGCTTCTAACGTTGCATTGGGCAAACCATCGATGAAACCGATTGTATCCGCTAAGAGGACACGCGGACTTGATTCAAGTCGCCCCAATGTCGATTCGAGGGTTGAAAACAATCGGTCTTCAACAAGTACCTCTTTTCCAGATAGGCGGCGAAACAGACTGGATTTTCCAGCATTCGTATAACCTGCTAACCCGACCGTCATCGCGTGCTTCTTTCGTTGTCGTCGACGTTCTGCTGCAGACTTCACATGCTTACGTTGACGTTTCCTCAACGCCGTTAGTTCACGATTAACATTGGTAAGAACTGAACCGGCTGCGGTTTGCCCAGCACCACCATAACCAGCACGCTCACCCGTAGTTTGCTGATTAACAACCTCTCTGAGAACGGTGCGATCCGACTGTAGGCGAGCAATTCTGACCTGTGTTCGAGCTTCGACACTTGAGGCATGAGCAGTAAAGAGAGAAAGTAGCAAACGGACACGGTCCCAGACCTCAACGCCGACAGCGTCGTTGACTCCAACGAGTTGGCGAGGCGTCGCATTGGTATGCAGCAACAGTAAGTCGACACCAAACCACGGATGTCCTTTCGAGGCAGAACGCAGTTCTTCAGCAACATCCTGAAGCTTACCTTGACCCATGAACCATTTTGCATCAGGACGTCCACGCTGATCGATTTGTTCGACGATGTTGATGCCCATCGTTTCAACAAGGGCGATAAATTCTGAACAGTCCTCATTGTTGCGAATCAGTAACAGCGCCTTCCGTCCTTGATGATCGGATTGCATGTCATCCGTCACCAACCCCCCTGCTCCAGCGAGGAGGTCAGCGCGTGAATCCGACATGAACAACGCTTGTAGGAAGTACATTTGATTTCATGCATCAACCTCATATGAGGCCAGTTGAAGGCACAAATATGTCAACCGGACACCACGTTGTGATTTCATGGTCGGGGGCTGGAACGGAATCCAAACCGCTCATCGAGATGCTCAACAAACTCAATTGCTCCTTTACGCAGATTGCAGAAGGGGACAGGGCTCAATTGGAAATCACCGTAGAATCGGAATCGATGCGAGGATTACGAGATGCAGTCGATGAACTGCTGGTTCAACTCTCATCGTTGGAAGATTCCTGAGCCATCAATTTCGAAATCGCGTTTGGGTCGTGATTCTTTTCAAAGTAGTCCGTTGCGACGAGGTCTCCAAGTCGCTTCACTCCTACTTCTATCAAATCGGGATCATTTCGTTCAGCCTCTTCCCAGCGTTGTTGAGCATGTTCAGCATATCGTTGATCGGCTTCTGCTTTCACTTGCTGAGCGATTGTTAATTCTTCTTCGAGCCCTTCGTGTTCTTCACGGTCTTCAGCCTCCTTGTAGGTGCGGGAGGTAT
Source organism: Methanobacteriota archaeon (assembly GCA_002706065.1). Taxonomy (GTDB): domain Archaea; phylum Thermoplasmatota; class Poseidoniia; order Poseidoniales; family Poseidoniaceae; genus MGIIa-L2. The sequence goes on along the minus strand of PAJM01000006.1, from coordinate 15,008 downwards.
CGAGAGCAGATTCAACAATTCCAGGTGTAAAACCACGTTCGTCTTTCCCTCTCGTCATCAAAGGATTGGTGCGTTCTTTCTTCATGTGCGCTTCCCACTGTTTGAGCACGACTGCAGGCGTAAGTTGTCCCTCAAAATCATCGATATCGATGTGCAAATCGCTCAACATTTCCTCAATCCAAGCATCGGTCATGTTCCGTCGTCTTGAATAATCGGCGAAGGCGATGATCTGTCCTAGAAGGAGACATAATGAGGCAACGAGAACCGATGCTGTGAGCATGTATCCGCCAAGAACCCCCAACCCACTCAACGTCAGAACGGAAATCATCCATCGCTTCCGAAGTGCTTCGTAGGAGGAGATGCCGTTTGGAATGGAAACCATTCTCACCCCTCGGTTCGCCCGGCAAGTTCTCGGAGTTTTTTCATCGAGGCCTCGTCATCAAGTGCTTGCGCCTCCCATCCAAGTTTTTGCATATTCGATTCAATCATTGCATCGGCGGCAACGCTCAATCGTTCATGCGTCATCTGCAGAAGTAAGGTAATGAGCAATGCACCTCCAGCAGCAAATTGCCAGATGGTCACGTACGCAAGGACCAGAAGGAAAACAGCAGCAATTATTGAACCGATGATTGTCCTTGATGTCAATCGTTCCTTTGATTCAAGCGCATCAAGGATGGCAACAGCATGTTCGCGCTTGGTCGCCATGAACGCCCTAGGAGGGCTAAGGTTCTCAAGATACCGCTATTCAAACAGTTCAGCAATAAAATCGTCACTCATCTTTCGGAACTGTTTTCGCATCTGTTCTTCTTCACGATTCTGAACGAGTACACTGTCAGTCATTGTCACATGCTGCCGAGGTTCAGATGCAAGTTGAGTTAACAACTCAGCGAGGCTTTGTTGGATGGCCGCAGTCTGTTCGGTTTGAGAGGCAAGAAGACGTTCCATGGCCATGAACATCCGGTCTTGACGACTGGTCCGATCTTCCAATGCAGAGGATTGTGCACTCATGGCCTCTTCTTGTCGCTTGAGGAGTTCTCGAGCAGCGGGTGTGCCGATGATGTCCCTTCGATGAAGTTCAGCCTGGACATGGGAAAGGGACTCCTGCAACTGGTTGATGTTGTACGCTGAGAGATTCAATTGTTGACGAAGCTGAAAACGTTCTCGTTGCAATCCTTTCCGTTCAGCCCGATGAATCATCGCCTCACAAACAAAAACACTGACGATTCCAGCCAATACTGCAACTTCAGGATGCATCAAACGCCATGTTACAAAACTGAACCAGACCATCCATCCACAGAACATACTTGCAACGATTCTCATGTATTGAATATGAGTAGGGACGGTATTAACAGAATATGGGGATGTCCAATGGACCCCAACATCGGAATCGGGTTGGGCAACAGCCCCTCTTCTCGTATGCCTCGAATCAGTAATTTGTCAATCGTACACCACGGACACAGTGGTCTACAACGGTGTCAATTCGTTTGGTTTTGGTCGATTTCCGCCTTGCTTTACCAATCCACTGCAGGATGTTTTGGCGGTAGTCGGAAGTGGAATCGAGCCAGTACGAACGAGCTCGTGCAATACGCAGTGCCTTGAGAAGTTCTCCAGGCTCTTCAAACAAATTATGGGAGTTCGAGTTCTGGACCATATGTACAAAATCTGAACCCGAATATATCAACTATAGTTTTCTTAAACCGCTTTGTATCAAAAAGAAATCGCAATGGGGGCCCTTTGAAAATTAAACTACGACAGTGTCCTGTATTGCATAATCAAGGGAAACGATTGTCTGTTGGCCGTAGTTGTAACCGATTAAATGCGCGTACCCCTGATTGTATGTTGTATGATGATTCATTAAAGTAAAGATACAATGAACCACAGCGACAAACGTGACGACATCGGTGGACAAGTGGGAAGATCTTCCAGCAGGTAAATGGTTACAGACTGATGAACGCGGTACACATTGGTATCTCGATCATGAAGGAAATCATTGGTATTCTGATGAAAACGGCTACCGTCTCTACAGGCCAGAAGACAACGAACCGACTGAGTCCTCACCTGAGGAGCATTCACTTTCTCCATCAATTGAGGATAAACCAGGTTCTGAAGAACCGAAACCGTTTCCGTTGAAACTCTCGGCAGGCATCATGTTTGTCTTGATTCTTGGGTCGATCATCGGCTACGTTGTTTACGAACGTACAACTGAACCGATATTCTATGATGAAGTGTATTGGTACGATTCTGGTAGGGGATTCATTTTCGAAACGGATCAAATGAAGATCGTCTTTCCTTTGAACAATGATGGTTGCGCAGAGTGGAGTGATGAATTTCAAACGTTTACTGAGGAAAACAATCTGTGTGTAGCAAGGATGCAGGTTTCTGGTTACAGTTCAGAATACGAAGGCGGAGGCGTGTACAGGATTTGCTACGACACGTTCGGAGCTAACTCGTGCATGGACGTGCATGTTTTTGATACAGGAATCGCAGTCAACTCGCAAAATACATGCCAGATTTTTCTCAATGACATCGAGCCATCCACCCTCGATTCTCAATCGATGTACATGTATTCTCAAATTATCATCAACGGCCGGATACGTTTTGATATTGAAGATGCCTGGACAACAGAATTCTTGCAGAAAAGTGGAGAGGTGTACGCAGAAGCGAAATCCATTGATTGCTTGTTTGAGCAGTTCGAATACGATGGTCCAAGGGTAATATTTGCGCTGGAGGATTACAATGAGGAAATGACCGAGGCAGTATATGATTCACTTGCGATCGTAACAGCAGAACAGGTCCAATATTCAGTGGAGTATCAAGACATTGAACTCTATGTGTTCTCTGAAAGTGGACAGCTTGAATGTGACATTGTTGAAATGATTGAAACCGGGTCGGGATGGGTTGAGAGTGAAACCTCCGAAGCTCAATGCATAGGCCAACTGTATAACGTAGACAATAGCAATGAATACTTGCCAGCACTTTCGACTGGTGATCAAATTATTTTCCAAGAGAATGGGGGCCAAATCTGCAATGGACTGTGCGAAGTCCAATTGGAAATCCATCATCACGGCGAAATAATTTACACCAAACTCGAACAATTTGAATAAACTAAATTGTTGAAATGAAACAATCGTCATCGACTTCAATCAGTCCGCCAGTTGTCAGGAGGTAATCGATGGCCTCATCGATTTCCACATCTTCTACACCATGTTGAAGCATTCGCTCAAAGATGGTTTCAAGCGTGGCAACGGGTTCTCCCTTCTCGATTTCACCGTCAACGATCATGACAACCAATTGACAAGCAACAGCGAGTAAAGGGTCGTCACCCTGTTCATCAGGCAGGAGTTCGATGAAAGCCTCAGCTCCATGCGATTCACCTTCCTCGACTCGTTGTTTCTCACCGCGTTGTGAAAGCCCAGTGAATGTATTGTCCTCGTCCAACCCGAAGCAATCGAAAATTGACATCTGATGCTCGTCTTTTTCTTGATCAGGGTTGATTCGACGTTCCAAATCGTCGAGGCGGAACTTGCGTTGTTCCAAGAGCAATCGTTCGCGCTTGAGATCATGACGAAGCAGTGCCAAGGTTTGCTCTGCCTGCTGCGTTAACCACCCGTTGATGGTCCACTCTGGATCAAGTCCTGTCATCACCTCTGCCATACGGCGTACAGGCTCTGGAAGCGAGTTAACATCAATCAATCCGCGTGTTTCTTGACTGTCCTCACTCATGGAAAACCCTCGGACTTGACGGCCTTTGAAGCCTTCCCAACGAAATCTTGAATGATTCATTCTTTTCCATCTGAAAATTTGTTTCTCATTCCATCGACAATGGTGTTCAACGCATCTTGCAACGTTTGATTATGATCGTATGATTCAAGCGAAGGTAGTTGGGTTCGATCCATACTCAGCATGTTTTCCAGGCATCGAGTCAACTCATCAACGATGGTGATGCTTCCGCGACGCGCCGAACGGGAGAGCGGATTCAAATCGATGACAATAACCGTCTTGCCCATGGCAACAAGGGCTTCACAGCGATCCCCGTCTTCGAGGGGTACGAGAATGACATCAGCTTGCAAGATTCCCTTTGATTCACATTTCGCCCGAGGTCCTTTGAGGCCAGGAATTGTGGCATCTGGCTCAGCTCCAAGGATTTCAGCATCGATGCCAAGCCGGGTTTTTCGTTCGTGCAAATCCGAAAGTAAGGCTTGCATGCGTTCGGGCGTTCTGTAAAAAATATTCACTTCGAGCGGGCAGTCCAGTTTTGCGGCGAGGAGCAACATCTCATCGCCAGCAAGAGCCACAACATTTCCGTTGACGGAAAGCACTGGGTGCTGTGCGTTAACCAATGCTCCGAGTGCGACCTGTGTAGCAACGTGTGCACTCGAGCTTGTCTTTTCATCGAGAAGATAGTCGTACGCTTCTCCACGACCATGAGCAATCAATGCAGAATCTGCAAGCATCCCCTTTTCCGCTGCAATCTCGAGGCGATGGCGCATCAAGAGGGAACGATAACGCGGATGCGAAGGATCGGCTGCATGTTCTTCCATGAACTCACCTCATTGTTCAATGAGCATACTCACATCGAGTGGAGCTGTTCCACGATTGATTGCACTCGTCGACAGAACATCAACGCCACACTCTCTCCAAGCTTCCAAATCTTCGAAAACAATATTCCCACTTGCCTCAAGTACAACTGCGTCACGAAGGCCCATGTCCGTTAATTCTGTGACCATTGCTTTGCTTCGTTCAGGACCAAAGTTGTCCAGCATCAACACGAGCTGAGGAATTGCTTCAGTCTCTTGTCGCTGCTTCCATGTCGATGCGGCAACAATGGCATCTTTCTCGTTCGTCACTTCCAGTTCAAGAAACGCACCAGTGTCCTCGACATTGATTGTTGACAGGAGTTGAACAATCGCTTGCAACCCTTCTTCGCCTGTGACAGCAAGGTCATTCTCCTTGATCATTTTCGCATCGTCTTTGTTGAGTCTGTGAGTGAGTCCCCCTCCAAGATGAACGGCCCACTTATCCAGCATCCCCCACACGGTTTTCCGGGTTGCAGCAACTTGCCGAGGGGCAATTGTTGCCCAATGAGCTGCGTTGGTTGCAATCCCTGAAAGCTGTCCCAAAATGTTGAGAATTGAACGTTCCATGCGCAATACTGACTCGGAATCGCCACTGATTTCGACGATGACATCGCCTTTACTGATTCGTCGACCATCGCCGGCTTTCCACGACGTCGAAAGGCTGGGGGCCCAGATTTGTAGCATGTAATCGACGACAGTTGCGCCGGCGATTGTACCGTCTCCTCTCGAAATGACACGAGCCGTGGTTTTCTCACCAAATCCCATTACGGGCCCATCAATACCATCGTCTCCGATGATGGCTGTAGTCCAACGATCCATGCTGGAAGTGAGCATACGACTTGCCCCCTCTTCTGCAGTCCACAGGAGATGGCCACGGTCGTGCGGTAACAATGCGCGTTCGCCCATGAGTCTTGCTAGGCCTATGAGGACTTCAAGCAAACTGTTGTCGCGTAGGGGTTGATGAGGAGGACGACTTCGGACTCATATGGCCAGAGTTCTTGTTGTTGGTGCAGGACTTTCCGGGCTCGCTGCTGCGATGCAGGCTTCAGTGCGAGGCCATCACGTCGTCGTTCTCGAGAAACGCCCGACCATTGGCGGTCGGGCATCGAGTGAGCCAAGAGATGGTTTTCCGATAGGATATGGTCCTCATTTCTTGTTGAAGAAAGGACCATTGCATCAACTTGTTCGGAAAGTGAGCAAGGTCAAACCGTCGGTCCTCCCATTACGACCACATCGAATTGAACTTCTTGATTCTGGTATGATGCAGCCTCGAAAGCCAATGATGGAAGCAGCGTTGTACCGAAGAGCTGTCAAAGCCCATGATTCAGAACATCCAGCAATCCAAAGTAGTGATTATTTCGCATCATGGGGGCTCAACAATGAGGCCCGAAGTCGAGCCCTTCTCAACAGCAATCTCCTCGTCCTCAAAGAGGGATGGTCAGGGCTTGTTGGTCGACTTGCAGTTACACTGGATGAAGTCGGAATACCGATCGAAACCGGGGCCAATGTGGTGAAGATCGAGAAGCACAAGGTCCACCTCGCCGATGGTCGTCATATCGAGACTGATGTTATCCTTCTTGCATGCGGCTACGGCCAAGCAAAGAAACTCATACCGAGTTTACCCGATGTTTCCTTTGTTACAGCTTCGACCATAGACGTTGCACTGGATGCTACACCGCTTGGAGAACGACATGGGATTTTGGATATGGAATCCTCAATGGCCATTTTTGATTTAAAGCAAATCCATCCAGGAATTGCTCCTTCAGGAGCGCTCCTTTCTGCCATTCGATTTGGCAATGAACGTGCAGAAGACCGCCTTACAGCGCTGCGTGAATTTATGGATGAGCGAGCACCAGGCTGGAAGCGCCATATCCTCCATGAACGGGAGCAGAAGAACGTCAAGGTTGCTCCGCAGAGCATGAGAGTCCCGTGTGATTATTCTCGAAAGGCTGGTGTATTGTTAACCGGTGCGTGGGTCGAAAGTGCACACATTCTTTCAGATGGGGCGGTTGAAGCATCGCGCCAAGCAGCAGAATACATCGGGAAGATGCCACTTCAACAATGAAGAACCTCGGAGATGTCCAAGCATCATGCGCATCGTCACATGGAACGTAAATGGATTGCGAGCCGCCATTCGTAAAGGAATAGATGATTGGTTTGCCGACGTTGATGCTGACATTTGGATGTTGCAAGAAACGCGGGTTCTCGAAGAGCAGTTCCCAAAAGGTTGGAACTGGCCTGAAACGCACCGGGCCATTCTTCATCCTGCTGAAAAAAAGGGGTATTCGGGTGTTGCAACACTTTCCAGCACTGAAATGAATGAACTCCAACGAGGCAAAGGGGGACGGCTCGACCCCTCGGATTCAGAAGGCCGTGTGTTGGTGACGAAGCATGGGGCGTTGACGTGCATCAACACCTATCTCCCAAGTGGTTCCAATAAGGATGAACGCCAGGTGTTCAAGGAAGAGTGGATGCGAGAATGGCGAACGTGGCTCAAGCCGTATTTGGAGAGCAAACAACCCGTGTTGGTCGTCGGTGACCTGAACATAGCACACACGGAAGACGACATTTGGAACCCGAAAGGGAATGCAAAATCGAGTGGATTTCTTCCACAAGAGCGAGATTGGTTCACAGAGTTGCTTGCAGATGGATGGCATGATTTGTTTCGTGAACATGTTGGTCCGGGAGTGAAGTTGTATTCGTGGTGGTCGAATCGAGGTCAAGCGCGGGCAAAGGATCGTGGCTGGCGCATTGACTACATGCTCGCGAATGAAGCACTGATGCCCTTTATCGAATCCATCCGAATTGACAGGCAAGGTGGAATCGATATCTCTGATCATGCGCCAGTGATTCTTGATTTGAGTGACAGCGTTACATCCTGAAACCTTTCACGACGTAGAACATTCCAGAAACGATGATGCCGATTGTAATCATTGTACTGATGTGGGATTTCTTCCATCGCACAAGCCAACGTTTTCCAAGATGAACCCCAACGATGGCTGACAGGACCGACCCTCCAACCAAGGGCAGGAAGGTGAAGAGCGCTTCTCCATCTGAGACCAAATAGACGGGTAACCGTGAAAGATCCACCGTTAACGCAAGGAGAGCTGCAGTAGCAGCATAGGCAGTCTTGTCTGGCAATCGCCTTTGAAGGAACATTGCTCGCAATGCGCCTTGGTGCCCGGTTAATCCGCCCATAAATCCGGATCCAAAACCGCCCCATCGGTCCTCAGCTTCTGGTAATCGATACCGTGTCCATCGTTCGGAAATAGAGAGAAGGGGTAGGAGAATCAATGCGAACCCAACAACGATGAGAAGTGGTTTTTGGTTGATGGTCGTACTGAGTGAGGCTCCGATAAGTGCGCCGAGAACCATCGCCCAACCGTAGCGCTTGACCGCTGACAAGTCGACATCTCCTTTCAGGAGGAGAAGTTTCCAACCGTTGTGTGCAGCATGAACGACAGCGACTGCTGCAATAGCAAGATGCGGGTCAAGCCATATGAGCATAATCGGGGTTAACATCGTCGCAAGCCCAAATCCAGCAGGAACGGTGAGTGCTGCGGCGAGAAGGGTTGCAACCATGCCGAACAAGATGAGCATCACCTCCATGGTACGACCACACGGACCCAAATCATGAATCTAACCGATTTGGTTGATTGAAACAGGGGGTTATATCATCAGGCATTCGGATAATGCCATGGGCTGGTCATTTACTGGGTTGGGCTCTGAGATTTTTTTCTCTCAGATTAGGAAGCCTCGTCCAGCGGATGCCCAATCGTGGTGGTACCTTCCGTACGATCAACTCAACCTTGATTTGCTGCCTGTTCATGATTCTGTAGGAATTGTTCTCGTCGAGAGTGAGAAACAAGCAAAACGCCGTCCGTATCACAAACAAAAACTCTGTTATATTCTTTCCAACATGCGACACTTTGCTTTAGAAACACAGAGCAAGGACATCCCTGTTGCTTATGTTGTAACGGACGGACAATACGATGAACCGTTGCGGGATTTGACCAAGGAATTTGGAACCATCAACATGTTACGTGCGGCCGAGCGAGAATTGAGAACAACACTTGCTCCTCTCATCGAAAATGGTTCAATTGTTGAACATCCACATTCGGGCTGGCTGACACCTCAAGCGTGGTTTACAGAAACGGTCGGGTTCGAGCCTCCATTCCGAATGGACCGGTTTTATCGACGAGTTCGTAAGGAGAAAGGATGGCTCATGGAGGGCGACTCTCCAGTTGGTGGAAAGTTCAGTCATGATGCGGACAACCGCCAACCGTGGAAGGGAGAGCATCCGCTTCCTGTCTCCCCTTCCTTTGAAATGGATGAAATCGACGATGAGGTCATTGAATTCATCAATCATCAATTCGCTGAGCACCCAGGCGATGCACGATTGAATCATCTACCAACAAGTTATGCTGACCATCGAAGGGCACTCGACTTCCTCTCCGATATTCTCCAACTGTTCGGCCCCTATGAAGATGCGATGACAAAGGACAGCAGAGGCCTTTTCCATTCTCGCCTCGCCTCTTCCGTCAACATTCATCGAGTGCTTCCTCAGGAGGTCATCGATGTTGTCGTTGCTGCTGAAGCACCTCTTAATTCGAAAGAAGGCTACCTCCGACAAATGATTTGGAGAGAGTATGTTCACCATGTGCACGAAGTGACGGACGGTTTCAACCGGCTTGAGGTTGAGACCACCACTCCTCCAAATCGAGCCGCAGGTTGGCCGATTGAATTGGAACATGATCAAGCCAGCCATCCGAACCATCTCAAGCAAAACAGATCGTTACCGATGGCCTATTGGGGTCAACCTTCAGGAATGGATTGCCTTGACTGGGCAGTTGAAAGCGTCATGGATGAGGCATGGACTCATCACATCCCTCGATTGATGGTTTTGAGCAATCTTGCCCAATTGATGGATATTGAACCACGACAACTTACCGATTGGTTCCATGCCGCCTTCATCGATGCTTTCGATTGGGTTGTTGAGCCGAACGTTCTCGGCATGGGGACCTTCGCCCTCGGCGATGCTATGATGACGAAACCGTACGTTTCTGGTTCTCCTTACATCAAGAAAATGGGCGATTTTTGCTCTTCATGTGAATTCCACCCAGCGAAAACCTGTCCGGTTTCACCGATGTATTGGGCTTATTTTGAACGGCATAAGGATGCCTTCGCAGGCAACCATCGACTTGCAATGACGTTGCGAACCCTTGCAAAGCGACCTGAAGAAAAGAAGCAAATCGACCGAGACACATTCAATCATGTTACAAGCATCCTCGGCCAAGGGAAATCTCTTGCTTCCCAAATGAAACTTTGACGTTCACTTTGGACGCGTCATTTCTTCTGGGCGGACCCAATCATCGAACTGTTTGTTCGTCAATAGGCCAAGACCAATCGCACTTTCCCGCAATGTGAGACCGTTTTCATGGGCATTCTTTGCAATCTTTGCAGCCTTATCGTATCCGATGTGATTGTTGAGAGCAGTGACCAGCATCAAGGAATTATCAAGATGCTTCTGGATGTTGTCTTCGTTTGCTTCCAAGCCCTCGATGCATCGCTCGCCAAAGGCAACACATGCATCGCTGAGTAATCGGATGCTGTGCAGGAGATTGTAGATCATCATCGGTTTGAACACGTTCAGTTCAAAGTTCCCTTGGCTTCCTCCGATTGTAATAGCGGTGTGATTCCCCATCACCTGGCAGCAAACCATCGTCAACGCTTCGGACTGAGTCGGATTGACTTTCCCAGGCATGATTGAACTCCCCGGTTCGTTTGCAGGAAGTGACAGTTCACCGACACCACATCGTGGGCCTGACCCAAGCCATCGCATATCGTTGGCAATTTTCATCAGACTCGCAGCAAGTGTGTTGAGGGCCCCACTCGCAGCTACAATCGCATCATGCGCAGCCAATTGAGCAAACTTGTTTTCGGCACTTACGAACGGAAGTTGCGTTCGATCTGCTATTTTCTTCGCTACCATTTCGGCAAATTCTGGGTGCGAATTCAATCCTGTTCCGACCGCAGTTCCTCCCAGAGCAAGTTCGAACAAATCCTTCTGGGCGAATTCAATACGACGAACATCTGCTTCGAGCATGTGGACGTATCCACTGAATTCCTGACCAAGCGTCAAAGGAGTGGCATCCATCAGATGCGTGCGACCAATTTTGACAATATCATTGAATTGCTTTTGCTTTGAGCGCAACTTCTGTTTCAAACCCCGAACGGATTTCAGGAGGCGATGTTCAATTTCTTCAGCAGCAGCAATGTGCATAGCGGTGGGAAAGGTGTCGTTGGAAGATTGACCTTTGTTGACGTGATCGTTGGGATGGACAGGTGATTTGCTTCCAAGAACACCTCCTGCGAATTCGATTGCTCGGTTGGCGATGACTTCGTTGGTGTTCATGTTGGTCTGTGTCCCAGAGCCTGTTTGCCAAATTCGGAGTGGGAAATGTGCATCCAAATCCCCATGCATGACTTCTTCGCCAGCATCAACAATCCAATCTGCTACTTCTCGGTCAAGAATGCCTAGGTCTCGATTTGAGCGCGCAGCTGCAACCTTTAGAATTCCAAATGCACGAATCAATGGACGAGGCATAACGTCATCCCCGATGTCAAAGTTTACCAACGAACGTGCGGTTTGACAGCCATAATAGGTGTCGCTTGGCACCTGCATTTCACCCATTGTGTCGGTCTCGATTCGGTATTCCTGATCGGACTTAGGCGAGCGTGGTCTCGCCTCCCTACTGCGTTCATGGTAAGTGCTTTTGTCGTTCAATCGGTTCTTGACGGCTTGAACAATCCATGCGCTACGCCCGTTGTTTTTACCACCACCCGTCCAGCGATCGAGTTCTTGAGCAACATCCTCGGGTATGCTGACGGAGACAATTCGGCGGTCTCCAACGTTGTGTTTGGCCATGATTATTAACTGCAATCGGCCGTTATTAAACCAAACCAAATGGGATTCTAGGGCATGAATTGAACTGATAAACCTCCTCTGCATGGAACGACTATGGAAGAAGAATCGAATTTTATGCCAAACATGACGACTGCATATGGTATTGCCCTTACCCTGTGGGGGTTAATTGTCACGTGGATTTCCGAGGCACAATCGATTTCCTCATTCGCTCCAGCACTGTTTGGATTGCCTCTGTTGGTCTCTGGAGAGATGGCAAAAACGCCTGAAGCGAATCGCAAATTATGGATGCATGTTGCCGTAACGTTCGGTCTCCTTGCAGCACTGGGGGGAACTCGTTTCTTCATGGTTATGTCCGACGGCCTGAACTATGCGTCAACCTCGATGCTGATGCTCTTTGCTACAGGATCGATCTACACGTTCCTCTGCGTTCGTTCATTCATCGAAGTACGCAAGTCCCGAGGGTTGGATGCTTCGGAATAATCAGAATTTACGTCGACCCTTAACCGTAGGCGCAGAAGTGTTGGTGACGTCAAAGTCGTTTTCATCCTCTTCGTCGACCTTCACAGATACATCGATTTTGACATCACGGGATGTATTTTGCTTGGATTCCATCTTATCGATGGTCTTCATAAGCATCGCAAACTCCAATTCAAGGTCTTCGAGTGCGTCGCTCAACTTTTCAATTTGTCCAGCAAGGCGCTGTGCGATTTTGCGAGCCTTTGACAAGGTTCGGTCATTTCCCATGGTGATACCGTCTCATCGCTCGATTATCAATCCATCGAATCCAAATCAACATCATTTGGCCCGATTCCAATTGTGATTTTCCCGTGTTTCCATACGCCTCGATACATGAGCATGGTCTGGAATGGAGTGGCGACTTCACCCCTTGCTGTCACTGCGATAACACCGCCTCTTCCTCCGATTGGTTCAACAGCGCTCAAGAGATCGTCACAGGCCTTGTCAAGGCCGAGCCCAGAGTTGTGTGTTGTTGCGAGACGGTGAGCGCCACAGGTTCGGATGAACGCTTCTCCAACCCCGGTACATGATACGGCGATGTGTTCATCTGCCCACGTCCCTGCTCCAATAATCGGTGTGTCGCCAATTCTTCCGTTTGGCTTACCAGTCATCCCTCCGGTTGAGGTTGCAGCAGCGACATTTCCTTCGCTATCAAGTGCGACGGCCCCGACTGTCCCCATTCCTTCAAGGTCATGATCCAGAACAGAATCGTCTTCATCGGTTGCGCCTGGTCGGGCATTCTTCTCCTTCCAAAGGTTCCACTGCTTCGTGCGTAATTCGGTGACAAGCCACGTCGGCTCAACTTCTTCCACGCCGTTCCGAATTGCAAATTCATCAGCAGCTTCACTGTTGAGCATGACGGGCCATCCTTGTTTTAGAATGCAATTTGCAGCCCGTATAGGATGGCGAATCCGACGTACATTGACAACCGAACCAGCGGCACCATCTGCCCCGTTCATGATAGACGCATCCATCGTGACTGTGCCGTTTTCATCCAACACCGAACCAATACCTGCGTTGAAGAGCGGCTCATCTTCCATTGTTTCAACAGCCTGAGTAACAGCTTCTAAAGCGTCGATAATGCCAGATTCCAGTGCCTCACCAATTGATGTAAGCACGTGATTCATGCAATGAATTCGCTCTGGGTCGAGGGAGGTCAACCCTCGCCATTCACCATCTCCGCCTGCCCCACCATGGATGGCGAGAATGGTCATTGTCTTCACTCAACGACGGAACAGCGAATGATTTGCTGTGGTTGTGCAGGTCGGTCGCCAGGGAGTTTCTGGCAGCGTTCAATCGATTGCACAACATCCATGCCTTCTGAAACCTGTCCAAATACGGCGTGGTTTCCGTTCAGCCACGGTGTTGCAACAGTGGTCAGGAAGAATTGAGATCCGCCCGTATTTTTTCCTGCATTTGCCATAGAGAGAATACCTGGCTTGTCGTGTTTGAGGCCAAGGGCTGATGGTTCGCAAGGAATCTTCCATCCCGGTCCACCAGTACCTGCTCGTCGCGACATTGGGTCTTTCGAATGCGGACATCCGCCCTGAATCATAAAATCTTGAATGACCCGGTGGAAATGGAGACCGTCGTAGAATCCGTCATTGACGAGTTTGACAAAATTCGCTACCGTATCTGGCGCGCTTCCGTGAAATAGTTCGATGGTAATGTTTCCTGCTGATGTCTCCATAAGTACGTGCATGAATCGACCACGCGAACGCACTTCAAGAGCATTTGCTTGTTCCAATCTTCAGGGTCGCGATGAAGAAACACGTCAAATTGGAGATAGAATCATGCCACCATATGTATCAAAACTGCAACCACACCTTCATGAAGAGATGGCTAATCTGTAGAATAATGACCGATATACTCGACATTGAAATTGAGACCATCGAAGGACGCATAACCACACTCCGCGACCTCGGTGGGAACACGTATCTCATCGTCAACGTTGCAAGCGCGTGCGGATTTACTCGGCAATACGAAGGCATGCAAGCATTGTACGATGCGAAGCAATCCGACGGATTGGTCGTTGTCGGATTTCCGTGCAACCAGTTTGGAGGTCAAGAACCAGGTACACACGAGGAGATTGCAACGTTTTGTGAAACCAAATACGGAGTAACCTTCCCAATGATGGCCAAAGTCGAAGTCAACGGCGACAATCGCCATCCTCTGTTTGCTGAACTCTGCAAGGTTCCAGATCATGAAGGAAGAGAAGCGATCAAGTGGAATTTCAACAAGTTCATTGTACGTGGGGATGGTTCTGTCGAGCGCTTTTCGCATCGCACAGAACCTTCAGAATTGCCCCTGTAATCTCTTCAATCTTGAGGAACGGTTGTTGCGTGAACAATAACTCGCCCGAGTGAGCCATGAACCGAAACGTACCAGGCATTCTTGTAATGCCAATTTGCATCTTCGAGCATTGCGTCGATGGTATTCCATGTGTAGTGTTTGAGCGATGGACGTTCACTCGGTTTGAGTGGGCGATTCAACAACTCTGAGCGAGCCTCTGTTGGTAAAATCAACACAAGGCCTCCATCGACGACTTCTCTGGCGCTGATGAGTGTCTTCTCCAACAGGTCGTGGTGGTTCAACGAGCCTTGCGAATTTCGGCCATAGGGTGGGTCGAGAACAACACCAGCAAAGTCTCCTATTGTCTCTTTTGGAAGGCTTGATTTGATGTTGGTCGCATCTCCAACAGTGAATGGCCGTGCATCCGAACCAGCCCATTCAAGGTTCGATTGAGCCCCGAGAATCATTTCCTCATCAAGGTCGATTCCTCTTGCGTTTCTTCCGCTCAGTATTGCTTCAATCGTGAATCCACCAGTTCCGGTCATCGGATCGAGGCATGCTCCTGCGGAAAGCGGTCCGCATGCAAGGTTCACGGCGAGTCGAGCAAGGCGTGGCTCCAAACTCACTGGCTTGAAGAACGGTCGCTGTGTTGCCCGACGTTCGATACTTGAATCACCTTTTGGACCATGATTCAA
>PAJM01000005.1 GCA_002706065.1 Methanobacteriota archaeon | reverse complement strand
AGCAGCCACGCCTGCAGCAGATGTTCCGTGGCCATCGTTGGAACTTGGGCTCGGGTTTCCATCATCGCCACAATAATCCCAATCGAGTGAATCTTGGTAATTCGGAGAGAGGTCATTGTGTTGGTGGTCAACTCCATCATCGACGACGGAAATCAGCACTCCAGTCCCCCGAACACTGTCCCAGGCCCCAGTTACGTTCGCATCTTCACCAGATGTTCCAGAACCTTGTCCGGTGTTCTGCAAATGCCATTGTGATGAAAAGGATGGGTCATTGGGAATGAACCGTGGTTCGTTGTTGTGCTGTTGGATGATTGAAAACCGAAGAACTTCATCAATGGAAAGGAGTTGATTCCGGAAATCAACGGGCTGGTCCAGTGTGAGTATAAACGAACCAGAAATTTGCTCTGGCTGTTCAAAGGATTCAACTTCAATTGGTAACACATTCCAAAGTGTCTCTTCTGTTTGACCGCACATTGTCGGCATGTAAACCAGCCACTGATTGGAAGCATCTGTCGCTCCGTCTGTCATGGCTCGGACAAAAGCATTGTTGACTCCAAAACTAAGCTCGTCAGGATTGCACTCGATGAGTTCCGATTCAGGTGTTGGCTGTGCGTGCGCAATCGGCGCCAGGAGTGTTATCAACACCAAGAGAACACTCACTCGCATAATTGTGGTTACGACCGAACTGCCATAGAAAACCTTGCTTTTCCTGAGAGCAAACATTGACATTGAGGAAGTAAACGGCAAAGCATGCGAAGCATTGTAACAGGCGGCGCTGGATTCATCGGTTCCCACCTCATTGATCGACTTGTTGCTCGAGGCGATGAAGTCATTGTCCTCGATAATCTCTCAAGTGGTAAAGCAGAATTTTTGGCGCACCACTCGACAAATGTGAACCATATTGACGTAGACATCACCGACTTTGAGGCTATGTCTCCACATTTCAAAGGCGTCGACGTTGTGTATCATTTTGCAGCCAATCCAGACATTCGTCTCGGAACCCAGGTCACGGACACTGACCTTCAACAAGGAACGATTGCAACCTACAACGTCGTAGAATCGATGAGAATCCACAACGTACCAACCATCATGTTTGCTTCCTCATCGGTCGTTTACGGCGACAATGCTCCGATGCCAACTCCTGAAAATCATGGTCCTTGCATGCCAATCTCGCTTTATGGTGCAAGTAAATCTGCGGGAGAATCACTCGTAAGCAGCTGGGTCGGAACATTCGGGCTTCAAGGATACATCTTCCGCTTCGCGAACATCATTGGTGATCGTGGAACTCATGGAGTCATCTTTGATTTCATTCACAAACTCAAGCGCAATCCTCTGGAACTTGAGGTACTGGGTGATGGCCGACAAGAGAAATCCTACATGGAGGTTGGCGATTGTGTGGATGCAATTCTCCACGTTATGAACACAGAAAACGAACCTCTCAATCTTTTCAATCTCGGCAGCCATGATACGTGCAGCGTTCGCCGCATCGCTGAAATTGTTGTCGAAGAAACGGGATGCAGTGATGCAGCAATTGTGTACACAGGCGGTTCCAGAGGCTGGGCTGGAGACATACCACGTGCAATGCTTGGTATTGACAAAATGCTTGCAACTGGATTCAATGTCAAGTACAACAGTGAAGATGCCGTTCGCCACACTGCTCGTGTTTTGATTGAAGAAATCGGTCTCGAAAACTGAAACAAGTCGGTTAGTTGATACCATCGGCCTTATGCATGAGAATGAGTTGGAGAAAAACGGTGAGGACATGAAAACAATGCTCGAAAACCAAGACGCAAGTGCACGTACGGATGCTGGAATTATCGTTATGTCGATGTTTTTCGCTGGTATTCTGGTTGTTGCTTTTACGACCAATCCAATCGCTTCCGGCACCAAAATAGGTGAGCGAGCACCAATTTTCAGCGGGGAAGCATACGATGGATCAAGTTGGAAATCCTTTGAGTTTGAAGACCTTCTCGACACAACATGGACGTACAATTCCAGTGACGCACCGTGGATTGCGGTAGAATTTTTGGACACGGATTGTGGCTACTGTAAGCAGTCTGCGCCAGACGTTGGCCAGTGGGCTGAGATGTACTCAACCGAACAATGGATTGGTCCAGACGTGATTTTCATTGCCGTTGCAGTTGAGTTCGTTGCAGAGAGTTCTCGGGCTGAAATCGTGGAATTCCGTTCACAATACAACAACAATTTCCTGTACGTGGATGACCTTGACATTGGTATTGCCAAGGATTGGGACGTCGCTGCAACACCATCCTATTTCCTTGTTCAACCGGATGGCATCGTCGCATGGAATAGCGGCCAGGCTACAAATTCCTTAGGTTGGGATGCGAAAGAAGAACAATCCATTTCACTCAATGGGCTCGATGATGGGTATGTCCAACTGAACGAGGCGATCGAACAACTCACCTTGCTGAATGGAGGCGAGGAGTGATGAACGAGTATGCAATACTCTCGATTCATGGAGCCATCGTTGCTTTCGGTGTCCTTCTGATGACTCCGCTGGGAACAAACATTTCCCAATTATTCCACGAACGATATCCGTCGACGAAAACACGTCGCGGTCAACTACTTGCTGGCTTGATGTTCGTTTGTTTGGGAGGTTTCACGGTCTCTGCTCAAACACTTTGGATGCACAACAAATTGTCCGAAGGGGCAAGTGTTTGTTCAGGAAATACAATTCTCAATTGTGACGGATTGATTGGCAATGTCGCCTACAACACAGACCCACTCTTTGGTCAGCCTTGGGGTCTGATTGGCATGGTGGCTTTCACCGCTTTGATGTGGCTGGCCATCACCATCGGTAAGGAGCCGATGTCACCTCAAACACCGTTGTTCATCAAAGCCGGTCTTGGTGCAACGATTGCAGGTTTGCCGGTGATTGGCTTGCTTGTCAGCTACGAGATTAAAGAAGGCTTGATCTGCCCATTTTGTACGGTTGCTCACATCACCAATGTCATCGCATTGATTGGATTCTTCATGTTGTTCAAGTTGTACGAGTCCGACGGTTGGTCACCTGAAACAAAGAAAACATTGAGGAAGTGATGCCTTGAACCGTGATGTAGCCATCGTCGTCATTGCCGTTGTCGCCTTGATTCTCGTCTCCTATCAAGCAGGATACCTCTCCTTTGATTCAAACGACGATGACTCCGAAAATGTTGATTCAACACCTGTTGAAACAGGCCCTTCATCACTCGATGAAATTCATCCGCTGGCATCGACGTGTCTTGATCACGGTGGATTGACTCGTCACGATCACATGTACCTCACCATTCGAATTAATGGCGAATTTGCAACCATTCCGAGCAACACTGGCATTGACACAGGCACATGCAACCAATCTGGTGCAAACATGCATGTGGTTCACACCCACTCCTCTGATGGAAAGCTCCATCTCGAGATGCAAACCGATGAAGACGTTGAACTTGGGGTGTTTTTCGACATATGGGGTCAACATTTCGATGAGACGGGCATCTTTGATTACCGTGTCAATGAAACGCATTCGATGGCAATGTCAGTCCGAGACGCGGATGGAACACTCACTGTCATTGAAACCTACGATCACTTCATCTTGCTTGAAGGACAAGAGATTTTCATTGATTATGGCCCTACTGCCTAAGGAATGAAGATTCCTTCGAAGAATGCACCATCTCCCTCTGCCTCGATTTCCTCCAGACGGACAATCGTGACGTCGATACGCTCTGTATCGGTGTAAATTCGGCGAAGTTCATGCAACATTGCACGCTGGACGTCTTCTTGATCGGTCCCATAGAGAACCGAAAGGTGTTGGTGCTTTTCTCCATTGACTACAGCAATGAATTCAACCATCCATTCCCGTGCATGGTCATCCTGCGTGCCGGCCTCAAATGTTTCTTCCATGATACTACATACACGTGGTACCTTATGAATGAATGGGTCATTTGCCTCATAAATTACCGAAAAAAGGTAAAAATCTCCCGTAATCAGTAATATTTTGTTATATTTATTCCTCTTCTCTTACCTTTTCCTTCGTTTTTACAGTAACAAGGCCGAGAACTCCAACCGACAGGAAAATCACGATTGGTAAGAGCACAGGCAATTCTGTGCCTTCATTCAGTGATGAAGATTTGACAGAAATCTCAACAACTCCAAGTGGTTGTGAGTTCATGATGCTTCGATTCAACAAGGCTTCTTCCGTGTATTCATGAAGCACAATTACCGACCACTCGCTCAGGTCTTGAGTTGGATAGGTTGCTACAAAGGGCGCCACAATGTTCGCCCCAATGGCGAGCTGTTGACCCACCATGGGGAATTCTGCAAGGCCGACAAGAACACGATCACGATGCGCTTCACCAGGGTTGTCAAAGCCTTTTTCCACCAGTTTGTGGTGTTCGACAAAGAGAATCGAAAATTGTGTGTCATTGTTGATTTCATCCGTTCGTGGTGGCATGACGGTAACTTCGAGATGTGTCGCATTGGTCTCAGCCGTCACGCGTAGTGTTGTGTACTGGCGCTGGTTTGATTCAGAGCGGAGAATATCGCCTTGCACATCTGGCCATGATGGAACACCTGACCGAACTTCCCCATTGTGCACGACAAAGGAAGGTGTTTCCAACAGGGATTCATGCTGAATACGGAGTCGTTCAATCCTGTGTTGTGCTGCTTCTGGGCCAAAGGAATCAACACCATCATCGGGATGATAGGAAACCATTGCAATTCGATTTCCGTGTTCCTCTGCTACGATGCCAAGGTCAGGGTCGATCTCTGCGCAACTTGGGCACCATGTCGTTGTGTACTCTTCTACGAGAATACTGTAGCCACCATCAACAGCGATGAACCCATTCCATTCTGATGGTTCGAATGTTGTCGCATGTGCATGCGGTATGGAAATTACCAGCAAGCACAGGAATATCGCCTTGCGCATTGCCCCCATGGTTTGGCCAAGCACTCGACCTCCTTCATCTCATCGTTTGAACCATGAATGCACGGAAGATGTTATGTCTGCGCGTTCTCGGAGTAGAAAACGGGGAATCACCATGGCGGATCATTGGATTGAGAATCACAAGCGTGATTCCTGGCGTCGTCAAGCCAAAGCCAGCGGATATCGCGCCCGCTCTGCATTCAAGTTGAAGCAAATTCAGGCACGATTTGAGTTGATGAGGGACGGCGATGTTGTACTCGATGTTGGTTGCCATCCCGGAGGATGGGCTCAAGTTGCTGTTGAGGAGGTTGGTGAATCTGGTATTGTAATCGGAGTTGATCTTGAACCATGTCAGCCTGTTGACGGCGCGATGTTGATGGTCGGGGACATCACCGACCCTTTGACCCAAGAACGAATCATCAAGGAGTTGGGTGACCGTATGGTCAATTCTGTTGTTTCTGATATTTCGCCTGACATTACTGGAAAGTGGGACATCGACCAAGCCGTTGCCATGACTCTTGTAGCAAAAGTGTTTGACTTTGCCTTACCATTGTTGTGCAGTGGGGGTTGGTTTGTGACGAAGCTCTTCCAAGGTGTAGGAGTCGAAGAATTGATTGAGGCTGTTAAACCTCACTTCTCCTATGTCCGCCGTTTTTCCCCAGAAGCCTCGAGAAATTCCTCATCTGAGGTGTATCTTGTCTGTCGAAATCATACGCCATGGAATGCCAAATCAACATCAGTATTGGAACAATACGAGCAAGCCGTTGACAAGGTGCTCGGTGGTGATGACATCGTCGACGATGTTGTTGCAACAAAAACCAGTTTTACAGTACGACGAAAGAAGACCGAGTGAAACTCTCATAACCGTTGATGATGTTGTTTTTTTTCATGAATGACATTTGCATTCACGATCTGAAGCCAAATCGAACGATTCAATCGCTTACGGGAATCATTCTGCGCTCTTATCCATTGTCAATGAAATTTGCAAAGGGACGTTGGATTGCGTTCCGAAACATTGTTCTCGTGGATGACAGTGGATGGATTCTTGTCAACGTCTGGGGTGATGATGCAACCAACCTTCTCCGAGGTCAACAACTACGGTTGGAAAAGACCTATTGTTTTGAACAAAATGGTGCGCTATGTCTCACGCTTGGCATTTATGCTCGTCTCAAGATTTGCGCGCAAGCATAAAGAAGGTGAGGTCGTGGGGCAACTACCAACTGAGGCTACATTATGACAGAGCGAGCAAAGAATTGCACATCGTCCGGCATACCATTGACGACCACTGGTTCAACTGCATTCCCTTGTCCGAACTGCAGCCGTTCAATCGGTCGAAGCCCACGATGTCGTGATCAAGGTGTATCGTACACCTGCCCTGAGTGCGGATTCGTTGGACCCTGAGGTGAACACATGGGCATGGTAGCAATGACATACAAAGTAAATCCTGATTCTGAAATGGACGATGTTGATACTGATCTCATCTCCTCAACCATCTCTACCTTTGGTGACGACACCTACGACGTTCAAAGCGTCGAAGTCAAACCATTGGCTTTTGGTCTCAAATTCGTCCAAGTTCACGTTGTAATGAACGATGGAGAGGGACTCGCTGATGCATTCGAAGAGAAGATGTCCTCCATCTCTGGTGTCGGTGAAATCGAAGTCATTTCGATGGGCCTTCTGTGAATCAAAGTTGATTCAGTGGCGTTCTCATAAACTCGCGCAACAAAATCGTAGCGTATGATCCACTTGACAGTGTGAATCTAAATTTCAAACAAGCACCTTCGGGGTGCCAGCGACTTCCCTCCGTAGGACCACGATTCCAATTCTCACCCAGTGACTCGTCTGCTGCTTTGGGTGCGGCTTCGACAGTGAACTCGCCAAATGAAGTGGTTAACGAACGGCGTGTACCATTCGTAGTAAGACGAGGGATGTCTTCAATCTCCCATGTCAATTCACTGAGCCCCATCTCTGAAAGTACGCTATCTTCCAATTCACCGGGTTGACCCTCGCACGTTCGGATATCTCTACCTGGCAAGGGACCAGTTACTGACAATCGACCAAGTTGACAGTTTCGACCGATTCGAGGAGCAGTTCGTTCTTCAACAAGAACACAATTGTTCGCAGAGAGTTGACCACGTTCATCCAGTCGTCCGACGAGATCACCTGGTTCAGGTGTTGTTATGCTCCTTCCTTGTTCTAGGCGTTTCCGTAAGCTTCGATTAAAGACAACGGATTGAAGGGCGTGGATGGTCATGAGCTGAAGATTGTTCGGCAATTTTCGAAATGCGCCTATGTGATCATCTGGATTGTTGAGCAAGTGTTCCGTCATACGACGCTCATACCCGAGCCATTCCGGCGCAAGTTCCAATCCTTCTTTCGTAATTCCATTGTCTCTGATATGTTTACGAAATGCGGCAACCTCTGTGCTCTCATGCTCACCTTCCTTACTGATGTAGGTCAATGCTGCATCTTCCCATTGATGTTGAACGACTCGTCGACCAACTTCTGCTGTGACGGCGCGACCACTTCCAAACCGTTGCGGGCCGATCCAGTTTGGAAAGCGTCCTTCTCCGAGTTTCTCCTGCATCGTATCTCTGATTCGTTCAACTTCAGACAACGCTTCTCCATCTGTCATTGGTGTTCCATCTTCGTTCGCACAACCTCGCACGACAATGGTGAATCGATTTCCACGATGATTCCCAAACCCAATCTTTTGATGTGTTCGACCGAGGACTTCGATGACAACATCAGGGATTTCGATTTCAGCAACCTTGAATTGGGGTGCATCAATCACAAAGATTTGTGATGTAACAGCCCGCTTGTCTTTGGTTCCTGCAAAGAAAATTCGGTTTCTTGAGATTCCCAATTTCTTTGCGAGATTATTGCAAAACCGATTGGTCTCCCAATTTGTAAGTGTGATTTTGGCAACCGTAAATCGTCCTTTCGGATTCAACGTAATCGTCGTCGCAATCTCGTCAACACGGAAGTCTGCCACCCTCGATTTGAGAACACCACCAATGCCTGAATCGTTGGTGGCATATCCGATGAGTCCGATGGCTTCTGCCAGCGAATCGTTTGGCTGCATAGCAGCCACCTCATAGTGTTAGACTGTCAAATTCGCCGGACAAGCTGGTGACAATTTCATTGAGAACTGCATCAGGCTTTGTCTTTCCAGTGGTGCGAAT
Organism: Methanobacteriota archaeon; assembly: GCA_002706065.1. Taxonomy (GTDB): domain Archaea; phylum Thermoplasmatota; class Poseidoniia; order Poseidoniales; family Poseidoniaceae; genus MGIIa-L2. The sequence continues at coordinate 13,206 of PAJM01000005.1, read as the reverse complement.
GTAGAATTCTGGTGGGTCCAGATCTGGATGACCAGGGAAATAGTTTGCATACTCAACGGACTTGTGATTGTTCAATCGGTCACGAAGGATTTGAAGAGCGGTGTGAGACTCTCCAGTAATTCGGAGTCGGAGTTCATTTTTCTCATGAATCAGGACCTTAACTGGCATGTTATCGGTTTGGCGACCAACCTCCCCGTCTTGAACCTTGCCGTCAACTGGAGAGGCTGGAATTTGAGATGTTCAGTTCAATTTACCCTGTCACTTAAACACCCTCTGCCCTTCGGATTGTGCATGGACACCTCGAATTATGAGGACCAGATGGCTGAGTATGCCGGTCTGTTTCATCGGATGGCGATTCCTATTCTCGTTGTTTGCGGTCTCCTTACTGTTGGTTTAGGTGCGCATCTCGTCACTTCACCGCCAGAATTTAGAACGGATTTAAACGACTTTGCTCCAGAGTCAGAATCCAACAAGGCGCACGAGGATATTCATGCGTATTTCCCAGATGAATCTCGTCCGCTGTTTGTTCACGTCACTCGAGACAATGGTGGCAATGTGTTGAGTATCGATTCACTCATGACAATGGATGCGGACCTTGCGACATTAAAATCGGATGAACGTGTTGAACTCACTGCAGTTGCTTCATGGACAACGTCGCCTGGAATGATTCAGATCGCGTTGGATGAACAATCACCCGGAACAACGCTCGCTGATTATCCAGACTGGCCTTCGCTGATTGATGCCATTGTTGAGGATGACTTTACGTGCGCAATCAATCAAGATTCTGATTTGCTGAGCACAGTCAACTTTGTAGGTTCTGCTCTCATTAACAAAAACTTGGACATCTCCAAGTCTTGTTCGTATCTCGCAAAAGGAGAAGGTGATGCAATACCTGCTGCTGATTCGACTGCTTGGGTGCTTGAGATTGATCCCGAATTGGAAGAAGAAGAGCGTCGAGAAGTCCAACACCAAATTCGACTTGCATTCAATGACCTAAGTGAATCTTCCAATCTGAGTTATGCTGTTGCTTCACTCGATTTGATGTCGTATGATATCGATCAAGGGACGTTTGATAATTTGACATTGCTTATTCTGTTTGCAACGATGGTCGTTATCGCTCTCTTGTTTGTAGCGTTTAGGAATATCAAAGGTGTCCTGTTCCCAGTTGTAAGTTTGAACGTAGCACTGATCTTTACCTATGGATTCTTGAACATTCTTGGCATCAAGTTTACCGCACTTGAGGTTGCTGTGGCCCCACTCGTACTCGGTTTGGGTATCGACTATGCGATTCACCTACAGCGGTCTTTTGCTTATCATCGTAGCAATACAGACTATGTTGCTGAAGCTTGGATGCGTGCTTGCGGGAAACTGAGTGTCCCATTGTCGCTCGCTGTTGTTACGACAGTTGCCGCATTTTTGGCTAATTTAGTCTCGCCATTACCACCATTGTCCACCTTCGGAATCGCTCTCGCTTTCGGCGTGATTTGTGCGTTCCTAACCTCGACACTTTTGATTGGAGCATTGCATGTTACCTTCAATGCAGGTGCGGTTGTAACCGAACGTAAACCTCTGAAACTATCGAATCTTACTCAACCACTTCTCCAACTGCATCGAAAACAGCAAGTTGCCGTCCTGCTCGTTGCTATTGCAATCTCTGGTGCTTCTGTTGTTGGTGCAATGCAACTTGAGACCGATTTCGATCTTTCCGATTTCGTCAATGAGGACATGGAGATTATGTCGGTCCGTGATGACATCAATTCAAACTATGAAAGTGCAGGCTGGAAGTATGTCTACGTCTTGATGGAACCAGTTGGCGCTGGCGTCATTCCTGACGATGTTGATTTATTGGACAATCTGCGTACGTTACATTCGCAATTGGCCAACAATTACGATGTTGTTGGAACCAATGAACGCTTCCCTTCACCTTCCTATGAAGGTCCATATGTCGTCTTGCGAGATGCAATCATTCTCGACGAATCCTTTGGTGATAACTACAACTTAGAGGTTCAAAACGATAAGGTGTATGCAACGGATTTAGATGTAGAAATAGACCTTGGATTGGTATTTGCTGATCTTCGCAACAACTACACTGTCGCTGACCCGTTATCAGGTAAGACATGGAGTGATCGAGTTAATGCAACCGTTCATTTGGATGGAACCAACATCGCTCACCTCCGTACTGAGGTGCGTGTTGAAGCTACAACATCCACAGAATCGAAGCGTGTTGTTGAAGGATTTGAATCGATGGTTGGTTCAACTGAGGAAGACGGTACGCTTCGATCTTCTCTGAAGAATTATGCTGTTCTTCATGTGACCGGAGATTTGGTCGTTTTGCAGCAAGTTCTTGATGGTCTGTCATCTTCGCAACTCAAATCGACGGCCATATCATTGGTTGTCTCCTTTGCTGTCTTGCTCCTGTTGACACGTCGAATCCTCCCAGCCTTCATTGTGCTCTTACCTGTTGGAATGGCTTCATTGTGGGTTGTTGGTTCAATGGCTGTTCTTGGTCTGAAATGGAATGTTCTGACTGTACTCGTAACTGCCCTAACGCTCGGTATCGGTATCGATTATACGATTCACATGTGGAGACGCATCGAGTGGGAACTTCAGCGTCAAGAAGATCATTGGTCTGCATTGAAGACCTCGCTCGAAACCACGGGTGTTGCATTGATGCTGTCGGCTGCAACCACGGCTGCTGGATTCCTCGTGCTGATGCTTTCACCAATGCCTGTGATTCAAGATTTCGGACTCATCACCGCTGTAACGGTGTTCTTCTCCCTTGTTTTGGCTTTGGTCCTTCTTCCAGTTTTGTTGGAATTAGCGGCAAGAGCACAGGAAGCAGGCGAAAATGGTGCTTAACTGAGGGCCTGAATGACACTTTCCATGTCCAGACCCTGGTCTCTCGCAACAAGAGCGAGCGCCATCCATCCAGTCACATGAATGAGTGCTCGTTGTTTGCGCGTTGCTCTTCGTTGAACCTCTTCAGTCTCCAAGCCAGACGTCCGTGCTATGTATTTCAGCAATCGTCGAGTTGTTGCAGCCCGTGGGTCGTTTGATTCCTCTTTCAATGGTGCAGTTGCAGGTGTTGATTGCACAGTCGTCGGTGTTGTTGCCTGTTCTTGTGGAGCCTGTTGCTTGGGTTCAGTTGGATTGAAGGAAGTTGGATTCAACAGTCGCTGCGGCCTTGGATACCATCCAAGCGGCGTCGAAGATGATGAGAAATCATCAATGGGTGACAATGCATCTTCTTCGCCTTCCAACCACCCTGACTTGATCAGAGCCTGAACTGCGATGGTCGCTTCATCGGGTTTGAGCCATCCCATATCGAGCGACATGATACGTTCGATATCGAGAGCATCGAGATGAGATTCCCCACGAAAGCAAATAGCCAAAACGCGTCGGATATCATCTGCATCAGCCTCCACCATACTCTCACGTCCTACTCGATTTTCTCGAATTGTCCATCATCCAAGAGCTTCCAACGCCCACATGATTCTCCGACGTAGTATGTCGCTTCTGCCGTGTAATCATACTCCCCTCCGGGAGGTAATTTTTCCCAAGAAGCCACACGTTCGGGCCCTTTGGTCGGTGTGAGCGTATCAAGAGCAGCGAATTGAGCTGCAGCTGCCTCAGCGGGCGATTGCGTTTCAACAACGGGTTTTGTTTGGGCCGGTGGTGGCCCCCGTTTCTTTGTTCCAGTACGTTGGCCTGCGACATTTGTTGGCCCAGATTTCTTCTCGATCACAGGGATATCTTTCGCCACCTGGGCAGGTTCGTCTTCTGGTATCAGGGGGTTCTTTCTTCTTCGCAAAAGAACCACAACGAGAGCAACAAGGCCGAGACCCGATCCGCTGGCAACAATCACCGTTGAGGAAAATCCTGAACTCGATGAGTCATAGGTTTGGTTCCAGTAATTGTTCTCTTCATCCAATTCAGGGATGACTTCACCAGAATCGATGAGGATGTTGAGGTTCCAACTGCCTTCAGGAACATCGACGGTGATTCGCATTGAACCTGCTTCAGATGTGTCAAGTCCCGTGAACGACCGTTGTGCGATGAGATTGTTCGAATCCATTTCATTGAGATACACACTTACATTGAACGACTCGTCAATCCGTTCTCCAGCATTGAACACCTGAACTGTAGCAGTCACCTGGCTTTGTGCAACAAGTTCATCATCAAATGCGACGTTGGAGATTTGTAAGTCAGGTCCTTCTGAAGTCAATGGAATCGATGTCCACGGTGATTCTTGCGAATTGCTTCCTTGGGATAGGAGGCTCCAACCCGCATCATCGATGCCAGACGCCCAGCAATCCAGACTTGCTTGTGAGCCAAGAAGCGATGGCTGACCGGATTCTGAGAAGTTGAATCTGAAGGAAAACAACGTACGTCCATCGAAGACATCGATTGGTTCCCGACTAAGGGTTACGGGTTCCCAGTTCACGGTTGTTGACGTAACCTGACAGGTCATGGAGAGATTCCTTGTCCATGATTGGGGCTCTTCTACGTTCGCACCAATGTCCACTTTACGCAATTCGAAACGAGAGATTTCATCAAAGGATGTTGAAAGTAAAACTGGTGCATCTCCATCGATGGTTAGATCTGGGAATTCCATGCTGAGGAATCGTTCATTTTCGATGGGGTCCCAAACTTCGATTTCGGCATCAAAGATTTGACCACTTGATTCTGGTACACTGAATGTCGTTGCGAAGATTCCGTTCTCGACGATGACGGTTTGACCACCGATCCAATTCGAGGTTTGGAATTGGCCATCCCATCGCAAGGCAACTGTTCCTGAATATGTTTGACCACTTGTTGTGTGGGCGACAGTCCCGGTAACTCGAATCAAATCGTTGGTCTGCAGAACCGTATTGACAGCAAGAGGTCCTGCAGTCTGGCTTTCTATAGTTCCTGAAACGTCTTCCATGGAATCGATGACGACAGTCAAATCTCGTTCAAACGTCCATGCACTGTTCGCGTCATAGAAGGTGAAACCATCTTCGTCATAGGTACGGACTTGCAANGCACCGATGTTGATTCCCGATGATGTCATTTGCCACAGAACTTCGAAATCAAAGTTGATGTGCAACTCGTCTCCAATCANNGTNCCGATACAGTCTTCAGTNGCATANAGACGGCCATCGAGNGCAGAACAGCCTTCATTGGAACGGTACAGCAGGCCAAGATCATCGTCACCTCCGAGCGTGATACGTACCGTATTGATGTCTCCCAAACCGTTGTCGTCTCGAACAACAACATCCCATCCGCTTACCTTTGTTGGTTGCAATCGTTGAGCGACACCGCTCTCTGTTGGGTATCGTTCATCAACTGAAACAATCGTCGACTTTGTTGGCAATCTGCTTGTCCAGTACAGCTGTCCTTTGCCTTGTCCATCTGTCGGAATCTCACGTCCATCTCGATCGGTTCCCACAAGGAATACATTGATTTCATCTCCTTCTTGGTTGCCAGTTTCGTTAAGGTAAAGGATGAATTGCCAAGCATTCCCGATGTTGATCAGTTCATGACTGATGAGTTGAGGCTCGTTCAAATCAGCGATTCCATTGCCGTTGTCATCATGGAGGCCTTCTAGCCAAACATAGGTCTGAATGCTTCCTTCATTAAATCCAACAGCATCATACAAATTGAGTGTCACACTCCGGTTAGTGTCGATGTTCAGATAGGAGTTGATGAGTGGAGATGTTGTCATAACAACAGGGGCAAAGGAATCGAGAAGGAAGGTTGCTGTTGTCGTTAAGGGGTCCATCTGCAATTGTAGAGAATCGACTGTTTGTGCCTCAAGTCGTATCGTAGTTTCACCTGAAACATTCGTAGGTAGTGAAACAATGAATTCAGTTCCTTGATTGGCATTGAGGTTGACAAAAGTGGTCGATGTGTTGTACCATGTTTGTGCTGCAGTACTGTCTTGTGAACTGATTGCAACATTGATGAGAATGCGGGCCTCGATGTTGTTTGATAACGGTCGTAAACCACTGCTGGTGTACGCATGATCAACGGATACGGACAGTGTCGAACCACCTTGAAGCACCTCACCTTCAACAACCTCATTCCCCCCTGCCGTTGAATAATTCGAAGTTACGTCATCGATGTAGACAGAAATCGTTCGATCGATATCGACAGCGGTTGTGTGGGTGTATGTTGAGGTGGCGACCCCTTCAGTCGATGTGCGGATGAGCACCTTTTCTGTGTCCATATCGTTGAACGAGAGCGACCAATCAACATCCCGAATACCATTAATTGGCGTTGCGATTGAGACGCTGTAACTGTTCAGTAAACCATCCGTGTCACTTACTACCGGAGAAGAACCGTCAGGTGCAATCCGGATGGTTGTCCAATCTGCGTTGGGATGAATGTAACCTTCGGATGTTGCCTTGATCATCGCAAATTCAAACATCGGGGGTTGTGTCAGTTGGCTTTCCAGAGCTGAGTGGTGCGTGGAGAATGTGATCTGTGGTGCATTTGGTTGAATCGCTGTTGGATTGCTCAACGAAAACGAGGCTTCCTCAGCCCCCCATTTAACCGAATCCAAATTTGGAATCGTCCAATCCTGAACATCCTCTGTGAACAGTTGAATCCTGTATTCCATCAAACCCTTATCACTTGCTGCAATCGTTGATAGTGAGTGGTTGCCGATGCCCAATAGCGCAAGGTTTGCAGGATTGGTGGTGTCCACGGGCATCCATGTTTCGGAGGCCACTCCCGATTCAGAGTTCGACACACGGTATTGGAATCCAATGGATGTCGATGGAGGTTCAGTACCGGCCAATTCCATCCACATCAAGGAGGCAGAACCGTGTTCGGTTGTCCCGAGATTGTTGATTGGAGAAGAAATCCAGCCCGTATGATTGTCGATGCGGGGGGCTATCTCAGTCTCATCGAGGTACTGTACTCCCCAGCCACTGGAATAGGGTTGCGATGAAATGTCACCTCCCGCGAAAACGGTTACACCTTCCGCATCGATGGCTGCTAAATCAAAAATGCCAATAGAAAGATCGTCTTGCTTTCTCCATTCGTTGGAAGCCGGAACATACCCCCAGGTGTCTTTGACTGCAGTGCTTTGACTGTGTCCACCAATGAGGACAATCTCATCGTTGTGGACCGATGCTGCCATTCCAAATCGATGGAACGACATGTTCGGTAATTGGGTCCATGTGTTCGTTGAAGGGTCATACACTTCGCTTGTGTTGATGACAGGCTGGGTATTCCATGTGTAGGGTCCTTGCATCCCGCCAAATGCGTAGAGGAGACCATTGTACTCAACGAGTGGAAAGGCGAAGCGTTTCTCAGACATGTTTGCCAATTCTGTCCACAATCCAGTCACTGTGTCGTACTCAAGTAGGCGGTCAGTTACATCGTTTGCACTTGAATTTTGTACGCCACCCGCAATGTAGATTTTGTGACCAATTGAAGCCATTCCGAAATTTCCAACCTCCTTCGTGGGAGGCATGCTGGTTGAGTTGTTCAACCACGTTTCGGAAGTAAGGTCGTAAATTTGGACTTGGCCTGTTGACTTACGAGCTGGTGAAACATTCGGGTACCAATCGCCGATGGAGTATATTTTGTCATTGATTTGGACACATTCGTGATATTGTTGAGCATCTGGCATACTGAACTGTGCGAGAGACCACGTCTCAGTTGATTGATTCCAGATCTCGATAAGATTTGTCGACGCCTCATCGTTTGATTGCTGAGGGTCTGGATCGGTACGGCCTCCCATCAGATACACCAAGTCGTTGGTGGTATCATGAGCCATACATCCATGCGCTCTTGTAATCATCAACCCACCGCCTGTTGTGGCTTGCCAGACCACTTCTGGTCGTTGCAACTCCATTTCGTTGGACGAGGTATTTTTGTTGACTTTGTTCAGCAGGAATCCTTGACCGATGAATCCAAGTTCTTCTCCATTGGCACGATTGATGTTCACATCATCGTTACCATCGAGATGGTTGTGCGCAGGACTAACGACTGCGGCCATCATGATGCTTGTAAGAAACAAACAGAGCATGACGCGATGATTCCACATATGTCGTCGTTGCTTCATCCCGTTCTTGAGGCTTCCCAACGTATGTCCAGAGTGATGGAAGTGAAGGTTCATAATCACTGGAATAATGCAACCCCTGATTGGTAGGATGGTTCGAGAGTATATTGCACGTGACCCGAGGACGGGTCTCCCTATTGCAACAGGGGGTCGTAAGACTCGAAAATCTACGAAGAAAGAGCGTACTGGTCCTTGGTTGGAATGCACTCGACAAGAAATTTTAGATCTCTCAACTGGAGAGGTTGACGAAGTCATGGTGAACTGGGATGGAAGGAGAATTGGGCTTTCTCGAGTCGATGCTATTCATGGTCTTGGGCGATTAAAAGGTGGTTGGGCCGATCGAGCTCATGCAAGTCTCTTGCTGGCTTTGGAATCCGATGATTCCAAGGTCCGTGTCGCTGCGTTAGAAGTACTACCAATCGTTGCTGAGCAACGTTCTGACGAACTGTTTGATTGGCTTTCAGTCCTCCTTGATGATGATGATGTGAACGTACGAAAAGCAGCGAGCACGTGTCTTGAGGAAGCCGCACCGACCTTCCCTTCTGGTGTTGATAGTTCGCTCGCCCAAGAGCTGCGTTCGTCTATTTCCGCTCGCAGTGAACCCGCATGGCGTGGGCTGAAAGCGTTGACTGAAACCTGGCCTGAAGTCGTTTGCGATCACATTGATGAGTTGCTCTTAATCGATGACGCCCGATTGCGACGTAAAGCATCGAAATTACTTCGGAACATAGTTCAAAGAGCTGGAGCAATGGGTTGGGATTTGATTTCTTGGGCGTTGAATGATGCTGATGCTGAGGTTCGCAGAAATGCTTCTCAAACCCTTGCTTCTCTTTCGAAAAAAGAACCTCGTATTGCCATCATGCTGACCGAGCGTGCAATTCTTGATTCCGATGAAAAAGTTCGTAACAACGCTCTCCGAGCAATCCGTTCGATGGATACGGATGATTCACGTGCACGTAACCTCATCATGAACGGTGCCCGCCATTCCAATGCTGTCGTCCGTCGGTCATGCATTGAAATGCTGCCAATGTTGCTTGTTGAAGACAAACTACGTATTGTGGCAACAGAACTTCTTCAGAGCGAAACCGATCCTGAATTGAAGAAGATGTTGACTGAAATGACCTATGATGCTTCGATTGAAGGTACAGAGGATGAAAAGAACGCCTTCCTCTCACCCGCCCTTCCTGTTCCTGCTCTGGAACGGGAAGTAGCCAATGCTCAAGGTAAGGCTGTTGGGCTTGAAAATGCCCCACCACAGATGCCACTTCTCGATGCTCCCTCCGAGGATGATGTCCTCGACTCTTAACGACATGGTTATGAGGGGGTGCTCGGTCGGTGAGACATCGAGGTCTTCACATGATGGATGACAAAGAACTTCAATTCGACCGACTCTGGGAAGGAATCACACCAAATGGTGTCAACCGTACAAAGGCTCTGAAATTCCGACAATACATCCTTGAACACGTTCGACAAATGCGTCGACCACTCAACCGTGACAACGCCAAGAAGTACTGGATGGGCCAACTTCAGGCTGAAATTAAGGATCGAGAAAACTTCTGATGTGCGTGGGGGCCACCTCCGTCTCGGTGGCCTGAACAAATGAGACGGAAGGAGCAACATGTTCACCAAAACCCGATTTGATTCGCTTGAACTTCCAGAAACCATGATGCAAGGCATCGTTTCGCTTGGATGGGAATGCCTGACAGAGGTTCAACGAGATACCATCCCATTGGCTCGTTCCGGCCGTGACGTGATTGGACAAGCTCGAACAGGATCTGGAAAAACTGCTGCGTTTGGTATTCCAATTCTTGAACGCTGTCAACCGACAGGTAGTCTCCAAGGTTTGGTTCTTGCACCAACACGTGAACTTGCTCAACAAGTTGCTGAGGAGATGACTCTCCTCCAAGGAGAGCAGGGATTGACTATCATGACCGTTTACGGTGGTACTGATCTCGAGAAGCAGGCGCGTGGTCTTGATTCTGGCGTCGATGTCATCGTTGGAACGCCAGGACGTGTGATGGACATGTCCGAGCGAGGACATCTTGATCTGTCCAAAGTTGAAGTGTTCTGTCTTGATGAAGCAGACCGAATGCTCGACATGGGATTCCTACCCGACATTCTGTGGATTCTTGAACGAACGACTTCAAGGGATCAAACATTGTTGTTTTCTGCTACGTTTCCGCAAGAGATTCTTGATGCTGCAAACGAATTCACCAACAATCCTGAATTCGTTATGACCAATCAGGAAGAACTTGACGTACCTCCAATCGACTTGTACAAAATCTCGATTGGACGTGCAAACAAACTCTGGGCCCTTGGACGCCTTTTGGTTCGCATGGGTGATGAGGATCAATGCATCATCTTCTGCAATACGAAGCGTATGGTTGACCTCGCTGTTCAACGCTTGCAAAAACACCGATTCGATGTTGCAGGGTTGCACGGTGACCTCAAGCAGAACCAACGTGAGCGAATCCTTGATAAATTCCGAGAAGGTAATGTACGTACCATCGTTGCAACTGACGTTGCAGCGCGTGGAATCGATATCGATGGTATCACACTGGTTGTCAACTATGACGTACCTTCCGACATCGATTCGTTCATTCATCGAATTGGCCGAACCGGTCGAATTGGACGTCATGGTGAAGCATGGAGTCTTGTTTCCAAAGATGATGCTCCTCAAATGAGTAAAATCATTGCAACCTACAATCTTTCAATCGAAGAATCCGATGCGCCCGAGCTACCCGATGGCATTGACAGAGACCCAGTACGCAAGCAGGATGATTTTGGTGAGAATGCAGACGTCTATGGTTTCGTCAACATTCGAATCGATGCAGATTCGAGTACACTTGGATCACCGCTACAGATTGCAACTTGGTTTGAGCAACACCTCCGATGCGATTCTCTCGCTATTGGAGATGTTCGATTTGAGGGTGATTCAACACTCGTTGCAATCCACAGTAGCAAACTCGGCCTGGCCATGAAAGCAATCAAGACGCATCCATTTGGTTCCGATATGGTGACCGCTGTCGTCCTTTGACTACTCTTCTTGGTCTGAACCTGTTCTGTTTCTCCAGGAACCTTTGGGCTTTCGATTCTTATCGTTCGTTTCGATTTGGCTTGTGGTGTGTATTGATTGCTCACGGATTGGCCACTGGCCATCTTCGCCCTTTCGTTCAATTTCATAGAACCCGATAGTGCCAATCACAAGGCCGATCACTGCGAACGACCAAGCGCCCTGAATGGCGTTGTCCCACGTGTTTTGCGCCTCGTAGCAATTCGGTGTTGTCAAATCACTGAATGCACAAAAATCGATGATGTTCTTGGCATCCATAGCCGTTGAATTTCCGTTGACCCAAAACCATGCGATACCAAGGAACGCAAACATGATTGCAATCAAGCCAACGTGTTTCTGTTCCCATTGTTTTCGAATGACGATACGCCACTGTTCTTTTTCTTCTTGAGATGCCTTCATGGTGCGAGATGCCCCTCCAACAAACTTGAACCATATCAGCCACATGATCAATAGAACAATCAAAAAGCCCCATTGGTAGACGAAGGTGTGAAAGTTCCACATGTCGTTCAAGCAACCAGGTTGGTTTGGATTGGCAAGACATCCTTCAACGGCGATGGGATAGAATGCCACAAGTCGTACAATGTTGAGAACATAGACAATTCCACACATCACGGCCACGGCTTTGAATTTCTCACGCTGTGTGACACCATCTGTCATCAAAACAAGTGTTGAGAGAAAGATCATTTCATGGACGCCTGCGCATTCATCGGACACATAGAGGCCAACTCGATTATCAAATTCGGGGAAGGATTCATGATAGAAATCAATCCGAGTCAACCATCCGTTGTGAGTGCTTAGTGTTGAGGCGCCTTCACCGAACATCAATTGCGTGACTTCATTCCAAATATATGCCTCAGTAACTTGGATAAGAGCGAGTGTATCGGACGGTTGAGTAATGAACCAGTACAATGCTTCAACAGCAAGAAGAGCAAGTGGAATTTTGCCGTAGCGCAGACCGAGTTGAGCCACTTCGCCCCAACTCATGTCGTCGCTCGCTTTTGCAGAGGCTGACTCACCCATTGGATGGCGCTTGTGTTTGCTCCTCTTCAACATGTTGCGTCAATTGAACAGCAATCGTGGATGTGTTCAAAAAGCAGTGGTTGGACAACGGAACATGGTCGAAGGGAACCAAGCAACGCACTTGCTCGATGTTCTCGGATTTTTTTGTCCCATACCGGTAGCTGAGGCGAAACAAGCGTTGACTTCCATGGAGGTTGGTTCAGTGCTGCAGGTGTTGGCCAGCGATCCTGAAACCCTCCATGATATCCCATTGATGCTTGGCCGAACACCTCATGAACTTCTTTCCGTAGAGTCAAACGAAGGCGAATATGCCTTCCTCATTGAGGTGAAAGCGCATGAGTGATGAAATCCCCAGTGTTGCAAAACTCCCTACTGAATGGGGGAATTTCGATATCCATGTTTACCACGAGGAAGCAACTGGTCTTGATCACGTCGCATTGATGCTTGGTTCAATGGCAGGCCCTGATCCAGTGCTGTTGCGTGTTCATTCAGAATGCTTGACTGGAGATGCCTTCTCATCATTACGTTGCGATTGCGGACCACAACTCGATGCTGCGATGAAAGCGATTGTCGAGAATGGTTGGGGATGTTTGTTGTACCTTCGACAAGAAGGTCGAGGGATTGGACTGCATGCAAAAATCCAGGCCTATCATCTTCAAGATCAAGGCGCTGATACACTCGATGCAAACCTGATTCTCGGTCATCCTGCTGATGGTCGAAACTACAAAATTGCCGCAATGATGCTGGATGACCTCGGAATCAAAAACGTCGCATTGTTAACGAACAATCCAGACAAAGTCAAACAGCTCGAGGAACATGGAATTGTGATTTCAACAACTGTTCCATTGGTTGCGGGCGTTGGTGAAGACAACTTACAGTATTTGCAAACGAAAGTAAATCGGATGGGTCACACCATCGATTCGAACGAACTTGAATGAATGGGGCCGTGGCCGGGAATTGAACCCGGGCTGGCAGAACCACAATCTGCCGTGCTAACCCCTACACCACCACAGCCATGGGGAGTTGTCCGTCATTGGCGTGGTATTTCAACAATACG
>PAJM01000004.1 GCA_002706065.1 Methanobacteriota archaeon | reverse complement strand
TTCCCATTCATACTCACTTGCAACGGCACCGCTTCGAGGGCCCTTGAGCGTAAGGAAAGAAGTGTTGTTCCACCTTCGAATTCTTACGGTCCAAGAAGGATTGTTGTTCAGTATTCGGCAGAGTTCATGATCAAGATTTGCGACAACAACTTCGTTTGAATATGAAATCGTACCTTCGCTTTCCGATACAACCAATTGAGCAAGATCGATGTACCACTGTGTGATCTTAATTCGTTCGGTTGAGTTGTGAATCCAGGGTCGCTGATTGCGGCCATCAACAAGAAAACGCCGTTCGATTTCGACATTTTCTGGCATAGTTGTATCCATGTCCTGTGAGCACATAATGATGTTCGCTGCCTCGTTGAATCAAGACACCAATCCTTTCATATCAATCAAAGACATCATCCTTCCATGGACAAGAGAGGGTGTATTGCATTTGGACTCGTGTTGCTGATGTTGGTTTCGGGTTGCTTGGGCAGTGTTCGCAATGAAATAACGGCGAACGAATTGCCCGATGATTGGAGAACGGATGTTGATCGAACAATGTCCAAACCTCAGCTTGTNCAATACGACTCATGTCCCGAGTTGGAATACGATCTCAAAGCCAGTATTGCTGAAGAGTACCGCACGCAACTTTTGCAAGCGATTGATGAAACGTACTACTACGGAGGTGATTTCTTTGAGGATGGAGCGGTTGCAGAAACCACGATGGATGATGATGCCGCAGGCTCTACTCAAATGCAGCCGCGAGTACAAGGCGAGGATTTCAGTGGTACAAACAACCAAGAGCAAGGTGTCGACGAGGCAGATTTCATCAAGACGGATGGGTATTTCATCTACGTTGTGCAGGGGTCGACCCTTTCTATCATGACAATTCCTGAGTATGGTGAAATCGATTTTGCGAGCAACACCTCCATTGAAGGCACACCAATTTCCATGATGTTGCGGGGCGACCGATTGATTGTACTCTCAAGTTACAACCCTTGGAATATTCCATCTGATGATCCACTGTATGACCTCCTCGGGTGGGGCGGTGATTACAACGAGCGCAGGGTAAGTTCCCTTACCAAATACACGACATTTGACATTTCAAATCGATCCAGCCCTGAAGTCCTCCAAGAACTCTATCTAGAAGGTTACAACGTTGATGCTCGAGAAATCGATGGTTCAATTCGAGCNGTCACATATTCATGGTTGAANATCCCAGGATTGTCGAGTTGGCTCAACATGCCCAGCAGTTATTATGAGATGCAGTGGGATGATCCAGAGCGCCGAGTATTCCGTGAATTGATTGCATACGAAACGATTCTTGCAAACGATAAGATTCTAGAAGCCTTGGAGTTGGAAGACCTCGTTCCAAAAATCTATCAGCGAGTCGGTGACCAAATTCTTCAGCACGATATGCGCACAGAGGCCTGTGAAAATTTTGCAAAGCCGATGGATGGATACAGTCGTGGTTTCACAAACATCCTTTCACTTGANCTCTTTTCACCAACATTCGATTACGAATCAGATCANCTNCTCAGCAATCACCCNATGGTTTATGCTTCCGANGATGNCCTTGTCCTGACAGAAAATGCATGGGANTGGTGGTGGTTCTGGGGTCAAGANGATGTTGACGAGATGACCAATATCCACANCTTCGATATTTCCNTACCNGGTGTGACAACCTACACCGGCTCAGGCCGCATTGATGGGCAAATCTTGAATCAATTCAGCATCTCTGAGCAGGAAGGGGTTCTTCGNGTTGCAACAACGGTTGGCCAGTGGAATCGATGGTGGATGGATGATCCTGAACCTATGTCGTCGTCCGTAATCACGCTCGTCCGAGGGGTTGATCCTGAAACCGATCAGCAAATTCTGATGGAATACGGACGTCTCGATGGAATNGCTGAAAATGAACGCATCTGGTCTGCTCGATTTGTTGAAGATCGAGCATACATCGTCACCTTCGAACAAATCGATCCGCTATGGACCATCGATTTATCCGACCCATCGATGCCAACAATTCTAGGTGAATTGGAGGTTCCTGGCGTTTCAACTTATATCCATCCGCTTCACGATGATATGCTTCTCACCATCGGAATGGGTCCTGCTGGAGAGGATGGATTAGGTCTAGATTGGTCGAGTACGCGACTCTCCACCTTCAACATTAGCAATCTTACACAGCCCGCTGTTGCTGATACNNTGATGCTTTCNCCTGTTGATGACCCNGAGAACCATCNATGGGCATGGTCATACTCTGAGGCNAANTATGAACACAAAGCATTCCAGTACTGGGGGCCAAAGGAAATGCTCGCAGTACCACTCTCGACCTACCGATACATTCAGTCCTATAACGANGATTGGGGCTACCAGTGGAACTATGAATACGTTTCAAAGGCCATCATCGTCAATGTTGACGAAGCAACAGGAAACATGTCAATTCACGGTGAAGTGAACCATTCCTCTCTCTTGAATCACGAGGAGGAAAATTACTGGTGGGGGGGCAATGAAAACATACGACGAACCATTTTCATGGGGGATTTCATCTACGCTTTTTCTGGAGCTGGAATCACTGCACACAACCTCACAACAATGGAGCTGTCGGATGTTGTCGTGTTTGACTTCGCCCAAACAGGATTTCCTTACTTTAATTGACGGGCGCAGGTGAAGGCCAAACATCAATTGCCTTGAGGTGTCCCTTCACCTGTGGGCAAAAGAATAGGCGTTGTCGGTTGTGGGCGTTGGGGCTCAAAGCATCTTTCAGCACTGCAACAGATTGCTGAACAGGGATCAGTCGATGCAATCGTTGCTTGTGATGTGCATCGCACTGCGCTTGAACAAGCGAAGTCAATGGGTTTTGAAGTGCACGACGACCCCACGAATCTTGTTGAAACCTTCCAACTTGATGCTGTGATTGTTGCTACGCCCAACGATTCTCATTTTGAACTTGGAAAACGATTTCTTATGGAAGGGGTCGATGTTTTCCTGGAAAAGCCGCTCGCAACAACGTTTGATCACGCTTCTTCACTTGTTTCGATCGCAATACAAGAAGGGAAGATTCTGAAAAGCGGGTTTCTCTTGCGATTCCATCCATGCATTGTTGATGTAAAACAACAGATTCGGAGAGGAAGAATTGGAGCGATTCAGGCGATTCACTATCGGAAAAAGTCAGTTAGACTGGATGATGGGCAATCCCATGCGCTTGATTCCCTCGCAATTCATGGCGTCGATCTTGCAGAGTTTCTACTCGATGGGCAAACGCCATTACGGATTTCAGAGGTGACGGGTTCTCGACGTTCAGCGAGACTGACATTGGAATATCCTCACCAGGTGGAAATTCGTATCGATGTCGGTTGGGACTCTGAAGAAAATATCGCAGAGGTTGAAATCATTGGTGCAGACAAGAGTATACGAGTCTCACTGCAAGACCATCATCAATATTCGATTGGTGGTGATACTCATGAACCAAAAGAAATGGAACATCAACGCACCCCTTTGGAAGGTGTGCTCCTTGATTTCCTAAGTGGCGAGTCTCCTTCGATTGCGTCGTCCACAGGATCCATCCTGCGAACCATCAAATGCATTGAGCAGGCTCGGATGCAATTGAACGCCTTGGGACGTTTGAACACACGAGAATTGAAAGGATGAAGTCAACTGGATGAGCCATGAGCCCCGAACGAGTCATGCTTTGGCTGCTGGCTGGCATCACAATCGCGTCCTTTGCGACCTGGTTGGTCCAAGACTCTGTCCTTGATGCAGCAGTGACATTTTCCATTCTGTCGTGTGTCGTCGCTGCGATTTGGGGTGCAAGTCGATATGAGAAGACCTTGCAATTCAGTGGTATCAAAAACGGAGGCACCCTCAACATCCTTGCCTTTGTTGTCGTAACTGCAGGCCTTACCTACTGGTGTATTTACTTCTACGACTTCCCACTCGTTGGTTCGATTGTTGGAAGCATCGGAACCAATGCCTACATCTGGTGGACCTTTGCTATGCTCGAACCGGGCTCGCCGTCGCTCTGATTGTGCGAAGTGTCAAATGCCTTCGTCCAGCCATTGATGCAATGGCAAAGCACGGTGAACACCCTGACCTCCCTTCCGAATTGGAAGAATTGCTTGAGGAGGACGTTCATACCATCTTTCTGAAAGCCGACTGTCCGCCGCGTGTGAAAAGAGGAACGATTGGTAACCTCAAGTTGATTGAACTCGAAGTAAACGAACACGAATGGGACAATCTTCGATTGGAATCGTTACAGGAGTCCTTGCAAACTGTAGTTGAGGCCAATCAAGATCGAAGCGATTGTTTCTTGGAAATCGATCGGAAAGGCTGCCAAGTTCTGCAGCTCGGAGATTTGAGAATTACGTGTGCAAGTCCACCGTTCTCTGATGCTCGGGAAATTACCGTCGTTCGACCTGTGGCGAAGCTGTCGCTTAGTGATTACAACCTTGATCCGAAAATCGTTGAGCGTCTATCAAATCACCATCGCGGTGTTTTCATTTGCGGGCGACCGGGTTCTGGGAAAACAACACTCGCCCAAGCCATCGCTGAATATCTCGATGATGACATTGGAGCCATGGTCAAAACAATGGAGGCACCGAGGGATTTGCAGCTCGCTGATCGAATTACACAATACGCTCCGTTGGAAGGTGATTTGGAGAAGACTGCAGAAATTATATTCCTCGTACGCCCTGATTTTGTCATCTTTGACGAAGTTCGTCGTGCGCGAGATTTCGAAATTTTCGCAGACGTGCGACTTGCTGGTGTCGGCCTGCTCGGAGTGACTCACGCCAACTCTGCTCTTGAAGCGATTCAGCGTTTGATCGGAAAGGTCGAATTGGGATTGGTTTCTCAAGTCCTCGACACAGTTCTGCATGTTGAAGCCGGACAAATTCAACAAGTGCTTGAATTGAGAATGACAGTAAAGCCACCATCAGGAATGCAGGAAGAGTTGGCTCGACCTGTTATCGAAGTTGTCGAATTTCCAACCGGGAAAGTCACGCACGAGATGTTCGCTTTTGGTTCTGAACTTGCCGTTGTCCCAGTTACAGAAGCTGGGCAAAAGAGGCCGTTGCAACAACTCGCGCAGAAGCAACTGGTCCATACCATCCGCCAGTGGGCCGGCGTCCACGTACGAGTACAGTTTACGAGTGATTCATCAGCGACCGTATATGCTCCGAGCAATATGATCTCGACCTTGGTCGGACGAGGGGGTGACAATGTTCGAGCACTTCAAGAGCAACTTGGAGGATTGCGCCTCTCCATTGAATCCATCGACAATATGCCCGATTCTGATGACGTATCCGAGCATTCCATCTGGAGTGATGATCAAGACCGTAGAGCATACCAAAGTCGTGCATATGAACAGCACGGCCGCTCGAAAAAGACCCGAAAAGGCCGTCGTCGGTGAGAAGGAGACTTCTTGAAGAACTGGCACGACCGTTATTCATGGCGCAGCAAAACGACGGTTCAGGTCGAGCGCCTGTTGTTATCGTTCGACCAACCACCTCTGTGACGAGTGGTGTCGCTGTTACACAGAAGCTGGTCGGCGCTGCTGTTGCATTTGGCGACATTCTTCGTCGAACTTTTGGTCCAAATGGTTTGGACAAAATGATGTACAAGAGCAACGGGGAGAATGCGATTACGAACGATGGTGCAAAAATTGTAGCGGACCTGCTTGTCAAACACCCAGCAGCGAAGGCATTCGTTCAGCTTGCCGAATCCCAAGAGAATGCGTGTGGAGACGGCGTAACTGGATGCTTGTTGTTCGCAAGTGAATTGATGAAAGAAGCGGGCCGTCTCTTGGAACGTGGCGTCCACCCGCTCGTTCTTGTTGAAGCATACCAAGAGTCAATCGATGAGACGCTTAAGATTCTCGAGCGCCTCTCCATGGATGATATCGGGGAAAATGCTCTACATTCGGTTGCAAGAACCTCAATGGTTGGAAAGTCTGCAGAAGCCGGAGGAAATCATCTTGCCAGACTATTGGTTGAATGCATGATGACAATCCAAGCAAGTGGACGCCCCGTCCGAGCAGAAAACGTTCGGATGACGAAGAGAGGGCATGATTCTCTGAAAGAAACCCGCTTAGTAAAAGGAGTCATCATCGACAAAAAATTCGATTCTGAGCGCACCCCGAGAATTGTTGAGCCAGCGAAGATCCTTGCACTTACCTGCCCTCTGACCATTCAGAAAACAAAACGTGATGCTGAGATTGAAATCGAGCGCCCTGAGCAAATGATTGCGTTTCTTGATGCAGAGGAAGAACTCATCCAATCAAAAATTGACGCTCTTGTAAATTCAAGTGCAAGGGTTGTCTTCACCTCAAAGGAAGTTGATGACCGAATTCAGCACGCATGCAATGACATCGGAATTTTGCTTGTTGCAATGATGGAAGACGATGGTATCGAGGACATTGCTGCAGCAACTGGTGCATCTTTAATCAATCACTTGGATGACATTTCATCAGAGCACCTCGGGTCAGTTCAATCCGCCCTCGTCGATGTCTCTGAGCATGAAGATGGTCGCCGAACTCGGTTGATTGTCGATGTTGGAGAGCATTCCGGGCTCGTTACAATCGATGTAGGGGGTGGTCAAGGTGCTGCTGTCGAGGAATACATCCGCGCCATGTATGATGCGTTGCGATCGCTTGAGTCGGTCATTGAGCATCCTGCAACCTTGCTTGGCGGGGGTTCTTTTCACATGGCTGCATCCTTACATCTTCGTGAGCGAGCAGAATCGATTGCTGGTCGTCAACGCTTAGCCATTGAAGGATTTGCTCGTGCACTTGAGACAATTCCTAGTACGCTTGCTTTGAATGCAGGAGAGGACCAAATCGATACTCTCCTTCAGTTACGTGCCGCACAGAGGAACAAGTCAAATCAATTTGGTGTTTGTAAGGATGGTAGCATAGGCGAAATTGAGAATGTATTGCTTTCATCGTTCACCGTTTCTCATGCCTTGCAGGCTGCAGTCGAAACGGCGTGTGGGCTTCTCCGAGTCGACCAAGTCATTTCATCCCGTGGCGATTAAGCAAGTGGGCTCATCACATGCTTGATAACAAAGACCCCCTAGAGTTCGATAACGGGTGCAACCATGGACTCGGGAAAACCTCGCGCACTACTCAGCGTATGGGACAAAACTGGTATTGTAGAATTCGCGACATCGCTCGCTAATCTTGGATTTGAATTGGTGTCAACTGGAGGTACCGCACGCAAACTCAAGGAAGCAGGTTTGGATGTGATGAGTGTCTCTGACGTGACCCAGCACCCTGAAATCTTCGATGGTCGGGTCAAAACGCTCCACCCTGCTATCCACGGGCCCCTGCTTGCACGCTTACAGAAAGAAAAGGATCGTCGTGGTATGAACGAACTGCAATACACTCCAATTTCCTTGGTTGCTTGCAACCTCTATCCTTTCGTTTCCGCAGCATCTGCCGATCCCCCGCTTGACAAGGATGCACTCCTCGAAATGATTGACATTGGTGGTCCAACAATGGTTCGTGCCTCAGCAAAGAACCACGCCAATGTGATCATTTGTTGCAACCCAGGAGATTATGATTCAATCATCGAGGATCTTGAGAACGCTAAAGGAAATCCTTCAGGCATACCAATCACTCGCAGGCAAGCACTCGCTCTAACAGCCTACCAACACACTGCTTCGTACGATGTTGCTATCGCCAACACACTACATCAACGCTGGAATGGGGTTCCTGAATCATTTGATTTGGTTGAAGAACAGTCAACGAGGTTTCATGAAACGCTTCTTGCTTCTTCAATAAAAATGGCGACACTGAGATACGGAGAAAATGCGCACCAGAGCGCTGCTTTGTTCATCGATGATGATGCGTTAGGAAGTCACACAACACTTGTTACAGCTCATGTTGAAGGTGGCAAAGCAATGTCGTACAACAACTACTCAGATGCAGATGCAACACTACGATTGTGCCGTTCCCTTTCAACCGATGAGTGGCCAGAAACACCACACGCTTGTGTTATTGTCAAACACAACAATCCCTGTGGTGTTGCTCTCGCTTCGAATCAAGTCGATGCGTACAGAAACGCTCTCGCCAGTGATTCTGAGTCTGCGTTTGGATCGATTATATGCTTCAATGAAATTGTTACGCTCGATACCGCGCAAGCAATGGCTGAATTGTTTATCGAAGTCCTCATCGCTCCTGGCTACACCGATGATGCGAAAGAGTTCATCATGAAGAAAAGCAATCGAAGACTCCTTACCATCGACTCGCCAAACAATCGGTTGGCACCTCTCGAACGCAAGCGAATCTTGAAACAAATTGAAGGAGGGTGGATTGTTCAAACAGAAGAAGCTCCAGTCATCGACTGGGGTTCAGCTCGAACCGTCACGAAGAAAGAGATCACGCAAGACGAAATTGATTCGATGAAATTCGCAATACGAGTTTGTGAACAGGTCAAATCCAATGCAATTGTCATGGTCCAAGGATTGGCGACAGTTGGTATCGGACCTGGGCAGACAAGTCGAGTTGAGGCGGTGCGCATAGCCGCTCGTAGGGCTGGGGAGCGCGCAAAGGGATGTGTTCTCGCAAGCGATGCGTTCTTCCCGTTTGCAGATGGTCTAGAACAAGCCGCTGCTGCAGGTGCGTCAGCAATCGTACAACCGGGTGGTTCGATTCGAGATCAAGAAGTCATTGATGCTGCAAATCGACTTGGTGTCTCTATGCTTTTCACCGGCCAAAGGCTGTTCCGTCACTGAGGATATCAAGTGAGAATTGGGTCTCATTCATGTAGTATTGGCATGTCGAGGAGACATGAGCGACCACGTTATTGCGGTGCTTCCCGGAGACGGTACGGGAAAGGAAGTAGCGGTCGAAGCCCAGCGTATTTTGGATACCATCCAAGAACATACGAACCATGGGTTTGAACAGACGGTCATTCCTTGTGGAGGGCAACATTATCTTGCCACTGGAGAGGAATGGGGGGAAGGCTCTTTTGAGTTCTGTCGTGATGATGCTGATGCAATTTTTATGGGTGCGATTGGATACCCAGGGGCTTGGTTGCCAAATGGTGATTTAGCGGGAGGATCTGTAATCCTCGGAATGCGAAGTGGTTTGGATTTGTATGCCAACGTTCGCCCAATTCGACTCTATGAGGGTGTACCTCACAAGGTTCATGGACGATTCACCAACATTTGGGACCCAGATATGGTCAATATGGTCATTCTTCGTGAAAACACGGAAGGGCTCTATCATTCACTCCTTCATCGGAGCGCCCAACGAGCGAAGGGGCTGGAAGGATACGAGCCACCTGAAATGGAGTTTCCTGGACTGCATGGGGAAGTGGCTTACGACCCTCGCCCAATTTCAGCGCACGGTTCTGAGCGTCTCATCAAAATGGGATTTGATATTTGTAACACCAGAAGCGGTGCTCCCGTTGATGGAGTTTCTCGAGTTTCATGCATCGATAAGAGCAACGTTACGAGAGGCTGCCAATTGTTTCGCAGGACCTTCGATACGGTTGCTGGCTCGTATTCAAACATCGAGAAAGATTATGGGTACATCGATGCGTTTACACAGTGGTTAACCCGAACTCCTGAGTTCTACGACGTTGTCGTAACCTCAAACATGTTCGGTGACATTGCTACCGATTTAGCGTCGGTCCTTCAAGGGGGAATGGGTATGGCTGCTTCCGGGAACATTGGAGATGACCATGCGTTCTTCGAGCCTGTACACGGCTCGGCTCCAAAACATGCCGGCCAAAACAAGGTCAATCCAATTGCCAGCATCAATTCTGTCCAAATGATGCTTGACTGGCTCGCACGACGTTCAAACGATGATGATTTGTTGGAGGTTTCCAAGATTCTCGATCAGAGTGTAGCTGAACATCTCAAAGACGGTTCGTCTCTCACATATGACCTGGGTGGAACTGCTTCGTGCACAGACGTTGGAACTTCGATTGCGAGCCGCTTGGCGACGCACTTGAAAGAACGTTAATTTCACTCGGTCTACGCTTGTACGGTTGGAACCTTCCAACCGACAAACCATACTCCAATCAAGGCAGCAATTGCAATGGTTGTTTGACCAAACCCAGGATCACCTAGTGTTGTAAGTACATAAATTGAGAAAATTGATACGAGCAGGATAATTCCAACAATAACCAACTTTGAATGGAAAGGCAGGGCTTGTCCTGCTTTGTAATATTCAAGAAGTGAGTTTCCGAACAATCGGTTTGTTAGAAGCCATCGGAACATACGTCGTGAGGAACGCCCAAAACAGAATCCAGCGGCAACAAGCCATGAAACCGTTGGCCAACCAGGAAGAAGGACTCCAATAAGTGCGAATACAACAAATATGCACCCCAGCCCTGTCCAGAGCCACCTCACAACGGGATTTTTCGATGGTTTGTGTAAATCTAAAATTGCGATAACGATCTGCTCATCAGAGTGTCCAGTGAAAACTGAGAGGGGGGTGGCGGGTTGGTCAAGCTGTCTCTCCATCACCTCTCTTCCTCATCCGTGCCTGCTAATTGCTACACATAAGCAATAGGGGCTACTCAGAGCCAAGCGGAAGGTCTGAAATCAAGCAGTTCTTGGCAACGACATGGCAGAGGTTCGAATTGCGCCGAAAAGCGGGACCTCTTCCAACCCACTTCGAATTGCAATCTTCTTTTCTGGTTCTGGAACCGGTATGAATGCATTGTTGGAGCATCAACAGCAGGAGGATTGTACTCACAAGACTGTCGTATGTGTGACGGACAAAGCACACGCTGGAGGAATTGAATTTGCAAAAAAGCATAACATTCCAGTCATCATTGAATCTGTCGATACTAACGTACCAAAACAAGAACGGCGAATTGAACATGAAAACAGAATTACACAGCAACTGAGACATTATGATGTCGATCTACTCATTCTCTCAGGGTATATGCGTTTACTTTCCACTGAATTTGTTGAACGGTTCCATCCTCGAATCATCAACATCCACCCTTCACTGCTACCTGCCTTTCCTGGCGCAGATGCCCATACGGACGTGCTTGCATCCGGAGTACGCGTGAGTGGGTGTACAGTTCACGTCGTTGATTCTGGTATGGATTCCGGTCCAATACTTGCCCAATGCAGAGTTCCTGTGTTTGATACAGACACGAGAAGTTTATTGGCTCGTAGAGTTCAAATCGAAGAACATCGCATCTATCCAGAAGTTATTGATTTGATTTGTTCAGGGCATCAATTTGAACTGGGAGATTAAAATTCTCTAAGCGATTACCGAGCTCACTCATATCATTGCGATTAAGATTGGAGAAGAGACCTTTGAGACTCATTGATTTGGGTAATGTGCAATGTCGAGGTATACGAGCGAGGGTTGGTTGCTCGTTGGACTCTGCATCAACAGGGATTCCATGGGGTTGAGCAAGTAACACATCAATGGCATTCTCATCAAGGCGATACATGTCGGCAGGGAACAACTGAATTTCTTCATCATGTTGTTCGATAAAGGCGCGAAGAACCTCAGCCAATGACATCGCATTCGGGGGATCAAACCAGCATTGAGCTTCGAAGAGTTGTGCTCGGTCTTTCGTACCACACGCGACGACAACTTTGCATTCTTTCTTGGCCAATGTACTCAATAATGCATTGACAGAATCGTAAAGCAGCGTTTTATCTTGGCCCATTCGTTTGCTTTTTCCACCAGCAAGAATCAAACACAATAAAGCCATAACATTCACACAAGTTCATCCAATGCGGACATCGCTTGCTCCAACTCATCAAGTAAATCTCGAACACGGTCAAGTAAGGCCTGTCGTTCTCGACTCGATCGGGCTTGTGGGAGCCATTCAAGCAAACGGCGAACATCTCGAGCATCCCGTTCAACCGTCCAAGATAACACCTGTTCAAGGACGGGGTCTTCCGTCGGTAGGAAGCGCTCAGCCATGGTGATTCGAAAGGTTCGGGGCACATCAAGGTAGCCGTTCAAGAAGGCGGTTGCGAATCCGTTCAAACAATTCGCCACCTTGGGGAGTTTGTTTGATTAAAACCGTGTGTGCTTCACATCGGGATTCATCAAGCGATAAAAGAAGAATCATCAATTGGGACCAAACTTCGCTTTGGGCGGCGGCATCTTGAATCCATGTATCATCAGGTAGTGTGCGACCCCCTCGCAGGAACTCTTCTGCAGTTTCAAGAAAAACCTCAACCGAAACACGTTGTTGAATGAGTTGGAGGAAAACTGTCCAGCCGTTTTCACCAAGCTCTTCGTCAGACATATTCGCAAGAAGGAGTCCAACGAGTTTGAGATCTTCTCGTCCTCCACGTTTCCATATCCTTGGAATGAATTTTGCGATCTTGTTACGGTCTTTCTCATTTGTGAGCATCCAGGAGGCAATGCGTCGCATTTCTGGGTCAGGCGTACCGATATGGAAGGTATAGTGACCTGATTGCGCCAGACGGTCTGTCATCGATTTGGTTATCATCCCTGGAACGCCGTAAGTGTAAGCTTCTCGTAGCATGGACAGTCGTTTACGACGTCGAGTCGGGAAAGCAGAAAATCCGTCCAAGTAATCATCAAGTGACGTCGCTTTCATCGCGTTTCACCGTTGTTCTTTTTCCGAACATTGTCGAACAAAGTTGTTACTACGCGAACCGAGTCTCGAAGAGTGTTGAGCGTTTTTTCAACCATATTTGGATCTTCAAATCGTTGCTTAACCATATCACGTAATTCTCGCTCGACAAGATTGTGTTCGTCATCATCGATGGAAAAGATTTCTCGAAGGTGTGCCATGACGCGAAATTCATCCTTCGAGAGTGAAGCGTTGATGATGGCAACTTCGAACACCGTCTTGTACACCTCATGTTGTTCTTCAGCAGAGAGTATATCTCCATCCTCTGTGTTCACACCATCGATGATTGCTTGATAAATTTCAGCAGGCTGATGCGGCTCGAGGTTCAAGATGGACGAGAGACGAATGATGAGTCGCTTCTCTTCTCGTGTAAGTACGCCGTCAAGCAGCATCACCTCTATGGTACTGCGAAATGCAGCCAGACGGTGTACAGACTCGGCGGACACGAGTCGTCGTAAGGAGAACTTCTTCTTGAACCCACGCGAAGGATTCTGGATGAATGGCAGTTTTTATTTGGAAAGTATATCCAATATACTCCTTGTAAGATTTGCAACGGAATCCTCAAAATCAATCAATCTCGTATCACGGATTTTCTTCTGCATTGCCTCAATTTGCGCAGGTGGTATCTGCGCTATGTTCTTGATGGTGCTGGCCAACTCACCCTTTTCATAGATAATTGCGATGGATTCGTCAAGACCCCAAGATGTTGCGGTTTCGTTGTCAATAATTGGGATTAATTCACAGTTGAATATTTTTGATAACGTCCCTGAAACACGAGTCGTTCTGTAGGATTCATATCTCTCATCATCAAGCAGAGGGAGACAAAATGTCGATTGTGCGCAGGTCTCGTGATATTCTACTTCCGAATGGAGTTGATCTGAATACTTGAAATGGATATCATCTTCAAGGCCCATCGATGCAACCGTATCGATACCGAGTTGAATGTCTCCTGATGTTGAGTGTGCAAGAATAGATACCTTCGGAATATCGGGTTCTTCCGTGAGAGTCTTCATGATTGAGAATAACAATTCGTAGTCTCTTCGGCTTTGTTGATAGTTACCAATAACCGCCATCTCTTGTGAACGAGTTCTGCTCGTTGGGTCAAATCCCGTAATATGATACGGAAGGAAGTAGCTGTCAATTCCAGGGCTTTTGATGTGCTTGCCGATGGAAAAGATTGAACAGTCTGGCCGGGCTACGAGGTCCAAAACCTCGGGTAATGTCCTGAATTCGTTCCTCCACTCATGAACAATTCCGAGTTGTGGTGATGTGATGTATCTGGCCACTCGGAGCGATTGGCGGTCGAGTGATGACCAAACAATAACATCGTATTTTCTCCGTTGAATATACTTCGAAAAGAAACGAGGAAAACGATTTGAAAGAAACCAAATGAGGCGTGATCGCATGGTTTTCCATTTCATTACTCGCTGCGTATTTGGAGGTAAAGACTGGAATTTCTTGTGGTGATGATTCGTGAACAAATCAACACTCGCTCCTGTCTTCGCCAATGCTTCTGTGAGAGGATCCAGCATGAGTCCATGATATGGTTGTAATTCAACCAACAAAACTCGCTTGCCGAGAAGGTCTTTAGTGAAACCATTCTCGACATCCATAGAAATCCCAAGGCGTGAAGACCTTTGTTAATATTGGAGGATTTCCGTAGGAATGATGTTTTCTGAACCAGATATGCGGTGACTCAAAATAATGTTTCATCGTGGTCATGTCATGAAGAAGGTCGTAATGCGTCAATATTGGCGACTTCAACAATCGCAAACCGTCATCTCAATGGTCTTTTGGACGACAACCTTGACACTCTTGATTTGGCCGTACGTGAAGTGGCGATTCGACTCCACCTGCGACTCTGGATTGTGTTTCTCTGATGAAATTCTTGGCATCCCATCCACCTACATTGGATTGATGTCAATCGGTGTATTGGTTCTCCTCACCGTCCTCTTGATTGGATATATCTATGATGTTGGGCTTGGCCTTTGGAAGGAACACCTTACCATTTCAACCGAACGCAACCCCTTCGGCGTGTACCTCATTGCTCCACCAATGGGTCTTATTCTCGCACAAACAAATATGCTTCTCAAACACGTTGCATCCGATGATGAAGAGGTTCAGCGTCACGTTGCATTTGTTGAGCGTTGGTTGGAATGGAATGCAGATGAAGAAATTTGGGCCAGAGCCATGGATGCTTGGAAGAACTCAATGGGCGATGAAGATCCTCACCTCCCCTTCCTTAGCAAAAAGATGCAAGATGATTTGGTTGAGCGTTCAACTTCGCTACCAAAAGAGTAAATCTCAAATTCTTGCTGTTTTTTTCCACAGCATTGAAAAGGGGAAAGGCGTAGCATAGTTTGCTGAATCACATTCACTTGGTTAGGCGATTTCGCCAAACCGTTGTACTGCATCCCCTTTGGGTTGATGCGCCGACTGTGAGGAGGCCGAAAGGAGGACCTCACATGGGTCGAAAAAACAACTCAGGAAACAAACAAGGAAAAGCGATGAAGTACATGATCAAGGCCGATATTAAGGTCAATGGTACCGTTCAACGAAAAGACATTATTGGCGCAATTATGGGCCAAACAGAGGGTCTACTCGGTGACGATCTTGAACTCAGAAAACTACAACGAACAGCGCGTGTCGGTCACGTGGATGTTGAAATGGAGACAAAAGGCGGAAAAGTGCACGGAATGATTCTCATTCCAAGCAGCATGGACAATGTTGAAACTGCAATCATTGGTTCCGCATTGGAAACCATCGACCGTATTGGTCCCTGTCAAGCAAAGATTTCTGTTATTGAAATTTCAGATGTTCGAGCAACGAAGCGAACCGCCGTTGTCGACCGTGCAAAGGAGCTTCTTCTTGCGTTGGTTAACTCTGGGGAAGCCGCCAGCAAGACGGTTGTTGAAGAAGTCCGCTCAGTATTGACCGTTGGAACTGCAACAAACTACCATGGGCTCACGTGTGGGCCAAACGTTCAGAGTTCTGATTCTCTCATCATTGTTGAGGGGCGTAACGATGTGATCAACCTGCTCAATTGTGGTGTAAAAAATGCAATTAGTGCCGATGGCGCTGGAAACATCAAGCAAGAGTTAATCGATCTCGCAAATGGAAAACAATCCGTTACTCTCGCGATCGATGGTGACCGTGGTGGTGAAATGTTGTTCCGACAACTCCATGCTATTCTGAAGGTGGATTTTGTTGCGCAAGCACCAGTCGGCCAAGAGTGGGAACTTCTCCCTCAAAAGACGATTACGAAGACACTTTCAATGAAAGTCGACGCATCGAAATTTGCCAAGACAATGAAAGCACAAGACAAGGAAGATGAGCAGAAACATGGAGGATCTAACGATGAATGGGTCGAAGAAATGTCCGAAGTCTATGAATCCGAAATCGCACCCGCTGAAATTCAAGAGATGTTCGATCATCAAGATGGATTGGGGAAGAACAAGGCTATGTTCATCCTCTCTGACGGTTCGGTAAGCGAAGAAATGGGTGCTGGTTCAATTGCAAAATCCGCTGCGAGCACGGAAGGAGTTCAAGCACTCATTATCAACGGACCTGTCAGCGATCGAATTCAAGAAATTGCAGTGGAAGCATCCATTGCTACCGTTGTAGGAACAAAGCCCGGAAAGGGTTTTGACCAAAAGAGTGACCCAAAAGCCTGGTTCTCAGAAACTCACCGATGATTCCGTTACGTTCATTTCATTGTTCCACTGAGGCGAATCCATGGAGACCGAGTCTGAACCCTCCTCTGAAATTGGAGAAGAGGAAATCATAGAGGAAGAACAAGAGGACGAGAATTCCTCTATTGAAGTCTATGAAACGATGGATGTTCTTGCGCTACCAATACGAGCAAAACCGTTGTTTCACAACAACAAAGAACAAGTTGAGGAATTTCCGCTATCACAATCAAAAGATGGAATGGAATCAACTTCAATTCTGGTTGGCGAAGGTTTGTTCCGAGTTGTGAAAACAACACTGCATCAAGATGGTGTTCCTCGGATCGATGTCCAGTTGGTCATGGATTCTGAATTAACGAGTTTTCAACACATCATTGAGAAACCGAGTCCTCAACAACTTGGGTTGACTGGAGGATTTGGACTTCTCGGAATTGCACTAATGATGATGCAAAGTCTGACTCCGATTTTTCTCGGTTTTGCTTGCGTTTTGATTGGATTGAAATTTCTGCCCACCCATCTCGAACAACATCGTCTCATCTTTTCCTCATGCGGAAATTCGCATGAAATTCAACTCCAATCCTTTGGTTCGTTCATTCCTTGCTTTCGAGCGAGTATGGCTCTCGTCGGCCCAGCAATGGCGGAGTACATGAACAATGGAACTCTTAACTCGGCCGATATTGACGAATTGCATGCCCAGCTACAAGCACCTCCACCGTTACCTGTAATTGAGAACGCTTCTCAAGAGATTCCTGTTTTGATGGCTCCGACCGAAATCATTCCAGTTGATGGGGATGTTGCTGCCCCTCCAGAGACCGCCGAAGTTTCAGATGAGGGGGAGCCAATCGCTGATATGCCTGCACAGGAAGTGCAGCAGCCTGTTGGTCCTCCAGTTGCAATACCAACACCGCAAGAAGCACCCGCTGCACCTCTCCCACCACCTCTCTCACCACCTGTTGGACCACCTGCGGCCTTAGCGCCAACACCCATCGGGCCTCCGGCCCCTATGAGCCCTCCAGCCCCAATGGTCCCTCCGGCACCACTGAACCCTCCGGCGCCATTGGTTCCTCCTGCTCCTTTACCCCCTCCAATAGCGCCTATGCCAGCACCTCCAAGTGGGCTAAATCAACCGATACCGCTCGATATGCCGATGCCTGAGGCGCCAAGGGTAGCTGTGCAAGCAACACCTGATGAAGAGCCGCTGATTTCTCAAGAAGAACAGGATGCGCTTCTCGATGAGTTGACCTAATCAATTGATTCCGCCAGCTGCTGGTAGAGCCATCGATTGTGCCAGTCGTGTCGTCTGCTGATGCAATTCATCCAAGCTCGATAGTTTAGGTAAAGGATACTCATCCGCCTGAAGAGGTACCTCGACTCCAGGGCCTGGTGTTCTCCTAAGAGCAGTTCCAAGCCGCAAAGCATCTTCGAAGAAATCCCCTGATGCGCCCATATGTCGTGCTTCTAGTCGCATCCGCACCCATTGATTGTACTTCGGCAAGATGTCAGCAATTGTGTCGATCATTTTCGAACGGTCGCCATCACTCGAATCGTTTTGTGGAAGTAATCTCAAGACCAGGCGAAGAAGGCGGTCAACACGGACATCTCGTGGAGTTTGGCCAACATGTGATGCAAGTGCCCTTCGAACAACAGATGTATCCCCTGTTCCAGAAAATGTGTTGGCCTCAGTCGTTAATCCAAGAAGATGAAGAAGTCGCTCATAGGATGATANATCTACGTCATCGGGAAGTTGGGTTGGGGGTTGAACCTCATTCTTTACTTCTNACTGAGGAGTACNTTGTTTGGGTTCGACAGGTAAGAGATGCTCACGAACTGGAGGGTCAATCGTATCAGCATCAGGTTGCTGGGGAACAATTTCGTCTTCAATCTCTTCCTCAACGATTTCAAGTGGCTTATCCATCGCTTCGAGCATCGCTTCATGCGCCTCTTCGAGCGTTGACTGTGGCTGAAGTTTCACAGGCATAGTTTGGATTGATGAATTCTCCTTTGGAAGAAGGACGGGACGTTGTTCAGGCAACCATGCCGTGTATGTATAATTCTCATCTTCAATGGGTCGATTGGCAAGGTGACGAATCAAGGCGGGAATCTGTTGCTCAAGCCGAACCAGTTCGATGGGGTTTCTAACTTGAATTGAAATTGCATCCGCTCGATTCACGTCTCTGCGCCAATCAAGCGCTGCAATCCTTCGTTGAATTGCTCCAATGCGAGAAAGTGTTTCCATTGATTTGGAGAACTGGGTGAAGAAAGCGCCCGGTTGTTCTTCGTGGAGAGCAAGTAGTTCGGTAATGTTCCAGCCCCTACTTTCAAGGCGAAGGAGTTCTGATTTACTTCGTTCCAACGCATGTGAAGCCACACTCTCAGACATAAGATTCTGAGTACGATGTTCAATGGATGCGACTGCTGTTTCAAACGAGTGAAGATCGGAAAATATTGCCCCTGTATCGACCAGCCCTTTGCGTCCAGCTTGCTCCCATTCACGTTGAAGCATACGTCGATGACGCGTATTGCGCAAGGTCTTCTTGTCAATCCAGTGTTCCATNTCNTCAAGCAGTTCCAAATCCAAATCCATTGTACGAAGAAGGACACTTCTTCGGTCCACTTCCTCCTCACCTCCCAGCGAGGTATCGAGTTGGAGCATCTTCTCAAGAAGTTGATTCGCTCGTTCATAGACTGGAAGTTGGTGATTGAGTTCTGCTAAACCTTGACGTGGATCTTGGGTGATTTTNTATCGCCAAATATCCATTTCAAATCCAAGTTGTTCCCATCGCTCAATGAGTGAAGCTCCTTGCAGTTCCTTTTCCGTCCATTGCTGTTCTAAAGCATCGATTTTATCAAGAAAAGCGTCCGTGTGTTCGAGTTTTCCAGCGATTTGGGCGATGGATGAATCTTGCGGATTCCATAATTTGGAAATTTCTTTCCAACGCTCATATGCACCGGCATGTCGATGATAGCGCTGCTCTATTTCTGGTAAAAGATGCTCCCATTCAAGCAATTCTTCAGNACGAATTCGGAATCGTTCTTCATAGGAATATCCTTCTGAGTGCCATTTTTGAATTAGTGCATTCATCTCATTCAATCGAGTTGCAAGGTGTTCGGAGATGGTTCGAACATTATGTTCTATTGTCGTTATCTCGTCTGATGGACTGTCCACCAATTCCTTCACCCGNTTGGTAAAAGTATCAGCCAGCACTGGATCGTAAGGGAGAATGGAAGATTGAATCTGCAACTTCAGCAAGTCGATTTGATCNGAATAATTCTGCATTCGTTCAATTTCACTGAATTGATCAATGATTTTCATTGAAGACACATCGACTATGAATCCTTTATNTTTTAANTGGAGCACTGCTTTTTCCAACAACGCCCGCTGACGTTGTTCATCCTCCACAAGTTGCTCAAGTTCATTGATGATGTTTGAATAATTTTCAGGTTCAGAAACGAGTGGTTGCAGTAAATCCAACGATGCCCAGCTCGATTCATCAAAATCAGCACAAAGAGCGATTATGTGCCAGTAGTGGGATTTGGTTTCTTCATCACCTGACCATTGTTGAAAATACCGGTAATATCCTGGCTCCCATGGTGCGTTGAGGAATAACCATTGTTGGAACTGTTCTTGAACATCACTGTAGTTCTTGATGTCGTTTATCTCTTCGCGCATCTGCTGTATCTCATCAGAAATGATGAACGGTTTGAGTCGTTGAATAAGTTCAACAGCAGAATGAAGAGTGGTTTGGAGTGTTTCAAACTCAGAGGGGCTCAGCGATTCTACATCATCGAAAGTGGAGGGTATGAATCCTAGCTCCAACCAACGCTCGATGAGTGGTTGGGAGTTCACGTCACCTTCGGAGATGTCACTGTTTGTCATGCCCTCTCCTCAAATGCACGTTATTACCACATAGGATTTCAATGTGAGCCGTGATTCCTACAACATCGTCGTATATTGTAGCCGTTTGGCTTTTTCCAAAGGGTGTAAAAATCAGGCTTTAGGTGTTCGTTTAGACCGCAGGACATAAAGGCAGTTGAACAATTAAAGCGTTAATGGAACCAATTTCAATCCTACTCATTGGACTTTCGATTGGAGCTGGCGGTGCTCTATCATGGAACCTGTATCATGCCAAAAATGCACTACAGAGTGTTACTGACCGCACACTTGTTCTTTCTGAGTCTCAAGGAGCACATGCGAAACAAACGACTGATGCGTTGGTCTTACTCCAGAAAAAAGTCGATGGATATGATTCACTCGTTGGTGCATTACGAGCAACGCATCCTGAGGTTGATCATGGAATACGTGCCCATCAAGCCATTACTGCGCTTGAAAGTGGTCAGTTATCTCCCTCAACCGCACTTGATGCAATCGATGCAGTCTGTTCCTCAGTACCACTGCAAAACATAGAGGTGCTCCTTTCACCAATGCAATCGGAGATGACGTCTCGTCTTTTTGCTGTCCTCAAACAAAACGCAATGACGGTTGCAACGCTTGGTCTGGATGGCCGACAAGCATTGCAAGTGGGATTATGTGCACTATATTTACAGAATTTGACATGGGCCGAGGATGCATTTGGTTCAGCACACCAGGCCCTTCCAGGAAACGATGTCGTTCTGAAAGGACTTGAGAAGGTTGCAATATTGAAAGCTGATGACGTTTTACGACTTCACTGGTTAGAATCTCAATTGCGGCTTGATCCGGACAATCCTGAACTGCTTCGTACGCATGCACACATCCTTGTTCAACAAGGAGATGCAAACGCAGAAAAGGATGTTCGACGATTGGAAGCGCTTGGATTGGACACTCCAGCAGACCGATCTTTACTTGCTGGCCTACGTCATCGGGCTGGTTCTGCAAACGAAGCGATTGAAGCTATTGAGCAGGCGTTAGCAGAGGACAATAAGAAACCAGATTATTGGCTACAGTATGGTCAACTCCTGCATGAAGCAGAAGAGTATGAACGCGCACTGGAAGCGGTTGACAGTTGTTTGAATCTCGACCGACAAATCGGTGATGCCTGGGCACTACGTGCGATTCTCTTAACAGGAAAGCATGGTCGGGAAAAAGAGGCTTTGAAGGCTGCAACACATGCGGTCGCACTCGACTGTGGTGGCGCCGAACTGATTGTTCTCAAGTCCGACCTACTTGCTGAGAGTGGTGACGTAATGGCCGCTGAAACCTCATTGGAGAAGGCCATTGAAAAATATCCACTGGATGCTGAATTACGAAGTATTGTTGCTTCGCGAAGGTTGGCTGAGGGCCGGGTAGAAGTTGCGCAAGCCCTTCTCGATGGTACCCCCTCGACCATTGACCATCCTGAGCTTCATATCGTTGAAGGTCGACTTCACTTGGCGCGAGCAGATCGTCAACGTGACGGAACAGGAGAAACTGATCAGTTGCTGCTCGGTTCAGCAATACAATCCTTCCAATCTGCACTTCGATTGAATCGAGAATTGGGAGTGGCTTGGCTAGGTTTGGCACGAACTCAGCGTCTACTCAAAGATCTGGAGGAGGCGAGTAATTCCTTAACTCGTGCTCGACGCTTGTTGGGAGACACGGATTCTTCGTGCTCGATTGAAGCTGCGATGTTGGCCATCGATCAAAAC
This sequence comes from Methanobacteriota archaeon, assembly GCA_002706065.1. Taxonomy (GTDB): domain Archaea; phylum Thermoplasmatota; class Poseidoniia; order Poseidoniales; family Poseidoniaceae; genus MGIIa-L2. Next base: position 24,389 of record PAJM01000004.1, on the reverse strand, counting down.
GACATCCATGCTGCAACACGCTACATTGATGCTGCAGAAATACAAGGGAGAGGGCCGAAGATTGCATACGTTCGAGGAAACATTGCGGTACAATCTGGTGATGCTTCTCGGGCGATTGCGATGTATTCTGAAACGCTTCAGGAGCAACCAAAACACATCCGTGCTCGTCTCAACAGAATTAATTGTTATCTTGCGGTTGATCAAGCGGTAGAAGCGAAGGACGATGCGGAAATACTGCTTTCATTGGCGCCAAATCTGACAGTCGCTGTTTTTGCCCGTGCTGATGCACAATCTCGATTAGGAGAATGGCAACAAGCAAAAGAAGGTTTTTTGGCGGTACTCGAAGTTGCTCCTCATCACCACCAGGCGCTCACAAAACTAGGAGCATGTTACCTTGCTCTCGATCGACCGGAACGGGCCGAGGGGCCAATCAATGAGGCTCTGAGGATTGCTCCAGATCACGCTGATGCTTGGCATCAGCGCGGTATGCTGTACAGAGCTTGGGAAAAGCATGAGGCTGCATTAAGTGATTTTGAGGCAGCCATTCGAGCGGATGGGAACAACATCGATGCGCGAGTGCAAGCAGCAGCAATTCATCATGCCAGCAAAAACATCGAATTAGCCACGGCCGCATGGAGGGGGGTTCTCGCATTGGAACCCGATCACCCATTGGCTCGACGTCGTTTGCAGCAATGCGAACAACACCTAGCGACCACATGAACATAAGCGAACACCTATGAACGACTTCGGTAAGGGGTAGTTATGTCCCTAACCATTGGTGATGTTGCTCCAGAATTTAATCTCAAGAATGCAAATCCATCGAACGGTGGTGATACTTCCTCCTTGGGTTCACTCATGCGAAGCAACGGCTGTGTCGTTGTTTTCGAGTGCAATCATTGCCCATACGTCATAGCAAGTATTGATCGAATGAACAACATGGCAGAATATTGCAAGGTCAATGGGATTGGTTTTGTTGGAATCAATTCAAACGATCCTGATAATTACCCTGCCGATTCGTTTGAAAACATGCAAAAAAGAGCCGCGAAAGGGATGCCTTACGCCTACTTGCACGATGATACACAGGCAATTGCAACCGCATGGGGAGCACAGCGTACCCCTGAATTTTTCCTATTGAATTCGAATGGAGAAGTAATCTACCAAGGGCGAATGGACGACAGTCCTCGCGACCCCACAAAGGCGACCACGAGTGAACTAAAGGATGCGATCGATGCAATGATTGCAGGAAATACTCCAGTTGTTCAATCAACCGATTCCATTGGCTGTTCAGTCAAGTGGAAGTGATGTTCTGGCCGGTTGCATTCGTCAATGCGATTGGGATGAAAACGATACGTGTCGCAGTTGTGGGACAAATTATTCTCCCCCGAAAAAGCTCCGACCATTCCATCTTGCGTTTCCCGTTGATGATTTGGAAAAGGCCAAAAAATTCTATGTTGAAGTCCTCGGATGTACAACTGGGAGAGAGAAAAAGGAATCGTGTGTGTTCAAATTTTTTGGACATCAAATCGTGGCCCATGTCGTTCCAAATATGCCTCAATTGAGCAAAAATCCAGTCGATGGGAAACAAATCGCTGCTATGCATTTTGGTTTGGTTATGGAGTGGGATGATTGGTTCGAACTTAGAGATAGATTCGAGAAAAAAGGAATTGAATTCATTGTCGGACCGTACATACGCTACGAAGAACAACCGGGTGCTCAAGCAACGATGTTTATCAGCGATCCCTCTGGTAATCATCTTGAATTCAAATCGTTCAAAGACGATGCTGCTATTTTTGACTCTAAGTGGTGATTCTTACTGCGAATCTCCTGATTTCTGTTCAACCTTTGAGCAAAGTATTGAGATAGAGATACGGTTTGGACTAAATCATGGGGAGAGATGCTCGACGGGCGCTCGGGTTGGTGTGTATCATGATGCTCGCTCCGCTCGCTGGGTGTTTTGGTGAAGGTGGAGGCGATTCGGCGATCACCACAGGAGATGTGAGTGTAACCCCTGAAACGTTGATTGGAGGAGTGTTTCAGGGCCTGACCATAACCGCTGATGTCGATCTTTCTGCTTACGTTCCGTACCTGATTCTGAATGATGACTCTGGTTTCGTTCAGAATTCAACCGTTCTCGATCTAAAAGCTGGAGATAGTGTTCTTTTGACAGTCCTCGCTCCGCCTCGAACAGATACGGCAGTCATTTTGCTTGGAGAATACGGCCGCCAAGATTGGCCTGTTCGAAACATCGATGAGTCATGGAAAACATGGTGGAATCGTGGTGGTTATGCCGACGAAACCTCTCAAGGGCTGACCCGAGTTAATGGGAATGGCTCCATTGACACAGTACAATCGTCTCCAACAAACGGAGGCGATGTTACCTCCATTATTCTCAAAATTCAACGGCCGGAAGCACCTGGATTCCCTGAATCGGAAGGGGGCCGCCATTCAACAGGTATTGTTGACGGGCGTACTGTTTTCAATTACATAAATGTCATATCTGACGAAACGCCAGATTTGACTGATGCTGCCGATGGTGCAGTTGGATATCTCGATCGTTGGGCTGGACAGGGGAATGCTGCGTATGAAGATGCGGCACAATATCTCATCCAAACGATGCAGAATTTTGGACTCGAGGTTATCACGCAACGGTTCGTGTACGATTCATTAATGACTGGAGCTCAAAATCCCGAAGCATACAACATCTGTGGGTATCGATGGGGGGAAGTTGACCGTGACAAATGGATGGTGTTTGGAGCCCACTTTGATATTGCACCGCCAATCAATGGCGGGATGTTGGATCCGCACATTTTCGGCCGAACGTATGGAACTCGGGTCGGAGCATACGACAACACTGCTGGAACAGGTATGGTCTTGACCGTAGCCGAAGCGATGGCGGATTACAACACTCGAAACACGATGGTTTTCTGTCTATGGTCTGGTGAAGAGGGTGGAAAACGCGGGAGTGATTTCTGGACTGATTATTGGGTAAAGGAAGACAATCCGAACGTCGAAGTCACCAACTATGTCAACCTCGATATGGCTGGTGTGAATTGGCCTGGTGGTGGAGGTGCACCGTGTGGAAATGGACACGGTGGAGGTGATGGTGACTGTGATCCACAACCTGAAATTGATCCAGATGGTTATCCAAAGGATGAGGAAGTCTGGCCAATGCGTGTTTACATTGGACCAAGCCTCGATCATGATGTTATGAATCAGCCAGGCATGGTAGGTCTCGCGATGTGGATTGGTTCTGATGCTATTGGTGTCGAAGAGCAAATGTCGCCGCTTCTTGGTGAAGGCTATGATGCAGAAACGTGGAAAGTTGACGATTGGATGGCAAAGGACCGTCCTGAAATTATCGTTTATGAGGATACAACAGCTCGTTCAGATCACGCAACATTCCAAGACAATCTCGATACTGTAACCATGGGCTTTGGAGGCCTTGTTGATGGGTATTGGTGTTACCATCAGACCTGTGATACTGTTGATGAAATGATCGACTGGATGGATACAACTGGGAAGGATTACGGTGATGAACAAAGTGGAACAAGTAATCTTGTTGATGCACTCGATACAATTACATGGTGGGCTACATTCTCGTTTTTCCATCTCGATGAGAATCCAATCAGGAATGCGTACTTGGATGAGTGATTGCTAAAATTTCCCTTATTAAAGGCACACAAGTTATATGCGAACGTCGCGAGGCGTTGGCATGGAAGATGGTCAAACGCCCTTTGCCAATTGGGTCAAAACGAATGCCTCCACCGCAAATTTGCTCTCGATAATCATGCTTGTTTTCGCAGCATGGGCAGCCGTTGAAATCGTTTCAAATGTTACTGGAAATGAAATTCCTCCAGTTACTGGAATGGAAACCAATGTTGATTCAGACGACACACAGCGAGTCAATAATGGTGCAATTATTGGCTTAGGAGCGGTGGCTGGCTCCTTTGGTATCATCCTCCAACTCCTCATGCCCCGTGAACATTCAGACGATGTTGAAGAATTAATTCCCCAAGAAGATGAAGAGATTGACGAAGTTGTCGATGTAATGATGGAAGATGTCGAATCTGAGGAAGAGGATGAAGGTTCGGAAGATGATGATTCTGAAGAAGAGCCCGCCTCCGAAGATGGGGGTAGCATTGAAGAAGAGGAAGAAGTGCCCGAAGATGAAGGCGAAGAGTCCTCTGAGGACGATGCGCCAGCAGAAGAGGAAAAACCTCCAGCAAAAAAGAGAAAATTTTGAGGTGAAGAAAAATGTGGGAACACCGAGCAGTATCGCATAAACAATTCAAAGAAAGTGGACGTATTACACCGACTGAGACATATGTCCAGCTTATGGACAAGGTTGAAGACGCCGTTAAAGAGGCACAAAAAATGCCATTCGACCATGAAGAATTCCTCAAGTACATTCCAACAACTGGACCATGGGAACGAATTCATGAAACCGACGATACGAAAGGTGACCCTCGTACACGATACATCGGCCCTGGTCGTCCAAAACTATTGAACACCAACCTTTTCCTTGGATCAACATGGATTGAATCCGAGCGTTTCAAGTTCGAGCGTCGAATCAGCACCCTTTCTGATTTCCTCAAGCAAAAGACCGTTGTGAATGCAAACATGTGGACTCCAAAGCAATTGGTAACGACACAAACATTCTTTTTCTGTTCGACAGGTGACGAAGAGCGTCTGGGTGGATCCATGCTGACTGGTGAGACTGTTTCTGGCTCACACCCATTCCTTGGGGACGGTGGAGAAGAAGACGGTGTCTCAGAATGGGAGCCTATTCTTTGGGGACTTGGCCACAGAGGAGTTGTTCCTGATTCGGATCCACAAGACAAGGTCTACTATCCTTCATTGATGCACCGTGGTGTAGCTTTCAACAACCGTCTTGGTTGGATTCGCTACTCTCCGGCTGGATTCGGTAAGGATGCCAGTGGTTACTTGATGACCAAACCAACGACATGGATTCATCCTGCAGTTGATGGAAACAGAGACACTGCTACTGCATTCAACCTTCTTGTTAACCTTCCAGACCGAAGAATCTCCTTCGGTGAAGAAGGTATCACTGACGTCTTCCTCACAACTGGAAAGACTTCCCTCTACACAATGATGGGAATGATGTCATCTTCGACTGTCCGACAGATGTTTGGTGCAGGTTCGGAAATGGTTCCTCTTGAATTCCACTGCATTGAGCCTGGACTTGATGAGTGGATTAAGAACGCAAGTGATGAAGATAAGTATGCTCGATTGTTCGAAGTGACTGCCTGTCTCGGTTACCTGCTTACAGATCCTAAGGTCGGCTCACTCGGCGGTGCTGCAAAGCGTCGACGATTGCTATTGTACCCACATGACCAAGGAAACCTCTTGACATGTGTCAATGCAAGTCAAGTTGCAGACCATGCGCTCAAATCGAACTACGCTGCAACCGTCTTTACCAAACTTGACCAAGCAGACTTCATGAACAGAGTTGCTCGCCGATACAAGGCGTATGCTGACCTTGTAACAGCAAGTGATTTCGCAAAGGGTGCTCGATGGATCAGTCAAGCCATGATTGGTGGCGACAAGATTCTTGGACCAAACGTTCACTCCATCCTTGCAGTTCGTGGATATGATATCCTCAACCTCGATGAGTACATGGAATCATTCAACGACGTTTCAGCGGCACCTGAGCGTTTGATTCGCCGTGTTGTTCAATCGGTTGCAACCAACGCTCTCAAGACCTTGTTTCCAATGGATATGCTCGGTGAAAGTAGCGGTGCACAGCCGTTCTCTCACATCTTCGCACCGGCTGGAAACAGTGAACAAGCGCTCGTTTACTACACAGACATTCGCTTCCTTGTTCCAACATCAATTGACAAGTTGCGTATGATTACTGGTGCTCGTGGCGCTGATCGTGGTCGAATGCGTGAAGCATATGGACAGATGACTGGGGCAGACCCGATGACTGGTCTTTCCATTATCGATCTTTGTCTACCGTTCCTTGCTGACATGGGTGAAGAGTCCTGGCAAACTGGAACCGGTCTCAACGAAGATGAGATTATTGTCGAGGTCACAATGGCTGTTAACCCAGCGATTGTCTGGAAGAATCTCTTGGAACCAACAACCAATGAAGTGTTTGATCTACCAAAGGGTAAGAAAGGAACCTCTGCGAACGTTTGGGGAGACATGTTCATGAGCAACGAACCTCTTCACGAGAAGATGACAAAGGATGGTCAAGGGCATTATCTGAATCTTCTCAGACTTTGCTACCACTGGAGTCATGACAAGTCCAAGGAAATCCACGGACTCTGATTATACCATACTGGACAGCCAGATTACGAGTTTCATGGCCGACCAACCGTCGGTCAAGAAGTAAATCGGAATTGGTGAGAGGAAAACCAAGAACAGTGCTAACCACACATTCTTGTTCCAATCTCTTACCTTCAGCCCATCAAGTGGTCCAAACGGTATCATATTGAACAAGCCAAGTCCTATGTTAGCATACAACCACCATCGAACAATATCGAAAACCATTGCCTGCCAAATTATCGAACCACTTTCAATGTACTGCTGGCCTCCAAATTCTGCTGCTCCTGTTAACATGAACAGTAAAACGCCTAATGGAATACCGATTAGAAATAATCCAAGATTGACTAGTGGCCCTGCAATGGCGATATGTCCATTTTGTCGACGTGTAACAAGACCCGCTACCATAACGGCGCCGGGAGCCATGAAGAGGACACCAAAGATGAGAGCGAGCATGACACCAAATTGGAGTCCTTTCGGGTCAGCTCGAAATTCTGCCCAGCAACCGTTTTTCTTTGCAACAATCTTGTGGCCAATCTCATGAAGAACGAAGGCAGGCCCTATTGCGATAAGCACCAATGGCATTGTGATCAACACATCGAGAATCCAACGACCGAGGCCGTTTTCAGATATTCCTCCCATCCCTCGTCCTCCAAACATAAATCCGAGGGCGAGGGTAAAAGCTGCAGTAGCGTAGAGGAGATGTTTCTTTTCTTCTTCGCTGAAATGCCAGATACCGCCTTTGTGCAGTGTTGGCTGTGTTTGAGACATAACCCGAAAGAAGTTGTTGATTGGTGATTTCGAAGGCTGTTGTCCTGCATGGACCCGATGGATTTTTTGTTGGGAACTGTAGAATGGACTTGGTTCAAGAATATCCGCCCGTGGGTCTCGAACCATAGTCGTCTCATGAAATGGTCTTCTTTCAACCCTCGCTCGCGTTGTATGAGACTTCATGTGTTTGAACGAAAGGGTTGAGTTTCGGAAATCCTTACTAAAATTATACTTCTTGTATAAATACTGAGAACAAAACAACTGTGACGTCTACTGTAATTTCTTCATCGGTATCTGTCGGGGTGTTTAACCCTAAAGGAGTATTTACATCTAGGTCTAAATCGAGTGATAAATCTCCATATCCCCATCCTGTTTCAGTCCAATTTTTTACGGCTTGAAATTCATTTATTGATGAAACAGTGATTGGCTCGCCGGTGAAGTTTGGATACACCTTTAGATTGAGTTCTATTGGTAGGCAGCTGCTATCTTGTCCTGAAAGATCATTGTTTGGGTCATCCCATTGAGCGGTTAAATCATTTTCAATAATATCCCCTGCAATAGAATCACATTGTAACCAGTCATCATCTCCATCCTGTTCTTCTGGTGTGATTTTAACGTCTATTTGTCCAATCGAGTATCCTTCTGGTACATCGATATCAGATAACTTAAACACTACATTTCTTGTTTCATCATCTTGTAATGTCTCTACAATTTGCATGGTTTCATTCTGTTTCGAAAACATAATTCTGTATTCATTCTCTTCAGCAAAACTACTAATCACTTCTGCCCGATAAACAACCGTATCATAACCTGTATAAGATAACAAAATTAAGACTGCAATGAATGAAATCATTGTAAATCTGTTTCCCTCCCTATTCGAAGTCATGTTCGATAAAATATCACGGAAATCGCCACTTGAACTCATATAATCACCTTACAATAGAAGAATACAACCAAGAAAGGATAATGATGATTGTAGTTAACACACCCATTAATTTAGAAAATAATTGAAGTTCTTTATCATCGATATTTGTTTCGTGAAGTTCCCCCAATGATTTTAATTTTTTAGACACACTTTCACCCTCACCAATTAACGAACTCATAATCCGCTCTTCCCATCCGATAAAGATTGCAACAACCATCGCCAAAATAGCAGAAGAAACCATCTGAGAAACGGGTAAGAAAGATTGTAGTAGCTCAATCATCGTTGATGAGACAATAAGAAGCATTAGAATTACGATTATTCTTGTCATCCATTGATTGTTTTCTGCTTCGGTATCAATCACGTCGAAATGAAGAAGAACATACATTACCATTAGAGGCGTAAATAATAACAGGAGTGCTTCTGTGGTAAACTTGTACCATATACTGTAACTTCTTGGAAAGTCTTCACATTCTGTATACATGCAACTGTCTACAATATTAAGAACGGCAATATCTGCAATCCCACTTATGATTCCGACGAGAAGAATTAGAAAGATAACGACTGTAAAACTGCTAATCCCTTTCTTATTTGCTCGCCATGTTTCACCTGCAACTAAAGACAATATAGCAATAGACCCTAAAGAGTTAACAACTGTGTCCCCAATTANGTTTGGTAGATATGAATGTGATTTCACACCCGCTTCAATCGCAAACCTGCCAATAAATTCATCGTTGATCGAAATAAGTTGGGCTAACCACCAAGTCATTTGAGAACCAAAGAATGCGACGAGGATAATACCTGCCGCAAGAGACATCCGTCTTGCTGTGTCATCATCATGTAGCATTTCTTCAGATAAAAATCTGAAATAAACTGGAATGCTAATAAGAAAACATGGTATTGTCAGAACTTGCCAAAAAGTGTTATATCTGTACTCAGTTAACATCATTGTGATAATAATCACTAGGCCAAGGACAAAGGTTGTTGGTGCAACCAATTTAATGGATGATTCTTTTTGTAGTACGGGGTATGGATATATAAAAGGGAAAAGTGCAAGAATTGAAAATGCTGCAATTGTAAATGAATAATACAAATATTGGAAAACATCGTATTCAGATGTTTTATTTGGATAAAGGATCTCTACAAAGCCCGTTTCTTGGATTGTGGCAGCGGCATAACGAAGACCGAAGAAAATCAGACACCAGCCTAACATTAAACCAGCAAGTTTGTCCATCCAAATTCGGTTTTTAGACCGATTAAGGAGGATGAGTGTGGTTACCCCCAAAAGAAAACAAACAATTGCTGCAACTGGAACAATAGATTCCTGTTCAGCCATGATTCTTCGTTGTGTTCCTATTTTATACGCATTCTCCCACTAATGGAAGGTGATTTGGGGGTTTTAGCCAAAGTGATTTGCATGGAGAGTGTTTTNATTCCGGGTGAGTTAAATAGAACTGTTATCCCTATGATCTCTAAATTTTCTCTAATTCTGGACTATGTTCTTGTTTCTCAACTATCGGCCTTTTTCAAAACACCCGCGCTTTAGTGCGAGACTTCATGTGTTTGAACGACAAGGGTAACATGAGCACNATGTCGATGCCCCGTAGAGCAATGAAAGACATGGGATTCCAAGCATGTTGTTTATGGTGTGATGAACAGGATGAGGTTGGAAGTGAACGATGCAAAGGAATGAAAATTACTCGGTACTAAACATCGCTGGAATCAGGAAGAAAATTTCTGATGTGGGAGTGAAGAAATGAAAAAAGATTCTCAAGACCTTGAAACCGATGTCCTTTTTCTATTGGAATCGGGATTTACCCGTGATCAAATNGCTACAATAAAAAAAATGCCGATCGAACACGTCAACGAAATCATCAGCAGCAAACGCCAAACGATTCGAACAAAGAAAAAAAAGAACCTTATTCAGGAAGTTGCAAACCAAAACCCGTGGAAAGATAGGCCACCTGGAGCAAGGGAAGCTCGTTCAATTGGGCGAACCACATGGAAACCTGAAGAATTAGAAACTGATCATTACCATGAAGGTCGAACGAATACAAGCAAAGCGATTGATGAAGCAGATCGATCGGACAGAATTGGTGAAGATGTGGCGTTAACGGCACGCCTTAATGCGCAAGCTAAACTGCAACATGTCGAGGGTGAGCTTCGTAAATTGTTAGAAGATGAGGCTGTAGTACAGGCGCTGAAAGAGAAAAAGGATTGGAAAGATGTTGTGGATAGTGTTTTAGAATTACTAAATGATGAGGATTAGTTTTAACTTATTTGATTATNAATTAATATAAATATTATCTGTTAAATCAATCTACAAGTTGATATGTTACTCTTTGTGTTCCTTTGCCTTTCGATTTCTTCCCGATAANTTCGATACCATTGATCTCAGAAATATTTCGAACGTGTGTTCCAGCACATGGACACATGTCCAATCGGTCTCCGATTGTTACAACTCGTAAATCGTTGATAAATGCAGGAAGAAGGTCCATATTTGTTCGATCTGGTGGCATGATGGAATTAATTTCGTCGCGTGTCATTTGCGAATCTGTAACGTCTAATCTCAACGCAATCTTTTCGTTAACTGTGGTCTGTAGATCTAACAACATCTCTTCAGTAAATTGAATTGGTTTGAAGTCAATTCGTGACTTTTCAGTATGAATCTGATTACCTACAGTACGAACACCGTCAAACATTTCGTATGCTATACCACTTACAAGATGTTGGGCTGTGTGCATTTTCATATGGGCATACCGCCGTTCAAAGTCAATTTTTCCACGAACTTCATCCCCTACTTCTAGCTCAAATNTATCCTCGACAGTGTGATGAATGGCNCCTCTACCTCGAACTTCAATGACTTCCATTCGTCCATTTGGTCCTTCAAGAGAACCAAGGTCCCAGTTCTGACCACCACCTAATGGGTAGAAAAGTGTCTGATCAAGGACTATTTTATTCTCATCAATTGCAAGTACATCGGCTGTAAATTCTTCAAGATATGCAGATTCCATTGATTCAAGATAAAGTTTGTTTGTATTCATAACCCCGCCTCCTTCCATAATTCTGTTCCTTTATGAAACCGCTGACTGCATTCCCAAAGAGAGTGATCCAATGGCAACATAGTGGAAATAATTTCGATAACCTTGCGATTTTCTGACTTGTAATCACCTAAATACCACGATTCCGATAAACCATCTTGGCGATGGATTTGATAGATTGCATCGGTGAATTCCGGCGTTTGTGATTCAAGATGTACAAATCCTGTTGCTGCTTTCCTTTCGACAAAATAGGCACAGGTTGAATTTGTAATTTNATGTGGTGTGGCCCATGGAATCCAGGTATCGCTTGTAGTATCAATCACAATATCATACTGAACGCAACCACTGGTTTGACCTGCGCCAGTCATTGTAACATCGTATTGATTCATTTCATTTTTAATCGATGATTCAATTCGAGTTCGATGAGAAAAGCGGGCCCCATCTTTTGCAAGTTGTATACTCATTGCTTTCATGATCCATTCATGCCGAAATGCTGAATCTATGCCTTCAAATTGCTGATCTGTGGTGAACGAAAGCGGAATGGATTCACGATGAAGAAGTAAACTAGGCCAAACATTTGGTAAACCAAATTCTATGGAATGGTCAATGATCCAAACTTCATGCCCCTCNTGAAGAGCTGAATATGCACAACCATAAGCAACAAGGCCTGCACCGGCNATGAGAATTTTCAGAGCCTCACCTCGCATAGATATCTAATGCATCGACTGGACAACTGGGTATGCATAATTCGCAGAATACACATTTAGATTGCTCGACCATAGCAAGCAATCCTTTCATCGATAGTGCACTTGTTGGACACAAACCAATACAAGCACCACAACCGTAGCACGAATCGTCATCCACGACAAAAAGAGACTGTGCCATGGATGTTCCAGTGGTCACTGTCATATTTGACCTTCCATGAATTCATATCGTTGAAAGTGATAATTTTATTCGACAGGAAATAAATACACTGTAAAAGAATGAACAGAAGGTATTCATTGAAGCACCCCTTNATTTCCGTTGGAAAATCTAATTCTCTAACAGATGGATCAACAAAGCAAGAGAAGGAGACAAATCAACAAAAGCCAATCGTATTTTATCGCGTAGAGTGTATATTGTTAATGGTAGAAAAGAATGGAAGTTGTGTTCGAAAGGATAGAATCTTNTTCCACTGGAAACAGAGGGGTGTGACCCACAAGTTCATGCGTGACAAGTCAACCGTTAGTCTATGGTCGTGTACGCTCCAGGGCGCACCTCAAGTTACCCAGAGTACCCNCCAGATCGTGGATTGCGTTATCATTACCTCGGTGGCGGTAATGAAGTGGGCAACGTTGGCATTGTTCTTGAGGATCCATCTTCAAATCGACTGCTTCTCGATTATGGACTTGCACCTACAAAACCGCCACGTTATCCGAAAGAAGCACCCCACGTTTCTCATGCAATCATTACACATTCTCATATTGATCATCTTGGAATGGTTCCTTGGCTTGCATCAAATCATAACACGACCCTTCATGGCACGGAATTAACAGCTGCTATCTCAGAAATGATGTGGTATGACTGCCACAAAGTTTCATCCATAGAGGGCTACCCCTTACCATGGGATAAACGAGATATCGATCTTGCACTCTCTGCATGGAAAACACATCCCTTCAATCAATCTTGGAACCAGTCGGATTGGAAACTCGAACTCCATAAGGCCGGACATATACCAGGTGCAGCAATGCTTCATGTTGAAACACCAACAAAGAAAGTTCTCTTTTCTGGAGATATCGACACACGAGATTCTCAATTAACGACAGGGGCAAAACCAGTGAAATCAGACATCCTGTTTGTTGAAGGAACATACGGTGGAAGAGATCATCCNCCGAAAGAAGAAGAAAATGAGCGGTTCATTGAACGTGTCGTTGAAATCGTAGATCGTGGAGGTACGGCGCTTATTCCTGCTTTTGCAAATGGCCGTACTCAGGACGTTGTTATGCTTCTTCACAAATATCTTCCAGAATTAGATGTTCATGTTGATGGTATGGGTAAGCGTGTTGCAAGATTGCAAATGGAACATCCNGAAACACTTCGAGACCCTTCAGCATTAGAATCAGCATGGCGCTGGTGTCGTCGGGTTTCAAGTAAATCTGACCGGAAGAAAGCTCTTGACGCTGATGTTATTGTATCTACATCAGGAATGATGGATGGTGGTCCTGCGATCTGGTATCTCAATCGTCTACGCCATGATCGAAAAAACGCAATACTTCTCACAGGATATCAGGCTGTAAACACAGGCGGTCGCCGATTGCTTGAAGAACGCAAGGTACCAATTTTTGGCAAACTCGCAAACATTGAACTTGATGTAGACCAATTCTCCTTTTCAACACATGCAGGCCATAAGGAAATAGTTCAATTTGCAGAAGGATGTCAAGCGGAAGACATTGTGATTTACCACTCAGATCCTACCACAGCACGACCACCTCTCGCTGATGCTTTGGAAGCGAATGGTCATCGTGTTCACACACCAGAAAATGGAATTTCNGGAATTTTGGAATGATTCAATTTTCCGAAGGGGTTGAATACATCAACCTAAAGCGATAGTCGATAGCATGGCGGCGAAGGCACCTGGTGGAAAGAAACGTCCACGAAGAAAAAGAAAGTTGAGACTTACACTCCGTCAGAACAAGATCAAGAAGGCTGATACATATTCAGATTCCTTAGGATGGTCGAAAGATGTGGGCCGGACACTCGAAGATGCTCCGAAGCAGACAGAACCCGAAGTTGTATTGATTCAATGCGATATGTGTGGATGTCGGTTAAAAATTCCAAAACCAAAACGTGCTCGGTACACAGTAACGTGCTCTTATCCAGAATGCAACCACGTTATGTCATTCGATTGAGATGATTCGGCTCTACTTTGCAATATTCGTCTTCCTTCTCCCATCACTTCAAGGATGTCTTCTTGTCGAGGACGAATCAAAGACGTCAACCATACGTCTTGCAACCACCACTTCTCTCAGAGACTCAGGTTTGCTNAATGAACTTNTACCAGGNTANACGGAGCTGACNGGCACAACAATCGACGTCATANCNGTAGGATCTGGAGCAGCGATGGNACTCGCAGAANATCAGGATGTTGATGTTCTCATTGTTCATGATCCCGTTCGTGAAGTCGAATTTATCAACGATGGATTTGCCNTCAATCGTACGACATTTGCATGGAATCACTTCGTTTTGCTTGGACCATCTTCTTTTTCAGGAAATCTAACTGAAACGTTACACTACATCATTGAATCTGACCAGTGTTTCGTTTCTCGCGGTGATGATTCAGGAACCCACCAAAAAGAGCAGACCCTATGGAAGATGTTTTCCAATGAATCCGATGTTGATTTTGTTGAAGATTCTCTTGGCTTTCATCCTGTTTGGGATGGGTACCAGTCAATTGGTCAAGGAATGGGTGCAGCGATAACCATCTCAAATGAGTTGGGATGTTGGACCTTATCGGATCGAGGCACAGCATTATACCGTCAAGAGAACACAAATTTATTCGTTCATGAATTCAATGAACCAGCTCTAGTGAATCCATACTCGATTCTTCTCATGGACAATAAATACAATACACAAACAACAGCACTGAGGGACTATCTCCTCGCATCTTCAGACATTATCGATAGTTATACTGTGAACAACAACACACTGTTCAATAGCGGTGAACCGCAGAATTAACCAATTCGTTCTCCTCTTCGAATTTGTTGTGCAATCTCATGATTTCCATCAATAAATTCTCCATCATGGATGTAAAGAATACGATCTGCTAATCGTTCTGCCTGGAAGGGATTGTGTGTCGCAAAAACGACCCCACCACCTCGATTTTTGAACTGAACGATTAATTGTTCAATTTGCCCAACAGACTTCCCATCAAGTTCTGAAGTCGCTTCATCCAACACCAAAATTTTACGATTCATTGTCAAAGCTCGGAGAAATGCTAACCTCTGAACTTCTCCTCCAGAAAGTGAATCAGTGCGCTGACCCCCCTTTTCTTCAAAACCACAGAGTGATGCGAAATATTCTCCTGAATTCGGTAAATCGTCATGCAGGTTTGAGGATAATTCAAGCTCCATAGCAACAGTATCCATCACCAATACTGGGTTTTGTGACACATATGCAACATCGTCGGTAGGAATTGTTGAGTTTCCTTCCAACCCAACAAAGGTTCGAAGGAGCGTTGATTTCCCAGAACCCGACTCCCCCATCAATGCAACAATTTCATTGTTTGAAAGTTCAAACGAGCAATCCTTGATGATCGTCTTACCATCTTTCACAACACTCATGTTCTCCCACTTCACGACAAAATCATCAAACGAATGTTCCCGAACATCTTCGCTTCCAAACGATTCTTGTTCAAAGAATCTGATGTATTGGATAAATTGCAAACCAAATGCTGTAAGTAACGAAATAATCAGCAAAACCAATCCAAGAAGCAGCGCAGCATCGAGTTGGCCAACACTTGTTTCAAGGACAACACTTGTCGTCAGCACCCTCGTTTTCTCCGCAATATTTCCACCCACCATCATCACTGCCCCGACTTCCGCAATCGCTCGACCAAAACCGAGGAGTATTGCATTGGTAATTCCTCTTCTCGCACAATACATTTCCAGAAAGAAGCGCTGCTTTCGACTTGCATTCATCACTTTGAACACTTCCCGCTTTTCTGATGAAACGCGTTCCAACGCAGACCATGAAATTCCGAGGACGAGTGGAAAAATCAACAACGTTTGAGCGATGATCATCCCTTGTATTGTGAACAACCAATTGAGTGAACCAAATACTCCATCTTTGCTTAAGGCGATGTAAACAGCGACGCCAACCACAACAGGGGGAAGCCCATACAATGCTTGTGTAACCCCTCGAAGGATCGGTTTCACTTTCCAATCCACATTTGCAAGGAACATTGCACATCCAAGTCCAATGACTCCAGCAATAATCGTTGCCGACCCGCTTGTAATGAGGGTACGAATGACCACATCCCAAAGGTTAGTAGAATCAACCACACCATGGCGAAGTAACACAAACCTTTGAGGTTGGCGAAGTGAGCCACTGGTTGAAGAAGTGATAAAATGAAGCAAGTTCCGTATTTTATATCACTTCAAGAGGCTATTACTCTTGCACTGAAACACAAACTGGAATGTTCGACCGAACATGTCGATCTTGACAATGCTCATCAACGAATTCTTGCAACCGATCTTCACTCAACGGTCAACGATCCGCCTTTTGATAATTCGGCGATGGACGGATTTGCAGTCCGATTTGAAGATACGAAAGTAGCACCATCTCAACTCGAAATTATTGCAACCTCTCAAGCAGCGGCAGGAGATGAAAACCTGTCCTTAACGAACGGACAAGCTGTTCGAATCATGACAGGCGCACCAATACCGATCGGCGCAGATGCGATTATTCCAATTGAAGCATGTTCAATCGAAGAGAACACAGTTACGCTCAATCAACCCTCAAAACCTCATTTTATTCGTAAATGTGGAGAAAACATCGCCAAAGGCGAGGTAGGACTCAAGCAAGGTACGTATCTTACACCCCAAGCAATATCCTTGTGTGCTACAATGGGCCATGCTACGGTACCGGTCATTGAACGACTGAAGATTGGAATTATTTCAACAGGAGATGAACTCAAATCACCTGGTGATGATCTTGAGTACGGGGAAATCTATGAATCAAATTCCTATGGGCTCTCTGGACTTGTGAAGATGCTTGGACACATTCCTGTACGGTATTCTGCAGTCCATGACTCAATCGATGCATTACGCAAACAGTTCGATGTTGCCGCAGAAGAATGCGACTTGTTCATCACATCAGGAGGCGTCTCTATGGGTGAGTGGGATTTTGTTCGCAAGCTTATGGAGACAGAAGGTGACATTGTCTTTTGGAGAGTCAAAATACGCCCTGGATCACCTCCGTTGTTTGGCCATTGGAAAAACACCCCAATGTTCGGTTTACCAGGAAACCCAGTAAGTAGCCATGTTGTGTTTCGAATGCTCGTTGTACCATTTTTGCGTGGCTCACTCAACACTTCTTACCCCCTAGATCGAATTGTGCATGCCCGGCTTCAAACCAATGTCCGTTCGACCAAGGATTGCTTAACGTTACGACGGGTAACATTACGCTCTACAATCGATGGCTTTCTTGCCGATCAGCCCAAACATCAAGGATCAGGAAACATCGATAGCCTATCCTCCGCAGATGGTTTGACACTTCTTCAACCCGGGCAATCTGGAGACGCAGGAGAACTTATCGAAGTTCTTCTCTTGTGAGGGAAAGTCATGAAAAAGAAGATTTCAGAAGAACTCCTTCTCCTTGAAGTCTTGAAATTGATGCAACCTCAGGCCAGTACAAACGTCCTCAGAAAGATGTTAACCAATCAACGTGTATCTGTGGATAATCAAATAATCCATCGGGCAAAACATTTGGTGTTGAAGGGCCAAACTGTAGAAATTCTCCCAAAGCCCAAGATTTCAGTGGAAGAGGAGCGAGGAATCAATGCCCAAACATACGATTTAGACATTCTCTTTGAAGATGAATCTCTCCTTGTTGTCGAGAAACCAGCAGGCTTACTTTCCGTAGCAACAGATCGCCTCGAAATTGATACATTGCATAACAGGTGTGTTGAATACTGCCGAAGCACCACTCGCACCGGTTGGTGTTTCATCGTCCACCGTTTGGATAAGGCAACTTCAGGTATCATGGTTTTCGCAAAAACAGAACAAGTAAAACGGGAACTGCAAGATCAGTTTGCAGAACGACTCGTTCATCGTCATTATGTCGCTTTGGTCGAAGGTTCCGCGTCAACTGGTCGAGCAGATCACCACCTTATTGAAGACAAAAATCTCAGAGTCTTTGTATCCGAGAAGAAGACGAAAAACAGCAAACGTGCCATAACAATGTGGGACGTACTCGCTCAAGGCGAGAACGCCACCCTCCTTACCGTAGTGATTGAGACCGGCCGTCGGCACCAAATACGCGTTGCCATGGCTGAAGCGGGCCATCCAGTTGTTGGTGACAAGATGCATGGAGCTGAAACCAATCTACACGGACGGATATGCTTGCATGCAACAGCTCTTGAATTCCTTCACCCACTCACGGACGACCCCGTTCGTTTTGAGTCCGAATTCAACCCTGCTTGGAGGCACGGATTGAAGAACCCTTGACGACACGGTATTCTTGTTCATATGGCTGTCAACGAAGACTGGATATCAGTTCGCGGGGCGCGAACACACAACCTCCAAGATATCGACGTTCGATTACCTCGCGGTAAATTCGTGGTCATTTCCGGGGTGTCTGGGTCTGGAAAATCCAGCCTTGCGTTTGATACACTTTACGCTGAGGGGCAACGAAGGTATGTTGAATCACTTTCTTCATATGCTCGTCAATTTATTGGCCAGATGAAGAAAGCGGATTGTGATGGCATTGAAGGCCTCTCTCCAGCAATCTCAATCGATCAAAAGCAAGGGTCGCACAATCCCCGTTCAACTGTTGCAACTGTTACAGAAATTCAAGACTATCTTCGTTTATTGTGGGCGAGAATCGGCAAACCTCACTGTCCTGAATGCGGAAAAGAGGTTGCACGTCGAACAGTCCAAGAGATCGTTGACGACATTCTGTGGGTTTTCGAACAACACACCATTGCCATTTGGAGTCCTGTTGTTCGTGCACGTAAAGGAACACATGCTGATTTGTTCAAGCAGTTCGTTGAACAGGGATACATGAATGGACGTGTGAATGGTCACGATGCTGATTTTGAAAATCCACCAACACTTGACAAAAACTTTCGTCATGACATCGACGTTCGAATCGACCGGTTCATCCTATCAAAAGATCGCCGACATCGAACAACTGAAGCGGTTGAAAACGCCATTCGCCTTGGAGGTGGAGCACTTGCAGTTACAAGTTTGAGAGAACCGAAAACGAAACCAGAATCCGAGGGAATGGCTCGACCAGATCATCCAGAAGGGACTACGATTTCATGGTCAGAGGATTTTGCGTGTCCAGAACATGGAGCGTTTATGCCTGAACTTTCTCCACGTGTCTTTTCATTTAATTCTCCATTAGGAGCATGTCCTGAGTGTCAAGGTTTGGGCATCCAACGCCAATTCAACCCGGAACTGATTATCGATGACACACTGACTGTCGCGAATGGATGTGTTCTACCGTGGCGACAGTCCATGTCACCAGGATGGTACAAAAAACTCCTTCAGCAAGTCTGCGAGCATTACGGAATTTCACCAAACATCCCGTTTGGATTACTGGATGAAGATGCCAAAGACATTCTTCTCCATGGCTCTGGCTCTACAATCATTCATTTTCACTTCGAATCAGACAACGGTTCAGTCTACAAAATGAACCGACCATGGGAAGGCATAATTGCACGTCTCGAACGAACCTATGCAGAAACCTCCTCCGACCGTACTCGAAACAGGTTGATTGCGTGTATGACTGATTTGGACTGTCATGCATGCACTGGGGAAAAACTCAACCCAGCAGCTCGATTCGTTACTGTAGGAGGAATCCGCCTCCCAGAGGTGAGTCGAAGTTCTGTTCACGAGGCGTATCAATTGATTAAAGCGCTCCGCCCTGAAGCCGACGGACCACCAGAACAGTATGCAGATGTCCTCTCTGCACTTGATGATCGATCATTGTTCATCGGGAATGAAATTCTCAAAGAGATCGAGAACCGTCTTGGTTTCCTTGAATCAGTAGGTCTCGACTACCTTACGCTGGACCGAAAAGCGAACACGCTTTCAGGCGGTGAAAGCCAACGCATTAGACTTGCAACACAAATAGGATCACGATTAACGGGCGTTATGTATGTCTTGGATGAACCATCCATTGGACTCCATCAACGGGATAACGAACGGCTTCTACAAACACTTCGCGAATTAACAGATTTAGGAAACACACTCCTAGTTGTTGAACACGATGAAGATACACTACGACAGGCCGATTGGATCTGCGATCTTGGCCCGGGAGCGGGTCTCGAAGGAGGTGTCGTTGTCGCGAATGGACCTCCGAAGAAAGTAATGAAAGCTAAAAATTCGGTTACAGGGGCGTATCTTTCAGGGCGTCGCTCCATTGTTCCACCGTCGGAACGGGTTACGCCGAACAAAAAGTGGTTGGAAATCAACAATGCTCAACACAACAATTTGAGCAACATCGATGTCAAAATTCCACTTGGTTGCTTCACTTCAATTACAGGCGTTTCAGGTTCTGGAAAGTCATCCCTTATTTCTGGAATCCTTGCTCCTGCTCTTCAACGCCACCTCCATAATTCAGAGAAATTACCAGGAAAACATTCCAACATCGATGGTCTTGAACACGTGGACAAAGCCATCATAATCGATCAATCGCCGATTGGGCGAACACCTCGTTCAAACCCAGCAACTTACACGAAAGTATTCGATGAAATTCGCAAACTGTTTTCCAACACGACTCTTGCAAAAGAGCGTGGATACACACCTGGAACATTCAGTTTCAATGTGAAGGGGGGCCGTTGCGAAGCGTGTTCAGGAGCAGGTTCAATCAAATTGGAAATGAATTTCTTACCCGATGTTTGGATTGAATGTGATATCTGTAATGGGAAACGATACACGCGAGAATGTCTTGAAGTTACGTGGAAAGGCAAAACAATTCATGATGTTCTTCAAATGCCGGTGGGAGAGGCTGTCACCTTCTTCAAAAATCACAAAAAGATTCATCGTACCCTGGACACACTCAATGCTGTCGGTTTAGCATACATCCGTCTTGGCCAACCAGCAACCACGCTCTCGGGCGGAGAAGCCCAGCGCGTCAAACTTGCAAGCGAACTTCGTCGCCCCCCACACAAACATACGGTATACATTCTGGATGAACCGACAACAGGACTCTCATTTAGCGACGTTCAACTTCTGATCGACGTCTTGCTAGAATTACGACTAAAAGGCCATACAGTCGTTGTTATTGAACACCATTTGGATGTTGTGAAGTGCAGTGATTACGTTATTGACCTCGGCCCTGAAGGAGGAGACCGCGGCGGACAAATTGTTGCTGAAGGAACTCCTGAACAAGTCGCGGATGTGCAGGGAAGTTACACGGGACAATTCCTCAAATCCATGATGAAGTCCGAGTGAACCTCTCCGTAGTGTTCAAAGAGCGTATGTGACGAACTGTGTCTGGGTCGGAACCAATGGGAGTGCAAGTAGTCCGAGTTGAGGTCACTCCGTTGCAAACGGAAGGGATGCGTGATGTTCTTGGCGATGTTATTCAGCGTCAACTGTTAGCAGATCATGGCATTGATGTTGGAAAGGTTCGAAGCATACGTGGTTATCTCATTCGTAGTCAATACAGTGCTGACGAGATTGAGCCACGAGTCCAAGATATCTTTTCAGATCCAATCATCGAATTTGGAGCAACAAATACTTCACTTCTTGACGACAAGAAGTACTTCCCAACACACCCTACACTTACAGTCACTGTTGGGTTCAAGCCAGGAGTCACAGACAATCCTGGAGCAGCAGCAAACGATGGATTCAAAATTCTCTTTCCAGAGGGGGAGTCCTCCATCTCAACATATGTTTCCTACGCATTTCTTTCTCTGCCAGATGATGTTGATCATAATTGGCTGGCATCAACTCTGTTCAATGGATTGATTGAACGATCGATTCTCACATCAAAAGATCAGCTAAAGTCGGGGAATGCTATACACCTCACTTATCCCGAACGCCCCACAATCGAACGTCAAACACCCTCAATCATCAATCTCGAAGTGCATGATGAAGAATTGATTCAGTTGTCGAATGACGGTTTACTTGCTCTCAATCTCAATGAGATGCAGACCATCAGAGACCATTACCGAGACGAAACTACTCGTACAAATCGTGCGAACGTTGGAATATCTCCTGATGCACCTACGGATGTTGAACTGGAATGTTTAGCTCAGACGTGGAGTGAGCATTGCAAACACAAAATTTTTGCAAGCAAGATTCACCATATTGATACGGAAACAAACGAGGATACAGTGATTGATTCCTTATTCAAAACCCACATCATGAAACCAACCCACGATATGGCAAAAGACGTCGATTGGCTTCTTTCCGTTTTTCATGACAATTCCGGTGTCATCGCCTGGAATGATGATTGGTCGATTTGCATGAAGGCAGAGACACACAATTCCCCATCAGCGCTCGATCCTTATGGTGGTGCAATGACTGGTATCGTTGGTGTCAATCGAGACATTCTCGGTACGGGACTTGGTGCACGACCCATTGCAAACACCGATGTGTTTTGTTTCGGACCGCCAGACTGGTCAGGCGAACTTCCTTCAACCCTTTTCCATCCATCTCGAGTCCTTCGTGGCGTACACGCAGGTGTCCGTGTCGGTGGAAACGAATCAGGTATTCCTACCATTAACGGCTCAATTGTATTCGATGAGCGATACATTGGCAAACCACTCGTCTATTGCGGCACCGTCGGCCTCATGCCCCGGCGACTTGCAGACGGAAGAGAATCCCATGAAAAGAACCCAACACCTGGGGATTTGGTCTACATGGTTGGTGGAAGAGTTGGATCTGATGGAATCCATGGAGCCACCTTCTCGTCACTTGAACTTACTGACGAATCACCTTCAAGCGCCGTTCAAATTGGTGACCCAATAACTCAAAAGAAAATGATGGACATGCTTCTTGAAGCTCGTGATGCGTGTTTGATTACATGTACAACCGACAACGGCGCAGGAGGCCTTTCCTCTTCGATTGGTGAAATGGCAGAATATACCAATGGATGTGAAATCGATTTAGGGAAAGTTCCTCTCAAGCAAGAAGGCCTCTCTTCTTGGGAAATCCTCGTTTCAGAATCTCAAGAACGGATGACTGTAGCAGTAGCCCCGAAGGACAAGGATGCGTTTGAGTCGCTCGCTCAACTCCATGAGGTTGAAGCCACCCACGTTGCAATGTTCACAGATACTGGTTACTTCCATGTCAAGCACGGTGAAGAAACAGTAGCATATCTTCCAATCACGTTCCTTCATGATGGCGTACCCCAACTTGAACTTGAATCAGAATGGTTGCCACCTCAACACGTTGCGTTTGCTCCTCCTGCCGATATTGATCAAACCGCACTCCTTAGAGAAATGCTCACACGACCAAACATTGCCTCCAAGGAGACCTGGGTGAGGCAATACGATCACGAGGTTATTGCACAAACCGTTGTCAAACCATTCGTTGGAGTCGAGCGAGATGGACCTGGTGATGCTGGACTCATCGCCCCTATTCACGGCAATCCACAAGGCCTCGTGGTCTCTTGTGGAATCGCTCCACGCTATTCAGATATCGATGCTGGAGCAATGGTTGCAGCGTCCATTGATGAGGCGGTGCGAAACGCTGTTTGCGTTGGAGTCGACATTGATAAGATGGCAGGCTTAGACAATTTCTGTTGGCCAGATCCAATAGAATCGGAGAAAACACCCGATGGAAAGTTCAAACTTGCACAACTCGTTCGTGCAAATCGAGAATTGGAACGGGTTTGCAGAGCCTATCATCTCCCTTGCGTTTCAGGAAAAGACTCAATGAAAAACGATTACGGGGTTTGGCCTGATAAAATATCGATACCACCAACAATGCTCTTTTCCTTGTTTGGAAATCAGCCCGATGTCCGAAAAACAGCGACATCCAACTTCAAACACCATGGCGAAAGAATCTACCTTGTTGGGACGACATATGATGAATTGGGCGCCTCCGAGGTAGCCTTCCATCTTCGGGAACGTGGTGATGCAGAGGGTATTGGTGGACAAGTTCCTCTACTGGAAGACCCAGAACGTCAATTGAATGTCTATCGAAAACTCTCAGCTTCCATTCAGCAGGGATTGGTTCGTACCGCCCATGATTGTAGCGAGGGAGGTCTCGCAGTAGCTGTTGCAGAAATGTGCATTGGTGGTCGCTGTGGAGCAGTTATTGACATTGACGGTATTGGCCATGGAGATGCATTTACTCGTCTATGGAGTGAATCATTGGGTAGAATTGTTGTATCGGTTGAAGCCCAACACGAAATCGCCTTTGTCGAGATGATGGAAGGGTCTGACGTACACTTGATTGGAATGGTTACAGAATCCTCTGACCTCATCGTCGAAGATGGGTATGATATGATCATCCAAGCCGACGTTGATGAACTAACCACGGCTTGGAAAGGTGCATTGGATATGACGGGGGCGGTAGAATGAGCCGAGAAGTGAAAGTCTGTGTTCTCTTTGGATTCGGAATCAACTGTGACCGTGAAACTGCAGCTGTTTTTGATATGGTCGGAGGAACGTCGGAACGTTTGCATGTAAACCGACTCGTAAACGG
>PAJM01000003.1 GCA_002706065.1 Methanobacteriota archaeon | reverse complement strand
GACTCACAAGAGTTGTTGAGGAATACATTGCTACAAATAAGAACACTCAGTTTACGGAACATGCCAAGCGGTCAAAACATTGACGAGTCTTGTTCGCAATTCAAAGCCCTCAATTCAGAACGGCCGCTTCAGTTATTGGCAGATTGGGTCCAGGAAGCGAAGGATTTGGGAATGGCAGAACCAGACGCCATGAATCTCGCCACGGTTGATGCGAAAGGAAATCCTCACAATCGAATGGTCTTGATGCGTCACATCAACGAACGAGAGATTGGTTTCTTCACGAACCTTGAGAGCAGGAAAGCCGCAGACATTTATGCAACGCGGCGGACTTCTTCCACCTTGTGGTGGCCTCAATTAGGCCGACAGGTACGTATCGAGGGAACGGCTACCGAAATGCCGAGAGACATGGTCGAGGCGTACTATCAAAGCCGACCAAGGAAAAGCCAAATCGCAGCATGGGCATCGAAACAAAGCACGGAGTTAGCCTCGATGAACAGACTGCACCAAGACTTTCGCCAGTATGAGGAAAAATTTTCAGATAAAACCGTTCCAACTCCAACATTTTGGGGAGGGTTTACCATTCTTGTTGATAAAATCGAATATTGGCACGGCAAACCGTTTAGGCTACATGAGAGGATCGTCTTAACCAAAGGAGAACAGAACTGGTCAACTACCAGAATTTACCCTTAGGTTGTTGTTTCCAATGAGGGGTTCGTACTCACAAACGTCTCTAGAGAGGCAATTCCTGTAGCCGCTTTTCAATTCAAATATTGCAACTTATTTCATGTTTGGAATGTGTTGCAAGGTTGGAAAATCGTTTTTCCAAGAGTTACATGTTCCAAATTACTATAGAGGAACACAACGACTGATTGTTTAATGTCTATGATATTTAGCCGAATAAAATCTGCTCCCGCAGAAGCATTGTTGATACTGACCGCCCTTGTAACACTGGTTTACTCGCTGAACTTTATGTTCGCTGCCGATTGTTATGTTACTGGAGGTGAAGGATGCTTTACTTTGCTGAGTAACAATACGACACTTGCTGATGGTGATGGCGCTTGGGGCAAAGGTGCTCCAGAGTTTGCTTTCAATGGTATACTGATGTTCGGAGTTCTGATGTCAACGTTGCTCATCCTCAATGAAGGTGCGAAGGGTAAATGGACGATTATGCTCCCAGTTTTGATTGGTTTCATTGTTGGTACCATCGTCTTGTGGACCATGTGGGAAGACAACGGTTCGAGTGAAGTCCCAAAGTTTGTGACTCCAATAATTACGCTCGTATACGGAGCAGCCTACTACATGCTGATGGCAGAGGATGAGGTTAATGACGGGTTGAGTGATTTCAAAATCGGTCTTGGAGTCAAAGACCCTGTAGCAATCATTGGACTGTTGTTTGTTATTGCAACTGGTTTGTTTTATGTCGTTCGTCAAATTATCAATCCAGAAAGCGTCGTTGATGCAGTCAATGCTGGTGCGCTTGCAGACGGACTTGGAGCCCCTTCAAAAGTCACCGTTGCCTTTTCAGGCGCACTCTTGCTGACGTATGTGCTGTGGGCATCCATACTTCTCATGAAGGGTGCGAAGGGTATGTGGCCGGTAGCTCACCCCCCACTCTTCGCTTTCCTCGCTGTCACTGTTGCGAACTACTTCGCTTTCGTTTTTGGTCCGATTCGCGACTTTACTGATCAAAACCAAATGGATGCTTTAGCAGGTCCAATGACCATGTTGGTCTTCTTGCTGGTCTACTTCCGTCTACGTTCAGAAGGTATTGAAGACGACATGACTTTCAACGGAGAGCCTGCTGATGCAAATGCCTTTGATACAATGTTCACTGTTGTTACCATCGTAATATGTGCGCTGTATTTCGCAGCGAATATGCTTGGTTGATACGATATCAGAACGCTTTGGATGCAAGACTGTCCACCGAGTAGGGAGTTTTGATTCACAAGAGTCCAGTTCGGCTGGTGCATTGTGAGCAGTACATCTGTAATTTTATATCCTATTCCACGTGATAGATTTTCATGAGTAAGGCTGCCCCAGTCTTTTTGTCTGTACTCCTTTTGTTCTCAATCTTGGGGTACATGACCATCCATTCAATTTCTGATGATGATTCTGACGAGTTCTTCACATGCGACAATGGGGAAAAGATTTCTTTCGAATTACAAAACGATGGCTTTGAAGATTGTTCAGACAGTTCAGATGAAGATGTCATCGATCATTCGAAGCATCTCCATGCCGATCCAGTTTTAGAGGCTATATTGGTGGAATTTGGAGGTGAACAATTCGTAACGGGTAATGTGATTCATGACCACCCTATGGAGGTGCGAATTAATTGGGTCATGCAATCTGCTGATGGAATCACGAGCGGCGATGATTTGGCTACCGATATGAATGGAACGTGGAGTTTCGATATTGATGTTGTAGATCGGAGTGAAGACATAACAATCACATTTCGAGCCCACAATCTTCCTGAAGATACATGGTCTGAGAACCTGACGATACAGGTAACCGCGGATATAATCGATGGTTGCACAGATGCTTCTGCGAATAATTTTGAATCAAGTGCAAACAGCGATGATGGTAGCTGTGATTATGATGAAGATGATGATGGAGTGCTGGATTCTGATGAAATATCTGGTTGTACTGATTTGACCGCTACCAACTACAATTCTGAAGCCACAGATGATGATGGTAGTTGCGAATATCCCCAAAACAACACGGGAGAAAATACCCCTCCAACGTGCGATGTTGGAAGCAATTTGACCGCTGATGTCAATCAAATGGTCTCTCTTGATGCAAGCAATTCCAATGATGCAGATGGCGATGCACTCCAAAATCCATCTTGGAGAATCATTGATGCTCCAGAGGATTCCACTGTTCTCATTACGAACCCATCGAGCATAATCGCAGAATTTACTCCTGACGTAATCGGAGAGTATTCGTTTGAGTTTTACATTGATGACGGTGAAGATTTCTGTAAAGAGATACTCGTTCTGACTGCAGTTATCACGGTCCCAGAGCTTACTCCTCCCACAGTTTCACAGTCTCTTACGAAAGGAACAAAAATGACTGATATCACGTTCTCTAGTATTGGCGGCTACATTGTCTCGATGGAGATACATCCTGAATTGCCATCAGGATTGTCATTCAATGATCAATCTGGAAGAATAAGCGGTACGCCAATAGCGGCAATGGTTGAGACAACATTCACAGTATATGCGAACAATTCTGCAGGGTCTGGAACATCAACTGTGACATTAAGTGTGATTGAGCAGGGGTATGATGCCACAGATTTGGCTCAGTTCTGGCTTGATTTCTTCCAGTGTCAAACGACAGATGACCGCCCATCAGTTGATGATTTGACAACGTCTGCAGTAGAAAATCATCAATGTGAGGTCTCCATCACGCTTAATGAAACACACTTGATAATTGATACAAATGGGCTACCAAATCATGATTTCGAATCAACCTTAGCATGTTCTGGNGGCGGTCATTGCNCCACTGCCCAATCCTACACTTGGTCAATCCCTCGTAGTCCAGTCAACGACACCACTGGTGGTCACGACAGTACAGATTGTCCAGAAGCCAATGGTGACAAGGAATGTGCACCTGATAGAGGTGCTGTCGCAGTTTCGATTAACGGTGTCCCGATTTATGGTCCAGAGGATGGACCTGGAGGGGATGCTGTGGCTGCTGAACATGGCGCTTACAATGAAGATCGACAACCAATTGAGTTGGGTATCTGTCATGGCCATGCTGCACAAGGTGGNACGTATCACTACCATGCAGACGGGAATTGTATGCATTGGCACCCTGAAAATGGTGAATCCATCGAGAATGATTATGATGAGTCCACGATTCAAGCCGTCGCTCAAAATACCTATGATGGCAATCATTCGAAGGTGATTGGTGTTGCATTTGATGGCTATCCAATCTACGGATTCTGGGGCTATGATGAACAAATGAATGTTGTTGAAATGAAAAGCTCATACGAATTGAAAGATGGAGAGACTGGCTACAATGGTATTGATGATTACAAGTACACTGAGGGGCTTGGCCATCTGGATCAATGCAATGGCCACTTTGGCCCTACTCCTGACTTCCCACAAGGAATCTATCATTATCACAGTTCGATGCAAAATGGTGATGGAGATATGGGATTCCCATACTTCTTGATTTGCTACCATGGTGAAGCGGATATGTCGAGCGATGCAGGCGCCGGCCAAGGTGGGGGCGGAGGCGACCCGTGTGCCGGATATGGTGAAACGTGGGGGCCCGGAATCGGCCCTCCTCCGCCTGGATGCGGTGGAGGCGGTGGGGGCGCTGGTGCCCAGTTGGAAGACGTTGAACATGCATCAGTGACCATTCTTTCTCCGTTTGCAACACTATGGCTCGTGCTGTTCATCGTTGCAATTCTATCNCGCTACAGNAATTGACCAAATTCCTTCGCAAAACGTTGGCCTTTTGATAAACAATGAACCTTTGGCAGAACCATGAGTAAGTGGTTGTTTCTTGGATTGGCGATTTTCTCAGAGGTTGTTGCAACAGCATCTCTCAAGTCGACGGAAGGCTTCACACGGTGGGGTCCTTCACTAATTGTCATCGTTGGCTATTGTGCAGCCTTCTATTTTCTTTCGCTTACGCTTGATACGATACCTGTTGGAGTTGCCTACGCCATTTGGTCAGGGGTAGGTGTGGCGACCATCACCATTGTCTCGTATTTCCTCTACGATCAAAAAATCGATNCTNCTGGNATNNTNGGTATCGGTTTAATCATCGCTGGNGTGGTTGTTCTTCGGTTCATGAGTGGAACCGGTGAACTGAGTGGTTGAATCATTTCATTGAGTTCAACAAATAAGCTGCGTTAATGAGTCCGGCAAAGGAAACCCAAGCAATGTAAGGCCAGATTAATCTTGAAGCGAATGGTACCGTTTCGTGAATCANATAAGCGTAAGCANCCGAAAAGAGGACCATTCCCACAATCATGAGCAATGAGATGAGATAGTGTTCGAGATCAAAGAACACTCGAGGCCACAACAGATTGAGAGTCAATTGTACGACGAAACACACCACAACCAAATTGAATTGCTCGATGTCCTGTCTTCTGTTGAGAACTGAAGTAAAACTGATTGCAAGTGTTGTGTAAAGAACGGNCCATACGGGGCCAATAACCCATCCGGGAGGTTGAAAGAAGGGTTCGTATTCGGATTCAAGCGACAATTGATTCGCCTNGCCAGGGGACGAATTCACTCATCAAGATGAGGGTCGATGTCGATTGGAATGAGTTCGTTGTCGTATTCGTAGACAGCAATCTTGAGTGGATCGAGAACGAAGCGGACGCTTGCTTCTTCGAGTCCGTAGAGTGAGATGAGTTCAGCCTTGAACTCTTCACGCAATTCGTCTTCTTTGGCGTATAGCGGAGCGCCCATTCCGATTTGTAGTGCACGTGCACCGATGATTCGAGCTCGTTCAAAGCGTGTGTGAAGTCGTGCTGGTTTGACCATTTTTTCACCTAACGACGTAACCGTCGTAGCAATTCGACTGAGGTCATGTTCTTCAACCCATCGGAAGGTTCTCATTCAGATTCGTTGTCAGGAGTCGTTCGTTTCCTTGCGGTTTGGATGTACATGATGAAGGCAGGGGTGATTGCTGCGAGCAGTAAACCGAAGACTGCGATCGCCAAATCGGGTTTCCCACCATCGTCTGGCTCTTCAGTGATGAAATCGTTGGGCCCGTCGTCCACAAAATCATACCCTTGTGAACTGAGTGATGAAGCTCGAGTCAGGGGTATACGACCGGGTGTTTCGAGCGTGACGACGATACTGGTCACATTCTCGTCCAAAAGCGTGGAGATGTTCAATGAACTGTTGTAGATGTGATACGACATTTCAGTCTCGTTTGTCTCGTTTGTGTAATTGAAGACTTCATTTGTGACGTTCGCAAAAGCGTGCTCGGTAACAACGAGTGGTTGGTCGAGTGAGGTGTATTCATGTGGACGATTTTTGGTGATCCAAACATGGACAACGTGACCATCATCAGCTTGCCATTCTATGAGCCCGTTGGTCATATTCAATTCAAGGAAACCGGTCCACTCTCGACTGAAGTTGTCTATTGTTGATTCCAGTTCATTGGATTGAGATGGACCTACGAGAAGTCCTTCTCCATTCAAGACGACATCGGGTACGCCCCAAAAGCCGTATGTCTCGTACAATCGGATGTTGGAATCTGGAAAGAAGTGCATGTCTGCTGGAGATGGGTGATGCTGAATGATGGTTGTATCTGTTCGATTGAGTGAATCAAGTTCTTGTGAGACAAGGGCACATGGTTCGCACCAATCAGCAGAGAAATATTCGATGAAGTGTGTTGTTTCTTGCGAGGCACAGGTTTCGTTTGAAAGCGCACACTCGACATCAAACACGCGGACATCAAACATCTTCGCCGGTGCATACTCGCCAAAATGGCCGATGTGAGCAACTGTTTGGGATGAGAACATCACTGTCATGATGAACCCTGCCAGAAATGCCATTCGCCTTCTCATGATTCGTGGGCGCAGGGTCTTCTTAAAAGAGGGCCGTCCTCACGGGCAGACATGGACAAGCCTTGGTGGAAGCGACCATCGACGCTCCCGCTCGCCCTCGTAGTGATGGCGTTCCTCATCATTGTGGTAGGGGGCACAATTCGTATCCATGATGCAGGAGAATCGTGTCCAGATTGGCCTCAATGTTTTGGAACGTGGGGATTCATGGTCGATGAAACGGAACAGGCCGCCTACTGGGAAGCGAATCCAGATCAGATCGATAGTCGTGGTGCGGATCACCGGTACACAATTTTCGAAATTTTTGTTGAATGGTTCCATCGTGTCCTCGTTGGGATCATTGCAATTCCAATCCTTGCGAACGCAATCCTCGCCCACAAACTTAGATCAGAGTACGGCCTTGGATTGAGAA
Source organism: Methanobacteriota archaeon (assembly GCA_002706065.1). Taxonomy (GTDB): domain Archaea; phylum Thermoplasmatota; class Poseidoniia; order Poseidoniales; family Poseidoniaceae; genus MGIIa-L2. The sequence goes on along the minus strand of PAJM01000003.1, from coordinate 69,730 downwards.
ACTTAGCCGTTGTTTCAGGGGTATTGTTGGTCGTACAAGCGATTGCTGGTGCTGTGACCGTCTATTTTGACAATGCAGACTGGACCGTTGCAATGCATCTTTCACTGGCGAGCATATTCACTTCATTACTCGTATGGCAATACACTGCTATGCGTGCTCATGAGGGAGCAAAATGGACGTTTTTGTCGACATCAAAGGATTTCCTAAGTCGGCAAAAGAAACGATTGATGAACATCACTGCATCTGTGTTTATCCTCTTAATTCTCGGNGCATGGGTCTCCAGTACGGCNGGTGGAAACTACAATCAGGCCTGTAGCATTGGGTTCCCAAACGGTTGGCCGAAGTGTCAAGGCTCAATCTTACCGAGTATTGATGGTCCNGGAGTTCTCGTTCAAATGGTTCATCGCTTTGGAGCTGCAATCGTTGGTNTNGTACTGATTCTTACTGCTGCGAAAATCCGTGTTGATGCAAGGGATTCCAATGAAGGTGAGGGCTTTTCAAGAGCAACTGAAATCGTTGCAGGCTTTTGGATTCTGAACGTATTCATTGGCGGCATGTACATCGTTCTTGCAGATTCGGACGGATTTCCTGAATTCATCTCACTGCTTCACCTTGTGTTCGGTGTTACATCGTTTATTGCAGCCGCAATTACGCTCATCATGCTCAGGTTGGCATACCTTCACAAGGCAGACGTTNTCGGNGAGAGTGGATGAGCGACAAACAGCCCTCTTTGCTTTCTCTCTTCATCAGATTGATGAAACTTCGAGTGATNGTTCTCCTCCAGATTACAGCCATTTGCGCCATACTTGTCCATGATTCGCTCGCTAGATACGATCTCATCGACGTTGAGCGGACATGGCTTGACACGCTTTGGACGTCNTTGGTTACCGTGATCGGTGGAACGCTCTCTGCTGGTGGATCAAATGCCATCAACATGTGGTACGATCGAGACATTGATACAAAGATGCGCCGAACCCAGAACAGGCCACTTCCGATGGGACAGCTCCAGCCAGCAACGGTCCTTGTATTTGGCGTACTCATCTCAATAATCGGGTCCTCAGTGTTCTTCCTTTTGCACTGGAAGGCTGCCTTTTGGTCGTTCTTCTCGGTTGGATTNTACGTGTTCATTTATACGATTTGGCTGAAGCGAAGAACACCACAAAACATCGTCATTGGAGGCGCGGCAGGAGCCACGCCGCCGTTGATTGGTTGGGCTGGAGCAGCGGCTGAATCAATCAATTCAGTCAATCCTTTGGACCTTGGTTCACCAATCCCTTGGATGCTGTTTGCGTTGATTTTCTTCTGGACTCCTCCTCATTTTTGGGCACTTGCTCTGTATCGCTCGGGAGAATATGCAAAGGCTGATGTTCCTATGATGAACGAAGTCAAAGGAGCAAAGCGNACGGTGGTCGAGTCGAAATTCTACTGTGNTGGTTTGTTCTTATTGGGCTCCGTCCCTTGCTTTTGGCCCGAATGTGGACTNCCGTTGCTCTGGGCATTCGTTGCTGGTGGTCTCACGATTTGGTACGCACAATCGGTCTGGCAAATCGATGTCAACGAGCCGCTTGACGAAAACGGTCGGATGCCAAAAGCGGCGAAGTCGTTTTACCGTTCTCTTGGCTATCTTGGAGCGATGTTCTTCACGCTCGTATTGATCTCGTTCATTCCTCCAGACCTGTTGGGATTCTTTGGACCGTTGGAATAAGTGGCGCGGTGAGGGAGATTCGAACTCCCGAGGGACTTAACCCACTGGATTAGCAATCCAGCGCAATGGCCAGGCTATGCGATCACCGCAACGTCGCGAGCCACCAACAGTTTGGTCATGAATATGACGGTTCGAGTTTAACGAAATCATTCGAAGAAATCTTCGAACTCATCAGCCATATTTCGAGTTGCTTGGTTACGCTTTCGAGCAGCAAGGATGCGCTTTAATCGAGCACGTCGCTTGATTGTGATCGGGATAAACAACGCATTGAGAACAACCAAGAGAAGGACGGCCATGCCCGCTGTTTGGAATTCATCGACCTTTGTGTAATCCAACACATTTTGCAACCACGGAATGCCAAGTGGGGGTTCTGGAGGTTCAGGTTCCTCTGGGATGAGATGCTGGTTGTAATCCCACCATTGGTCTTGCATGTTCACACGGAGAATGTTTTCACTTGGGAGACCGAGGGTGTTCTCATTGCCTTTGGCATCGACAGGAGCGAGTACGTAGTAATAGGTTCGAAGCGGGCGTATTCCGTCGACATCGAGTCCAGATTGGTCGAATGTGCCAGTTTCTCCCTCTGTTCCAATAAGGCCTGTCGCGAGAGGAGTTGCGAATTTGAGATCAATGGTGCTTGGCTCCCTGTCCACTCGATAGATGTTCCATGTTACGCCCCCATCTGCTTCGTTCGCAGGCCACGTCCATGTCATGTTGACTTCATAGCATGCATTCCAGTCCTGCTGCATGTTGAAACAATCCGTCGAGTTTGTAAATCGGTATGTGTAACTGAACGAGGTTACAGCGCTTGTGGGTGGTAACGCATCACCGCACAATCTTGAGTTGTCCGATTCACCCATGACGACATTGATCCTCGAAGTATCTGGGACTCCGGCCCGATTGGTTGGCAGAATTGCATAGGATGCGCAAGTGCCAGTTTCCAGAGGAACTGGGTCGGTCCAACCTTCTGAATCAGTTGGTACCAACTCCACGGCACTGCCTGCGAGGAGTTCGTTCCAAAGGTTGACATTGGTTTCTGTTTCTGGATCTGGGAAGATGGTACCTACCGATTCATCAACAGTAAGTCTGTAAATCTGCCATCCACCAAGGTATGGGTTCACGATATCACCTTCAGGTTCCCAAGTAAGTTCGATTGCACCACCAAGTAGTTTGGTGTGCGAGAGATTTGCGAGAGACACATTGGGTTGGGGAAGAGCCCCAATCACAAGAACCACCGTGTTGGAGTTGAGGTTCAGGCTGATGTTTTCCAATCCATCATAACTGAAGTAGTCAGGGGTCTCGAGGTAGTCCCAGTAGGTGTCCTCCAACGATGGTAGTTCGAGGAATTCAACGGAATCATGTGGAATTGAGTCTGGAAGCAAGGCGGAGAGATTAATCTCGAGATTCAAGCTTTGCAGTTGCGCAGGTTGGAGCTCATTGTCCAGCTGCATGACCTTGAAATCCATGATCATAAGCGGGTCTTTCCCTCCAGCGATGTTGTATTCAAATCCTTCAATTGGCAGAAGAACATCATAGGAGAACTGGGCCTTGTCTAAGGAGACTGCAGAGCCTGTCATCAGTGGCAGTTCATCGATGACCACTTCATCGATGATTGAAATTGTTGCATGCGCCTCGGCGGTGAAGCCGAGTGCATCTTCGACATACAAACCAATGTCATAGTCCTTCAGCGGGAATGCAGAGGCATTAACGGAAATTGACCTTCCGTTTCCTATTTCGATGACTGTGTCCAAAATCCAAGTGTAATTCAGCGGAGCCGCAGCGACACTGTTCGTGATGGCTGTCAATTCAATCGTATCCGCAGTGGTGTATGTTCCTGACACGGAGTTCATCGTGATGATTGGCAGGATATCGCCTGCGAGAATCCCTGTAAATTCAATCAGAGTATTGTCGGAGGGTCCCGTGTCAGGACGGCCATTGAACGTAGTTGGCATGTAAATTCGAAGTTCCTTTCCTTCGCCAACTTTCGTGAGATTGAACATGCATGTGGATGCTTCACCAGGCCCCAATTTGTCAAGCGAGCAGGTGTCGATGAACTCTGATTCTCCAACAGCGTCGAACATCTCAAACGTGATGAGTATGTCTTCAACCGTAAAGTTCCCAATGTTTTCGATGTCCACCGAAAGCATATCTTCTCCAAAGTAATAATTCGGCGATGAAGGGTTGTGAGACGGGTACATGCTCGCAATTCTCAAATCAAGTGTGTTGTCTAGGACGATTTCAACTTGGGCAAGGTCGTTGTAGTCGTTGAGGTCCCCATCGAAGTTACTTGCGCTGTCAATGAGCCCAAATTCGAAGATATAGCGCCCGGGAACTGAATAATTCAAAGCTGGCAAAGACGTTGTGTAGGCTTGCTCATAGCCCCCTGATGGCAAGGTTGTCACACTCTGATTCTCAGTGGCAACGAGTGTGCCGTCAAGTTCTCGAAGATTCCATCCCATGTAGGCAATCAATCCACAAGTCCCACATGTGTGTGCCGTTCCATAGACACTCATGACGTAATCTTGGTCGGTGTTGAGGACAAATTCCCCGTCGTATGTATGTAGGTCTGAGAGGGTCTCTCTCGGATCTTGACTTGAATCGACCGAAATATCGCTGTACTCTTCTGTCAAGTTGATGTTGTACGAGAGGACGTCATCGCTTGTATCGACGTCTGCGTACGTCAATTTGAACACGACAGTGAAGGTCCCAGTGGCTCCTTGCGGATACCATGGGGTTGCATCGCTGAAAGTTCCAGTATCTCCGTCGAGGAGTCCGTTGATGTTGATTTGCCCAGATCCTACATCGTTGGAAACACACTGAGTGACTGTTTTAATCCCTGAACAGACGTACCATCCCATTGTTCGTGTGGTTGTTTGTGGACTTAGAGCCTGATTTTCAATTTCTGCAGAGAAGGTGATTGGATCAAATGCAGGATAATATCTGTCTTCCACCGGACTCTGACCAGAAAGGATAGCAAGATCGACCTGTTCAATGGCCGCTGCATTTGGAGCGGCAATGAGGGCTGAAAAGAGCGACAGCATCATCAATGCAACCAAGCCAAGGCTGGTTTTTTTTCTCGCAACAGCCATGGGCTTCGCTCCTGTCATCGTACCATGGTCGCATGGATGATTCAAAGACTCATCGCATGAATCACAGAAAAATCAATCGATTCGAAGGCTTCTTTTTTTTGGCAACGTTCATGACATCCCTTGTTGTGGTCTACGCATGGGAGGAGGCGATTGGTCACAACTTCGTGACGATGAGAACGGATTGACCGCTGTCATTGAGTTCCTTTCAGCATTCACACTTTTCCTCATGATTTTGACAGCATTCATGTCCTTAGCACAACTTGAGATGGGCTCCAATGATACCGAAATTGACCAGGTTGACCAGGCCGTCGTCTCGGGTCTTGACCGATTAACGAGTGGTTCTGGTTGGTTCGTGCCGAGTGATGGCGATGCTGGTTATGATTACGCAAATTCGACGGAAGACTGGCATCTCCAAACGGCCGAGATCATCGAAGACGGTCGTGTCCAAACTGGACTTATGGCTAACAATCAACTCGATTTGGACCGTGTCGAAGCGTTGTCAAATGTCACGCTTGCAAGCTTTTCCAAGGGGCTCGGATTGGACGAAGATTTAACCGCATTTTTGCGTATTACGATACACGCATCAGACAATGAAACTCGAAACGATCTGGTACTGTTTGAAGGTGGTGCAAATCTCAACATGGCTCGGATGGCATCCACAGCCTCGAGCACGGTTCGCATGGGAACTGAGTTGGTATTGATTACTCTCGAAGTTCACGATGCGAGCCGAGGGAATGAAAATCTCATCATCACGGAGGTCATGACACGACCAATCAGCGGTGGCCCTGAGTGGGTTGAGGTTTACAACGACAATGCATTCGCAACAAGTTTGTACGGATGGTCATTCAACACAAGTTCGCCTTCAACATCCAACGAAGTGTTGATGCAGCAGGGCGTCATTACTGGTCATTCAGTTGCTCTCTTTACGGGATCTTTGTCATCTCAAGAACAAGGAAATGCTTCTCAAATGTACGATCTGGGTCAATACGGACTGCTCGGCACGGGTTCAATGAATCTCTTAGATGATGTTGATGGAACCGTTGAACTCCGATTTACTCGGGAAGGACAAACCAACCCAATTACGATTTCAAAAGCAGAATGGGGTGGGCAAACCGGGCTGCGGATGCAGCTCAACCAAGTGATTGCGTGGGAGGGTGGAAGCACATTGTCCGCAACTTCATGGTCCGTTGAATCAAGTGGTACGCCTGGAGATGTGTTCTTTGAACCATCAAATGCTTCATGAACTCGGTCGAACTGGGTGAAACGATAGCCGTGCAAGCCGCATCCACATATTCCCGAGACCGCTGTGTGACCGGCATCCACGGTCTTGATGAAATTCTTCGCGGAGGCATTCCATACGGCTCTACTGTTTTGGCTTCTGGAACTTGTGGTTCAGGTAAAACAACACTCGGTATGGAATTTCTCGTAAGAGGTGCTTTGGCCGGAGAAGCTTGCGCACATTTTACCGCCACAGAGCCGTCTGTGAAGTTGCTTGAAAACATCCGGCAATATGCATTTTTTGACATGAATATGGTCGATACAGGTTTGATCAACGTGTTCGACATGGACGTTTTGTATTCGTGGCTTGGGCTGGACAAGTCAACGTTCGATTTGGACGATGTCCATGCACTCATCAAATCCATTACAGATATCGTCAACACGATTGGTGTTACCCGTCTAGTGATTGATTCTGTTACGACCCTTTGTTACAAGATTAAATCCGAGCAGTTGATTCGTGATTTCCTCTTTACGCTTGGAAAGAAACTTGCAACGCTTGGCTGTACAACCATCCTCATTTCAGAGATTACCTCTGCAACTGAAAATGCACATTGGTCATCGTTCGGTGTTGAAGAAGCCATTGCAGACGGAATCGTTGTTATGGGCGACGTAGAGCGAATGGGTCACCTGCTTCGTTTCCTCCAAGTTGTCAAAATGCGTGGTACTTCGCACAGCCGTGCAAAACACGCAATCGAATTGACACCCCTCGGCGTTATGTTGACGCCGATGTTGAAATGGGGTGCTCAAAGTGATAAAACAACCAAGTGGGGGGCTTAATTATGTTTGAACTCGACCAGCGCATTGCTGAGCAACTTTCGACCATTTCACTCAATAGTTCGGTTCAAGTTCGATGTGGAAACTCGAACGCCTTTATGGTGACTGCGAGCACCATGTTGCCGCTGATGCAAATGTTTGAGATGGGTGGAGTTTACATTTCCGCCAGTCGTGGTGCAGTAGAAATCATCCAAGCATTCGAATCAATTGGCGTTGATGTCTCGAACATCCAGTTCATCGATCTGGTCTCCTCTGGGATTCTTGGTGGAACCGATGTGACCTATCCCAACATCCACTTTGTTGATAGCCCCATCATGCTTGAATCGGTGCTCTTGCGCACGCTCTATATTCTTCGTACGACGACGACGCAGCGGAATTTCGTCTTCCTTGATAGCGTCAATGCTTTGGCCATTTACAACGAAGACCGTATGCTTGCGGAGTATCTTCACACCTTCATCAACACATTCCGGCAGCGCGAGGTTCTCTCTGTCATTCTCAACGTTCCTGACCAGACACCACCGCTGGTTCTTTCGAATCTTGACCTGTATTGCACTGATTTGGTCGATCGTGGCCAGGTGGTTATTCACTGAGGGGATGAATCATGCGAAAGAACATCACATTCGATAAGGAAGACGAAGATTTCTTCGGACAAGTCGGTTCCTTTGGCGTTCCAAAATTTGACAACGAAATGCACGGGGGGGTCCCTCGCGGTTTTACGATGGTTGCGTTCACAGAGACCGGTTCTGGTGCGGAATTGTTTGCAAAGCAATTTATCTCACCCGCTGAGGAGTCAGAAAATACATTGTACATTTCGACCAACGAAGCTCAACCAGAAATCGTGCGGGTCTTCAAGAAGTACAACTGGCCGCTTGACATCAACGTTCGAACCATTGGTGAAGAATACAATGCCAATGTTCTGGAACGTGAACTTCTTGCGAGCAGATATCGACTTGAAGGGTTCCGACTGGAAGATATTCAGCGTCTTGCTCAAACACGTTTTGTTGAAGATTCAACACAGGATTACCTAACCGAAGTTACCAACGAAATTATGGCCCTTGGCCCCTATTTCAGGGCAGGAATTGACAGCTTAGATTTCTTCCTTCAACGTGATGACCCAGGGCGCGTTGTCGCCATGATTCGTATGCTTCAAGCCCACACACAAATGTACCGTGGTCTTTTGTTGATCATGGTTTCAGTAAACGGTTTATCTGCATCCATTCGCCAAGAACTTTCGAGTATTGCAGACATGGTTTTGACTTTTGGTGTTCGAACCATTGGGTCGGATTTTGAAACATCGATGATCGTCTCAAAATTCCGAAACGCACCTGAAAATCTGAAGATGCTCGTGTTCCGTGTAACGCCCGAAGAAGGTATTACGCCAGAAACCGTTGAGCGTATTGCTTGATGGCTCTCGTGGACAAAGCGACATCTCCAAAGAGTGCGGATGGTGCGGGTCAATCATGTCCAAGCGTGCAGCGACAGGCGGATATGACCCGTCAGGTATCGATTTGGATGCCTGGACTGAACTGGAGGAGCAACTCGAAGCGACCATTCCAGATTATGATCGAGTGAATCGGTTGATGACATTTGGACAGGACAAGCGATGGCGAAGAAACGTTCGCAATCATGCAACAGAAGGTATGAAAGTGCTTGAGGTGGGGTGTGGCCCTGGAAGCTTCGCAGAAGACTTGGTTGGACTCGATGTCACCTGTCTTGACCCTTCGGATGCGATGCTGAAGGTTGCAAAAAAGCGTGTCGACGGAGCGAGAGCAACCCGGGGCGAGGATCCAGCAGCCTACGTTCAAGCATTAGCAGAAGACATTCCACTCGAGGACAATACCTTCGACATGGTCTTCTGCTTGTTCTCATTTCGAGACTTCCAAGACAAGAAAAAGGGTCTGGAAGAAATATTCCGAGTGCTCAAACCCGGTGGTCAATTGGTTATGTGTGATGCTGGAAAAGCCAACTATTTTCACGGGCTCGCAGGCCGTATATGGATGAGTACAGTCGTCCAATGGATGGCTCGGTGGGTCACAAAAACCAAAGATCACCCATGGAAGGGATTGGCTCGCTCATACACGTACTATGGGACCAACAAATACTACAGGAACCTCATGAAAGATGTCGGTTTTCAAGATGTATCTGGTCGACTGCTTTATCCATTCATGATGTCAAGTCGATTTCGTGGACGAAAACCGCAATAGGCGGTTCAATTCTTTGAACGGAAGACTCCATTAGCCTCATAAACCCCCTCTCAGTCGGAATTTTAGAGTGGTTGTTATGGGAATGGAAAAAGTCCTACAGAGCATAAAAAAAGCCGAGCAGGCTGCCGAACAGACACTTTCCGATGCCCAATCTGAGTCCAGCCGCATCCTAACTGATGCCCGAAAGGATGCTGCAGATCTCGTTGCTAAAGCGACTGAAGAGGCCCAGGTTTCTATCCAATCCACGCTCGACGCTGCAAAAGATGCTGCAATGAAGAACGTGAAGTCCGTTCAGAAAGAAGGCACAAAGGCAGTTGAATCCGTCGAATCCGACGCCAGCTCCAAGCAAGATGCTGCAGTTGCGCTCATCGTCGAACGATTGCTCAATCAATGAGGTGGTATCATGTTCTCGACAGTTCGGATGTCTCGAATGACGTTAGCAGCACCTGTTGACGCCATGGCAGACATTGTCCGTGCTTGTTCTGATCTTGGATGCGTGCACATTGAGGACTACACTCAGTTCGAAGAAGGCATTGGCGTTGGCCATGCAATTCAAGGAGAAGATGCTGACAAGGTGAGTGCATTTCTCCTCAAGGTTCGTGCGGTTCGAAGTCATGTTTCCGTGTTTAACTCCGATGGCCCAATGGCTGCATCGTCTGCAAAGGCAATGTCAGAAACACTCGAGTCGGAAGTGGACAAGGCTCTTGCCTGCATCGAAGCCATTCGTGAGGCTGAATCGGAGATTGCGACATTGGAAGACCAAGTCCGCATCTTCGAGAAACTCGCACCCCTCAACATCTCGCTCGATCTACTCTCAGGATACACTGGTGTTGAGGTCTATGTTGCGGAAACAGCAAACTCGTCCAAAGCCAGCAAGGTCTTTGCTGACCTCAAGGATGATGTCGAATTCATGGCACCTGCTGGCCTAGTTGCTGTCGCTTGTGCTCCAAACAAAGCCGCTGAAGTTCAGATGGCATTGGCTGAACTCAACGCAAAGGCAGTTCAGTTGCCTTCTGGTGAAGGCAAACCAGCGCAGCGAGCAAGTGATGCACGCGCTGCAATCGCTGCGGCTGAGTCCGCAGTAGAATCCAATCAGAAGCAACTCGATGATTGGGCCGAGCAGCACGGTTCCAATCTTGTCATCGCCGAAGAATTCCTCCAACGAGAAGATGCGATTTTCACATCACCAACCTCTCTCGCAGTGTCAAACCAAGCGTTTGCCCTCGATGCCTGGGTCCCTTCAGACAATTCTGAAACGGCTCGTTCAAAACTCAAGAACCTCGTTTCGCACCTCGAAATCGAGGAGCATGTAGACGATCATCATCACCATGGCGATCATGATGACCACCATGCCGAGCCGGAACCTCCAATCGCTTATCAAAATGGTAGCAGTGCGGAACCATTCGAGCTTGTTGTCGACCTTGTTGGGCGTCCAAAGTATGGAACGTTCGAACCAACCAGTTTGATCATGATTACACTCCCTCTTCTCTATGGATTGATTCTCGGCGACTTTGGTTATGGGTTCGTCATTGTACTACTGGCGCTCTGGCTCCGAACTCTACCGTTCGCTAAGGAACCGATGGGCAAGAATGCAACAACTGTTCTTCTGTGGATGGGTATCTGGTGTATGTTCTGGGGCTTTGTATTCGCAGAAGGCTTTGGATTCATCTGGGATGAATCGTGGTCTCCGCTGGAAGGATTCTATGCATGGACAAAGGATTTGACGTATGGATTCAAATCGAGTGGTATTGGAAAAGCACTTGGCCTTGGCCACACCTATGTTCCCTTCCATCGAGCAGATGGTGCGCTTACAGACTACGTACTCCTGTCGGTATACATCGGCGCATTCCATCTTTTCCTCGGATTTATCATTGGATTCTTCAATGTCATGAAGGGTCATGGAATCGTTGCTGCCTTCTTCGAAAAGGGCAGCTGGATGATGATTCTCGGCGGTGGGTTCCTCCACATTTACGGATTCATGAAAGGCAACAACGAGTTGTTGGTTGGTACAATCCCTGCGTACGTTCTCGTAGCGGGAGTACTTCTCCTCATTGTAGCCCTTGCCGTTTTCGAAGGCTTTGGATGGGCCGGTGGTATCATCATGGGGCCCATCGAAACGTTTGGCCTACTCGCCAACACGCTCTCTTACCTTCGAATTATGGCGGTTGGCGTAGCAGGTGTTAAGATTGCAGAGATCAGCAACACCATGGGCTTTGCATCCATGGTCGACGCCTTTTCAGCAGGAGACTACCTCCTCGTTGTCGTCTTCTTCCTTCTATGGATTGGGATTCAAACCTTTGCGATTGCCCTTGGACTCCTTTCACCAACAATTCACGCAGCCCGTCTCCACTTTGTGGAATGGATGGGCAAGTTTTACGATGGCTCGGGCAGGATGTTTTCTCCGCTCGGTGGCCAGCCTCTCCACGTGGAGGGGAAAGCATAGTCCACTGGACATTAAATGGAGGTAGAAAAATGAACAAGAATACCCTAAAGACAAGCCTACGAATGATGATTGTACTCGGCGCACTCGTCCTGATTGCTCAGGGCGCAGCCGCTGATAGCCACGACGCACCAACCGACTGGGGAACCCCACTCGGTGCCGGTATCGCGTTGGGACTTGCAGCCGTTGGAGCTGGAATTTCCCAAGCCGCTATCGGTAGCGCTGCTGTCGGAATGATTGCAGAAGATGGATCCAAGTTTGGTCCTGCACTCATCTTCACGGCTCTTCCTGAGTCGATTGTCATTCTCGGTGCATTGCCACTCTTCCTCTGAAGATTGGATTCAAAACAGACACGTTCTGTTTGACCGAAGGAGATGAAACTATGACACTTGAAACACTTGCAAAAGACATTGCAGCATCTGCGGAAGCGCAGGCTGAAGCGATGATCAACGAAGCGAAAGCGGAAGCAAAGACAATTGTCGGAGAGGCTGAAGTCAAGGCAGCATCCATCCGTGGTGAAGCCCAAACCCGTGCCGATCGTGAGGCCCAACAAATCTCGCAAGAGATGGTCGCCAGCGCTCGACAAGGCAACCAGAAAGAACTGCTCATCGCACGACGTGGCGTCCTTGACGCAACCTACGATGCAGCAAAGTCTCAACTTGCTGACCCAGGAATGAAAGGGCGTGCTACGCTCCTCAAGTCCCTACTCAAGCGAGCTGATGGCGTCTCTGGAAAGGACTTCGTGATTCGACCAGTATCTCTTGATGCTGCTGCGCTGAAGAAAGAAGCGGGTTCTCGAACCATCGGTGATGAAATCGATGGCTTGGGCGGATTTATGATGGAAGCAGCGGACGGATCGGTCTCATTCGATTTCCGTTTCGACTCACTTCTTGACCGCACATGGACCGATGAACGTGCTGCAATCAACGAAACACTGTTTGGATGAGGGATGAGAATGTTTTCGGGTAACGTACCATATGTAGCCTCACGAGCAAAAGCTCGGCGACAGGCATTGATGGACAAAGCCCGATTGCGACAACTCATCAATCAATCACCAGACCAGTTGACGAATACAGTTGCTGAGAGCGGATATCAAAACGAGATCAATCTCTACGCGTCTCGATATACAGGAGGCGATCTTGTAGAAGCCGCTCTAACGCACAACCTTGAGAACGAACTCGATAACATGCTCTCGCATTGCAGAGGGAAAGTTCGTAAGGTTGTAGAAATTTATTCCAGTCGTTACGAATATCAAAACGCAAAGGCCGTTCTACGGGCTGTTGCCAACGGAATTGAATCCGAAAAATTGAGCAAGGACATTCTTCCTGACTTGAACGAGATCAACACTCCATGGATTAAGATTCTTGAGAGTGCAGATGATCTACGTTCTGCTGCGCAACAAATGCGCCGCAAGTCGTTTGGATCGGCTCTCATGAGCCTCCCAGAAGATGCACGACTTCCTCACTACGAGGATGCTTTGGACCGCCATTACTTCGCTTCTTCATTGAAAGCGCTCGGTTACAACGGAAACGATTCCCGGTATCTGCGTAAGGTATTAGCAACTGAAATCGACCATCGAAACATCTTGAACGTTCTTGAGGCATCGGCCTTCGGAATTGAAGGAAATGCGTTGTTTGAGGAACTCATTCCAGGTGGCCGTTTGATGCCACAACGTTCTCTCTCATCGATTGCGAACGGTGGACGAAGCGCCATGATGGATGTACTACGAAGCAACGCTAAATTCGATATCGCTGGATTCGAAGAAGCACTTGAAGCGTCAGAAAAAGAACGATCGCTCGATGCCGTTGTTACATGGCTTCACGCACGAGAATACGCACAGATGCAAAAGATGAGCTACCTCCATCCTGTATCTGCGCTACCGATCGTACACTACATCGCCATGAAGGTCAAGGAGGTTACCGATCTCCGAATGATCGTTCGTGGTCGACTTGCAGGTTTGCCGCCTGAAATCCTAGAGGCTCACATTCTATGAGGTGAAAACATGGAAATTGCAGTAGTAGGAACACCAGAATTTACACTCGGATTCCAGCTTGCTGGTATTTCGAATCTTTACAATCCAGAAGGTGAAGAAGAACGCATCAAAGTGTTCCGAGACCTTCTCAACTCAAAGGATGTTGGAATTGTTGTGGTTGACTCCGCAGTTCTTGCGTCCTTGCCAGACCGATTGCGCTCGCAATTGTCTGGTTCTGTCTCTCCGACGGTTCTTGGAATCGGAACGGAAGAAGACAACACGCTCCGAGAAACCATTCGAAGAGCAATCGGAGTCGACCTATGGAAATGATGTTCCAAAATGGAGGAAAACAACATGAGCAAAGAAGGAGTAATTTACCGAATTTCGGGACCTGTGGTTACCGCAACCGGAATGAGCGCAGGAATGTATGACGTTGTCCGTGTGGGCAATGAAGGATTGATGGGAGAAGTCATCGAATTACACGGTGAAAAAGCAGTCATCCAAGTCTACGAAGATACGTCAGGTATTCGACCTGGTGAACCAGTCATTAACACAGGAGAAACACTTTCTGTTTCTCTTGGACCTGGTTTGTTGACCCAAATTTACGACGGTATCCAGCGACCGCTTCCAACTTTGGAAGAAGTCATGGGTGTGTTCATTACTCGTGGTGTCGATGCTGATGCGTTTGACCTTGAGAAGAAATGGACGTTTGAAGCGGTCGTCGAAAAGGGTGCTGCTGTTGAAGGTGGGCAAGTCATTGGGCACGTTCAAGAAACTGAAACCATCGTTCACAAGATCATGGTTCCTCCAACCATGAGCGGTGTTGTCAAGACCATCAAATCTGGCGATTTTAATGTCACAGAAACAGTATGTACGCTTGAGGATGGTTCTGAAATCCAAATGATGCAAAAGTGGCCTGTTCGAACACCTCGCCCTTACCGACAGAAGTACGCACCTGATACACCTTTGATTACTGGTATGCGTATTCTTGACTTCCTGTTCCCACTCGCCAAGGGCGGTGCAGCGGGTATTCCTGGTCCATTCGGTTCAGGAAAGACGGTCACTCAACAGTCGCTCGCAAAGTACTCCGACGCTCAAATCGTTGTGTACATCGGTTGTGGAGAACGTGGAAACGAAATGACAGAAGTATTGGATGAATTCCCTCACCTGATCGACCCGAACACCGGTAAGCCACTGATGAATCGTACGGTCATGATTGCTAATACATCCAACATGCCTGTTGCTGCACGTGAAGCATCTGTATACACTGGAATTACCATTGCAGAGTACTTCCGTGACATGGGCTACGACGTTGCTTTGATGGCGGACTCAACCTCTCGATGGGCAGAAGCAATGCGTGAAATTTCTTCCCGTCTTGAAGAGATGCCTGGTGAAGAAGGATATCCTGCTTACCTTTCATCCCGAATTGCAGAGTTCTATGAACGTGCTGGCCGTGTCGAAACCAAGAACGGAGACGATGGGTCGGTTACTGTTATCGGTGCGGTTAGTCCACCTGGTGGTGACATTTCCGAACCTGTATCACAAGGTACACTGCGGATAGTCAAGGTTTTCTGGGGATTGGATGCTGGTCTTGCTCGACAACGCCACTTCCCAGCGATTAACTGGTTGAATTCCTATTCACTTTACCCACAAAGCCTCAACCAATGGTTCCGTGACAACATTGCACAAGATTTCCCTGAAATTCGAACTCAAATCAGTGGCTTGTTGCAAATTGAAGCTGAATTGCAAGAGATTGTCCAACTTGTTGGTTCCGATGCACTGCCGGTTGATCAGCAACTCACACTCGAAGTTGCTCGTATGATTCGTGAATTCTTCTTGCAACAAAACGGATTCCACGATGTTGACGCATACTGCGACATCAACTTGCAATACTCCATGTCCAAGGCCATTCTTAGCTTCCAAGAAGCGGCAAAGAATGCAATGGCTGCTGGTGCACAACTGAACGATGTTGTGAACGTACCAGCACGAACTGCACTCATGCGTGGCCGATTCGAAAAAGGATACATCGATACCATCGATGACATGGTCAAATCCATGGTCGATGAAATCGCTGGCACTGTGGAGGACAACTAGGACGTGATATCATGACAGGAAAAGAATACCGAACCATTACCGACGTCAAGGGACCATTGGTTTTCTTGAACAAGACAGAACCAGTTGCATTTGGTGAAATTGTTACCATCCGTCTCGCAGATGGCTCCCTCAAGAACGGACAAGTTCTCGACACATCCGACGATCTTGTCATCGTCCAAGTGTTCGAAGGAACTGCAAAGATTGACCGAACCGCTGGTGTCACCTTCATGGGCGACGTTTTCAAACTCCCCGTCAGTAAGGACCTTGTTGGCCGAATTCTCGACGGCGCAGGCCGTCCTCGAGACGGTGGGCCTGATATTGTTGCAGAAGAAAACGCAGACATTATCGGAGCTGCAATTAACCCATTCAGCCGTCAAAGCCCTCACGATTTTATCCAAACTGGAATCTCCGCTATTGATTGCTGTACAACGCTCGTTCGTGGACAAAAGTTGCCGATTTTCTCGGCATCTGGTCTTCCACACAACGACATTGCTCTCCAAATTGCCCGACAAGCAAAACTGAAGGGAAGCGATGAGCAATTCATTGTTGTTTTCTGTGCGATGGGAATCACAGCGGAAGAGTACAATTTCTTCCGTTCTGACCTTGAGCGAACCGGTGCGCTTGAGAACGCTGCATTGTTCGTCAACCTTGCTGACGACCCTGCAGTCGAGCGAATCATTACGCCTCGACTTGCGCTGACTGCTGCAGAATATCTTGCATTCGAACACGATTACCACGTTCTGGTCATCTACACAGACATGACCAACTATTGTGACGCACTTCGACAAATTGGTGCTGCTCGTGAAGAAGTTCCTGGACGACGTGGTTATCCTGGTTACATGTACACTGACCTTGCAATGCTCTACGAGCGTGCTGGAATTGTCAAGGGTAAGAAGGGATCAATTACACAATTCCCGATTCTGACCATGCCTGGTGATGATATTACCCACCCGATTCCTGACCTCTCTGGATACATCACAGAAGGGCAGATTGTTATTTCTCGTGAACTTCACCAACAGGGTATCTACCCGCCGATTAACGTTCTTCCATCTCTCTCTCGATTGATGGGTTCCTGTATCGGTGCCGACACCACCCGTGAAGATCACAAGTCTGTATCTGACCAAATGTACGCAGCTTACGCACAAGGACGTGAACTCCGTGGTCTGGTAGCGATTGTTGGTGAAGACGCACTCAACGAGCGTGACAAGCAATTGCTCGACTTCTCAGGTGTTTTCGAAGACCGTTTCCTCCGTCAATCTCGTGATGAGGACCGTTCCATTGATGAAACGCTTGACCTTTGCTGGGAATTGATGTCATCCATTGATACCAAGTATCTCGTTCGTCTTGACCAAAAGTGGATTGAGAAGTATCATCCAGACAACAAGGCTTGAATCCTGAGGTGAATCCATGGCGCTTGACATCAAACCAACCCGAAGCGAGTTGATTAAACTCAAGGGACGCATCAAGCAAACCAAGAACGGATACAAACTTCTCAAGATGAAGCGAGATGGTCTGTTTCACGAATTCCGACAACTCTTAGCGGTAATGATTGAAGCCAAGCGAGAAATCACTGAAGCCTTTCGCCTTGCAAAGCAACGAATAGATCTTGCTAACGCTATCGAAGGTGGACTTGCGGTCCGAGCTGCTGCAATTGCCAACAGCGCCCATCCTGAGGTTGAGGTCGAGCGACGCAACATCATGGGAGTTGTTGTTCCCAGTGTAAGTGGAACAAACCTCAAGTCAACGTTTGAGGAACGCGGTGTCGGTTTCATCGGTTCTTCTCCGTACATTGATGAGGCAAGCGATAGTTTCAGTGAACTGATTGAAAAAATCGTCACAGCTGCTGAAATGGAAGCAACACTGAAGCGCCTTCTCGAGGAAATCGAAGCAACGAAGCGACGTGTAAACGCGCTTGAGTTCAAGGTCATTCCAGAGTTGGAGGAAGCCAAGGTATTCATCCAACTTCGACTTGAAGAAATGGAACGTGAAGAGACTTTCCGTCTCAAGCGGTTCAAGAATAAGTGAACCTGCGCATCTCCCTGAAAAAAGGGCATGATTGATGTGGGAGGGCTGTACAGTTCTCGTTGGGGGGACTCAACAATATGACTGAAGTGGGAGAAAATCAACAAACTCCACTCGCTGTTCACAAGGATGCTTGGGACCAGAAAGAACTCCTTGAGGGGATTGTCAGACGCTATCTCTCAATCCGCTCGCACGTGGGTGGCCTCTGGCCAACATGGGAGGTTGAATCCGATGAATTGGAGGCAAAATTCAGTGAATTGAACGACTATCTTGAACGACTCGGCTGGATGGCTCGTCTTCGCCGAGGAGACGTGAACCAATTAACGGCCTTGCCGCTTCCTCATCGCCAATTCCCAGGATCGAGAATACATTTCTACATGTGGACTGCCTCTGTCATCACCTTGCTTCTCTCTGCAGTCCGTTGGATGGACAATGGACGGCCAACGGGTGGTTGGTTTGCTGAATCCGTCTACCTTGATGCAATGATTGGATTTGCCTTCCCGATTCTCTTTACGCTGCTCATTGCTTCATTCGTTCAAACCCGAATCTCTGCAAGATTCGGAGTGCGTAGTGGGCATATCCTCCCTATTCCTGACCCTTCGGTTCTGCTTTGGCTTTTCTCTGGATTGTCAACATCCTATTTCATTTGGCCGTTTGGCATTTTCTTCATACCCACATTACCTCGGATGGATGCTCGTCCTTGGCCTGATCGCAAATCCTTGGCTTGGACTTCCATTTCCGTCCCTCTTGTTCTGCTCATCTCTGGATTTGTTCTTTGGACGCTTGGTCTGATTTTTACACCCGATTCGTATTCTCTTTCCGGAGAACCATTCCGAGCAAATCCACCGTTTTTGATTGAATTGATCAGCAGCATCTTTGATTTCACATTCCAAACAACGCTTGATTGGGGTCATCCGTTCTTCTTTGCTGCAGGCTTTTTGACACTGGTTGGATGGTTGCTGCTCTTGCCCATTCCAACGTTCCCTGGTGGGCGATTACTCGTTGCTCGTATGGGTGTCCAAGAAGCCCGCAGTTCGGGAACACAAATTCTCATGTTTATGCTCCTCATTACTGCAGCATTCTTCATTTTTGATGCGTTTAATGGTTTTACAATATGGATACCGGTTCTTTCAGTGGCCGTTCCGCTCTTGCTGTTCATGGGAGGTGACGCTCGAATACCTGTCCTCATGGATGGTGATCGACCACTTACTGAAGACAATCATCGCCGACTTGGTATTGTCCTTTTCGTTGCAATCCTCTTCGCTATACCTCCACAATTTCCTGTCGAGGCTGTTGAACGGTGGGATGACGATGCAACGTACATTCTCGATGCTGATCAATATGCCTCATTGAGTGATGGATGGAATGCTTCAGTGATGATCACAATCGAAAATCCGTCCATGGAGGACCGTGATTATGACGTCTCGGGGAAAATTCTTGGTGCTTCGATATGGACATCTGAGATGTCATGTGGAGATCTAAGATGCACTGGTGTCTTAGAACCAGGGGAAACGAAATCGTTTGAATTTACGATTGCTCATGAGAATTTGAGTTTTTATCCAACATTCATTGATTATCAAATCGACATCGAATTTGATGATGCAACATCACATCAAGAGACAGGTTCAATTTATCCTGACCTGAACGCTTCTGTCGGATCGGAGTGGCATCACGTTCGAACCGATGAAGAGGTCTTGGCATGTTTGGATATCCATGTAGAGGACACCTTTGAGGCCAACATATCGTTCCCTGAATTAGGACCTGAATGGTTGCCTTTCATGTGGTTGGATGGACAAGCCGGATTGACCTCTACCCTTTCCTCGAATGACAAAACGGTCTGCATGGACGGTGTCGACAAAGCCCTACCATACACTGCACGTTCGCTGTTAGGAACGGTTGAGATTGGAAATGCATCATTCACTGTTGGCTTTGATTCAACTTGGCCGCATGTCGTTTCTGCGTCGGAAAGCGGTTGGATCATCGATGAACATCATCCCTGGGGCGTTCCGTTTGATAGCAATGGTACGATGTATCAAGAAAACGAAACATTCTGTGTGGAAAGTAATAGAGGCATTCCGAGTGGTGACAAAAAGGAAAACTGGACATGGGATTTGAGCATTGAGGGGGATAAAAAAGTGCCATCAATGGATGAACCTATTGTTGAGAATCAACGTCTTCTCGTTAAATTTGAAGATGATACGTACATTTTCTGCAACCAAGACGACTACACCCCAACCAAATTTACTGTCCAAGAAGGGCCCGATCTCGTAGTGTATCACAACAACGAGGCTTTCCGATTGTGGGATGTTCCAATGACGGCAACGACCAACCAACTCGAAGTCGTGTTGTACAACAGTAATGCAGCAGACGTTGTACTACGTCATGCCACATTTGGAGACGGGGCTTGGGATTTAAGTGAGCTACCGGACACCCTTTCCTCTGGCTGGAACAATGTAACTCTTGAAGTTCCATCATCACTCATCAATACGTACCAACTGACGCATCAAGATGGTGCGATTCTCATTACCTTTGGTGCTTATTTGGAGGCTGAATCTTGAGAATTGGCATTGTGGGCGCTGGTTCAATCGGGTCGCTCATTGCAGGATGTTTATCTCAAACCTCATGTGATTTGCTCCTGTTTGGTCGAGGCCTTCACGCTGCTCACCTAACTGTTGATGGATTACGCCTTGAGGGGCTGGTGGATGTACAAGTTCAATCGAATCGGTGGGAAGTGTTGCTTGAGGAACAATCTCTACCTGATTCAGTGCAATCATCCTGTGATGTTCTTCTCATGACTGGGAAATCTTCAGCGTTCGATCACCATTTGGAGGTTGCGCGCTATCTACTGAAGCAAGATGGACTTGTTTGTACCTTAGCCAATGGGCTGGGTCATGAAGAACGCTTGGTGCATGCGTTTGGATCGCATCGTGTCCTAGCAGCAACCACGACTCATGGAGCGTACCGTCCTCAAGCTGGTCTTGTTCACTGGGCAGGAAGAGGAGATGTTTCCATCGGGCCATTCATCGATTCGCATGATGAGGCGGCAGTTCTTCCATTCCTCGATGTGCTATCGGATGCGGAATTGAACCCTCAATGGAATGAACATGGTCGCGTGATGCTTTGGAACAAAATGCTGTTGAACATCGCCATCAATCCGATTGCGGGAATATTGGGGAAGGAGAATGGTGCATTACTGGAACCATCCTTGTTTGAATCTGCGGTATCTGTCATGCTTGAAGGTGCTCGAATTGCCCGTGCAGGGGGAGTTCAACTTGAATCAAATGAATTTTTAATCGATCGATTACGTGATGTTCTTGAGAAGACGAAGAACAATTATTGCTCAATGTTGCAAGACATCCGAGCAGGTCGGGAAACAGAAATCAATGCTCTCAATCAAGAGATTTGTCGCCGTGGAGAAATGCTTGGTCTTCCAACGCCACTCAATCAAATGCTTTCATCCGTCATTCAACATCTTCGATAAGGTCTTTGTTGAAATGCAGTCCCCTGTTTTCCTGGCGTGTGATTGCATCCTCGGCGACAAGTATTCCAACAAGAATCATGTTTCGCAGTTCCACAATTTCCCGACTAGGGAGGCTCGATTTCCAAATGACGTCGATTTCTTTCTCCAACAAACGGAGTCGTCTGATGGCTCGCTCCAATCGAGAAAAACGTCTTGAAACTCCAACTTCAAAGCGCATGGTTTGGTTCAATGCTGCTCGATCATGAGCAATAGGTCCATGTTCTCGAAGTTTATGCAAACCATCCGAACGCCAGTTTGGGGGAGATGCATTGATTCCGAGGATTCCCTGATCGATAAGGTGCGAGGAGCATCGGTGGGCAAACACCACCGCTTCGAGTAGGCTGTTCGAGGCAAGTCTGTTGGCACCATGCATTCCAGTGCAAGCAACCTCTCCAATTGCAAACAAACCAGGAATCGCCTTCTCCGTGTGTTTGAGAAGTGCAGAACCCACATCATCCACTTGGATGCCTCCAACGATGTAGTGTGCAGCTGGTGCTACAGGAAGGGGATCAATTCCAAGCTCAAGGCCGTCCTTGCGCAGACGGTTGGAAATCATTGGAAATCGTCCATCCAGATGTGCTTTGTCCAGATGTTCTGTGACGAGGTACACATGCGAAGCACCTGATTCGGCACACCGCTGGTCGATGGCGCGTGCTACAACATCTCGGGTTGCCATTGAACCCAGCGAGGATGCTTGCAACGTGAACGAAAATGAAGAGGGGTCGCTGACTCCGCTTGATTTCCACGACGCATAGCCTTCTCGATCGAGGAGAATTGCCCCCTCCCCGCGCAAGGCCTCTGTAATGAGAAATGGTCGCTCACCATCAACAACAAGGGCTGTTGGATGAAATTGTACGAAGGCCATATTGACGATGGAAGCTCCTGTTCTATAGGCCATTGCAATGCCATCGCCGGTTGACACTGATGGGTTGGTTGTCTTCTCCCACAGCTGGCCTGCACCTCCAGTGGCAAGGATGACTGCATCTCCTTGAATGGTCATGACTTCGTTGGTTTCTTGGTCAAGCGCCCAGACGCCACAAACTCCCTTTTCTGGCGCTCCATGTTCTCGTTGAATGAGGTCGATTGCCAAGGTATTCGGACGCATCGTGATTCGTTGATGCTCTTGTGCAGCTGATGTAAGGGCGCGCTCAATTTCCTTTCCAGTTGCATCTTTAGCGTGAAGAATCCGTCTTGAAGAGTGGCCACCTTCCTGTGCAAGTTGAAATTCACCCTTCTGATTCTTTTCAAATTCGACACCGATCGAAAGCAAATCCCGTATTCGCCCTCCGGCTTCTTCAACAACCAATCGGACAATTTCTTCATTGCACAAACCGTCTCCAGCATCGAGCGTATCCTTGATGTGTCCATCGATTTCTTCGAGGTTTGTTTTGTCAAGAATGGCTGCAATTCCTCCTTGTGCCCAGTTCGTGGACGAGTCCTTTGGTCGTTGTTTTGTGATGATCTCAATCTCAAAACCTTCGTTTGCGAGACGCAAGGCTGCGAACAGGCCGGCAATGCCTGTGCCTATGATGAGAACACGAGGCATATACCAGCCAGTGGCTGTTTGTTCTTGATGACATCGGTTCGTCCAGCGATAGGGCTATTTGTTGTTGATTCTTGCCAACACCATGTTGCGGAAACTCATTGCCTTACTTGGGCTCGCAACAATCGTTTTCGTCATAGCAAACGTTCACTTCGGAATCGTTGCAGAGAACGTCGTTGAAGGCGCAGGAACTGCTCGACTCGACGTCATCCGACTTGCTGATCCAGGATGTACAATACCTGAAATGGAGAAAGAAATACAAGAAACCGGAACTGCGTTTTGTTTGAGTGAGAAAGGAACCTGGGGTACTGCGGATATCCTTTTGCTGTTCTGGGGTATTCTCATCGTAACTGCTGGTCGTTTCCGAATGCCCTCTGACCCGCGCCTTGCAAGGCGTATTCGACGAGTGATGTTCATTTCAGGTGCAGTGTTGTTCTTTCTTGCGATTTTGGATCGTTTTCAGGCACTCCCTACATCTGCGAACTCTGAAAGCATTGCCGATATCACGCCGCTTCCATTTCCTCCTTGGATGGTGCAAATCATCTTCGCAGTCATCGGTACAATGCTGATGCGAGGGCCGAAATACGAACTTTCAGAGTTCGAAGAAAACTATCAGCGACTTGAAAGTGAGCGTGACAAAGAACGACGCGTACAACGTGCGTTCAACGAAAAGGCACGCTCGATGTCGGCCTCACAACAAGGCCTCTCTCGTCGAAGTCGTCTCATCGACCGAGATGCGAACCTCATGCCGTTCCGTACGCGAAACTCACCCAAGGTACGGGCGACGTGCCCATTTTGCAAAGGCGGTGGGTGCAAAGAGTGCGGGAAGACAGGCGTTGTTTGAATAAAACGGCATATTTTTCCGACCCCGAAAACGATGTGCACCGACGCATAATCAACCGATTGTTTAAATGTCCTCGACGTACGGTGTTTGACCTAAGGTCACATTTGACCGAATGGGGATTGGGATGTTTCTAAAAGCGTTGGAGATGGAGAACTTCAAATCATTTCGCGGCGAAGTCGTCATCCCCCTCGATCGTGGTTTCTCTGCAATCACTGGGCCAAACGGTTCAGGGAAGTCCAATTGTGGTGATGCAATTCAATTTGTTCTCGGTCCTAAATCAACCAGAACGATTCGTGCTCAAAATACGAAGCAGCTCATCTTCAACGGAGCGGAAGGGTACAAGCCTGCACGAGGTTGCACGGTGACACTTGTTTTTGGCAACCCAGTACTTTCCAATGGCCGTCGACGGCTGCCGCTTGAGAACGATGAAGTCCGCATGACACGGCAAATCCGTCTGACGGCTTCGGACAATGTCGTTTCCACGTATTTGCTCGATGGAGAGGACTCCTCACAGAAATCATTTCATCGCCTCCTGAACGCTGCAAACGCCCGTCCCGATGGCTACAACATTGTTCTCCAAGGAGATGTAACAGGACTTGCACGAATGACGCCGATTGAACGTCGAAAGGTCTTGGATGGCGTTGCAGGTGTTACATCATACGATGACGAAATTCGGAAAGCAAAAAAGCAGAAAGAAAGCGTTGATTCCTATATTGAACGCATTGGTATGCTTCAGGAAGAACAGCAGGTTCGACTCAACGAACTGGAGCAAGAGCGTAAAATCGCAATGAAGGCACAATCCATCACAGACGAACTTACGACTTCACGATCACAGCGTTACCAGGCCATGTTCGCAAGTCTTGGGATGGAATTGGAGCATCAAATTGCTGAACAGCTGCGCTTTGCAGAAGAAGCGTCCATTCTCGAAGAACAGGTCAAGGCAGGAAGTAAGAAATTGGTCGAATTGGATGACCGTATAGGGGAAATTCAGAAGCAAATCGATGCCCTGCTTGGGGATGAAGGTGATGGATTATCCGCAGCAATTCATGATCTCCGGGTGCAGATCGACCGAGACAAAGATCGCATTGAAGATTCACATCAAGCCAACATCGATGATGGTCACGAGCGTGAGCAAGTTCTTGAACGATACGAAGAAGCAGAGGCGGCATTGAATGCACTACTCGAGGAAGCAACGACCAGTCAAAATCAGATGGAAGAGGCTCAGACCATGCTTGACGAAGCTCAGTCTGAAGAAGCAGCAGTCCGTGCGTTGCTTGAGGGTTCGGGCAAAAATCATGCAGAACTGAATCGGGCGTTGAGCGAAGCGATTGAGGCACTCGATAAAGCAAAGCAAGCCGTTGCAGCAGCACAGTCAGATGTTGACCGTACCGCAGCACAAGCGGAATTGGTTGAGGCCAATCTTTCGAAAGCACAAGAGACGGCTGAAGAATCTCGGCTCGAACTCGAAGAAAAAGAGGCGGAATTCAACGAACTGTCTGGCGGCAAGAAAATCGACCGCTCCTCTCTCACACAGAACATCCTTGATGCAGAACGATCAGAGTCCCGCCTCCTTGAGGAAGCAGGTGCAGTCGAACGAAAGATGACTGAAACCGAACGGCAATTGCGCACAGCTCGTGCAGAATTGGAGAACAAATCAAACTCGAAAGGGATGGCAGGTGGAGCAGCAGCGATACTCGGTGCTCGAGATCGTGGCGAAATCAAAGGAATCATCGGCACAATCGCTGAATTGTGTGCACCAATTGATTCTGAGCATGAAACGGCTCTCGCAACAGCATTCGGCGGGGCGATGACGTCAGTGGTGGTTGATTCCGATGAAGTGGCTGCACAGGCCATTCGCTGGTTGGCTCAACGAAAAGCAGGCCGTGCCACGTTCCTTCCGCTCAACAAGTTGTCAACCAGTCGTGCAGGCGGTAAAGCGATGATGGTTGCTCGAAAACCAGGTGTCGTTGGATTTGCCTATGAATTACTTGAGTATGATCCGCGAATCGATACTGCGATAAAATTCGCTTTACGAAACACACTCATTGTCCAAAACATGGACATTGCTCGACAAAACATGGGTGGTGTTCGTCTCGTAACCATGCGTGGTGATGTAACTGAGGCAGGAGGCGCTATGGTCGGAGGTTCGAGAATCCGTATGTCGGTAAGTTTCGGCGGAGGTATTGCTGGAGCGAAAGAAGTCGAACGTCTGACGGCGGAGATCGAACGACTTCGACTCATTTCAGATACCGTTTCAGCAGCGTTAGCAGATGTTCGCAAGGAACAACAATCCCTGCGTCAACAAATCAACGAACTTGCGAATGAAGACGGAGCAATCCGAAGAGAAACCTTGCGCGCAGAGGTGACTACATTCAAGAGAGCACATTCCAAGAATATCGGAAGTGTTGAGGGCCTGAAAGCAGATCTTCAACGTCTTGAAACATTAGCCAGTACCCAACTTGAAGCACTTGATGAAACGGAGTCGAAGGTTGCAGATGCGGAAATTTTCAGGGCGAGTGCACAAACCGCTCTCGAGGATGCAAGTCCTCAACATCTGAAGGACCGATTGCACGAATGCACCGTAAAGCGGACGCAAGCAGAGGGTATTCGTTCCAACGCGGAGGTATCACTTCGTTCAATATCAGAGCGTAAGAATTTACTCACTTCTACTGTATCCGGCGAAAAAGAACGTTTGGTCCAAATCGATACGGCCGTCGCTAAGCGAACCGAACAAGCCGATATACTCAAAGAGAGTGTGGCTGAAAACGAAACAATTCTCGCCGAGAAAGAGGCTGAGCGTGCCCAATTCCTTGAGGAAAACAAAGGACTCGAGGATGAACGCATTGAGCTTGTTGAAGAACGAGCAAGTCTCAACTCAACACTGACCCAGAAAGCCAGTCAAGCACGAAGCCATAGGACGCTTTCCACCGAATTTGAACGAACGATACAAGCCAAGCGACAAGAATTGCATGAACTTGAAATGGAAATGCAGACGATGGGCATTGAACCAGTCGAGGACGGTATTGCACTCGATTCTGTTGGTGATATCGATCGGAGAATCCGTCACTTAGAGCGCCGACTTGAACAATTTGGTGCGGTGAACATGAGGGCAATTGAGCAGTATGATGCTGTTGAACAACGTCTCAGTGAGATGGAAGGAGATTTCAAGAAACTCCAAGATCGGAAGAAGCACCTTCTCGATGTAGCAGAACGCCTTGAGGAACAGCGAAAGGTAAGGCTCATCGACGTTCTTGAGAAGGTCAATGAGAACTTCAAGAAGGTGTACAAATCGCTCAGCAACGGTGGTCGAGGAGAATTGTATCTCGAGAACAAAGAGGAGCCGTTCAAAGGTGGTCTTGAGTTATGGGCTCAACCCAAGGGCAAGTCCTCCAACGTTACACGGCATCAACTTTCAGGTGGTGAGCAATCCGTAGCTGCACTTGCATTGATTTTCGCCATCCAGGATTATGACCCGAGTCCATTCTACTACTTCGATGAGGTCGATCAAAATCTCGATAGCGTCAACGCCGAATGCATCGCAAAGATGTGCCGTGAGCGAAGCAAAGCGGCGCAATTCATTATGGTCACGCTACGAAAGGTCTCGTTGCAACTTGCAGATCACCACATTGGGATCACTCACGGTGGGGATGGATGCAGCCGGCGTATCATCGATTTCGACCAAGAACAAGCAATCGCTCTTGGTGAGCAAGCACTCAAAGAGGCAGAATCTGCAGTCGCTAAAAATGCACAACGGGCAAAGGAGGAGCAAGCAACGCTCGCAGAAATGCCACGTGTCCCTGATGCCCTTCCTGCCCCGCAGAGCCTGGGTGGCTTGCTGAAGCACATGGAAGAGGACGAAAGCATGGCTTCTCTCGCTGAGCGAACGGCTGAAACAAACGAGGACATTGAAGAACGTTCATCCCTCGTTGAAGCCCTTTCAGAGAGCGAATCAGAGGGACCATCGGTAGAAGATTCAATTGAACTGGAAGAGTGAGGTGTAACGAATGATTCAGCAAGGACTCGATCAGTGGTTTTTGCGTCAGGATGTTATTGACCAACTGTTGCAGAGTGGTGAAGATGATCTTGAAGGAATCAACGCCTACGCTGACCGAATTCTAATGATTGCTCAGACAGAAGAAGCCGAACATCAAACCTTAGATGATCCGTTTGACCGAAGCGTTGCTCTTGTTCTTTCACTGGTCAGTAGTGAAGGGCTGGACGCCTGGAATATCGATTTGACATCGTTTCTGCGCCAATTCATGAAACGAGTTAAGTCCCAAGCCAATCGGTTGGATTTACCTGCGTGTGGACGATTGATTCGAATGGCATGGGAGGTTCTAAATTATCAGGCTGCACACCTTTTTGATCGAATTCAGTATCAAGAAGGCGAAGACGATTGGGATGCGGGTTTTGATTTCGGTTGGGAAACTGAATACGACGATCATGAATTCCATTTCACCAATACGGTGCTTCAAGGGGATGCTGATGATGTGCTGGAGAACCTATTCGATGAACGAGTACGCCGTGAGGAAGGACGTCCTGTGACGCTTGGAGAACTGCTCTCTGCACTCAAGGATGCGGCTGATGATGCTGATGCACTCAAGTTGCGAGAGAAGAATCGCATCGCTCATGCTATCGAAGTTGAAGAAATGATCTCCAATGTTGGTGGGCGTATGCACAATGAGGACCTCGACGGAGATATTGAACGGTGTTGGACTGCTCTCCGTCAAACCACAGAAGAAATGGATTCAAACAATGTGCCGCTCAAATCCGTCATCACAACATTGGTCCCAATCCTTGAAACAGCCTTTGGAACCGTTCCTGAGGGCTATGATGAAGACGCCCGAGTGAGCTCCTTTATTGCAGGTCTGTTTCTCACTCACAAGGGAATGGCATCCATTACTCAAGGAAATCAACTTAATGATGTCATCATGATTGAAGACCTATGGCCTCAACTTTCGACCTTTGAGGAGGTTCTTGCTGCGACACTCGAAGCGGATGAAGAGGCAGAGGTTGCACGCCAGGATTCCAAGACCGGCTCGATGCTGCACGCTGAACGTCTACAGGAGCGTGCAGAAAAGGCTCGTTTGGCCGAAGAGAAGGCGAAACAGAAGCTTGAGGAAGAGCAACACGCCCAAGCCGTTGAATTTCCAGATCATGAATGGTTAGTTGAGTAGGTGGTATGATGTCAGAACTTGCATTAGAAACTCTTCTCGAAGCGACGCTCTTTGGGTCAGGAAAGTCACTTTCGATCAAGGATCTCTCAGAATCGCTCGGATATGAGGAAGATGAGATTTCTGAAGCACTACTGACTCTCCAGGGAACCATCAAGCGACGAAGAGGAGGTGCGCTTCGAATTGTTGAAATTGGTGGAAAGTGGGCGATGGAAGTTCGCTCCAACGTTGCTGAACATTTACCCAAGGAAACCAAAACAGAAATGCCAAAGAAACTTCTCAAAGCCGCTGCGTTGATTGCATACCACCAACCGATGCCACAATCAAGGCTGGTCGAATTGCTAGGGCAGAAGGCCTACGATTATGTCCGTGAGTTGTCACAGCATGGGATGATCATGCGCCGCCGAGATGGAAATACAAGACGATTAACCACCACTCGTCGTTTCTCTGAGGCGTTTGGTTGTCCGCATACCGATTTGCGAAAGGTTCGCAAGTGGTTTAGAGAACAGGTCACAGATGCTGGTCTGTTCGATGGAATGGAGTCTGAAGTGTTGAAGGATGTTGGAGAAGATGGTCTTATCCAATCCACATTACCGCTTGAAGAAGAGTGATTACGAGCGAAGTTCTTCAAGAATTTCTGCGACTCTGGTCTGTGTTTTGGGCCCTTCTTCTGAAATCAAGCGTTGGGCTACGCGTTCAATTTCATCTCCAACAGCTCCAGCACTCACGGCCATATTTTTGGCATGAAGGCGCATATGTCCTTTCTGAATTCCACTTGTTGCTAGGGCGCGAAGTGCTCCGAGATTTTGTGCAAGTCCTGCTGCTGCCATGATGGATGCCAATTCTTGAGCAGACTCTACACCAAGAATTTCCAGATTCGCTCGGGCTACAGGGTGGACCTTGGATGCTCCTCCAACAATACCAACAGCCATCGGTGTCTCGATGGTTCCAACGAGATTACCTTCAGCGTCTTTTTCCCAGTGAGTGATGGAACCATATCGTCCATGATGGACTGCAGCGTAAGCGTGGCATCCTGCCTCAACAGCTCGCCAATCCTGCCCGCATGCAACGGCAACAGCAGAGATCCCGTTCATGACGCCTTTGTTGTGCGTTGCTGCACGGTAAGCATCAGCCATAGCGAAGTGATGTGCTTCGAGTATGCCTTGAATAATCGCTTCTCCGTCGTTTCTCTCACCGTTGTTGCTCATTTCTTCTGGCGTGAAGGTAGCAGAAACACGTGCAAGTCGTTCTGTAGCAAGATTAGACAGAATACGTAGCAGCGACCGGCCGCCAGTCATCACTTCAAGTTCCGGAGCGAGTAATTCTGCCATGGTATTCACGGCATTTGCTCCCATCGCATCCCTGCAGTCAACGTGGATGTGAACGATGAGCATCGGGCCAGATAGTGTCTCAATCGAGCGAGTGGATAGTTCCTTACAACCTCCGCCGAGTCGTATCATGGTGGAGGGTAAACTGTTAGCAAGCGCCATGAGTTCCTCCTTTTTGGCTTCGATTTGTTGAATTGCCTTGCTGTGATCAGAAATATCCAATAGTTGGATCTGAGCAAGCATGATAGGTTCGTCGTTGTTGGTGGAGAACCCACCCTTGACATGGCAGCGCTTTGCCATGTTTGAAGCAGCCGCTACCACGCTTGATTCTTCAAGACAAAATGGGACGACGTAGTGCTTTCCATCGATGATAAAGTTGGTCGCAACCCCGACAGGGAGGGACATGGTTCCAATAACATTCTCAATCATTCGATCTGCGGCAGAATCGTCCAATTCACCACTTGCAGCGAGGGCAGCAACCTGTTCTTGGTCGAGATGAGCAAGTTCCGCAATCTTCGCTCTACGTTGTTCCACATCAAGTTTGTAGAAGCCTTTGAGGCGGCTGTTGTCGACAGGCATGACGTCTCCTCAAACCAAGCGAGGATTGCGGGCTGCATGAATCAATCGGAAGAATCTAACGGGTTTAACGTTTCAATTAACGCGTTATTTTAGCGTTAAGCGTACGTTAATTCAGACATCGCATGCCATACGGCCGTCTGATTAACGTCTCGTAACAGGTCCTTGGATTGCCTCCAATCCGTGAAATATCATATACTTGGTTGAAGTTGCTCGGTCATGCATGGTAATACAATCGATTTCGGTTTTCCATCAATGAGTGAAGATCCATTTTCTTCCAGCCCTCTCGACAAGCATGAATTTGATTTGCTCGTAGGACGGCATGCACTGTTCGACGAGATGGAACGGAAAATCTCGTTTAAGTCGGCCGACCGCATTCTGATTGTTGGTGAATTTGGTTCAGGAAAAACGTCGTTCATGCAATGCTTAGGTGCAAGAACCAATCTGCACATTGGCATCGATCGCATAGCATTTTCAGAACCTGGAGTTGAATTACTCAAGGATATGTATGCGCAATTGATTGACGGCTCTCCTCCTCATGATTATCAGAAATTGAGTCGCGACTTACATCGCATGATTCACGATTCCCGGCAGATGCTTCCACTGGTTACAATCGATGCAGACATGGCGGATGTATCTTCTCTGGAAGCATGCCTGCGGTCTTCTCTACACTTCTTTGAGCGACTGCCCGCTTTGATTATCATCGCTATCAATCCTCAGCAACAATCGCTGATTTCCGAGCAATTGCTGCAGCGCTTTGAATTGCGAACGATGTCAAGTCTAGATCTCGATGGAATCAAGGCTTTGGTAGAGCGTAGAATCGCAAAGGCTTCCTCTCAACCATACAATATGTCGACAGATGATGCAAACCGTTTGCTCCAACTCAGTCGTAGTGGACAACCAGGATCACTCATCAAAGTCCTGCGAAATGCAGTCAGTGGCAACTATATCGCTCCAGAGTCGGCTGTTGCACACCCCGATTCTTCGTTTGAGAAAGAGCATACTGTGGAGACCGAACTGCAATCTGAGGCTGTAGAGGTTGAGGAGGTATCTCCTACCATTGACAATATTCCTACAGAAACGACAGAAGGGGGTGAACATGGTGTTGATGGAAAATCATGGGAAGAGGCCCCAGGCATGACGGAAGCAACAGGATTCGATCTTGACTTTGATATTCTTGATGAGCCGGTTGAAGAACCTCTTGAAATTCAAGAGGATTCCAGCGATGAAGCAGAAGAAGATACATCCCTGGATGATTCCTATGTCACGGCGGATAGTTTGCCATTTGCAGGTGTCTTTGGTGGTTTAAGAGGTCGAGGAAAACTTGTCAATACAGACTTGGATTCAACTCCAGAAGGCCAATTCAAAGCAACAGAGAAGGGAACTGCTTTCTGGAGCGCAGAGGAGCCGTTGCCCGTAGCCGAGGATGAAATCAAAGAAGCGACCTCTCCTCCCATCGAGAACACCGAACTCGAATCGATTGTTGACCTTGACCCAACTGCGTTGTATGAATTGGAACCAACTGAAAGTGGATCAATTGATTCACAAACCATTGAAGCCTTTACTCGTTTACTTACGCAGGTTCTCCAGCCTTCAATTCAGGGGCTGAATGGAAGCCAAGATCTTGTTGAGCAACTGCGTGCCCTCTCGAGGCCACGATTGACCGAGAAAGAGGAACACGTTCTGAGTATTGGCGTTCTTAGTTCACTCACAGGCTCTGAATCGATTGTTGTTGCAGAAGCCAAAAGTCGGACAATCTCACCTTCTGACAAGGCCTTATTGGAGCGATTGTCAATCAAACGTGCCCGATTGTCGCAAATTTGCAATCGTCTTCACAAAGCAGGAATTTTGCATGCTCGCATGGTGGGACGTTCACGAATGTTTGGATTGACAAGGAGTGCTCTCGCCCAATTGATAGCATGGGG
Organism: Methanobacteriota archaeon; assembly: GCA_002706065.1. Taxonomy (GTDB): domain Archaea; phylum Thermoplasmatota; class Poseidoniia; order Poseidoniales; family Poseidoniaceae; genus MGIIa-L2. The sequence goes on along the minus strand of PAJM01000003.1, from coordinate 37,245 downwards.
CATTGTTGGAGGTGATGAATGATGACATGGTCAGTGAGTTGGTCCTGGCAATCGCCTTCGAGAATTAGCGCAGTTGAGTCCGTGAATGGGCACCTTTGCGTGGCGTATGGGCTAGAGCTGGCTCTTTTCAACGAAACGAATGAGATTCAATGGCAACGTAGTATGCCGTTCAAGGTCCATGCGATTTGCAATGCAGATGGACGCATTGGTGTACTCGCAGCCCATGCATTCTATCTTCTCAATACCGTAGATGGTTCGATGGTACACGAGGGAAGATCGAGTCCAGGAGGTTTCACACAACTCCTCAATCGGCCTGGTGGAGGATGGGTCTTAGCTGGACGTGACGGAAATTTGCATCTCTTCGATGCAAGTGGAATTGGTATTCGCCGCATTCAATCAGGTGTCGTTCGACGTTTGATCGGTTGGCTTGATCGAGAACATCTCTTGTGGCAGGACACTGGCGGAATGGTGTATTGCGGTCAAATTGCTCAGCAAGATAAACGCCGAGTCGTTGATTCAACGATTTGGAGTTGGGTCTCTCCACTGACGGATGGTCACATGTTGTTGCAATCTGCAGACGGACAGCTGTGGGACGGGATTCCTCATCCCTATGGTTGGGATGCACTTGAGCGAATTGAAATCGAATCGCTCGAGCCGCTGGTCGCCACACGTGCAGCCGATGGTTGGTGGGTGCTAGGTATTGAGGGCCATCTTGATCACATGAGTTCTGAGAGTGGCGAGGTGCGTATTGGAGAAGGGATGAACCTTGGTGACCTCCTAATCCGTCTTGGCCGAAACTCGATGATAACGTGCCGTAGAGACGGTTTGGTTCGTCGCTGGGTCGCTCCACATCTCGCAGAAGAGCAGCGTCGCCATCGACAAAAGGAAGCTGCTGATGCGAAACTTGCACGATCTTGGGATGAACGACGACAATTGTTCCAGCGGGCACTTGCTGCAGAAGATGAAGGCCGGTTGTCGAGAGCAATCGAACTCTATGAAGCGCTTGGTAGGAATGACGATGTGCAACGACTCCTACGTAGGCAAAAAGGAGGTGATGTGTCTGAATCCTGATCAAACTTTGACTGTTGAACGAGTAAAACACTACCTCTCCATCACTGAAAAAGCAAGAGGAAAAGCAACTCCTCTTGCTTCAACGCCAGATGAGGAATCGATGTTGAACACATTGCTCGCCATGGCCGATGATTACGCAAATGATGCTCAGTATTTTCTCGAGAAGGGAGACTTAATCCGAGCATTTGGAGCGATCAATTATGCTCATGCGTGGATTGATGCTGGCGTAAAACTGCGTCTTCTCGACGGCCATGGTGACGATGTGTTGTTTACATTGCCGTAAATTGTGTATTCACATCCGGTTCAACCTTGCTGACTAAATTATGAATTTCATCAACTTCGTTGAGAATTTCCTTCGCACGTTTCTTGGCTCGGTTGACGAACGGCTGAATTGACTGTTCCAGACTCATCCGAAGTCTGTAGATGTGAGCAGGACGGCCACGTGAGGGCTCGGATCGGGGAGAATAGTGAACGAGATTCATTTCACGTAGTTCAGATATCGCCATACTGACATCAGGTTGGCGAATGTTGCAATGACATTGCAAATCCTTCGATGTTGCTGCCCCGTGATGATGGAGACAAAGAAGAACACTCGCTGTATTTTCGTTGGCACCAAGATCAATCAATTTTTGGCAGAGGGAACGTTGTTCATCACTCATCGCATGCTCGAGACTGGACGCCATGAGATTAATACAAACGTGAGGATATATAATACAATCACCGACGATTAATTGAATGTAATGAATTAAAATCAACCATTCATGCTTTATTTTCTCTATAGACCATTGACTAAGCGGATGTTCTTTCCTTGAGTAACCTCAACAATTCCAAGTCCCACTTCAAGTGCTCGGCGTTTTAAATTTGAGTCGATGGTCAGAATTGGAATCTTCCTTTCACTTGCAACTTCCAAGAGTGCATCATCGGTATGCATTGTAGAGTATTCAATCAAGGTCGAGCGCTGGAGCAGCAGATCAAGCATCAATTTCTTTCCCCGTGGACGACTTGCTTCGATGTCCTCCAGTTCTTCGAGAACCAAGTCAATCAGGATGAAGTGTGGTGGTCCAATAATCTGCGAAAGTGCAAGATCGATGTTGAATGAACCATCGATGAGAGCGACCCATCCACAAGCATCAATGAGCACATCGCCCATGCAATCACCTCATTGAATGGTTCCATGGCCGATGAGTCGCCATCGTGCACCCACTCGTCGAGAGAGTGAAACTCTCTGTCCTTTATCTGCACAAATAGGAAGCCGTAACTGCAGGTTTGCCTTGCCTTTTTCCACGCCTTTGACAACACCAACGGATGTAGAGGTTGCAACATTCACCATCAGCATCTCATTGTTTCGAAGTGGATAAATCTTGTCTGGTTGTTCACCATCACCTGCAACCATGTTCTTCATCAAATGGATTTCAATAGCACATTCCGTACGTACTTCTGGCAATTTACCTTTCTTTGCAAGAACTTGTCCTGAAAGGTTGTCTGCAGTTGTTATCGATGGGTCGAGCAGAGTTCCAAAGCCACACAAACCTCCTGCTGTCATTTCGTCTCGCTTTCCACCTCCACCTTGCATGCTCGTGATGGTTGTTTCAATCGGTTCCCAGTGTGATTTGTTCCCGTTCTCAATTTTCCGACCAGGACCGATGATGATCTCATCACCTTCTCGGAAGGTACCTTCTACGATTGAACCGCCAATAACGCCGCCGGTTAGCTTTGTGGGGCGAGTTCCCGGTCGATTCACATCGAATGAACGAGCAATATGCATTATCGCCCGTTCGTCAGAATCCCTGTTTGGGGTAGGAATGGTCTGTTCAATCGCCTCGATGAGGATGTCAAGATTGACATCATGATGGGCAGAGACAGGAATGATCGGTGCTTCCTCTGCAATTGTTCCCTTAAGGAAGGTCTTGATTTCGTTGTAGGACTCCATGGCTCTGTCTCGTGAAACCAAATCGATTTTGTTCTGGACGATTACGATGTTCTTGATACCAGCAATTTCCAATGCCATCAAGTGTTCACGAGTTTGTGGCTGTGGACAGGTTTCGTTGGCAGCGACCATCAACATGGCACCGTCCATGATGGATGCGCCTGTGATCATAATCGCCATCAGTGTCTCGTGACCTGGGGCGTCAACAAACGAAACCACGCGCTGAAGTTCAGATTCGTCGTCCTTCTTGCCATCAGGATGCCGTCCAGTTGCGTAGAACTGCCCTGAATCGGTCTTGTAAAATGCCGTATCAGCATAACCGAGTTTAATCGAAATACCGCGACGACGCTCTTCGGAGTGTGTGTCAGTCCAAACACCAGACAGGGCTTGAGTGAGAGTGGTCTTACCGTGATCGACGTGACCAACAAGGCCAATGTTGACTTCAGGCTGGGAAGGAAGCGTTCGTGCCATGCTTCCATTCCTCCTAGTTCACCGATTCAACCCTCTCGGGTTTCACTCCGCTGCAGCTTCTTCCTCACCGAGCAACTTGTCGAGGCCAATGTTACCAGCATCAACAACCTTGAGATTGATTTGACGTGTGTCTTGTGTGACAGTGTTGCCACGGAAGAAACGTCGCTTTCGCATACCTTCAGGCTTGTATCGGAATCGCTTCTTTTCGCCCTGCTTGGTCTTGGAAACAAGATTGTGTCCCTTGAATCCTGTGGATGCTGTGACGAGGATTGCTTGGCGGGAACCTCCCTCAAGATCTCGACGCATTGGGGTTCCTGTTTTGTCGGAGCCTCCTGTAATTTCAAGTTTGTAACCGGTCAATGTGGATTCACCCTCGCCGACGAAGATACCATCGATGACATCTCCGATTTTCTTACCGAGCAGTTGAGCATGGTTGTTTCCAGAAATAACGGTCTTGTATGACGGAGAATATGTCTTCTCCTTACCGTTCTTTGTGGTACGTGTCAACTTGGTTGTGGTGTCGTTGACCACTGCAACAAATGAATTTCCATCAGCCATGGTGCATTCCTCTAGCAACTAAGCGACTAACGACCCCTATTTAGCCTCACCGCATGCTATTTCATCGTTAACGCTTCAGCTTCCTCGCCACTCGACCTTCTATTCGAGCAGCGACATCCATCGGTAGGGCATGAGGCATGGAGATGTGGGTTGTACGGCCACGACCTTCTCCAACCGTATCGACGCGAGTTGCAATGATGTTCAAACCCTCGATGTGCTTCAAGAATTTCCATACTGTTGTATGGCTGCGGGGTTTGACTTCATATTCTTCGCAGACAACAGCATAAATTGATTCAACGTCTTTGCTTGTCATGAATTCGGCTTTTCGTAGTCTTCGGCAAATCCCAAGCAAAACCAACATCGAATGACCCGACAACTCATCGAGGACATCTTCGGGCATCACTTGTGGTACGTCCCTTGCTTTTGTTTGCACATGTTCGGAGAGGATGCTCTTGTGTCCATCCGATTCAGCGTGTTCCACAGCGGCTCCGAGCAACTCAATCACTTGCCGAGCATCTCCTGAAGGAGCAGCAGAAGTAGCGATAAGTTTCAGGATATCCTCGTCCCATGACCTCGAATTCAACGCAGCTTCTGCACGTTGACGTACGATCGCAATGAGTCCCTTGAGATCGTAAGGTGGGACAGGGATGTGATTCGTGTGGCCAAATCGAGAGATGACAGCATTTTCAAGAACATCAAGAACCTGTTCTTGGCTGATAAGAATAAGGGAAAGTGTTCCACTACCGTCTTGGTCCTCGTCAATACGAAGCAACTGATAGATGAGGTCGTTGCCTGATTTGCGCAACAGATGGTCGACCTCGTCCAAGACGATGATTAAATGACGCCCGTTGTTTCTCAACAGCTTCCTGAGACTGCTCAACAATTCGCCCATTGAAAGCCCACGGTCTGGGTGGCCAGGGTCCAATGATTGAACGATGCGTTGAGCAACCCGAACGTTGGTTGTTGCGTTTCTGCAGTTGATGTGGACGCTTCGAAGTGGACGCTTGTTTCGGAGGTGATGTTCAATATCGCGACAAAACGTGCGTGCAAGGAGTGTTTTTCCACTTCCAACTGGGCCCGTAATCACAACATTGGCACTCCCATTGGGATGAGCAATGGAATGGAATTTTCCTGCAAGTGTTCCTTGAATTGCTTCCCGTCCAACCATGACTTCCGGGATGTAATCAAAATCAAGGGGATCAGGGTTCAGAAGGATAAAACCTGAACCAATTCGGTCGAGATAGTCGCTCATGCTGTTCGGTTCTTGATGCCAACCGTTCTTGAACACTCGCTCTTTTCCAAACGGAAATTGATGAAGTTTAGGGGATTTCATCGAATTGATATCCGAGTTCCCATTTCTTTTCGCCGAGAGCGACTTCAAGTTCGAACGGTGTTATCAGTGGTTTCGCATATTTGACTGCATCATCGATTGCTATTCGGGGGCAAGCTGTGTTAACAAAGGCATCAACAGGATAGAAATCAATCAATTCGGGGCCAACATGCTCGAGCGCAAGAAGATACCCTTTTTTCCCGTGTTTTTCGAGCAATCGTTTCATCCTCAGGGCGAGAGTTCTTCGCATCTGCCCGGGCTTTTCACCGATGAGAATCCCAAATTTCTGAGCGTCCATCGAGGACATAATCAAACCAAACCGTTGCCGTAGAATGCGTTCGATTCGCTCAAACGACATTTCGATTGCGTCGCCTGAATAGGGATCGAGCATCGCTAGTGGTTTCCCAGTATGGAGAACCAAACCGATTGGATGGAAGTCTCCGCTTCCGAGGAAGAGGTAGTGTCCAATCGTGTCATCATCACCCGAATAGTTGCATCCGAGAACTTGTCCCGGGAATGTGAGACGTGCACCTCCCATCGGTATTGTTACATCAAATCCGGCTTGCTCAAGACGGTCGTGGAATTCGGGTAGAAGATGCAAGTGTTGGATGCTTCCGACCAATCCAAGTTTCGTATCTTTGAGTGGTGTCATGCGCCCAACAGCATCCATAAATCGCTCTTGAGCCTCTTCTTCAGACAATTCGCCTGTTGACTGTTCAGCCATTCGATTCTTAGCGATCTGAAGATGTGCATTGAGCATTGGAATTACTGGCGCAAGTTTTGGATCGCCATCGTAGGTCACATCGATGAATTGGGTTGGCATTCCTGAGTTAATGTTCATTTGAGAATGACCCAAATGTGCAACGAGCTCAACACCCATCATCTTCATCTTATCATGGACAAGGTCACATGCGCCATAACACGGGTCGGCTGCCAAAACAACTTTTGCGCCTGAACCTGATTCAATTTCATCCATCATCTCAAGCGCCTGCATCTTCAATCCTTCAGGGACCTGAAGAGCAACAAGTCTGTTGTCATTCTTCTCAATGCGTTGGATGAGTTCTTCCAGTTGGAAGTCGTGTCGGTTTAAATCCATCAAATCACCTCATCGAGTAGGACAACCTTGTCCCCGTCCATGTTGAGTCGAACAATGGATGAAATTTCAATGTGCGGATATTTTTCTTGCAATTGTTGCAGTCCTGGACCCTTTTCGACCACGACAACAATCGAAGCAATTTTTGCACCAATTGTTTCCAAGCCACCTATGATGGCATCGAGTGTTCCTCCAGTGGACAGTACATCGTCAACGATGAGGATGCGTTCATCTTTTGCGATGTCGTTAAGGTACATCGAACCTTTAGAGTAACCTGTTGATTGATCGATCGCAACTTCTCCTTCGAGGCCGTACGATCGCTTTCGGACCACAACCTGAGGCTTGTTGTTTCGCATCGAAAGTGGGCTCGTCAGTGGCAAACCCATCGCTTCAATACCAAGGACAAGATCGACTGATTGCCAATCAACAGCCGCTTCAATCAATTCAACAACAGATGTAAGAACAGACGGATCAAGTCGAGGCACTCCATCCGTTAGTGGATGAATAAAGTACGGATAATCGCCCTTCCAGATGATGGGGGCAGCGAGGAGTGAATCCTTCAATCGCTGCATTGATTCAGACATGCTTCCACTTCAGTGATCAAAGTTCTGAGAGGTACTCGACGTATTCATCAGGCTCAAGGAGATTCTCCATGTCAAATTGGAACGGTTGAAGAACCAAAATCCATCCAAGGTCATAAGCGGATTCGTTGACAAGATCAGGGTTGATTTCAACTTCCCCGTTCACTTCTGTAATGGTTCCCGAGAATGGGGCAGTGAAGGCAATTTTTTCATCTGCGGTCCAAAGTGAGAACATGTCTTGTCCTTCATCCACGACGGTTTCTGCTTGCGGGAGAATAACGCGGAGTACTTCTCCGATTTCGACGCCCATAAACTCGCTGATGCCGACCATGATTTTCTCATCGTCCTTCTCTTGGTACCACAAATGGTCAATCGAGTATTTTCGGTTGTGTGCTATGTTAAATTCAACAACTTCTTCATCCAAGTCATTTCACCTATACGCGGCTCAAACATCTCCTATATGAATCATCGCTATTTTTGCAGTGATATGGCTGTAGCACATCCATTAAGTGAGAGCCTTTCTTCCGTAGTTACAGTGAGCGAATGGACTTCAAAGCAACCGACGAACAAGACATGATTCGAGAAATGGTGCGCGATTTCGCTGAAACGGTCCTTGCGCCCACAGTGGAACACCGAGACCAAACACAAACACCTCCATCTGAGGAATGGAAACAGTTCCTTGAACTTGGTTTGCAAGGTGTGACCGTTCCTGAAAAGTACGGTGGCATGCCCGTTGACGATATATCAGAATCGATCATTGTCGAAGAGTTGGCTCGCGTTGACCCATCGTTCTCGGTCATGTTCTGCGTTCACGTCGGATTGTGTGCAAAAACCATCGCTCTTCACGGAGATGAATATCAGAAGGAAACCTATCTGAAAAGGCTCGCAGAAGGCGAAGTAGGGGCATACTCACTCTCTGAAGCTGGGGCTGGGACCGATGCCGCTGCAATGTCGTGCAAAGCGAAACTTTCGGAGGACGGGTCGCACTATTTGCTCAACGGAGAAAAGATGTGGGTCACCAACGGAGTCCAGTCAAAAATCATCGTTTTGTTTGCCAAAGACGTGGACCACCCTGACTATGGTGTAAAGAGGCACGGCGGAACGACTGCGTTTATTGTCGATTCCTCCTTTGAAGGGTTTTCTGTCGGAAAGAAAGAAGACAAACTCGGTATTCGCTCATCCGACACATGCACGCTTGTTTTGGAAAACTGCAAAGTCCCTGTTGAGAATGTCATCAAGGGTGCGGGAAATGGATTCCCAATCGCAATGAATGCTCTTGATAACTCACGCATTGGTATCGCTGCACAAGCTCTTGGAATTGCTCAAGGAGCCTATGAAGCCTCACTCAAGTACGCTCACGAACGAGAAGCCTTTGGAAAACCAATCGCACATCACCAGATGATCATGGGCTATCTTGCCGACATGGCAACACGCATTGACGCAGCACGACACTTGGTCTACAAGGCTTCGTGGGCCAAGCAACAGCACTACGAGCACGGTGGACCTCGGCACACCAAAGAGGCAAGTATGGCTAAACTCTACGCAGGAGACACCGCAATGTGGGTCTCAGAGCGTGCAATCCAGGTCCATGGCGGTTATGGCTACACCAAGGAGTTCCCTGTTGAGCGATTCTTCAGAGACGCAAAGATTACTCAGATTTACGAAGGTACCCAAGAAGTCCAACGAATCGTTGTTGCTCGAAGCCTTCTATAGACGGTCTAACTGAATTGCTTCAAGGACAGCCCGCCTACGGCCTGAATTCCAGTCGCAAATTTTAGCTTCAGCCTCAATTGTTTGATTCTTCTGGAAGGTGTTGACAAGCTCGGTTGCATCAAATGGGGTTTGGAGTTCAATTTCGAACCCTTGTTCTCCGATGATTTTACCAACGATGGTCATACCGTTCTTGAGTGATCCTTTTCCAAGGAGCGTTTTCTCAATGGACTGGATTTGTATTCTGCACACCTGAGTCGGCGATTGAGCAATCGCTTCGCGGCGCTCGCTGCCAAGTTTCATTTCCGCTAACACCTCGATGAATCGATTATGGTCGACATGAGTTCCATCCTCATTGAGGAGGATAAGATCTGGTTTCTGCTTCGCAGCCTCCTCCTCTCGTTTGGCTTGCTCGGCAGCCTCACGTTCAGCGGCTTTCTTCGCTTCCTCTTCTTCCAACAAACGCTGTTTTTCAGCCTCTTGTTGTCGAATGAGTTCCTCTGCTTGCTTTCGAGCATCATCTTGTAATTCTTGGTCGAGTTCATCGAATTCGTCTTCTGGTTCTGTTTCTGGTGTTACCTCTTCAACACCACTCGGCAAGCCAATGGTTTCGAAATATGTATGAAGATCAGCAACCGTTACGTTACCGTCCTTGTCCATGTCGAGTACCGACATCAGGCCGTTGATGACCCAGCCAGGAGGTTGTGTACCCGTTGTCTTCTCGAGCGCACTTGAAAGTTCGACAGGTTGAATCACTGCATCCATATTTGTATCGATCATTTTGATGATTTCAGCACCGGTCAAACCAGAACCGAGAAGCCAACTCGTGAATTGGGTATTCAATTGGCCAATCATTGGATTGGTGGTCACCATCTCGTTGATGTGTTGTTTCATTCTTGCTTGAAGCACTTGTTTAACAGACATCCACTCACGTCCTCGACCTTCTCGGTGTACCAGACTATCACGTCAGGGGAATTGAAGTTTTGGCCAACGCGTTGTATCCTCGGTTTGCCATGAAAGCGTGCAAAGAAGCGTCTCCATCTCATCCATCGACTGAAGATTGCGAGAAACCTGCTCATAGAAGAGCCACGATTTCAAAGCGCCCAATTTGGGTCCCTGCTGAATACCGGTTTGTTCCATGATGTAATTCCCACTCGCCAATGGTTCAACGTGAACATTGATGTTCAGACCTGAGAATCGCTCAATGCATTGCTGAATATGGTCAAGGGTAGAATCGAGAGGTGTCTCGTATTCAGCGAACAGTTGTTCAATGCGCAAATGTTGGTGACTCCATGCTCCGAGGGCGACAGCATAAACTCGCAACGATGAGTCCATGTTCTCTGGAATGTGACCTAATTTTGAATGTCGAAACATGAGATTCTTTTTCTCAAGATTGCTCAATCGCAATCGTTTCGACAACTGTTCACAATCGTTGCTACCAAACGAACGCATCATGACAACCAGTCGATCGATGACATCATTTCCTTCAAGGTGGTTCAACAACTGAATTCGAACATCTTCTTGCATCCAATCGAGGCCAACCATCTGCTTTAGGATTCCATCATCAGCCATTCGTTGGACAATCTCAGAGGTGTGTTGGCCCACAAGAATCCGTCGAAATTCGGACCATATCCGCTCAGATGCGATTCGTTCAATCATTGGTTTTATTTGCCGAAGTGCATCGCTTAGCCGTTGTTCTGGCCACCAAATTCCTGCATTGCCTTGATCCATGAATCGATAGCAGCGTAAAATGCGCAAGGCATCCTCGGACAGCCGCCTTGTAGGATCTCCCACAGAACGAATTCGACCTTCTCGTAGGTCATCGTACCCGTTGAAAGGATCGTAGTATGTGTGTTTGGATGCATCAACGGCAATTGAATTCATTGTCAGATCTCGTCGAGACAAATCCACAAGAAGAGAGTCACCCCATTCAACCTCATCGGGTCTTCTTCCGTCGTTGTAACCCGATTCTGTTCGCAATGTGGTCACTTCGTAACTTTGTCCTCGATTTCGAAACGTGATGGTACCAAATCGTTCCCCGGTAGGAATGGTGTTTGGATAAGCATTCATCTCCTGTGGAGTCATGGTTGTTGCGAGGTCGTATTCGTTGATCTCTGTACCCAACAATGCGTTACGTATTGCTCCACCGACAATCCAGATGTGTGAGCCGTTTGCTCGAAACCACTCAAGAATTTCAACCAAACCTTGTGGAAGTTGTTCAACCATAGTGGAAAGGGCTGGGAGAAGAGGTAATTCTTCCATCCCGCGCGTTGGATTCATACTCGACACTTATCCTCCCGTGCCCGTACAAGACAAAGCATTATCCCGTAGATTCTGTTAGCGCAAGCATGTCTTGGAGTGAAGACGATGTGCGGCTGGTTCCCGTGGAGTGGCTCAAGGCTCACGAGGAAATCAAGCCCAAAAATATGGAGAAGCTCCTCGAAATGACGCTGAAATGGGACGGATTTACCAAACCACTGATCGCAGATAGGGCGACAGGGACAATACTCGATGGCCATCATAGGCATGCTGTTGCCCAACGATTGGACCTTGCTCGCATTCCTGCCGTCTGCATCAATTATCTTGATGATGCGTCTGTTGAATTGGAACTATGGCCTGCATCCAAACTTGATTCCATCACAAAGCAAGACGTCATCGATATGGCCCTTTCTCGGAACCTCTATCCCCCAAAAACAACACGGCATCGCATATCGGATTATCTGCCACCGATTCATGTTTCTCTGAAGCGTCTGTCGTTGCTCACACCGAGTCAGTCTGTCGAGAACGAATCGTAGATTTCCACAAGCGGTTTCCATCGCTTGTCGTGACCGTTGGATAGTTTGGTTCCAAGGATACATTGAGCAGAATGTCATGCATCACTGAATTGCGTGCGTACATGACGCGAGCCGTCGTTCCAACCTTTCCCTTCAAATTGGATTTCAATTGTTCTGCATTGACAATCCGAATCCCATCAACGGCGACGATCTCATCGCCAACCTGCAGTTGCTCACGCACTGGAGATTCTTGCATATGGCTGGTAACTTTGAGTTTGTTTCCTTGCGAGCGGACATGTACTCCGAGCCATCCCTGAGCGAAGTTTTCCCAAACCACTGTTTCAGTGCCCTGCTTTCGTTTGGGCTCATCCGAGGGTTTGTAGTTCAATCCAAAACGGGAAAATGCCTTGTTCAAGTCGAGATTTCCTGCCTCCTTAGTTATTGCATCAAGGAATGAACCCAATCGTCGCCCTCCTGGCAACGACGTGAGTGCTTTACGAATATCGTTGTACTGGACACCTCTCAATGAGGTATCTTCAACGTAGATGTTATGTTTTTCATACAAGTGTTTCATCAAATCACAAACACCTGTTTCACCTTTGGATCGTTTCCGAAGTTCAGCATCCAATGCAAACATCGTTAGTTCCCCTTCAAGATAGTAAGAAATTTGCGTCTCTCTCGAGTAGGCATGGCTTCTATAGAGATGAATCCATGCTTCGTGACTTGCTTCACAGAGCGCCTGACATGACGAACCACTCCGCGTATGATGGCGTTTGAGTTTCCGCTTCATGTCTGCAAAATAATCCTCAGAACTCCATGCTCCTGAACGCAGACAGAGAATATCTCCAATCCAGGATGTAGCTCCTTCAAACCACCACAGGAGATCCGTGTTTACTTCTCGTTGCAAGTCGTAATCCAAGAAGCGTTTTGGCCTCAATCGTTTCACATTCCATTGGTGGACGTATTCATGGCTAAAGAGGCTTACAAGATCTCGGTAATCTTCAACATGCCCTGGCTGAAGTGATGATCTTGGAACCATTGATGTTTGCGAATTCGTGTGTTCCAGTCCACCGCGCCCACCGTCGGTGAGGTGAAGAATCGTCGAATACGGTTCGGATAATGGGCCGAAGATCGCGTGGTGTTCAGCGATGATGTTCTTCATGTCTTGAATGAATCTTGTCATCATGATTTCATTCGGCACATGCCCTCCAGCATCCCAATAATGCAAGGTATGTTTCCGGTCTCCAACGGTAAAGTTGTGAATCTCGTTTGCATTGCATTCAGCAATACCGTCAAGCAGTGCATCTCTATTTTGCGCTGAAAAGGTGTGACGTTGAGTAGTTCCCTTTTTCTCGCAACTCTCGAGTTGCATTTGGGTTGAAACATTCCATGCAGAAGGTAAGAGGAATTCAATTCGATGAGGCATGTTCATTCGCTTGGGATCGATTCCTGATGTGGGAAGGAACCACGTGAACGGAGGCATGATGTGGAGATGAGTTTCGTCCAAATGATTCGAGCGGACGGTATTTTCCACACAGAGTAATTTGTAGGAAATCCGTACGGAATCGACCGAATGAACGCCTTTGATTACAATCGAGTCAACATCTTTGCGAGTTATATTGAGTGGATTTCCGTTGCCATCGGATGCCTTGAGATGAGAAACATGTTGAATGGGTTCGCGAAGGAAATAGGACCCTGGCACCCACCGTGGAAATGAGAGTTTGATCGATGATGAGAGAAACGGAGCACTAACTTCAATTTCGACATCCAATCGCTGATCCGCAGCATCGGTTGCATCAACTCTAAACACCACATTTGAACTTGTCATGGATGGACGTTGGGCTATTCAGTGTATAGGTTCTGTGCTGCACTCAGGACAAGTTCATCCTCAGATTCAGCCAACAGTCGTTCAGCAAGTTCTTGCATCGCTTGTTCCCCTTGTCGGTGCAATAAGCGCTCGAGTAGTCTTGATTTGTCAATGCTGTCGACTCGCGCATCAAACAACAATTCCCGTCGCAATTCGTCGCTTTTTGGATCGTTTCGCCCAACCAGCCACCGTGCAACGATTGAAGTGCAATTCGCATCGATTAACATACGAAGACGAAGATCATCAGCCTCATCAACAACGTCCTTTAGCGATTGGACGAGAAAACGCCGTTGCGTATTGCTTTTGGTTGTCATCAAGTCGACAAGACGTGGTCGAGCATGCTCAAGCGCGATTGGTACTGCAAGTTTCCATAACGCATCATCATTTTCGATAGCGCTCTGAAGGGCCTCACCATCTTTGGATTTCAGGTCCATGAGCAACAATGAGGATGCGGCTTGTCGGCGAACATCCGGGTGCGTATCCTCCAAACGTTGCACAAGTTGAGCGACATCTTCGTTCACTGCTGTTGCATATCCTCGTACGACATGATCGCCTGATGCTTGGAACTCTTCCAATTCTTTTTCTGTTGCTTCCTGAGTTGAAATGAGCTGGTTCACTGCCCTGCGGACGACGACATCGTCGCTGCTGTCAAGCAACAAGCGTGCGAGGTGTGCTGCTTGTTGTTGGTCTGGTACTGCATCAAGAACCGTTGCCACACACCTCTGACCGTCGAGTTGGTTGTTTTTAGCAAGTTCTTCAAGCAAATGCGGTGCATGTTTGGGAGCCCAGCGGCGATAAGCTTCAATCGCTTTGTTTCGAAACCAGACATCCTTATCGTCAAGGTAGGGTGAAAACGCTTCAACGCTCTCATGCGCATCAGCATCGAATAGAATTCGTACGGCCCTTCGTCGTTGGCGGACATCTTTGTGTTTCAACTTCGCAATGGCGGATTGTATCGTTGCTGCCATAGGAAACCCTCAGGGCTTGAATTCGTCGAAATGGAACCCCGGTTCATCGTCCTGATCGATGTCACCAGGTCGGGCAAGTGTTGGTGCAAACATCAACTGAATCATCGGCCATAGTCGAACAAAATGTTGCATATGAGCAGTGATGAATTCTTCCAAATCGGCTTCATTCGCTTCTTGCATGGTTCTTAATTCATCGGCAATTGTTCCCAACTGTTGAAGATCGTCGGCTTCGCAGAGTTCCATTTCATGGCATGTCTCAATCAATGTTTCAATTAAATCAGCAATTTCCAATGCCGATAAGGGTTGAGGCTCACTTTCAACAATGTCGACTGGGCCAAAGGAGACAGGACCGAGGGATGTTGGATGCAATGTGTCCAGTTGCCTTTCAACTTTCATCAATTCTTGGTGATGATGATCGCCAATAGGGGCAATGACGAACCCTCCTTCGATGATTCGGTCCTTCATCCAAGTTGGTACAGATGGAACGCTTCCGGTAATCAAGACCCTGCTCAACTCACCTGGTAATTCAATGGGTGAAACATCAATTGATTCAACTTGCCTCAGGTCGACGGTTGGCCAACCTGCAAGTGCATTTGCAGTGTGCCGGACAATTTCAGCAGACGGATCAATGAGAATGACTCTTCCGCTTTCACCAACAATGGTTGCAATAAGAGCTGCGATGTATCCCCCCTTTGAGCCAACGACCAGAACTTCCTGTCCTTCCGAAAGTTCCAGATGATGAAGGAGTGTGACGACCATGTGGGGTGCAGATATGGTTTTGACACCACCGTTTTCGGTTTCCATAAATACGACTGGACGGTCGTGGAAAAATCCACCAAAATCGTAGGTCGTAAACTGCTCGAGGTGAAGCCCATACATCGCTTCCCGCACGGATTGAGGGACTTCGATTCCGGAGTCAGAAATCCGGTCGAGAAGTTGCCTCATCTCCTCCATGCATTCCTCACCACATCGACTCATAAAAACATGAGCGAATTAAGAGATGTCCTCTTGGATGCGTTTGAGGATTTCCTCTGGTTGTTGATTGACATCGAGCTCAGGAATGTGTTCTGTGTCTTGTGGCAACTCCTCTGCCATGTTTTCTTTGATTCGTTTGATAAGGCCAGCAAACGACTCGATTTGATAATCTTCAGTTTGATCCATATCCGCCTCTATAGTTTCAACAATCGCACGGGCTTGATCGACTGTGAGGCGAACATCGGTCATCGAGGAGAACATGTCATCCATGAGGATTCCTTCAATCTTGGTCAAATGCTCTGAAATCGTTGCCCTTGCAAGACCCATTTGTTCAGCCAGTTCAGTAATTTTGATTCGCTTCGGAAGGTCATAATACCCACGATCATATGCGAATTTTGCAAGTTTCAGTTGCTTTTCAGTCAAGACTGATTCATGGTTTTGTGGCGTGAGTTTCAAAGTCCTTGCACTTACTCGATCTGGTTTTGCCATCAAGCGAAGCACACCAGAAAGCAAGCGCAATTTGAGGGACGAACCTTGCAAGATGTACGTTAAACCGTTCTCATCGAGTTTTGAACCAGCTACGGTATAGGTGCCATTGGTTCGAGCATTCAGCATAGGTAACGGATGGATGACTCGACAAATGACCAAGTGCCCCTCCTCTAGATTTTCCGATTCTTGTACAACCTCAAGAACTTCTAGGGATTCAACAGAACGGAGGTCGTCAATGGTTTTGCCCTCTCGAATGTGAAATTTGAACAAACAACGGATGTCTTTTGGCACACGTTTGATGTAGGAAAGGAACTCAATGCGTTGAGCAACATCCAGAACAGGACCGATGCCGATGGCCTCCAAACGGTCGACTCTCCAAAAAAATGTGACCTCCCGCATGGGTACTACTCAACGTCCTTCAAAATAAGTGAATCGACAAACAGTTTATCTCATTTCCAACCATCCAAGGAAGGTTGCAATCGGCAGAAAAATAGCCAAGAGTAGATTCA
Source organism: Methanobacteriota archaeon (assembly GCA_002706065.1). Taxonomy (GTDB): domain Archaea; phylum Thermoplasmatota; class Poseidoniia; order Poseidoniales; family Poseidoniaceae; genus MGIIa-L2. The sequence goes on along the minus strand of PAJM01000003.1, from coordinate 20,922 downwards.
CTCGCTTCCTCTGATTCCGTAGTCGTTCGGGCAACTCAGGGGCAATTTCAATTGCGGATGTGTATCTTGACTGCCGCGTTTTCGGAAATTGTGCGTCAAGTATTGAGAGTACTTTCGCACGCAATTCGGGTTGTCTGCTTGCGCCAACGCCGCGCCCGACCATGTATCGAACAGGAAACTCATTTGTGAGAGGAGTTGTCGCTTGCAAAATCTCTTCGACTCGACTCGAGTCATGCAAATCGACTCGAACGGTTCTTCCATCACTGCGAACGTGACTCAGGATTCTCCATTTTCCTTGACCTTCATCCATTCCATCAAGTGCTTCCATCATGCGTTGAATCGGAGGAATGTCCGATTCGACAGGACGTTCTCTTTTCGCCAAAAACGGTCCGAGAAGAATTCCACCGATCATCGGAAATACGGTGATGAGGTAAACGATGCGCATCAATTCCTCAGGGCTTGTCAGTGCCGAGACAAGGGCAAGGCTGAAACCGAAGTACAACCCCAGAAATGCCCCTGCTTGGAGCCCGAGCCACAAACCAACGGGTTCGGTCGATGACTCCGCCATGACCCTTGGAGGAACATTGATGCAAAGAACCCGTCGATATGTGAATGATTAAATCATTCAATCGAGTGGACTTCTCATGGAACGCAACGGTCTCGAATCAAGGACGAGAGACCAGAAAGTCGGCCGTTGGATTGGAGGAATCAGTTTCTTCTTTCTTGCCTCGTTCTTCCTCGCTCCTGCCCTTGTAGAATCAGGAACGATTGGTGAACTTTCGGGTAGAGCAAACATGTTGGATTTCCACAAAGAAAACGACCAAAATTTCACGTGGACTGACTTGAATTTTTACAGTGCATCCATCTATGCATTCGGAGATTTGAATTGTCACAACAAACATGAGCGATCCTGGTTCGTCAACGGGAACCAAATGCCAGTATGTGTCCGTGACGTTGGCATCTTCGCAGGGCTTGCTCTTGGTGGATTCATCTATTCAAGGCGTGGAGTGAATCGATGGACAATTCGTGACACGTTTTTGTCCATCCTTCCCGATGAACGATTGCAACCTGTTTATCGCTCAAACCGCAGAACGTTGGTTTTCGTAGCAATTGGTATTCTTTGCATAGTTCCAATGGCCGTTGATGGCTTCACCCAATTGCTCACCGATCGAGAATCAACAGCATTCCTTCGGTTGGTGACAGGTATTCCATTTGGTTTTGGTCTTGGCCTTTTCTTTGCTGCTGCATACAGTGCCCGGCCAAACAAATTCAGTGGTCCCAGTGATGTTCAGTTGCCAGGAAACGTTCAATTCCAGCGACCACCTCAAGAAGAAGAGTGATCCGGTGGAGGCATCGACCACCAGACTAACAACTGTTCGATATTTTCAGGAACTGGGCAATCCTCATGTCCACTGGTGAGAATTTTCAACCGCTCGATGACGTTCTCTGCCCCTTTGCTGAGTTGTGCATTGCTTTGGTCGAGCACGGATTCGAGAGCTTGTTCCCATGGTTTCTTCGGATTGTTTTTTCGCCATGTGGAAAGCGCAACGCGGAAAGGCCACATGGCGAGTGTTAGTCGAGCGAAACCAATCCAGGAATCTCGCAATTTGAAGACTTGACCTTCAGCAAATGGTATGTGATTTTGTTGGCGATGAATCCAGTTTGCTTCCTCGAGCCACTTGACAAGACGCTGTGTATGTCGTTGGGTGACCATTCGATGTGGTCCGAGTGATTTGTGCAATCTTGGAATTTCACACGAACCCGCCATCAGGGATAAGGTTCCAAGAATTGACCAACTCGATCGAGCAAATGGATTACTTGGGACGTCCGATTCCCGAGCTTGACTCGAATCCCAGTCGTTCTCCGCATACTGCATCCACTGGGCAGGGGACTTTCCGCTCAGCCAGCCGATGTGAACTGAAGTCCGTTCCATCGGAGCGCCTGGTAAGCGGGTTTGTTGTTGTACATCATGAGCCAGTTTATTGAGTAAGTACCTGTCTACTTTATCGGCATCGACGTTGATTGGTGTGGGTCTACGATTGAAAAAGGAACGCAATTCCTTACGCAGTTTTTGACGAAGTTCATCCAATCCACCTTCGTTCAATATTGGTCCTACAATGCAGCATTTTTCGAAAGGTGGGGCGACCTTGACAGCGCCTGTGAAGAGGTCATAGAATCCCTTACGGATTGTCTTTTGAATCTCAGGTGTTTCAAAATATTCCTGTTTGTCGCTACTCATCCTAAGCGTTGCATGTTTGATTCGTTCAATTGCTCGTTCGGGATCACAGTCAATCCAAACGACAAGATCAGGAATCATCGAGGCTGAATTGACTTGACAAACGGTATCAATACCGAGTTCGCCGACAACACCTTGGTAGATGATGGAAGAATGGATGTTTCGATCCGAGACGACCACCTCTCCTCTCTCGAGTCGAGGTTTAATCCACGTGTGAGAGTGGTCGAGTCGGTCTGCTGCGAAGAGTCCTGCTTCCTGAAGTGGAGTTTTGTCGCCAAGTTTTACCGCTTCCAGCGCTAATTTTCCGAGATCGCTGTGGCGACGTGGCTCATGGGTTCGATGAACTTCATTGAACGGATAATGCGACAACAGTTCGGTAAGGATTCGAACTGCTTCGCCTTTGCCCGAGCCATCCCCGCCTTCAACGGTGATGAGATACATTACTCCACCTCGTAGTCTTGAAATTCCTCTCGAGCAAGAATCATCAATCCCATGCCGCAGAGAATCAAAAATGGTCCAAAGACGATGAAACCTCGGCTAAACAATGCAAATCCTGCGAAATATTGCGTTCTTCGATAGTGGGTTGCTTTTCGGACTCCATAGGCCGCATTAATGCCGACACATCCCGCAGTGATGGTGATAAGAGCGATGCCTGTTGAAAGAGCAATGGCGTTTTCGAGAGACCATCCATTATTTTCTTGTGTGAAATCTTCTTGAACAGTTCCGTTCCCTTGCGTGAGTGTAAACGGTGCCTGGGTTGCGCTCTCAGGAGTAAAGACCCGTTCGACTGTTGTGAACGAGTCCGATGATACACGCAACACGTGTGTCGTTGAGGCGACGTTTTGGAATTCGTAATACCCATAGGAATTGGTCTCCACCGTTTGGATGGTAACTGCACTGTTTGATTCTTCGATGAGCAACTCAACAAGAACTCCTTCCATCGATTCACCCGACGCTCCTTCCAAGACGATTCCGTAGACGTCGACGACGCTGTCTTGTTCGAGTGTATCACTGAGTAATTCAGCTGGATTCCCTTGCAGGAGAAGAATACCGGTGATGATTCCGAGTATGCTTCCGATGAAGATAAGCGATGAAGCTAGGGCAAGTAGCCCATTGCGTTCATCGATCAAAATCAGTTCATCCCCTTCTGTGGTCGAAGCGACAATTTCAGAATCCTGAACGACGAGTTCTTCTTCCTCCTCCACGCCAGACAATTGCTTGCGAACACGTGCTCGCAATGCTTCACGTCGTTCGTTTATGTCCATGATGAGCCCTCGTTGGTTTTTCTGTGCGCGAATTCGATGTCTTCCCGGTGTATCCGCGCACGCAGACCTACCGTTTCAAACGCACGCTTTCGTGCAACCCAAGGAAAATGAGTAAAATCAAGGCGATCATTGTGAGCAGAGTGGCCGTTACCATGGTGCTGAAGGTTGAGGACGAATCATCTACATTGGGCGAATCAACCTCTGACAAGTTTTCTTGAGAAGTGAGCCAAGAGCCTTCTCGAAGTCCGAGTTCAATCAGTCGTCCGATGTGGGCCAGAGATTCTGCTGAGACTTTGTCAGGGGTGTCTTCATGCGTATGCCAGTAGCCTTGCCATTCCGTAGCGTTCTCACCGTAACGTATGTCAATAAAATCGATTGCAGGAATCCCCACGTTAAGCATGGGGACGTGATCATCAATCACCCCATCGGTTCTCGAAAAATTGACGATGTCGATGCCAGGATTGCCGTTGCAATCTGTGATGTTATCCAACAAGCCAAGCGGGCCAGAGAGGTTCTCCACTGCCCCCCACAAACGGTTCCCTTCAGCATTGTTGAGGTTTGGCGGATGGGTTCGATAAATCTTCAAATCAGCATCACCAATCATGTCCACGAGAAGAAAAGCATCAATGCGTAAAATGTCTTCCTCGGACCTGTTTTCTGCCCATGCTTTCGCTCCAAGCATTGAAGGGATTGGTCCTTGATCTTCCGCATCGGTCAAGAGAATCCAAACCTCGTGTTCAAGACCGATTGATGGTAGAATTCGAGCGAGTTCCCACAAAACGGCTACGCCGCTTCCACCGTCGTTTGCTCCTGGAATCGGCACATCCGTCATGTTCGGATCAGGGTCTCGTTCTGCTCGGTCTCTCGAATCATAGTGGGCGGCAAGAACAATCACAGAGCCATTTTCTTGAGCGTCATCTGGAATTAACCGACCTTCGAGGTTGGTGAGATTGTAGCCTTCTCGGGAATGCGGGTCGAGTGTCCATTGAAAGTTGGGCCTTGTTTCCATAAACCAATTCCGCAGTTCCATCGATGCGTTACTACCTGGAACTCGATTTCCGAATTCGACTTGCGTGGTCACACTTTCGTTGGCGTTCTGACCGTCAAATTCCAGTGTCTCAATCACTGTACAAACAGACTCTGAAGACACAACAGAGGGTCCAACCGAAGCCAAAAGGAGTATGGTAATGAGACATATTGACCTCATGCACAAGCGCTCCTGTGTATTGATGCTAATGACGCGGGGTATTAAATACCTCATTTCGATACAATGGTTTGTGATACGTCACCACATTTTCCCGAGGATTTGATATGTCTGAACGACGCTCCAGTAAAGCCCTTTTCCTCGTCTTTCTCATGATGACGTCGATCGTTGCTCAAGTTGCAGCGAATGAAACGGAGAACGATGTCGAAGACATTACGGAAGATATCGGCACGGTGTACGGCGATTTGACGAATTTCGATGTCGATGCGGGCTCACAATACCTACTCATCGAAGAAGAGCAACCGGTGGTTTCAGCGACCGCATTCATCAAACAAGCATGGATTGATGCAGGCCGCCCAGGCGTCGATGATATTCGGTACCAACCATCGATGGCGCGTTCGACTTGTTCACAGCATGTTGTCGGCGACACTCTGACGGTCCCGATTTCGGGCGGTTCAACCAACGTCTATGTGGCCAAAACAACAGCAACTGTTGCATTCCTTGTCCAATCCGGTCGCACACTCTCATCAACCGTTCTCCAAAACCTTGCATCGACGTGGGATCAAACAATTTACCCAACAATGACCACGTACTTCGGAAAAGATTACCAAGACGGACGAGGTCTTGCACCTCCTGACAACGATAACAATTGTCAGGTTGAAATTGTCATCTATGACATCGACGGCGCCTACAACATCGGCGGTTATTTTTCTCCCGGTAGTGCTGCCACACGTGAGGTAGTTTACGTCGACTTTGCGGACATCACCTTAACATGGGGTAAATCGATCATTGCGCATGAACTCGAACATCTCCTACACAACGCTCAGGATCCCTACGAGAACGCTTGGCTGGATGAAGGAAATGCGGATGTTGCAATCTATCTCTGCTTCGGGGCAGATGGCACGCTTGCAGGTCATCTCAACGGCTGGACTCAACAATCCGACCTAAGCGTCCGCTGGTGGAATCAACGGAATGCCGACTATGGCGCGGGGTTCATCTTCACGATGTATCTTGCAGACCACTTGGGAGGTGGCCCAGCGATTCGGCAACTCGTTCAAGATTCTGCAACAGGTGGTCTTGGAGTCGAAAACTTGGCACTTTCACCGGTTTCTGGACAATCCGGGAAGATTGGAAGGACCATGGGAGAAATCTTCGCCAACTTTTCCATCGCAGCAACCATTGACTCAGATCAAGGAATCTACGGCTTCTCCAACCTCGATCTCAATCCGTCATGCGGAGGTTCAACGTTTTGTCGAATCACTCCTGCTGATACCAATTCCGACTGGTCAACTCCATGGAGTTCGACCGGCCATACCATGGAAGGCTGGGGTATTCGATCGTTCAAATTCACACCGGGGTCTGCTTCTCCTGCTCCGTTGACACTTCGAGTAACTTCCGATGTATCGAACTTTGATGGAGTTCTTGTTTACAAATCAACAGCTGATGGTCTGTGGTCAACGCAAGATTTGGATTTCAACAACAACGTAGCAACTGGCTTGATTCAAGGATTTGGCAATCTGACCGATGAAGTCTATGCCATCGTCTGGTACGCCAGTACAGTCGCTGACTGCGATTACACTTCTTGTGGCCCCTCGTATCCTCAAGGAACAATTGACATCGAAGCTGCACGAATCACTTCTCCTGCTACGATGATGTTGAACGGAACAACTCTCGGTGACCGTGACGGAGATGGTACAGCCGACACAGTCCAAGTCAATTACTCGATCCTCTCGAACGCTTTCTTCGAAGATTTGGATGTTGACGCTCTTGTTCGAGACAGCAACGGTACCGTCGTGGACACGATTTCAACTCGAGTTCAGGCTGGAGGAGGCGTTCATGTGCCGAACGATGTCTACTTTACGGCCAACAAAAACGACCAATACACCATTCAATTTACCATGAAAAACATGCTTGGAGCCGTGCTTGATACTGAAACAACAGCTCCACAAGCGTTGACCAACATGGCGCCGGTCGCAAATGCATCAGTCTCTACCAACACAAGCCAGACGTACGAAAAGATTCAGTTCACTGGAGACGGATTCGATGCATGGGGGCTTTCGTTGGACAACAATACATTGCCGTATTTCGATCAACCTGTTGCGTACACTTGGGACTTCGACGACAACATGACCTCTGGATTACGTTCACCTCTTCGCTCGTTCGCACAAGCAGGCATCTACAATACAACACTCCGAATCATGGATGTTGGAGGAACGTGGTCCGATGTGAGTGTCAACCAAATTAACATCACGGACGATTCAGAACCAATTCCAATCATAACGGTCAACAACAATGTGGTTGCCGAACGAATCGAAATTTTCACCAACCAACGCATCATTTTCTCTGCGTATCAAACGGCTGACAACGTGCCGTTGGAATTCCTTGACTTTGAATGGGATTGGGGCGATGGAACGTCGCTAACATCTGGAATTGGCCTCTACACAGCCAACCACGAATGGGGTGATGTTGTGGGTCCAAACCAGACGTATGTTCTGACATTGACGGTTTCCGACGGAATCAATGTTGGACAGAAAACCATCGAAGTCATTGTCAACAATCGCCTTCCGTACCAAATTTTCTCTGATGAACTTACGACCTATACTTACACACCACTGCTGATGCCTGATGTCTTTACAGACGACGATGGAGAGAACCTCTCGCTCGGCTGGGTGTTTGAAGACGGTGTGAACCTTGATGGCGTTGAAGTCGATCGAAACGACGACTTCTCAACGACCACGTCTGCTGCATTGTATCCTGCACCAGCGTGGGACACTCCTGGAATAAAGAACATCACTGTAACCGTGACCGATGAAGATGGCGGCGTATCAATCGCTGAACTTCGAGTGAATGTCATCAATCAGTTACCTGTTGCCAACTACATCGTCAAGGAATCTGGTGCAACAGGAGCTCCACAAATTGACTTCTTGGTAACGGATGCCCAAGTCAATGTTCCGTACTCGTTTGATGGACGAACCAGTTTCGATGTTGATGGGTCAACAGGTACGTACAATGATTTGTCATTCAATTGGTCGTTCCCAGACGGCACGTTCAGCAACAAAACACTCCCTGCGTACTCCTTTACTGAACCTGGTGAGCAAACCATTCAACTCGTTGTGACGGATGAAAACGGTGCAGAAAGCAGTCCAAGAGTCATTGTCGTTGTCGTAGCAAACCCGCTTCCGATCATCGAACTGCAAATTCTCGATGCTTGGGTAGAGGGAGAGTTATTGATGGATACCGATGTTTTCCCTGAGAATGGATTGCCGGATCAGTGGTCTCGAACCTTTGATGAGAACGGTGTCAACGTTGCAATACCCGGTGCAATGCTGTATTTCGACTCCAGTGGAACCCGAGATGGAGACCAAAAGTTCGAGGGCAAGTATGTTCCACTCGAGCAACTTTCGCCGGATTGGAATGGCTTGGTCGAGTACACGTGGGACTTCGGAGATGCAACCCCAATCGTTCACGATCCAATGCCTTGGCATTCCTACGAACGTCCTGGTTTGTACACAGTAAAACTGACCGTACGCGACGCCTTTGGTACCGGGGACGTAACCCGTGCGGAATTCAACATCCACGTTGATTCCCCACCGGAAATCGGAGGTATCGACCTTCCAGATGAGATTTATGAGGACTTTTCGACAGCAGTGATCGTCAATGTCTCGGACGCTGAATCATTGGCAGACCTTGTGTTCTATAGAGATCTCAATGTTCTCGATGGCTCCAACTCGGACCGTGATGAAGCCATCAGCAATGATTTGATAATCGAGTGGGAGCAAGACATCCTTCGGGATGCGGATGAAGATGGTATTGTCGACAACGACTGGTTTACTTCGACCAATACCCTCGCAACACTGGCTACCGTCGTCTGGGATGATCCTGGTGAACCAGTCCTGCGCGTTAGGGTTTGCGACGGTATGAATCTCTGTGATGTGGCTGAGACTGAAGTGACCATCCTGCCGGAGCAAGATGCTGACCCGTCCTTGTCGGATTTCAGCTGGGATGAATGGAAGTCGTGGATTTCAGATGCAGGAAGTGATGCGCTAGGAATTATTGTGTTGATTATCGCTGCGCTCATCCTCGGATGGTTGGTCATGCGGCAACCCAATGAAATTGAGGAAGAGGCCAAGCAAAATGCGGAAACCTACGAAGTTGAGCATGCCGATGATGGTGGGCTGCTCGGAATGGACCATCACACTCCTCCACCTGCTCCGAGAATCCTCTCCAAACAAGAGCGTAGAAACGACGAAAGTGGCTACATCCGACCGTTGCGCCGACGTGAGTGAACGAATGTCTCAAGAACCTCTTCGTCAAACATCTGTTTGAGGGGTGAGAAGATGTTGCAAAGGCGAGCCTTGATTTTGCTAACGATTCTCGTGTTCCCCTTGCTGAGTGGTGTGTTTTCTCCGAATCATGGTTTTGCCTCAGCAGCGACCGATGACTGCAAAGGTGAGTTGTCGCAAATTGTTTGGAATGAAACCATTTCTCATCACGCTGAAGTTCCCCACAACAGTTACTGGGGAGGTTTGTATTTTGATGAGGATTGGGACGATGACGGTCGTGGTAAAGGAAGGACCTCAGAACCGGCAGACTCCACGAATGAGGGGTACGATCCAACCCTCTCTCCTGAAATGCCTTGGATGTATCAGTCCTATCATTCACCAAATCCGTTGAGAACGCTTCGGACCAACATCGCAACGAACATCTTAATCGGAAACGATAGCGTTGGTGCATTACGGGTCAATCTCTCGAGCGATCATAGGACCACTATTTGTGTGGAAATTCAAGGCCTTGTAGCAGGTGCTACCGTCCCCGCTAGTGCTGATGTGTATTTGATGACGACATCTCAGTACGAAAGTTACGAACTTTCCTATGACCGCATGCACGGTGATGATTTCGGTTTTTGGTTCAATCGAGAGAGTTTGAGCGATGATGAATTTGTGACCGAAGTGTCTCCAGAGTGGGCTGCGTTTGACGTAACAGGGTGGAAAACGTACAGAGATGCGCATGTTTACGAGAATACTGATTCAGTGGTGATGAGTGTAGCATTGGACGGGCCTGAAGTGTACTCCTCTCTCTTCTCCGGGACGACCTATCAAGAATTCTTCATTGTCATCGATGCATGGGATAATTCTCGGAGAGGCGATGCAGGTGTTCAGAACAAGATTCTCACGGCTGATGTCTCGGTTTCAACTGTAGAACGCTCGGTTGTTCTTCCGAATTGGACGGTTTCGATCACGTTCTTCGTCTTCTTTATGTCGATTATGCTTGCACCCGTCATCATCAATCGACGTTACATGAACGCTGGGCTTGAGCCGCAAATTGAAACGGAAAAGCAACTTATGCCATCACTGAACCAGTGATTTCGGTATCAGTACTCAAGGAGGGTCCAAGCATCGCGCAGATCTCGAACGTTGATGAGTCCCTTGTCACTGATGCGGTGTTCCATCGACATTGTTGCGTATACCATTGAAACGCCGAGGATGGGGGCGTGAATGCGCGCCCAGTCGCCTCCGCTGTTGACGGCCATGACACTGTAATCAAAACCTTCTCCTTTCAAGTCAATCGCTGCATCGATGATTTGCAAAGCGTCGAGATGTGAATGGGCAGTTGAACAGAATTTGACAAGATCGACTTTCTCTGCGTTGTCTCGAACAAACGATGCAATGTCTTCAGAGTTTGGTGTTCCGTTGATGTCATGGCTTGAGAAGACGATTTTGCACCCGTTTTTCTTGGCAGCAGCCATCAAACCTTCTGCTGCACTTTCCTCAATAGAGGATTCCAAATCAATCCACGTGACTTCCGAGTCAATCGCTTGCTGGAGAATTTCGATTCGCTCATCCTCTGTTCCTGGGAAAAATCCGCCCTCTCTTGGAGGTCGGACTGTGAAAATAACGGGGACAGCAATCGAATCTTTCAGTTTTTGAATCGTGATTTTTGCATCCAGCGATGAGGCATCTGAAATCGGCCACTCTGCTTCAGGTGGCATGACNCTTTTTGGCTCGCCCTCTTCTTNTTCAACTATTGCAGGTTCAGGTTTGGTGAGGTAAAGTCGATCGAATCGAACTTCGACGAGGTCTGCGCCTGCAGTGGATGCACGAGCTGCTTCGTCGACCATGTCATCAACGTTCGTTGAGTCGAGTGCTACACAGATGGTCGGTTCAGGCATGACTCAACCGACCTTCGTCTTCTTCTTAACGCTCACGGAAGAGGAGCATTGAATTTTAATGTTCAAAATGCTCCTTTTGGGAGGGTGTTTAGAGTGCAAAAAACGCCTTACGGAAGACTGCTGGAGGGGTATCTTTACATACCCTCGTCGGGCATGTTTAACAGTTAGAAGGAAGTGGTCTCCGACTCGATGCAAATCGGCCGATAGCGACGAAATTTTGACTGGATTTGATGAGACAATGGCAGAAGATTATGATGCAGGAAGCATCCAAGTTCTCGAAGGGCTCGAAGCTGTTCGAAAAAGGCCCGGAATGTATTTGGGTGACCCTCACGATGGTTCGGCGTTGCACCATTGCATTTGGGAAGTGGTCGACAACTCTGTCGACGAGCATCTCGCTGGCCATACCAAGCAGATTGATATTGTCCTCAATGAAGATCACTCACTCTCTGTACGTGATTACGGGCGCGGCATTCCAGTAGGTATTCATGAGGAATTTGGAATTTCAGCCGCTGAAGTCATTATGACAAAACTCCACGCAGGTGGAAAGTTTGACAACAGTTCCTACAAAGTATCCGGTGGACTCCATGGTGTCGGTGTTTCAGCTGTTAACGCTGTGTCACAATGGATGGAAATGACCATCCATCGTGATGGAATAGTCTACTTTCAACGCTACGAAACCGGGGTCCCTGTCAATGATTTAAAGGAAATTGGGACGTGTGACGAAAACGATACTGGGACGCATATTGCCTTCAAGCCTGATCTGACCATCTTCACCAACGTTACAGAATTTAATCGTGAAGAAATTGAAACTCGCATCAGCGAAACAGCCTTCCTTAACGCAGGTCTCAAGATCACTATTCTTGACAACAGGGATGATGAACCTCATCATGCTGAGCACCTCTATGAAGGGGGTCTAGCCGAATATGTTGGCCAACTCAACGAGCGCAGGGAGGTACTGCATGCCGATGTTATCGCAATCATAGGCGACAAAGAAATTGAGAAAGGTCTTGTCGAGGTCGAAGTTGCTTTGCAATGGTCGGATGCATTTAGCGAATCGATACGATGTTACACCAACATCATTCGAAATAAGGACGGTGGAACGCATATGTCTGGCCTTCGGACAGCGTTAACAAGTTCCGTCAATGCATATGCCAAAAAGAAGAATCTCCTCAAAGGAGACTCTCTGTCGGGAGACGATGTTCGCGAAGGGCTTGCAGCGGTTGTCAGTGTAAAGCATCCAGATCCGTCTTTCTCGTCACAAACCAAGGACAAGCTTGTGAGCAGCGAAGTGACGGGTATCGTTCAAACGATTGTCTATGACAAGTTAGGGGAATTCTTTGAGGAGAATCCGAGCGTTGCTAAACAGATTGTGGAAAAGGCACTTTTGGCCTCAAAGGCACGGGAAGCAGCACGAAAAGCACGAGATCTCACCCGTCGAAAAGGTGTTCTCGAGGGAGGTGGTTTGCCAGGAAAACTCGCCGATTGTCAATCAAGAGATCCAAGCGAGTGCGAAGTCTACCTTGTTGAGGGTGATTCCGCAGGCGGTTCAGCAAAAACTGGCCGTGATCGACGTATACAAGCAATTCTGCCGTTACGAGGTAAAATTCTGAACGTGGAACGACAAAAGCACAATGCTGCGAAAGTATTCCAAAACCAAGAGATTCAAACCATGATTCGGGCACTTGGCGCAGGGGTTGGAAACAACAGTGAGGATGAGGGGAGTTTTGATCCTGAGAAACTACGCTACAGCAAAATCATCATCATGACAGACGCCGACGTTGACGGCGCTCACATTCGAACACTCATGTTGACCTTCCTTTGGCGCTTCATGCGCCCTGCCATCGAGCAAGGACATGTCTTCATCGCTCAACCACCATTGTTCCAACTGAGTAAAGGGCGGGTAAGCAAATACGCCTTTACCGATGAGGAACGTGATACGATTCTTGAAGAGCTTCGTGGTGACAATCCAAATGCGAAGATTGGAGTGCAGCGGTACAAAGGTCTCGGTGAGATGAACCCTGAGCANTTGTGGGAAACGACAATGGATCCAGAAACTCGTACGATGCTCAAGGTGACCGTAAAAGATGCGGAAGAAAGCGATCGGATGTTTGAGATTTTGATGGGAGAAGACGTACCCGATCGTCGTGCTTTCATCGAACGCCATGCTAAGGAGGTGACCAACCTTGACATCTGATGAAGAAAACAGTGAGGGCGGTGACATTGTCGAGACCGGTACGGTCTTGAATCGTTCACTCAATGATGAAATGAAGACATCGTACATCAACTATGCTATGTCGGTGATTATTGGTCGTGCGTTGCCAGATGCTCGCGATGGCCTCAAACCAGTTCATCGCCGAGTGCTTTACGGTATGCATGAAGGTGGTCACACTGCGGACAAGAAATTCAGCAAATCGGCTCGTTCTGTTGGTGAGGTTATGGGTAAATACCACCCGCATGGTGATCAATCAATTTACGATACGATGGTCCGGATGGCTCAAGAGTTCTCACTGCGTTACCCCTTGGTTGATGGTCAAGGAAACTTTGGTTCAATTGACGGTGACCCTCCAGCCGCAATGCGATATACAGAAAGTCGACTTGATCGAATCTCAAAGCACATGCTCGAGGATATTGAAAAGAAAACAGTTGACTTCCAGCCGAATTTCGATGATTCTGAGATGGAACCGACCGTATTGCCGGCACGACTTCCAAATCTCCTTCTCAATGGTTCAGATGGAATTGCTGTTGGAATGGCAACACGCATCCCTCCTCACAATTTGACAGAGGTTGCAGGCGCCATTGANCTTCACGTGAAACGAATTCTCGAGGAAGGTGGAGAAAATACCGGAAAGCCTCACGTTTCCATTGAGGAGTATATGGAACACATCAAGGGGCCTGATTTCCCAACTGGTGCAACCATCCACGGTATTGATGGAATTATTGACATGTACACAACCGGGAAAGGGCGATTCCATGTTAGGTCACGATGCGATGTCATCGATGACTCAACCGGAAAGCGTATCATTGTACATGAAATTCCATATCAAGTGAAGAAATCGGATATGCTTGTTCATATCGCAGACCTTGTTTCAAAGGGGTCAGTGATCGGCATTCGAGACATCCGTGATGAATCTTCCAAAGAAGGAATTCGCGTGGTTATCGAAGTCAAGAACAATGCAGATCCACACGCAGTCCTCAATCAACTGTTCAAATCCAGCCGCCTACAAGAATCGTACTCTGCCAATATGATGGGCATCCTTGATGGTCGACCAGTCTTGTTGACGCTTCCAACAATGCTCCACACGTATGTTGAGCACCGAGAATCGGTTATCGAGCGTCGAGCAGAGTTTGAATTGGAAAAAGCCGAAGCACGTGCTCACATTCTGGAAGGCTTGGTCAAAGCTCANGATCGCATTGATGACGTCATCGCTGTTGGAAAGGCGAGTTCAAGCCGTGAACAATTTGAAGCCGTTCTGCAGGGCAATGAACTCATGTCTGGAATCGCAGCGTTTGATTTCACTGAACCGCAGGCAAAGGCCATCGCAGAACGACGTTTGTACCAATTGAGTCGCCTGGACGTGGAGAAAGTACAGAACGATTACGATGAATTGAAGATTAAGATTGCTGACTTGCAAGATATTATCGCTTCAAGAACTCGTCGATTGAGTATCTTGATCGAAGAATTGAACCAGATGGTTGAACGTCACGGTGATGAGCGACGCTCTGAAATTAATATGATGCCATTGTCCATGGATAGGGAAGATTTGATCGAAGAGCGAGCAATTGCCATCACACTAACCGATGACAATTACATCCGCCATGTTCCGGTTGAAGCGTTCCGGGTCCAGAATCGAGGTGGAAAAGGCCTCAAGGGCGTCGCTACGAAAGACGAGGATTCTCCTCAATCAATCATCACTTGTTTCAGNAAAGATCGCTTGCTCATTTTTACTGATTTGGGGCGTGTCTACGGACTCAAAGCATGGGAAATCCCGCAAGGAAGTCGTCACAGTCGAGGGACACACATCCGAAACCTGCTGGAGAACTTGCAGGATGAAGAGAACATTGTCAGTATACTTCCAGTTTCCAAGGAACTGGTTGACGAGGTTACAGAAAAATGCCTCAAAATCAAACTCGAGGAGGGTGAAAAGAGACCAGCGTCTGGATACTTCTTGTTGTTTGCAACGAAGTTAGGCCTGATTAAGAAAACGGATTTGCATGAATATGTGCGAATCAATCGAAACGGAAAGTATGCCCTTCGCTTCAAGCTTGAGGGTGATTCGCTGGTCAATGTCCAACAAAGCACCGATACAGATGACGTGGTTATGATCTCAACAACCGGTTATGCGAGTCGCTTCAAGTGTGACGCAATTCGGACATCAGGTCGTGTTTCTGGTGGAGTCTACGGAATCAAAGTCGCAGATCGGAAGGGCTCTGGTGGGGGAGTTGTTGCAGGTATGCTTGCAATGAGCGATAACGACTCACAAATCCTCACCATTTCGAAATTCGGAATGGCCAAACGTAGCCGTCTCGGAACGGCAGACCGAATACCTGATCTCGATCGAGATGGCAACGAACGCTTCGATGATGATGGTAATCTCCGCATGATGACCGATGGTTATCGTTCCACAAACCCTGGTGCAAAGGGCGTACGAACCATGAAATTGGATGAAGAATTTTCGGACGAACTTGTGAGTGTACGTCGAATTCCTGACTTGAACGANAATTTGTTTGTTCTTACAAAGAAAGGCATGATGATTCGGTTAGCAGTCGATCAAACGAAGGAAACCTCTGGAAAATCTACGAAGGGAACACGAATTATGGAACTGCGATCGAAAAACAAGAAATCCCATGATGATGAAATCATATTCACTGCTCGCTTACCTGCGGAATTGATTGAAGATGATGAGTTTGATGCGATGGATACCGATGGTGACGGTGTTGTTTCACGGGAAGAATTTGAGGCTGCACAGGCTGCAAAATCCGAGTTGAGCCTCGAAGAAGAATGAAACGTTCCTATCGACGAGTTCAAACATGATTTGTGACTGGTGTGTATGAGCGGGGTTTTTCCTCGTGGGTGAATTGTTATGGATGAACGTTCGATGATATACGATTGGAACACGATTGAATACGAATTCAAGAGGAACCCAGCGAACCATCCACATGATGTCTGGATCGATGATGAAACGCTTCGTGATGGATTGCAGAGTCCGTCTGCGCGTAATCCATCAATCGAACAAAAGATCGAACTCCTCGGGTACATGGAAAAACTTGGAATTCAGAAAGTCGACCTTGGTCTCCCTGGAGCAGGTCCTTACCATGTTGAGCACATTGATGCCATGCTTACACATATCACAGAAAATNATTACAAAATACGACCCGGTGCGGCTGTCCGCACATTGATGCAAGACATTGAGCCACTGGTCAGACTTCAAGAAAAACACGGTATTCCCATCCAAGCATCGGCGTTCCTTGGAACGAGCCCAATCCGTCAGTACACAGAAGGATGGACAATGCAAAAATTGTCTTCGACCATGGAAAAGGCAGTCACCTATGCTGTTGATAATGAGGTCCCAGTTATGTTCGTTACTGAGGATACCACGCGTTCAAAACCTGAAGACATAAAGGAAATTTATCAAGGAGCGATGGAACTTGGGGCACGAATCCTTTGTGTTTGCGACACCTGCGGACACGTGACTCCAAACGGTGTCAAAAAATTACTTCACTTCATTGATGAAGAAGTCATCAAGGATGGAGGCTACCATCGTCGAGATATTGAGGTGAATTGGCATGGCCATCAAGACAGAGGATTGGGCGTTGCCAACAACATCGCTGCTCTAGAAGCAGGAGCNGATGTGCTGCATGGGACTGCACTAGGGCTAGGTGAACGTGCTGGAAATGCACCTCTTGACCAAACCCTCGTCAATCTCAAACTCATGGGTGTTATCGATAATGATCTCTCACTACTCGGTGAATACATGCAGAAAGCACACGAATACACCGAGGTTCCATTGCCTAGAAATTATCCAGTGTTTGGTCAAGACGCTTTTGAAACAGGTACTGGAGTCCACGCCTCAGCCGTCATAAAAGCAATGAAAAAAGGAGACCATTGGCTTGCAGACCGAGTCTACTCTGGAGTTCCTGCGGGTGAATTTGGTCTTCAACAAGTTATTCGAATTGGCCACATGGCTGGACGTTCCAACATCATCTGGTGGTTACAAGAACGAAACTATGAGGTGACGGATGATTTGGTTGCACACCTCTTTGATGTTGCGAAATCACAACGCCGATTGATGGAAGATTCAGAAGTTGTTGAAGCGATTGAAGCGTTCAAAGCACAATGAAGGCGATGCCGTNACCATCTATTCCTCTTCGATGTCATTTGCCATCATCAATGCAACCGGTCGGGTGTTTTCGTTTTCATCAAGGATAAGTCGTCCAATAATCACGATTGGAGCACCTATGATTGCGCCAGCAATCCCCCAAACCTGTGAAAACAACATGACGGTAAGCAGCAGAATAAATGGTGAGATCCCAATTTTTGATCCAGAAAGATTTGGTTCAACAAACGATCCAAAGACTTGTTGATTCCCAATCAACAACGCTAACATCAACAGTGCAATCATTGGATCGAGCATGATGAAGCCAATAATGACTGGAGGAATTGTGGCGAATAAGGCTCCTAAGATTGGAATAAAATCCAACAAAAAGCAAAGGATTCCAAACAAAAACCATCCTGGAATACCAAAGGCATAGAGAATAATGGTCATCACAAGAGCCTGTCCAGCACTGCAGGTGACTTTTGATACAACATAGGCAGTGATTGATTCCGTGGACTCACTCACGATTCTCTTCGCACGATTGTATGAATTCGGGAAGGCTGCTCCAAATCGTTTTGCAATTGTGTGCTCTTCCAAAATGATGAACAACAAAAAGATGAGGACGGTAACCATTGTTCCAAAGAATCCCCCTACAGATCCAAGAATTTTGAGAACGAAGGATTCGATGTTACTCGGAGATGCTACGGATGCAAACAATTCGGGATCTGAGAAGATTACTTCAAGTCCGTACAAATTCATATCCGAAAGGGATTGCTTTTTATCTTCAAATTCCTCAGTAATTGTTGGAAGCTCATCGATAAACTGCGAGAGGTTTTCATACAAGAAAATCGAGATCAGAGAAATCGACACGATGAAACTCAACAGAACAGTTCCGTACGATACAAATCGATTCCCGACCTTCTGGTAAATGAATTGTTCAGGCGGTTTGATGATGAAATAAATGAGTATTGCAACCGCTAAGGGCATGAGAATTGATTTCAAATGAATCATAGCTAAGTAGACGACGATAGAAACGATTGCAACACTCGCTGCAGTCGTTCGCTTCGAATCAATACCAACTTTCGACAACTCTTCCATGGGCGTAGGTTTGGTTTTGTTCATCTAAGGTTTATGCCGATTGAGTTGCGAAATGTACAATTCCAGACCTAATCATATGTGTGCATTTGTCCCTTTCAAACGGTANCCTTGTAGTCGAGCAATTCTTCAATCGCAGTGCATGGAGATGGTCTTCTCTCCCTGGAGGAGATCTCACTCTTCTTCGGTCGAGGGTTCGCTGCAAAAGGCCTCCAAGAATTCTACTCTTTCTTTGGTAAACCCGTAAGATGTTGCCTGGATTTGAAGCATCGATCGCTCCTTTTCCGTAATGATGTCGTCACTTAATGCCGCTTTATACATTTCAATGTAGGTGGTTTCTTGTGGCGTAAACGATTCTGGCATAATGAGATTTGAAAACTTTGAGAGCGATGTTATGATCGGTTTTCGCAGCACGATAAACGGCAAACCGATCAAAATCCCTCCAATCCAGCCCTTGTCGAACACCGCTTCCATAGCTTCGGTGGCAAAGAGAAAGAGCAAAGCGAATGCTCCTGTGAAGACGGCGGTCGTGAATCCTTTCCTTAGTTTTTCATCAATGCCGAATACTTCGTTTTTGACCATGGCATAGGTGAACACAAGGCCTTCAAACAATGCCGCCAATACGACTGTCGTTGGCAGGAGTGGCCCAATTGCAATCAGCAATTTAGGAACTTGATCGTCGGGATTGAACGGATGAGTATTGAGGGTTGGAGATTCTCCAAGAACGCCAATGAGGGTAAAGAGCATGAAAATGGTTGTAATCTGCAGAACAGCTTTGCCAAAGAAACCGAGTTGAACTGCTCGTACCTCAACCGTTTGGTGATTAACCTTCTGCTTGGTTTCTGAATAGATTTTGTTTATTGTAAACGCAGCATAGATTGCTCCAAGTGTTGGTAAGAGCAGAAGGATTCTACTGAGCGGTTCAATTGAAGGTGAGGAGAGAGTCATTGGATAGACTAGACTCCACGATTCTGGACATGTGACCGAAAATGGCATCGAATCTCCCGAAGCAGTGGAACCAGTTCCGCTACCTACCGCAGAACAGTATGTCCAGCCGACATCGCCTATTGCTGCATGCACTCCACCCATGAGCATACTGATGGAGAAGATAACGGCTAGGCAAAAGAGCGGGAGTATGTACAACCCCCGGCCACTAAAAAATTCCGAAAGTCGAGCCCCTACCTTCTTGCTTGAATAGAATGAAGGGGCCAAGACGTACAAGAAAAACAGTTGCAAGGACATGATGTAATACACAATACGCGCATTTGAGAGAAACGAAAGGAACGTCTCCGGCCATGAATAGAGCCAGAAAAGCATCGATGTTGCACATCGCACAGCCTCGGTCATAAGCATAAAGGCCATGAAACGATTCTTTCCATTGGTTGGATCCGCTCTGTAAATTAAGATCGAGAGAAACACAAGGAAGGCTGCTGAAACGATGCTGAATGCAGCTAAAATGTGCCAGTATCCAATAAAAGACGTCGAATAATCAGCGTTTGAGATGGTCCGCCAATAGTAATCGATCGGCCCTCCCACATCCGCCATGAATCTATGCTGATTTTGTCTTCATTTTAGACGCTATCCTATGGTAAGTTACCCAATCAGGGGGTAGCGTTTGCAACGACCGACTGCAACCCCATTGATTTGCTAATGCCTGAGCAATGGGTATTCAGATGAGCCCTCTGAAACTATCCGGATTTAATTTGAAAAGGGATTGGTTTATTGTTTGCGAGAAAATAGCCCACACATGCGCAAAGGAATATTATGTTCAACACTCATGTTGATATTTATGGTTTCAATTCCTGTTGTTTCTGCTGAATACTCTGGAGAAGTTGAGTACTCAATTGGAGGCTCAATTTTTGATATCGAGTTGAATGGAGACGAATCTTGGACAAATGATGACGCCTCCGATCTTCTTTGTTGGATTGATGAGAATCATGGCAACAATGATGGAATAACATCTGAAAACGAAGAAGAAAATTATGAAGCATCTGCTCAAGAGATGGTTGGAACTGAAGTAAATCATTACTTAAACGGAGTAGTAGCAATCCTCGAAGAGTATGCTATTGACCTAAGTTTTGAACATGGAAACTGTCTTGATACTGAACTAGTGACTATTTCATACGAAGGAAAGTTCTCATTTGATGCTGAGCCAAGCGACAAATATGTACTTCTCTTCAATACCACAGATGCTGCAATAGTAAACAATTTACAGGTTAATTACTGCATATTCCAAGAGTTTGAGGTGCAATCCGTCAGTGGTCTAGCAGATGATTCGACTAGTGAAGAATGTGTAAAAGGATTCAGAATTGCTGGTGAAGACATGGAGATACAATTTGAAGTTGCTAAGAGTGAGGATAAATTGATACCTGCAATTTCATTTATTTCTACAATATTTGTAGTTCTACTTTCCTTAGGTATATTTACTCAAAGGACTGACCAAACTCATTGATTTTCAAAGTATGAGCAGTGGGCCCCCCTCTGCTCTGATGGGTAAGCAAAGGGTACCCACTGCTCACCCATTCAATCAGAGGGGCTCTTTGCAAATCAAACATGGGGATTTAGATTAATTACTGGAGTCAAGTCTTCAATTTCAAGAATTATTTTACAATATCATTCCGACCAAACAACTAAGACAA
>PAJM01000002.1 GCA_002706065.1 Methanobacteriota archaeon | reverse complement strand
ATGAACTCACAGGACAATCAACAGTTCGGTTGATTAGGGGGCTATGATTCCCGTGGATTATGAGCGAGTTGGACCCGTTTCTAGCGAAACGAGAACTTGAGGTTGGTGGTGCATACTATGCACTCAACGCGCTCGATGATGCTGGAATTTCAACCACGCATCTTCCGTATTCAATCCGTGTGTTGTTGGAAGGAGCTCTTCGCAATTGTGACGGCTTCTTGATCCGAGAAGAGGATGTCAAAGCCATCGCTGGGTGGCAGGCAAACGGTGAACGTGGAGAAATTCCATTTCGCCCCTCTCGTGTTATTCTTCAAGATTTTACAGGCGTTCCAGCTGTCGTTGATTTAGCAGCCCTTCGTGATGCTATGGTCCAAATGGGCGGTGACCCAGAGAAGGTCAATCCGCAAGTTCCAGTTGATTTGGTCATTGACCATTCCGTTCAGGTCGACGTTTCAGGTGCGAATCCAGATGCTTTACACATGAACCTCGATATTGAGTATCATCGAAACATGGAGCGTTACACCTTTCTCAAGTGGGGGCAACAATCCCTCGCCAATTTCCAAGCAGTTCCGCCTTCTCGTGGTATTGTACACCAAGTCAACCTCGAATTCTTAGCCAGCGTTGCTCGGGCAGAGAACAACATTTGGCTTGCTGATACGCTTGTTGGAACGGATTCTCACACAACCATGGTCAATGGCCTTGGAGTCCTCGGCTGGGGAGTTGGTGGAATCGAGGCAGAGGCCGTCATGCTTGGACAGCCGATTTACATGCTATCACCGGATGTTGTTGGCGTTCGACTTGTCGGCACTCTAAACGAAGGAGTAACCGCTACAGACATGACTCTGAGAATTGTTGAGATGCTTCGAGAACACGGTGTTGTGGGTAAGTTCGTTGAATTCTTCGGCGAAGGTATGGCAGCACTTTCACTCGCTGATCGTGCAACAATTGCGAACATGGCTCCAGAGTACGGGGCGACTTGTGGATTCTTTCCAGTCGACGAACGTACCATCGAATACCTCCAATTGACAGGTCGAGATGAAGAGGAACTTGCTGGTGTTGAAGCGTTTTCGAGGGCACAAGGTCTCTGGTACAATGCAAGTGATGCAGAAAAATCCTACACGGACGTACTCGAGTTGGACCTGGGAACGATTTTGCCTGCCCTTGCAGGTCCAAAGCGCCCTCAAGACCGTGTAGATTTGAAAGACATGAAGTCTCATTTCATCGAATCACTGACCAATGAACTTGGATTTGAAGGGCATGGTTTGGATGCATCGGAACTGAACAACGGGGCGATTGTCGAGCGAGACGGAGTGATTTACGATCTAAATCACGGGGATGTCGTAATCGCAGCAATCACCTCGTGCACCAACACATCGAATCCTGATGTGATGCTCGCAGCAGGCCTTGTCGCCCGGAAAGCAAGATCCTACGGGCTGGATGTCAAACCATGGGTGCGAACCTCTCTTGCGCCAGGAAGCAGAGTTGTCACGGAATACTACGAGGCGACAGGCCTTCAGGATGACTTGAACGCCCTTGGATTCAATGTGGTTGGGTACGGCTGCACCACTTGCATTGGGAATTCAGGACCACTTCCGGAAGAAGTCGATGCTGCGATTGACGAGGGCAACCTCATCGTGGGCAGTGTCCTTTCTGGAAACAGAAATTTCGAGGGACGTGTCCACGGGAAGGTCAAGGCATCGTACCTTGCATCCCCTCCTCTTGTTGTCGCTTATGCACTTGCAGGCACGCTTGAAATCGATCTCACAACCGAACCGATTGGAACTGCGTCGGACGGTTCTCCAGTCATGCTTTCTGATCTGTGGCCGACATCGGAGGAAATCGCCCAAGCAAGATCGGCGATTACGCCACAAATGTTCAAACAACGTTATGCTGATGCAATGAATGAACCTCGATGGGATTCGATTCCTTCCGAACCAAGTCCACTCTATCCATGGGACGAGGAGTCGACATACATCCGGTTGCCAACCTTTTTTCAAGATCTCTCTGCAGAGGCGAACCCAATCGAACCAATCCATGGGGCGAAGGTCTTACTGAAACTCGGTGACTCGATAACGACGGACCACATTTCTCCCGCAGGTTCCTTCCCTGCAAGCGGGCCAGCTGGAAAATGGCTGGTCGAGCGTGGCGTCAACAAAACCGATTTCAATTCCTTTGGCAGCCGCAGAGGCAATCATGAAATCATGATGCGAGGGACTTTTGCGAACGTTCGAATTCGAAATCAACTCGCTCAAGGCACGGAGGGTGGGTACGCTCTCAACCACGTAACGGGTGAGGTGACTTCGGTGTTCGAAGCCGCGATGGGCAACGACGGTCCGATGGTTGTTCTCGCAGGTTCGCAGTATGGTACAGGATCATCTCGAGATTGGGCTGCGAAAGGAACGTATTTGCTTGGAGTGAAGGCCGTTATTGCAACATCGTTTGAGCGAATTCATCGGTCGAACTTGGTTGGAATGGGCGTCCTACCGTTGACATTCAAGGAAGGCGAATCTCATGAGTCGCTGGGATTGGATGGTACAGAGTCGTTCTTTATTCCCGTTACAGATGACGTTAAGCCGCTCCAAGAGCTGACCGTAACAGCAACGCATGCAGATGGTTCCAGTAAGGAATTCAATGTCTCAGTGCGCCTCGATACGCCTGTTGAAGTGGAGTATTATCGAAACGGAGGAATTCTTCACACCGTTCTCCGACAACTTGCAGCAGCATCGACATCTTGAAAATCAAGCAACTGGAGTTAATGATATGGCATCGGGAGAAGTTCGTTTCACGTTTCGCTCTGAAGAGACAGATGTCAATGTCGTCATTGAAGGTCAAAGGGAGTGGGTTGAAGGCATCATCGACGAGCTTGGCCTCAGTAAGGTTGGAACCCTGTTGCCTCTTGGCGTTACATCCCCTATCAAGAAACCAGATTTGATGGAGAGCGATGGTGTAGAAGGCGATGTTCTCGCCCCTCCAACCGATATGGGTCCTGAGCCAGATCCAAGTCGAATTCCGGTCGTCAGGCGTCCAATTGGCGCTTTGAGCGTGGAACTTGAGATAGAAAAAATCGGACTTGAACCACCAAGTCGCAGCGACGTGTTCGAATTGATGGATGCGTTTTCAGAACTTGATGAGCCACGGCCAATACAAGGAGAAATGAGCGTAGATCCGATGGCCGAAGCATGGCTGAAAGAACTCATGCGTCTCATCGTTCGAGATGGAGGCAGGACTGCTCTTGCCACGGAGACCATCGAAGAGGTCGCGAGTCCCAAACTCGGTGGTCGCACCGGCGTCGAGCTCAGTGTATGGTTGGAATCCTTGTTTGCTGCAGGAAAACTTGTGAAAATCCATGGTGGAGATGCAACGGGTTGGGGACCGTCCCCACGTTGGCTTGGATAAGTTAGAATTGCGGCGCAATATCGCACATTTGCCCCCTCCCCAGCGAAGCGTGGCATCAAAGGGGT
Organism: Methanobacteriota archaeon; assembly: GCA_002706065.1. GTDB lineage: Archaea > Thermoplasmatota > Poseidoniia > Poseidoniales > Poseidoniaceae > MGIIa-L2. Next base: position 27,201 of record PAJM01000002.1, on the reverse strand, counting down.
TATAGTGGAAGTATGGCTGGCTTAGTTGAGTGATATTGATGCAAACAAAGACAAATCAAATCGGGGCAAAACTTCGAAGCGTATTTCTTGTGCTCATAATGGTGCTATCGACAACAGCTGCATTTGCAACGAACGCAAGCGCTTCAGCTGCACGAAATTACACAACGAACCGAGATCCTATCGATATCGGCATTGCTGATTTCAACTGTGATGGTCACAACGACATGGCCATCGCAACGGACGGAACTCACACGATCAGTATTCTCCTCAACGACGGTAACGGTGATTTCACCGACCGTTACGATGTCTGGGTTTCAAAGAACACTTCACGTAACGCTGAGTGGGATGAATTTGCAAACGTCCAGTTCCTCGAAGTTGGAGAATTCAACGGAGACAGCGCACCAGATATCGCAATCTTCCAGCGAAACAACCCGTTCAAGACGGACGACAATGGCGCACCTGCTGGTGAGCCAGGGAACCTCACCATTCTCGAAAACGATGGCTGCAGCACTGACTCGTTCAGCATTGGCCAGCGATTCACTCACTTCTGGGCATGGGATCTTGCCGTAGGTGACATCAACCAAGACGGCAATGATGACGTCGTTATTTTGGATCTCCTCAGTGACATCTCAAACCAGCGTGTCGTCACATACATGGGACCGATCGGTGCAAGCACCGCCCCAATGGTAACAGCGCTTGGAACCGCAAACACCAACTCTTATCGAAGTCTCGAAATCGGTGATTGGGGCGAAGGCCAACAAGGTCTTGGTAGCCAATGTTACGACGAAGACATCTGGCTCTTGCGAAGTGAAGGTATCGATTATGCGACCAACCAAGTAACAAACCCTGGAAATGACGACAACGTTACCATCATCGAATTCAACTGTCAAACCAATCTCTTCCCAGCAACCTACACCTTCTCCACCTCTCCTCAAGCAGGTTCTCATGTCGTCAACATGGCCAACACCTTTGGCGCCCTTGATATCGGTGATATGAACGACGATGGTACGATTGACACCATTGCCATGACGCAAGGAAACCTCGAAAACATCACCTTCTCGACTTCATCCACTGTCGGAACATGGTCAACTCCTGCGCTCGCTTACTTCGGCCCATACATCTCATACGATGTTACCGTAGCGGACATCAATGGAGATGGCGAACCTGACTTCGTCAACCCAACCGTAGCATACCAACAAAACACCTCGGACTCCGCAGGAGGTTCCACATCCTCCTTCTGGTTGAACTTCCCTACAACCGTTCAGGTGACGCTATCTGACGGCTCTGGGGGGCACGTCACTCCGCTTTCATACGAGGCTGGTCGCCGACCAAACATTGCTGTCATCGGTCAACTCGCTGGCGCTTCCACATCAGCTCCTGACATCGTTGTTGGACACACTTCCTACAACTTTGGTAACTGGGTGGACAACCTCGGATGGGATGGCCAGTACGACTACGTTACCGTTGTTGAGATGGACAGCAAGGACATCGCAGTTACTGGTATTGAAATCAATCCAGTCGATCGGTTCTTTGGAATTGTCGGAGAAGGTACCCGTGACATCAACGTTACCATCACCAACACAGGAATGGACACGCTTACACAATCGGCGACCCTTGATGTTGAACTGAAGGTCGTTGATGAAGCAAATTCCTCCAACACAACTGTATTCACTCATGATTTCGATACCCCTGCCGATGCCACGGGTTGTGGCGGAGGATGCACATGGTCGTTTGATGAATACATCGATCAATCTTCCAACTGGATTTTGGAAACAAATCACTCCGTTGGTGCAACCGATGGCAACAACGCACCGAACGTCTCTGCCAATTATCAGAATCCAACCGACTTTATGTGGGCTGGTGAATACAAAACCAACAGCAGTGGAGACGAATGGTCAGGATATGGTCGTCATTGGGACGATGCACTCACACTCACAGACGTTGATTTGACAGGTTCTGATCGAGCCTTCCTCAGCGTCGAATTGTTCCGACATCTTGGATACGGCGCTCTTGGTTCTCTTGATGCAACGACTGGGCAATGGCTCATCGGTGACCTTTGGGACGATGTTGCAATGATTGAGGTCGGGTCTGAAGAGACAGGATGGTCGACCATCGCATGTCCAACCTCTGCTCAAGTAGCCGGTGAATGTCTCTCTGGTTCTTCTGTTTGGGGCGGGTATGACAATGACCGTGCCTTCAAGATTAATGGCTATGGTGGAGTTGCAGAAGGACGCTACTACTACGGTGTGTTTAGCTCAGGAACCTATTACGGATGGAGCAACTTCACACAAGAAGGCGTAGGGGAATTCGATCTCTCGCCATGGGCTGGTGAAACTGTCGATGTTCGATTCCGTCTTCGCTCAGGCTTCGAGGGTTCAATCGCAGACGACAATGAATCTCTATGGAGTGGACGTGACGGATACGCAATCGACAACGTTACGATTTACAAGCAGAACACTGCATATTTCCCGAACCCACAAACACTGCAAAGCAACCTCAACCTCGTGAACCTTGGTCCTGGTGAAGAAGAGACGGCTTCCATTTCTGCAAACCTTCTCAACGATACCATCTACCGAATTTCAGCGACGTTGAGCAATCATGCATGGGACGAACAGAGGGTGAATGACGATATTATTGGTTACATCACACCATTCAATCTGTACGACCCTGCAGTCGAAGGAATTGATTACTTCAACCCCGGTGGTCTTTACGCTGAAGGAATGTTTGACATTGATGTTACCACAAACAACTGGGGCAACACAATGGTTGACTTTGACGTCAAGGCGACGGTCTTTTCAGCAACCCCATCCGATATTCTCTGCAGTGCTCCTGCAGTTATTTGTGAAGAATCCTTCGAAGGCGGTGCTGACGGATACGTCTACAGCGACGATGGTAACCCACAAGGTGCAATCTACAATGAGGCGACATGCAACGATCTCATCTTCAACAACAACGCGTACTGGTTCGGTCACCCATGTGACACATCGACTCAAGGATATGGCGATTTGTGGGAAAATGAAACACTCACCATCCCAGGTGTTGATTTGACAAGCATGTCTGGGGATTTCGTATCGTTGAACTTTGAATATTATGCAGATACGTTCTACGGAATTGATGTTGATGGAACATCCATTGTTGACGTCAACGATTATGCATCCATCAACGTCGACTTCACCAAGGGAACAGACTCATACTCCGCAGTTCTCCTCGGACAATGGAACGATTACGACGAGGATGGAACCTGCCGTAACGATGACAACAATGACGGATTTACGAACTCAAGCGAATCCATCAATCAAGCAGAAATCTCGTTCATCGGCGACGCTGCAAGCACTGATGGATCGGGTGGCAACTACAACGTCTTCTTCAACACTGACGACCTCGTTCTCACTCGAAGCATCGACTTGACTCACCTGTATGTTCTCAACAACACCGCTGCAGACAGCCTTCAGTGGTTCCGCGAGTGTATTTCCCTCGCAGGTTCAACTGTGGACATCAACTTCGAGTTCCAAAGCGACGGTGATGGACGAAATGGAATCAATGACGGATTCAAGGGTGTTGCGTTCAACAACATCACACTGCAAGAATTCACCTTCTACGAAGATGCATCGTACACGGTTTCCCGTACCAACGTTGACGCAGAGGAAGTCGCAACCACAACCATCGCAAACCATGAGTTCTTCTCAGGTGTTTACATGATTCGTGCTGAGACAATCTTTGACAACACAACTGCTGGTGTATCTTGGTACAACGACAACGAGATGAGCAACTCAAACAACATTGAGCAAGTCATCTTCAACGTTGAATCGGTTGACATTACGCTCGGCAAGCCAAGCACCCTCGCATGCTTGGACGACGGTATCTACGAGTGCGTACTACCAATCGATGGTAGCTTGACGCACAACTGGGATCTCAAAGCCACCAACGGTGTGTTGGCAGGTGACTACATGTTCTACATGACCGTCGTCGATGATACTGATGGCTCTCAAGTCTATCAGGTGTCTTCGTCTCCAACAACAACTCCTCTCAACTCCAACGAGCGCATCGATCTGACGTTCCCTGCGTACAACAGTTGGACGGACGGACACAGCTACAACATTAGTTTCCATGCCGAACTTGCAAACGGAAACCCAAGCGGTAACGTTCGATACTTCCATGCAACCTTTGTTGACCAAATCGATGTCGCCATTTTGAGTGATTCAACTGCCCGCACATCCACGATCAAGGAGGACCTCCAATTGCTCGGCATGACCTACACACAGTTTGCCATCAACGATTGGACAACTTACCTCGATTCTGGCTGGATGACGCATTACGACAAGATCCTCTTGCCGTGGCAAGAGGACATTGCTGCAAAGGACGTAGAAAGCGGTGGACGAGGCTACTATCAGAAACTCGGCTCAACAGCAAACCGACAGACGCTTGAGTCGTTCATGTCTGCTGGCGGTACCGTACAAGCTCACCTTGGCCCACAAGGTAGCCAAATTTACGGTCTCGATGTTGGATTAAATGGACGTCTACCGTTTGGCATGGATGTCCAAAGCCGTAACACTCCTGAGACCAAGATTCTCTACACCGACCTTGACATCGCAGATCCATTCCACCCGATTATGAACGATGTATCCACAACTGCCTTCCAAGGCTTTGAAGGAGACGGAACCGTTGCAACGGCTGTTCTCAACACAAACTCTGTGAGCACACAAAACGTTCCAGGTGTTTGTAATGGATACATGGAAGACGGTGGATTCTTCCAGAGCTTGTTGCGAACGAGTGCAAACAGCAAGGACGTCATCATGGGAACATGCAGTTACTACCAAGGTGGTATGATTGTATCCACCATCGACGTTGCGACGTACTCCTCTCGTGCTGACAGTTTGACCTTCCCACTGCTTGGGAATATGTTGGGATACTCCGTTACGCCATATCCAGAAGGGTTTGGTGCAATGGGACAAGACCTCGGTCTCATCATCGACGATCAAACGCCAGGTATCGACCCATCGACCGGTGGTTACGCTACGCATTACATGAAGAGTGGAGCGACGGTTAACTTCGGTTACACCTCAGCAACATCGGCAACATTGACCGCTGACTGGATTTTGGATGGACCAACCAATTGGGTAGGAGATACAATGGCGAGTGGAACCGACCACATTTCTGAAGCCTCACCGTCCGCCACGTTCTGTAAGACGGATCTCTCCTCAGCAACAGGATGTCTACAAGGTGCACAGTGGACTGTAACCCTCTTGCTGCACGATGATGCCGGCCACGCTCGAATCATTTCGGTTCTTGTTGAAACCAACGATGTTCTTGCCGATGCCTATGCCCCTGAAGCAAACATGAGCATTGACATGCGTGACGAATACTCTGACAACATCGAATACATTGGAACCAAGACGGTATCCAACACAGAATGGGATGTTAACAGAATCATTCTCAGTGAAACAGGAGAACTTGTAGTCCACTTCGATGCAAGTGAATCCTTTGACGCAGACGCAATCGACCCTGACAACGACAAAGGTATTGTTACCTACGAGTGGAAGGTCTTCTTCGATGCACCGTATGGAGACACATCGTTCAACCTTGAAGGTCACACCTTTGAGGAAAGCGCAGCCAGCAATGGTATGTTCTCCTACAAGTTCCAAAACGTAACAGTGGACGACTCGGGAACAGCAGAATCTCAGATCCGTATGGAACTGCGTGTTTACGACGCTTCGGGTAAGTTTTCAGACAAATTCAGGATGTACTTCGTCGTTGTACCAGAAGGATACGGTGACGAAATTCCTGTTGTTCAGTATGATGACTTTGAGAACACATCAGTCGGTGTTAGCGAATCAACCTACACCATTACTGGAACGATTCTCACCGGTTCAGAAACCGGTGAGGTCTATGTTGAGGCAGCATTCTCACGTGAGGATTTCTCCTCATCTGCCATCGAGAAGTACAATCTAATTACCGACAACAAGTTTGATCGTTCCGATGCACTTGCTGACTCCGATAGATTCGAGCTAACCCTCAACATCGACGAATTCTACAGCAACACAAGCGAAGTTGTTGAGATTTGGGTTCGTGTTTACGAAGGGGACGACGAGCGTTGGTCCGATGACCTCACCAAGATGGTCCTGATCAACCTCAAGCAATGTCGAGGACTCCTTGCCAATGAAAGTGCTCTCGCTGCTGGTGGAGAATTCGTTTGGAATGCAACATCATCCTACTGTGATTGGGTTGGCGTGTGGACGTATGACTCAACAACAGGAACGTGGTCAGAACCAGTTGCTGACAAGCAGTCAGGCGAAGAATCGAGCGATGACAATTTAATTCTCATCATTGGAATTATCGCCAGCGTTCTGCTTCTCCTCGCTCTAACTGTGTTCTTCCTCCGGTCTGGTGGTGACAAGGTCGACAACCTCAGCGCTGCTGCTGCTGGTTATGGACAACAGATGGACATGACGGAACAGTATGTGCAACAGCTGATCGCTCAAGGCTATCCAGAAGAAACTGCTCGAGCATATGCTGCACAGTATGTGGGTCAGGCAGCAGCAGCTGCTCCGGCTGCTGCAAGCAATGACTTGTACACGCAATACTACAACCAGTATTTCCAGCAATTTGTCGCCCAAGGGTATGATGAGGCAACAGCTGCACAGTACGCTCAACAGTATGCTGCACAAGCGCAACAACAGCAACAATAGCCCTCTTCAGACCTCATGGTCATGAAGATGGATTGAAAAACCCCAAGGGCTCGCACAGAGCATGGAAGGTTTGGATACCGGTGACGGCTATGCTGTCCGTAATATGGAACTCGCTGAAGAAGGATCGCTAAGAGTTGACTGGGCTCGCTCGAGAATGCCTGTTCTAGCAGCATTGAGAGAAGAAGCAGAACGCACAAAACCATTGGCAGGAATGCGTGTTGCAGGTTGTCTCCACGTAACGAAAGAGACCGCAGTCTTGGTTGAAACCATTGCTGCAGCAGGCGCTGAACTCTCCTGGTCTGGTTGCAATCCTCTCTCGACTCAGGATGATGTGGCCGCTTGGATGGCTCGTGAAGGGTACTCAGTGTACGCATGGCATGGGCAGAGTGTGGATGATTTCTATTGGTGCATCGACAAGACTCTCGAATTCAAACCAACGCTAACTCTTGATGATGGTGCAGACCTCATCGTCCGTGTACACGGTGAACGTTCCGAGTATGCAGAAGGTGTTCTTGGAGGAACCGAAGAGACGACAACAGGTGTACACAGACTTCGAGCAATGGCTGCCGCTGGGGACCTCAAATACCCCGTCATCGCAGTCAACGATGCCGTAACAAAGTGGGATTTTGACAACGTCTACGGAACTGGACAATCGACGCTCGACGGAATTCTGCGAGCAACTTCAGTTCTCATTGCTGGCAAGACCATGGTCGTTGCAGGGTACGGGCACTGTGGAAAAGGTGTCGCCATGCGTGCACACGGCCTCGGTGCGAACGTCATCATTACAGAAGTCGATCCACTTGCTGCGCTTCGTGCAGTCATGGATGGGTATCGAGTCATGACAATGGATGAAGCAGCACCACTGGGTGATCTATTCTGTACTGCTACAGGCATGAAAGACATCATCCTTGAGCGTCACTTCGCAACCATGAAAGATGGTGCAATCGTCTCCAACACAGGACACTACGATTGTGAAATCGATGTTGAAGCCCTTGAAGCAATATCAACCTCAACACGAACCATTCGGAAGGACAACGAGGAATTTACGCTTCCAAACGGAAACAGAATCCATCTTCTTGCTCGTGGACGCTTGGTCAACCTTGCAGCAGCTGAGGGCCACCCCTCGGAAGTCATGGACATGTCTTTTGCAAACCAATTCCTTTCGCTTTGCCGTCTTGCTAAAGAAGCAAGTGAAATGGGTAATGAAGTCTATGACATCACGCTTGAGCAGGATCAGGACCTTGCAACAACGAAACTCGAAACCATTGGTGTATCAATCGATCGACTAACCGATGACCAAGTTGAGTACAAGGACGACTATACTGCAGGAACCTGAGGAATCATTCCTCTTCAAACGCAGAGAGTCCTTCTTCGGATTCTTCGTCCGAATACGAATCGTCGTCAGAAATGTGTGACGAAAAGTCAGGCAGTTTTGGTTTCCAATCTCCTTTGAAGGTCTCCTTGGAATCGACAATCTTGAGCATCCGTTCTTGGAATGCAGGGGGCCGTCGACTAAGAATGAACATGAACAATTTGGACAATCGAATCTCTTCAGGTACGACAACGTAACCTGTTGCTGTCTCAAAGTCCATGGCTCGCAAGAGGTTGAATGCTGGGCGGTTAAGTCGTTGGAACCAACGGCGTGAAATTCTCATTCCAAAGATGACTGTCGTCAAAATAAGTAATGACGTGAGACAGAACCCTCCAAATCCAGAGCCAAAAATCTGCGGTGCCATAATGACTTCTAACATCAAAATTGGCGTTGTAATGAGAAGGAAAATCTTGGACTCACTGATTGGAGGCTTTGACATTCGCAATTTGATGGCTTCCCAGCCATCATGGTGCTTCTCCCAAGGCTTGAAGTGTTCAGAAGAAGGTTGTTCGCTTGCAAGTTGACACATCTGGTGTAAACGGGCAACACGTGCATATTGGGTTGTGCCGAGATCCATGTTTTCATCAAAAATGGATTGAAGTCGGTCACTTGCCTCTCCATAGAGCCCCATATCCGCAAGAATAGCGGCCTGTTCAACGATTGGTGTCACTTCCTCAGGGGCATGGTGTCGAGCATCTTGCCACCACTGGAGGGCATCCATGTACAGTCCGAGTTCGTCTGAAAGCAATCGCCCTCCACGAACCCACATGGCTAAATCATCGGGTTGTAATGCGACGACTTTCTTTGCAGCCGAGAGCGAGGAAGCTGCCTGTTTCAGAGTAGGCTGCTTGCGCAAACCAGGGAGGCTTGCATCCGAAACCACTCTCCAAGCATCCGCATGTTCTGGATCGATTTTGATTGCTTTACGAGCATGAGTCAGCGCCTCTTCTCGTTCATCAGCCTCCAACGCTTCAAGAGCATCAAGATAGTGGGCTTCTGCAGTCATGTGTTCTCAACTCAATCGTCTCGGTCTCGACCTTGGTATCGACGAGGACGGATGGGTTGAGGTCCTCGGTTGTGAGCATGCCCTGGGCGTTTACCACGTGCCTTCCGATAGCGTTCATTTGGACGGCCATCATCTGTATTTCGACGTGGGCGACCACGTCCTGAGTCTCGCCGATCATCTCGTCCACGGCCTGCATCACGTCGGCCATCACGACCGCCTTGCGTTCTGCCATGGTCTCTTCGTCCATCACGATCGCCTCGATTTCCTCTGAAATCTCGACGTTCACTGCGACCATCACGACCGCGTCCTCGTCGGTCTGAATCTCGACCACCACGTTGTCCACGACTCGAGAAACCACTACCTGAGCGCCTCTGTCCTCCGCCACCCCCTGGCTTTGGCTTTCCACACTTGTTGCATTCCGTTCGGAAAGAGAAGTTGACATTGTTGCAAGACGGGCACTCCCAATCGTTTCGGCCGTGGTTTTCTTGTCGTGGGCGGTCTCGACGGTTGTTTGACCGAGTGTTGTCTCTGAATGACGATTTGTACCCCTTGACGTTCCCTTCTTTGGCCTTCCCGCAGGAGTTGCATTCAGTTCTCCATGCAAAATTGACATTGTCACAATCTGCACAAATCCAGTCGCTTTTTTGAGAATCGTTACCTCTGCGGTCGTCTCGACGATTGTACGGTCGGTCATCACGTCGCTGGGAACGATTGGAACGCTCCTCTCTCCGAGGGCGTTCTTCACGTTCCTTCTTTGCACGAACAATCACGGTCACGCCAAGGAAAGATGCATTGTCTTGATTGCGATCGAGGTGAGCAACATGAGCAAGCGGGGAGTCTGTTGAACCGAGAACTGCATCGACTTTTCCGATGTAGTGGCCATCCTCTTCTCGTACAATAATCGACCCAAGGGCCGGTGATGAACCACTGAATGTGACGATGAGGCCACCTTCGTGACTTGAACGATCTACGGTACCCCGGAACATGTCCCTCATCCCTGCGTGCCTACCAACCACGTTTGAGTCTGTTGGTCAGTCACGGCGTGAGGATATCCATCCTGCAGCAACCAATCCTATGATGACGGTAGCAAACATACCAGGTGCTGGGAGGAAGCCTGCGTCTTCATCATCTCCATCATCTATAATTCCATTTCCTGTTTCATCTGTTGAATCCGTGTTTGGATTTACTACCTGAAGAATTTTGAAAGTTTCTCCTCCGGACTCATCTGTTACTTTGATGATGACCTCATATGGAGATTGCACATCTGTCTGAATGCAGCGGGCAATCGGTACTTGTATTTCCCAAGCAAGATTTTGTCGGTCAAAGTTGGTTGTTGTCTCGCCGCATATTGAAAGAATCATCTCGACATCTTCGCCATCAGGATCGATTACGTTTCCTGTAAGCGTGAATTTCAATCCATTGAGCTCCCATTCCGCCTCTTCACCCTGCAAATTTGTCTCGACTGTCACGGTTGGTAACGTGTTACGTTTCACGAGGTCGTAGTCAAGCACGAAATTGTAATCCAACATACCTTCAGCCGTTGCAGTTCCGCTGATGACCACTGCACCAGGGCTCAAACCGGCCAAGGAGAGATTGGTTTCGGTTTGTCCTTCCAACACTTGAGTGACTGAAGGACCAACCTTTGTGGGCTGATGCGCATGGGCAGTTACCGTCAAACTCGTGACGAGATTTGTGGCGTACCAAACGACACCGATCTCATCTCCAAACGTCAACCCCGGTAATCCAGCCATTGGATATACGACGGTAAGCACTTTTCCAAAGGTGTAGTTTCGATGTTCGGCAGTTTCGGCACCGAAGGCATCAACACCAGCACATTGTCCGACTGCGCTAGAACCGTCGGCTGTGACGTACAAGCCAGCATTTTCATCCATTCGTACGCTCCAGCCGCCGTCATTGAATGTGCATTGGAGATTCCATCCGCTTTCGTCGACGACCCACATACTTGCCTCATCATGGGCCAACATTTCACCACTGGTTGTTCCTACTGGGATGATTGTTCCATCTTCAGGAGCAAGAGAACTCCAAACGGGAGCATCGTTTGTGAATGGAGCCATCGTCGTAAAGTCAACAAAGAGGTTGCGTACCATTGGATAGGAACCGATTGGGTAGTCAACATCTGCAACAATTCTCAATCGGCCATCGGGCAGAAATTCACTCACAGGTGCTGCGAGATTTTCGTTGAGTACTCCATCATCGTAGAAGCCCGTATCTGCAACTCGGAGTCCTTGTTGCACAGGGAAGGTCATCACAAGCTTCGCATCGGTGATGTTTGTAATGTTCATTGCCAACGTAAAGTTTGAGTTGCCTTGATTGGGAAGTTGGTCAAACCGCACGTTGTTGTTCTGATTCTCAGCGATGAGAAGATGAATCTCGAGATCGTCCGTGATGGTCACTGGAACTTCCTTGCACCCATCTCCTGAAAGTGGGCTGCTGCAGGATTGCTCCTGCTCATGGCCTGTTGGGACGAGATTCACTTCATCGAGAGCAATTCCATCTTCGACAAATTCCAAGTCATTCCAATCAACATTACCTCGATGTGAAGGCCCTTCACGAATTCCAAGTCGAGTTTCCATGTCAGCGATGCACTTTGGACCAATCGAGCGAACAGCTTCTCTTTCATCGGTTGAAATCCAATCATCGTCTCCACCTGGAACGCCTTCAAACAGGCTGTCTAAGTTATCTCGAACAATCGCAGATTTGCTACCATTGACCCATGCTTTAGCATCCATAACTCCGGTCGCCCAGTCATCGTTTACATCGAGTGTGAACAGAGCAAAATCGTACTCAAAGAGGTCTTCGAAAGTATATCCGCTGCAGTCGACATCGAGGCTACCTTGGCGCCCAGAGGTGCTTTGAGCAGTTTCATTTTCGTCCAACGTGGACATTTCAATCGATGGGCTCACAAGGGCAAGGAGCAACATGATGAGGACGGGTATCATGCTTAGACGATACCGACATCGTTCATCAATGCTTGGTTAGGAACAGTCACGGAACGAGCCGATTGAGCCTACGTTGGAACAAGTAAAGCGGGACAATTGTCCACACGAAAGCAGCAATGTAGGCGCCAAGAGCGGAAACTCCTCGTTCAACTCCGTCCAATCGAGTTTCGAGAAGGTGATGATAGACTCCGTTCGGCGAAAGCAGATCAAGTCGTCCTTCAAAGATGAGATAGCCTTGATCTTGCGTGTCTCCAACTGCGACACCATTCAGTGCCGCAAGAAGTGTTGTGAACAAGACCCACAGCAGTGTAAAGAGGAACCAAAGCCCAATGGAGAAGGCAATGGCTGAACCTTGTTCTCTGGCAATGCTCGATGCGAGCAAGGCAAACACGGTGTACCAGAGAAGAACCAACATGGCTGCAACGACGTAGATGATGGCGTCACCAAGAGGAATCCACATGTCACTACGGTAGCCTACGAGCAGCATTGAGATGAACAGAAGGAAGGTGACCGGGAAGGCGATACTCGTCCAATGTCCAATAATCATGACCACGCCTTGTCTCCACCGAGGCATGGGTTGGGACAAACGAACTTCAAGCACTCCATTTGTTCGATCACGACTTATTCCATCATGGGCGATGAGCACGGCGGCCATGGTTCCTGCAAACACAATCCCTATGCTTGCTAAAAACATGGTTTCTGTTGCATTCTCCGGGATTTGATTGGCAGGTAACTGGATGTTTGGATCCGCAAAACCCCAAGCCATACCTGGGATGAACAGAAGGAGGATTGGTAACATGATGAGCATACGCGTCGAGAACAACCGCTCTTTGCCGAGAGCAAAAGCAAGATGGAGCATTCGTTTTGTTGGCGTCACTCTTCTTCACCTCCAATCGTGCGCAATGGAATCATGCTGCTTTGTTCGACATCCATGCCTATGGTTTCACGGTCAAGTCCTGTCGCAGCACAAAGCAATTCGATGAGTGTTGGAGGTACAACTCGCCATGTTGAAATCTGGAATTTTTTCTCGATGAGTGTCTCAAGAAGGTCGTGTCGACCTGATTCGATCACGTACCTGTGTTCGTTTGCGGCGTCAACGTAATCAAGAATGTTCAATGTTTTCGCCAATGATTCGGGAATCATTTTGTCAAGAACCAATTCTGTCATTTGTTGAAATCCAAGCGATGATTGAAGCGATTCAGTCGTTCCGTGCGCAAGAAGTTGTCCGCGATGAAGGAGAGCGATCGTATCCGCAAGAAGATCGAGTTCGATGAGATGATGACTCGATATGATGATCGAAATTCCTTTGTCTGCCAACGAGCGCAGGAGTCGCTTGAAAGCGTCCGTTGCCACAGGATCCATTCCGTTAAACGGTTCATCGAGGACGAGGATCTCTGGAGTCCCCAACAAGGCAACAGCTAACGACAGACGTTGTCGCATACCTTGACTGAGCGAATCGAGGGAAGCATCAATTCGGTTTCGAAGACCCACAAGTGAGAGGACATCCAGGGCTGATTGAACAGAACATCCACGCAAGTAAGCAAATTCAGTCATGGTTTGACGTATGGTCTGTTGGCTCGACCATCGAACCTGTTCTGGCATGAATCCAACCATCGAACGTAATGTGCGTACGTCAAGCTCCATTCCTGCCTGAGAGACGTTTCCCTCCTCAAGCGGTAAGATTCCACTGATCATTCGCAGTAGTGTGGTCTTGCCAGCACCATTCGTGCCTACAAGACCGATGATTTCGCCCTTGGTAATCGCCAAATCAACGTGAGTGATGCCAGCACCTTTTCCTTTTTTCAGTGGGTTGTACCACGTAGGCTTCGGGATGCTGTGACGAAAACCAATGGCGGAGAACTGCATTGCAATGTCGCCCCCCATGAGACGGCTTAGGAGGTACCTGCCTCAAATGCTTTGTTTTTGCTTGGTGTTTCCCAAACGCCTATCATGGTCGATGTACAAACAACCTGTATGGGGTTGACTTTCGATGTCATCGGTTTCCTCCTCGTTCTTGCATCACTTCCTCTCACGTTTGGAATCTACAAAGTTGCAACAAAAAAACAATCACTTCAATTTGCGACGTTCCTTGGGAAGAAGACATCAGTACTTGCAATGATTGGATTATTGTCGTTGTTGATTGTGCCGTATGGTATTGTGGCCCTTCTCCCCATTACACTGAGTTTGTCGTTTGTAAGCCCTGCAGGTCGGATGGATTGGAGTGAGTACAGAGCACAACGATTAACGGCCATTTCTATTGTTCTGTTGATGGTTGGATTTTCCGGCTTGATGCCGGTTGAAACACCTCGTTCACCAGAAGAATGGGGCGAGCCTTTTGCCTCAGAAAACCCGTATGCACCCGTTTGGCCAAGTAGTGAACAATACACGTGGGTATTCGTCGAACCTCTCAATCCAACCAATTTTGAGGTTGTACAAAGCCTCTCGCTTCGAACACCGCACCAGACAAACCCGTTCCAGCAGGTCGAATCGTCGGTTTTGATCTCCTCGTTGCTGGGCATGCAGGAATCAAGGATGCGTCAAGCAATCGATCTTGTCGATGAGCGACTCCCTCTCCGGATTGATAGCGAATCGTTTCGACTTGAACAAAAAGGCGATGCGCAATCACACACGTTCCGGCCCGACTCAGGTTCAGTTGAACTCAATGTTTGGGTGTACGACTGTTACACAACATCGGGAACAGACCCTGAGGGTTCAGAAGTGGGCGAGATTGTCGTCGTCGGCCAATCGAAGTGGGGCGGAACCGTTGATTTACTGGTTATTGTTCGACCATTTTTCCATGATGGAGTGGCCTCTGATCCGTATGCCGAATCCTATGTAAACGCATGGCTTGATGTATAATTTAGGGAGACCTAAAATTATATACTATCGTTTTTAGGGTAACCTAAAACAGGTGCATCTACATGACCTCGCAATTTTTGTCCTCCTTATTGCAAACAGGTAGAACTAATCTGTTTCATACATTATTGGTAATGCGAAAAACTCGATTACAGCATTGGAAGGNATCGAGCCAAATCGGAGCTTACGTGGGGTAANGCTCCGTCTGTAGTACTACCAAAAGTGTCATTCCCCGAGCCCTTCCAGGCAAAAGCCGCTGTGCTCGGGGCCTCTACTTCATGCNAGACCAGAACTTTTTGTNCGGTGATAGACATCAATGTGCCCTTCAATGAATTCGATACTTTCGACCAACTCATAATCGGGTTTGAGTACCAGCGTCAGTTTGTCGTATTCCCACATTGACAATTTGTGTCCTCGAACATGAATGACCTCGAACGGTTCAGAATCGAGGATCTCATTGGCTTGACCAGAACTGACGTGCCCCCATCGCGTGTGCTCATCGATGACGACATGACTGTCCATNCGGTCGAGATAGAGGTTCCAATACTTGGCATAGGGCTGAGTGATGATGAATGTGTCGTCCTGTTGATGCTCAACGTTGTCATCAAGCCAATGACTCATGCCCTTGAAATCAGAACGCCCACCTTGTTCGTAATATTCGAATTCATGGACGTACCAGTGAGCACTGTTAAGNACGAACATGAAAGAGAAAATAATTGCAATNAGCATGGAGGTTCGCTCGACATTGGTCTCAGAACGCTGCGNGTTAAGCCTTCCAATCAGATCAATTATCCTTGAGATTCCAGTTCCAAACAGAATGTACCACGCTGGCATTGAGAAGACAAAGTAACGAGAAACCCACAGATTTCTGAATCCAAGAGAATAGAGTACAACAATCAACATGCTTCCCGCCCCAACTGCCCATACGAACCATTCCAGTTCTGAAGAAAGGCGCTTCTTGTTGGAAATGATGGCTCTGTGGAGCAGCAGAAGAATTGGCGTTATGAGGACAAAGTACCACATCGCTTCTGCAATATCTGTGATGCTGCCTCGGGTATCAAAAGCAAAAAAGTAGTCGAAGAGCGTGACGACAGGGCGCTCGGGCAGATCGTTGATCCACATGCTGTGATTGGTACTCGTGGAATCAGTACGCATTTTTTCCAGCATAAAGACAGCCAACATTGCAACTGCAAAGGAAANCTTCAGACATTGTCCTGATTTCCCTTTCAAAAACACAACAACTCGATCAAGTTTGGTTTTGTTGTCTGGATTTTCTGCTCTCCAAGCTTGTACAACGCGTATGGAAAAATCCGCAAGCAGTCCGAGGACGATGACCAGTCCAGCGAGGTAGTGCACAAGATAGGAAAAGGAAAGCAATGCGATGCACAAGATTGTCTCGTTTCGAGAAAGTCGTCGGTCTGACCGGATCAACAACAGTGACAGCCAGATGAAGGTAGTCGTGAACATGTACGGACGAAATTCTTGACTGTACATGATTGCAACATGCGATATTGAAAACATACTTGCAGCAATAATCGCTGCTTTTTCGTCATGAAATCGCCGGGTAAATTCTGCGACAATGAANACAAGAAGAACACCTGTGATGGCGCTCAANGAACGCAATGCGAAGTCTGAATCTCCTACCAACAACTTCCAGTAATACATTAGCCATGTGCCCATGCCGACCATCGAAAGCCAACCTTCCATTGTCGCTCTCCAAGTTCCTTGACTGATGGCGTGGAGTGTGGTGAGTTCATCGAGCCAAAATGATTCAGTGTCCAGTCCTCGGAAACGCATTATTGCAGAAAAGACGAGAATTGATACGATTGTAATAATGTAGTTCTTGCTTACACCTTGTTTAATCGAAGTGTTTTTGTCATCATGAGAAACGGTCTCGGTGGAAGCATTCGGATCGTCGTCGTCGTAGTGTCGGACACCCGGCTGTGATTTGTCGACAGCGTCCATGTGCATCGGATTTAGGGGTTCCTAATAAGTTTAGGGTGGCCTAAAACTTATGAACCACCCCCTGTTCGCACAACCATACCGAGAGGTATCGGAAAGTGAGAAAAAATGAAAATAAGTTTGAAACAAACCCAAGGAATAACCCTGATTTTGCTGATGATGATGGCTGCATTTGCAGGCTGTATTGGCGGAGATGACTCCGACGATGACTCGAGCAGTTCTACTGCTACTGACAGCAGTTCAAGCACTGCTGACAGCAGTGACAGCAGTGACAGCAGCGACAGCAGCGACAGCAGCGACAGCAGCGACAGCAGCGACAGCAGCGACAGCAGCGACAGCAGCGACAGCGATGGTAGCGATGGTAGTGACAGCAGTGACAGCAGCTCGTCTGACTCGAGTGGCGGATCTGCCGTCAGTACGATGGACGGCGAAGATGGTGGATACACCTACGCTTCCAACGTCGACAACCACCGTTCCCTTATGGCCGACATGTGTGACATCAAGGCTCACGCAAACGCTGGCGAGTGGACTGCTGCTAAGGGCATCTACACGAACGGAAAGAATGCAGAGAAGAGTGACGGATCCTACCGCACACTCCAAGGCTTCGCAGCCGCTGCAGGCAAGAACCATGGATACGATGCATTCTACGGAGCAGATGGCTCCGTTGATGCAATGATCATGGCAGCAATGGACGGAACCGGTGACTTCGCCGGTGCATCCGACACCGTACGCTACCAAGGAATTGCAAAGTTGACTGCAAACCTCGGTATGGTCGCTTACACAATTCACGAACTTAACTCAGCAATTGCAAAGGCTGATGCTGGTAACGTCGACAACGACACTGGCGCACCACACAACTGGGACGAAGGATGGGCATTCTTCCACGGACCAGATGAAAACGTTGGCTGCTCACCAGTTGCAACACTCAACAAGCGTGGTGCAGACTTCGGTACAGAGCACACCGCTGGAATGGCGAACACAACATACAACATCCAGCAAGCAATGATCAACGGACTCGCTGCTCTTCAAGCAGAAGACCAGACAGGATACAATGACGCAACCAACGAGGTTGTCAAGAACGTTATCATCGCTTACTCCCAAGCAGTTCTCAAGTACACTTACAAAATGGACAACGCTGACAACGGTGCAAAGTACCAAGCAGAAGGCTACGCATTTTGGAAGACCATTGAAGCATACGCTGCTCCTTACACGGACAACGCTTGCTACAACATGCAATCTCACACAATGGGATGGGTCAGTTCCTACGACAACACCTCCTGTGACGACTTCGCATGGTACGAAAACGCACAGATGGGCGGTCCAAACAGTGGCACCTTCACAGGCTGCTACAACATGGTAAGCCACACAGTTGCAGAAGGTGTCGACCAAGCACAATGTGATGGTGGATTCAGCAACGATTACTTCTACGAAAACTACGGTGCAACATCGATGAACAACGTTCTCGACCTCACCGATGCAACCCAACTTGGAACATCGTACGATGTTACCGCATGGTTGCAACCAGTTTGGGACCACTATGGCATCACCGCTGATGACATTGGATCCTACAGCTGAACCAGTTGAGAAGTATTGATTACGACTTGATGCGGCACTGGGGGTAGTAATTACACCCTTTACTCTCCCAGTGTCGCTCTTTCGGGAGATGTGTGTGAGTTGGTAAATCGGAGTGTCATTCTCGCCGTGTTGATGTCCACGAGCATCCTACTGTTGCCGTGTTCAGCTATGGCTGAGAACCAAACAGAACAACCCACCTACAGAGTGTACGGTTCCCTCTTCAACAGTCTTGGAGAGGAAGCAGGATCAACCTCTGTAAAGGTCAACTCATATGACTCGGTTTGGTCTGTTGACGGTCAATACGAAATTGACGGACTGCCCCCTGGTGAACATGTCATTCGTGCCTACTTCATGAACGATGGGCACACGGTCGTGTACCGCACAATCTTCTTGAGCGGTGATACGGAACTTGATTTCCACCAAGGAAGCAATTGGATCACAGGGAGCATTGAAGCCTCTGAGGGGTACGATGTTTCGGTTGGTCTTGTTGAACGTAACGAGGCAGCTCTCATCAGCGACTCACGATTTGAATTTGGGCCGCATCCCCTTGGTGAATACTGTACGGTGTTCGCACAATGGGAAGGCGATTCCGAGGTAATTTCTCAGTATCTACATCTTCGAATTGAGACAGGATCGTCTGGAATGCCGGATGCGAATCACTTTGAATTCCATTTCGGTATGAACAACATCTATGGTTTTGTGAATGACGTCCAAGGAAATCCTGTAGCAGATGCAGTTGTCAGCGATGGAATACATTCCTCGCTTTCAAATTCAGACGGATTTTATTTGCTGAGGAACGTAAGCATAGGATCAGAGCAAACACTCACGGTTCAACAAGAAGGAAACGACTTGTTGACTCCATTGCAATACACGGTGGCCTCTGGAGAAAACTGGCTCAACTTGACGACAGAAACTGACGTAGAATTTCCAAGAAATGTTTCGTTTGTAACTCAAACCCAAGCGGTTACGCTTGCACCATTCCAAATTGAATGGGAGGGCGGCGGTTACACGGACTACTTCTCACTTTACGATGGAGATTCTACGGAAGAGAACCTCGTTTATCGAGGTCCATATTCATCATTTGAGTACACTCCTGAAGGCCCTGGTACCTATGAATTCAACATCATTGCTCACAACATCAACGGAAGCAATGAGATTACTCCTGCCTTGGTCATGATTGTACTGCCCAATCCGAACAACGACCTTGTTTGGCAAACAGGCATGAGTTGGGATTACTTTGTCTCCCACACGCCGGACTACTTCCACAACAGAACCTACACAGCGATTGGTACAGAAGTCATAACAGATGCATTCGGTGTGGACCAAGAAACGTTCTTGGTTCGAATTTCAGATGATTCGTATTCACCTAATGAAAAAGCATTCCGCTGGATTGATTCTGATAACCTGTTGCCTGTGAAAACCTACTGGGTCGATGACCCAGATAGCTCCTCCTACTTCCAAGAAGGAACCATGGGTTGGGACTTCACCACATCAGGCCAATCAAGCAATCTATTGTCGGAATCTCCTGCTGACTCTCTGCACTTCAACAGAACCAACATCATTGGAGTGCCCGGACACCCCAATGGCTACGACGATACCCGCAACATCATATCGATCACCGAAGATGTTGAAGTAACGGTTGCTGGAATCACGTATTCAACGAAGTACATCGCTATTACAGATCAAAACGATGGTGTCCTCTCGTGGGAATTGTGGTACAATTCAACAGTCCGAAATTACGTGAAAATTGTAGACAGACTGCCTGGTTCGCACTCCGACAGTGTTGTGTATGAGTTGACGGGTTATGAGATTCCAACAGTACCGAAATTCATTACAGAATCAGGAGATTCCATCGCCAACACCTTCTCCATTGACTGGGCAACCTTTAGTGGGGCTGAATCCTACCAACTGTTCATGAACGATGAGCTTGTTTACGAAGGTAACATGACATCCTACGAAGCAGTCAAACTAGCAGATGGTACTCATGTTTTCACAATCAATGCAGTGTTGGACGTAGGATACATCATCAGTGGTAATGAAATCGAAATTCATGTCGACTTCATACCTCCTTCTCCAATCTTTAACCAACTGAGCAGTGAGAAAGTGCACACTGTTGCTCTTGGCGAATCAATTCCTCTTTCTTGGAGCGAAGTACCTGATCACGGGTGGTACTCTGTTATCGTACAGGATGCTGATGGCGTAGTTACGGAAGTGTTCAATGGCACAGAAAACACAACAACGCTCACCGACCTCTCACTTGGACAGAATCGCCTACGTGTCAACGTAATGGTCGATGGAAAAATCTCCGAGTATTCCGATTCAATCTTTATTTCAATTAACGAACCAGCAGACGAGGCGTCGGAAGAAGAGAACAGCCTGCCAGCAGTTCCGATTCCTCTGACGGTCACAGTTTTGCTGGCTGCGTGTATCATCCACTCAAGAAGGAGGTCCTGAGATGACCAATCGAACCGATGTTGCGCTGTTCATGGTTGCATTACTCATGGCTGGATCATTTGGTGTCTGGTACACTACCAACGATGGATTCAACGACTCTATCAACAATGTTGTCGAGCCCTCTGAAACCACAATAACCGTAACCGATTCAAACGGAGTGGAACACACCTTTGCTGAATCTCCAACTCGCGTCGCACTAACGAACACATATGCTGCTACGGTTATGCGAATGCTTGAAATCGATCCAAGTGTAATCGTTGGGGTTTCTGGCGACTTTTATGACGAAACGATCTGGCCAGAATTTGTAGATACTCCGATGGTTCAGTATTCAGCTCACTCGGAAATTGATTTTGAGTCACTGCTTGACACACGTCCCGATGTTTACATTGTGTTTGCTACAAACGGTATGGTTGATACTGAGGCCATTCGTGGTTTGCTTGAACCCGTAGGCGTCCGTGTTCTCGCCCTGGATTTCTACAAGTACGACTACTTGCGTGATGAAATCAATGTCTTAGCGACTTTATTCGGAAAAGAAGAACAAGCAGCATCAATCTTTGAAGAATTTGATGAGATTGAGGGAATGGTTGAACAGCGAATTACCAACCTGAGCGATGAGGCTCGACCGCAGATTGTCATGGAGCATCACGCATCCCTGACCCGCGACCCAGTCGTATTAACCGGAACATCGCAATGGACGGACGTTATCGAAAAAGCAGGCGGTGTGAACCTCTATGCCGATCTCCCAGGTCATACAACTCACGTAGACATGGAAGACATCATCGGAAAAAATCCAGACATCTTGATGTTCGATGGCATAACGTTCGATATCGGATTTAATCACTATGATTCCAACAACAAGTGTCGAAATCACATGAACCTCATCGCTGATCGTGATGGCTTTGACAGTGTTTCAGCCATAGCAGACAACAGGATGATTATTATGTCTGGAGAATTTGCTGGACCCATGATGATTCATGGATTGCCTACGCTGGCTAAGTATTTCCATCCAGATTTGTTTGAAGATGTGGATGCGGAAGAGATATTGGATGACTACTTCTTGCAGTATCATGGAATTGACAGAATTGGTACATTCGTGTGTGATTCGACGGTGGTAAGAGCATGAATCCACTTTCGAGGCAACACATTACCAAATCAAAGAATCAAATAAAATCCATCATCATTCTAGGGATTTCAACGGCGGTTTTGGCTCTAATCGCTATGGGACAAGGGCCTTATGAAAAACTGGACGTTTTCACAACTGCGAAAATGATCTTTGGTTTAGAAACCCCTAACGATGTCGAAAACAGCATCATTTGGAAGTTGCGTTTCCCTCGAATCCTCATGGCCATCACTGGTGGAATTGCACTTGCAATTGCTGGTGCACTTATGCAAGGATGCCTAGGTAATCCTCTGGTATCGCCTCTAACATTGGGCGTCGCATCAGGGGCTGCTCTTGGTGCCGCTCTTGCAATTATGTTGGGGTTCTCGGTTGTTGGAGGACCACTCGCCATAATTGGTAATGCGTTTCTTTTTGCGCTCATTGTTGTGTTTATCATCATCCAGTTGGGTAGCATGCATTCCGTTTCAGCCGAATCGTACATCCTTGTAGGAATTGCAATCACGTTCATTGCAGGGGCCATCACGTCGGTCTTGAACTATTTTGCAACGGACGAACAGGTTTCACAACTGATGCACTGGTCCTTTGGTAGCCTGGGTAGAGTCAACAGAGAGACTGCGATATTTTTGACGGTGCCAGTAATCTGTTTGGTTCCTTTGGCTTTGAAGTGGTCCTGGGACCTCAATGCCTTGTCGGTCGGCGGCGATGAATTCGCCATTTCCACTGGAGTTAATCCCGCAGGTTTCCGTAAAACAGTACTCGTCCTATCGGCTCTTTTGACGGCTTTGGTTATCTCATTTACAGGGTTGATTGGTTTCGTCGGCCTAGCAGCTCCACACATGGCGAGGGTCATCGTTGGCAACGATTTCAGAAAATTGATTCCGAGTTCAGCGATTTTCGGCGCATTTTTGATGCTCTTTGCTGATACATTAGGACGTACATTATTTGCTCCAATCATCATTCCAGTCGGTGTGATGTTGTCGGTCATAGGTGGGCCGTTCTTCATGTATTTGCTAATCCGGAGCAGGCGGGGGGGATGAGATTGTCGGACATCATGAGGCTAAAAAATCTCAAATTTGGGTACTCCAAAAAAGAGGTCTTGAAAGACATAAATCTCACGATTTCAAACAACGAATTGGTCTGTTTGCTCGGCGTCAACGGTGCAGGAAAATCAACACTTCTCAAATCCATTCTTGGAATTCTCAAGATTCAATCTGGAGAGATTTGGATCGACGCTGAGGGAGCCGATGGAAACACGTTAAAGCGCATTCATTCCCCTCGTAAACACACAGACGAAGAAGACGACTTTTTACCGAATTTAACAACTGTATATGGGATGACGCTCCTCCTATGGGGTTTGATTGTAACCGCCGTATCAGAGTCACAGTCCATTTTATCCTTTGCGCCCGCGTTCCTTGGCCTCCCTTTGCTGGTATCGGGAGAAATGGTCAAGACCCCTGAAGCAGATCGAAAATTATGGATGTATATTGCCACAACATTCGGTATATTGGGATCGCTCGGAGGAATCGGATTTTTCACAGTAATGGGGGACGGTCTCAATTACACATCCTCTTCAATGCTGATGATGTTTGTCACCGGTAGCGCTTACACGGCCGTCTGCGTCCGTTGGTTCACAGCAGCCAAGGATGCTTCAAACGACGACAACCTCGATGCCATGGAACTGGCTCAATACATGTCTTATGTGCCACAATCTGTGAAGTCCAGCTTTTCGATTGATGTGTACGATGCTATTATGCTGGGTCGAAGGCCATACATTGGATGGAACATCAGTCCGATGGATCGCGAAATTGTTTCGAAAACAATCGAATTTCTTAATCTAGAGGAATTCGCTTTTAGAAAGCTCAACCAATTGTCTGGCGGTGAGCGGCAAAGGGTCATCATCGGTAAGGCTATCGCACAATCACCCCGTCTGTTTTTATTGGACGAGCCAACGAGTGACCTCGATTTGAAAAATCAAATTCAAATCATGAAGAAAATGAAATTTTTGGTCTCCAATTCAAAGGTACCAAAATCTGCACTGGTTGCTATTCATGACATCAACATGGCTGCACGATTTGCCGACCGTATTCTCCTTATGAGCGATGGTGAAATTGTTGCAGGGGGGACTCCACGTGATGTGTTAACTCCAGAAAACATACAAAAGGTATTTGGGGTCACCGCAGACGTTATCGAATCGCAAGAAGACAACAGGTTTTGGGTTCATGTCAAAGATGAAATCGGTGGAGAATTGGAAGATGAACATGTATTTTGGGAAAAGCCAAAGAACGAAAATGAAGGATAGATGATGAAGATGTCAGATGAACAAGAACCGAAGAAATTTACAAAACATGCACCGCAGGACGGTAGTGCCTCACTTACTCCAAAACTGCTTTACAACAAAAACGTAGCAAGACCATCGCATGCAGAATACGCACGAACAATTGCATCGAAGATGCATGTGGCGACATTGTGCACGGTCTCAGAGAGAGCAGAAGGATTTCCATATGGTTCATTTGTGACCTACGCAATGCACGAAGGAAATCCTGTTTTCTTAATCAGCCAGCTCGCTGAGCATACAAAGAATCTCATTCTCGATTCAAAAGCATCCTTGCTCATCGCTGAACATGGCGAGGGCAATCCTTTGGCGCACGGACGAGTGACATTGGTTGGTCATTGTATGTTGGTCCCTGATCATGAACGCGATGCCGTCAAAGAATGCTTCATCGAGATACATGAGAGTGCTAAAGCATACTGTGATTGGGATGATTTTGGATTCTACAAACTCAAGGTCGATTCAATTCGCTTCATTGGTGGATTTGGAAGAATGTCATGGGTCAACGAATCGAAGTGGTTTGATGCTGAACCCGATCCGATGATTGAATCTGCAGAAGACATTGTTGAACACATGAACGATGATCATTCCGATGCGCTTGTGCTTTATTGCAAAGCCATGAGTAAGGCAACGGAAACGACCGAGGCTGTGATGACGACAATAGACCGTTATGGATTTGAGATGATTGCAACAACAAGTGAGGGCCAACATCCAATCCGGTTGGCGTTCAAGAATCAGGTCGATTCTTCTGATTCAGCCCGAATTGAACTTGTTAAAATGGTCAAAGAAGCCAGAAAATTACTCAAACCAGAGTGACTTCGTTGGCATCTAGGTTTGACGACTGAATCCAATCAGGATTCGTCATGTACCATTCAATGGTTTCTGTTAAGCCCACTTGCCAGTCAATTTCTGGTTTCCAACCGAGGATCTTTTCGGCCTTCTCATATTTCATGGCGTACCTCTTGTCGTGGCCTGGCCTGTCCGTTACAAAATGAATCAAGGATTCACTTACATTTGTCTGTGAGACGATTTCCCTGACGATGTCGATGTTTCTCTGTTCATTATCGGCTCCAAAATTGAAGATTTCGCCACTGTTTATTTGCCCAACATACAATGCAAGCATCGAGGAAAGGATACCGTTGGCATGGTCTTCAACATGTATCCAATCACGAATCTGCAATCCATCGCCGTAAACGGGAAGCTGCTTGTTGTCAAGCGCATTCAATGTCATTAATGGAATCAATTTTTCAGGATATTGTCTTGGGCCATAATTGTTTGAGCATCGTGTGATAATTGCAGAGAGGTTGTGTGTGTTGATGAAAGCTTGAACCAACATATCGGAGGCCGCCTTGGATGCAGCATACGGATTTTGTGGATTCAGTGGGGTCTCTTCTGTGAATGCATCATCGTCAGGACCCAACGAACCGTATACTTCGTCCGTTGAAATGTGGATAAAATGAATTTGATGTTCGTCCGTAGAATTCTTGACGACTGATTCCAAAAGAACCCGCGTCCCGTCAATGTTGGTCTCGATGAACGGCTTGACAGAGTTAATCGAACGATCGACGTGGCTTTCAGCAGCAAGGTGAAGCACAACCGAGATGTTCTCGTCCTGAATGAGGCCATCCACTACATCGCTGTCGTTGATTGAACCGTGCACAAAACGATAACGATCATCATCGATGTCCGTAAGATTTTCAGGATTTCCTGAATATCTCAGAGCGTCCAAATTGACAACGAGCTCAACTCCAGGTATCGTTAGTGAATTCCGGACAACATGATTGCCAATAAATCCACAACCACCGGTGACAAGGATTCTCATTCTATTCCCCCGTTTTCTGGAGCCATGGTCCTAAGTCCCATTCCTTCATGAGAACTGATGTTTCAAGCAATGCATCGACGGTACCACAATCGGCCCAATGGGAGTCGAAGTGACAGCCCTTCGCAAGATTTTTTTGCATAAAGAGGCGATTGATATCTGTAATTTCAAGTTCGCCGCGACTAGAGTACCCCGTTGTGGTGATGATTTCTTCGATCATGTCATACACTCGAGGTGTATACATGTACAGACCAGTAATGGCGAGATTGGAATCAGACACGCTCGGCTTTTCTTCCATGTTCACGATTCGCCCGTTCTCATCGATCCAAGCAATTCCGAACGATCCAGGGTCGTTTACTGGTTTCAAAAAGAGATAACAATCATGTTCCTCATCTTTGACGAACTCATCAGCATACGATTTCATTGATTGTTGGAAGACGTTATCACCAAGAATCACAGCTACATTGCGCTTACCAACAAACCCTTTGGTCAATCGAAGTGCTTCTGCAATACCTCCTGCTTGCTCCTGGTATGCATAACGAATGTCCAAACCAAAGCGGTGCCCATCGCCCAGAAGCGCAAAGAATGAGTTTCCAGAATATCCTCCAAGTACAATCATTATCTCCTTGATTCCCATTCGTGCCAAGGTTGCAATGGATTTGCAAATCATTGGCTCGTCATAGACCGGCAGAAGGTGCTTGTTTGTCGATGTGGTGAGTGGCATGAGGCGTGTCCCCCAACCTCCAGCAAGAACCACTCCACAAATGTCACTCGACTTTGCCATGGACTGCCCAACTCAAGCGTATTTTTAGGTTTACCTAAATTTAAGTAGAAACGTCATGTGGAGCAACTGTGGCAACAAAAAAAACATCCTTCCTCAAAGAAATCTCAATCAGGGAGTTTCTTGCAGAGGCTGTTCATTTTGCATCGCCTTTTCTGTTTTTCATCCTCTTGTTTGCATCAAACGCAATCCATACGATTCCAATTGCAATGCTGTGTATTTTACTGCACAGGCGAGCCTTTTCCGAGATTCGACTGTCGAATGACTCTCGATACTGGTTC
>PAJM01000001.1 GCA_002706065.1 Methanobacteriota archaeon | reverse complement strand
CAGCGACCTCGTCAACAGTCCCAATCCAAATTGAGTTTGCTTTGGGCAGTGGTTGATGGAGCGAGTGTTGTTCGACGTTGATTTTTCTTGTGCGAAGCATTTGCATGATCCGATACGCAAGTTGAAAATCATCGGTTCGAACAAATATCCTTTGCACATTGGAATCCATGGTTTCGTCCTCTATAATCCTCCGTCTCAATTCAATCTGAATGAATGCCCATCGTATGTCGTAAAATCACCGAAGTCAATAAAGGCGGTTGACAACAATCCATCGTTATGACAAGCCAGTATGAGCGTGAACTACGGCATGTTCTCGCTGGTATTCCTGCCGGTGTCGAGGCCGTTATCAAGTCCTGCTCAACGGAAGAAAAAGAGAGAATGAGGCTCGTTCTTCAGCGACCGTTCTTGGTCGTTCGTGCAGCTGGTTCGGGAATTGAAGGCAGTGGTGATTTGCTTGCATTAAGAGGAGACATTTCATTTCCGATCGAAGTCAAAACCACAAAGTCAGAAAAAATCTACCTCAGCGGAAGAACGCTGGATCAATACAATGCACTCGTCTACGAAGGCGAACGTTGCGGATTGATGCCATTGTATGCCCATCGACTCAAAGGAACGCGAGGTGATTCCTGGCGTATCTTCAGAGTTGAGACCACGACACTCGAGGGTCGTCTGCGCCTCCTCGCCCGCCGTATCCCTGCTCTTCCTCGCACTCGAAAAGGCCGTGCATTCATCGATTGGTCCCAAGGCTTACCCCTGAATGAATTCATCAACATCGTATGTCAGCACAACGAACACTCACCAACTCTCGAGTTTATCCAGAAACGAAGTGCAGTTGAAGAAGAATTTGAGGTTCCAGACATCCAGCGGTCAATTCTTGACGAACTTCAACGAAGACGTACTCTTATTCGATGATCAGAAGTACGGAATGATGAGGATGAAAAGAAGAATAAACAGCAGCCCGAGTGATGAGAGGTTGCTGGCTTTTCTTGAAATTTGATCGACCCATAGGGGATGAAAGTTCCACAATTTGAGTTTCCGTCCCAAGGCACGAACTCGAGACAATCCTGCATGGACCATGTCTTTGAACATATGACCACCATCGAATGGAACCATTGGGATGAGGTTGGTAAATCCTAAGAGAACATTGACCCACATCATCCAAAACATCAGATTGACCAACAACAACAGTCCGTCTTTGCCGATGAGGTTGCCCAGCCATGCATCGTCTGCTTCGAGCATGGCTTCCTCGTTCGGATGCATTGCAACACCCTGGAATTCAAAGGGGATGATCATGATGTTCACAACGTGCAACGGAGCAATAAGCGTGCGCTGAAGCGTTGTGTATTCCACGTTCGGAGACAATGGACCTGCAAGCCGGTCTATTCCTGCCGTGTTTGATGAGAGGCCTTCGACGCCCAAGAATGGGTCGCCTGTTTTGATCGACAGTGCATCCAATTGATCATTAGAGTAGCCGAGGTTTTGATAGTACTCGTATTTGTCTGAAAGGGTAGCAGTTACCGTTTCTCGCGTCCCATCTTCGTGCAAGACGCCAATCTGCACCGAATCGCCCGCTTGATACTCATCGAGAACATCACGGAATCCTTCCAGACCTACAACGTCATTTCCTTCGATGGTCTCAATCGTATCCCAAGGCAGCATACCCGCTTCATCGGCACCTTCCCCCTTGATGATTCCCTTGACGTGGATGGATTGATCGTCAGAAGAAAACTGTCCTGCAATTCCACCCATTAACAGCAAGAGAACAAAGGCTGCAAACAGATTCGTTGCAGGCCCTGCAGCAAACATCCGCTGCCGCTCACGACGTGGCGCCTTGAACAGTTCTTCACCTTCAGGTTCAGCAAAGGCTCCGAGTGGCAATGGGCCCAACTGAAGCAAACCGAAGGAACGAATGCGCATACCATGGCCTCGCGCCAGCAATCCGTGACCAAATTCGTGGATGACAAGTGCAACAATGAATCCAATCAAGCCCCACCAGAGCGGTATGACTGGGTTGATTCCCGGTATCGCTACCAATTCACTTGCTGACGGGGGGTCGATGTCTGGTGGTGAGAGAAGAGCCCCGATAAACGCCAGTAGAACCACCAAGGCAACCATGAACATGGCAAAGGTGCAGACCCAGAGCGATATTTCTCCATAGATTCTCCAAAAACGACGCGGTTTTGCAACCTTTTCCAACAGATGAAGACCTTTCTTTGTACGGACCATGAGGACGAAACCAAACACTCGTGTTGCATTCCATCGATCGAGAACACCATCTCGCTCCCAACGCTTGAGCAACAAATACCAGCCGAAAATGAGGAGTGGAATGATGCGCCAGTCAAAATCGACGGCTCCCCATGATGCTGCCATTACCCTTGGGTAGGTTTGCTTCCATTTGAATCAATGCACCAACTCGTGAATGTGAAGGTTCATGAATGGGGACTCGAAGGTTGGGTCATGCTGCATCGGACTGCCATCGAGTCATGGACAAGTGACAAGTGGGGCCAACCTTCTGTCCAAATTGCTGAATGGTTGATTGAAGATGATATTGTTCAAGCCTTTATCCGCCTCCAACGAGGAGCATTGATTATCGATGCAACCGTTGATGAGAAAGGGCACTTGCGATGCAAGAACCATTTGCACATTCCTTTCGACCAATGGAATCCTGGCTCGATTCAAGCAAGTCGAACTCGCGATTCACGTGTACGTTTTCGTCACCGACACGCAGAAATTGTTCTCTCAGCTCGATTTCGAGCACCTGAATGGGGACAAGCGCTGCTTGAAGAATGGTTGATGGCACAGCGAGGAGAAGAAACTCGACCAAAAAGTTCGGAGCAACGTTTGGCGACAATTCGACGCTCTAAGGCAACCATAGAACGGTATTTGGAACAGTCAAACCTTGATTATGCATCCGAGATGTTGACCACAACGAAAATCAGCCTCAGCAATACAATACGAGAGCTTTCACGCCATCGCGCTCATGCTGAAAGCGAAGAGTGATCATTCCTCTTCGTCAACACCTAAAGCAACCAAAAATGCGCGTTCTTGTTCTGCTTGTATGGATTCTGGTGATGTTGAGAAGATCTTTTTGAGCACTGGTTCTGCAACCATTGGGAAAAGAAGAATGCCACCTATGCACGCGAGAAGATACATGATCGAGGAACCCGGGACATACGTCAGCCCTGGCCCAGAACCACTGACCATGAGTTTGACGGCTCCAAGCCAAGGAATTTCACCACCAGCCCGTCCGACAAGCCACCCTTCTTGAACGGGCCCCAACACTGAACCATCCGATGAACGCAGTCCAGATGAACCATTGACAGCATCCGGTCCTTGGTCGACTGAACACTTGTTGGCATCACCTAAGGTCAACAACCCAGAGTGCTTTGGCGTCCATTCATGAATCCGTAAATGCGGTTCAACGCCTGCATGAACGAAACGCTTGCAGTCGTAATACCCTGCGTCAATTCCGTCAAAATCGATGGTGATTTGAGTTTGGTTGATCACCTGAGTTCCGGGAACATCCCATGTGAGAACACACGCTCCAGAGCGGCCGTCAATACGCCATTCAGGGTCATATGTACCACCTGTGGGGCAAGGATTGGCTGTCGTTGTTGCCGGATACGCTTCATTCGGTACAACACGTAGAATCGCTCGATGGATGATGGGCGTCGATGTTTCTCCGTTTTTCTTGTAGATGACGACATCGCCCTCCATTCCATGTGTCTCATGCCCATAGTATGGGTTGGATGGATCGCTTGCTTCTGCAAATGTTACGATGTTCTCAAATGACGATTTGTGCACCAATACAAGGTCGCCTGCATCGATGCTGCCAACCTCGCCCTCATCATCATGCACCATGCTGGAGGATTCGACGACAACAAGAGGTGGCATCGATTGAGTGTGAGCATACAATGCTGCGATGAGAACAAAAATCATTCCACCTGCGAGGAGAATCTCTCGAAAGAGAAGTTTGGTCGAGTCGGAAGGTTGCAAACAATTCCCACCGCTTCAACGTCGCATGCCACGTTCTTGAAGAAACGCATTCCATCGCTCTTCATGACCCGCTCCCAATGCTGCAGCAGAGCGATCACCCTCAGAACGACGGCGTTTCAATTCAGCAGTGCTCTGGATTTCATACAATTCATCCAACGTACTGACATGTCCTTTGAACACCAAGAATTCGGGTGTCACGAAAATAAGTCCTGTTGCACCGATGACAAGGAGCCCGATAGCTGCTCCAGTATACTCGCCCCATGTTTCAGATTCTTGGAGAAAAAGAAGTTGTGACAGCCCTGCTAAAAACAGAACCAAAAATGCCCCAAACAGTGTGTTCAAAATCGAGTACTGTCGTCCATGTTGAGCCGCCCACCATCGTGAAAATGCACCTGCCATGTCTGCCCCTCGTTCACCGCTATGAACGGTGCTCTTCATGACAATTGCGGAAAAATGCGTAGTGACCTGTCGCCGATGAGTTGATATGCTAAACAAATAAGGTACTTGATAGTGGGTGAGTCCAACATGCGTAAGGCCGTTTTCCTCGTCGCTCTGTTCTTCATTTCGGTGATGGCTCCACTCGCCTCGTCAGCCACAACTGAAACGCAATTTAAGGGGGGTTCAACCTCCTACACGCACACATTCAGCGGCCAAGGAAACGGCTCTGCTGGTGTCATCACATTCCCGTTTGGTTCGGAAGTCACCTCTGCCCAATTCAATTTCCTTGGTGAAGCAAGCACGACAACTTGGAGCAATTTCACCAACAACAACGACTTTGGCGGTCTCGGAACAGGACAATGGACGAGTAAACAGACTGGTTCATTCCAGTACGGCTCCCGAACCAATCTCGAAACAGCCGACAACGAGATTGGGCTCCGTGGCAATCCCACCAACACCGTCGTGACATTCCGTGGAAGCAATGAACTATCCAACGCCAATTCCGCTACGCTCAACGCTACTGGGCAATTTGTTTCCCTCGGAGATCAGGGGTACAACAGCATTACCAAGCAGTTCACCGATTTGTCTGTTTCATCAAGTGCGAGTTGGAATTATCGTGGAATCGTTGTTCCTGTGTCGGAGCATGAAATTCATGCAACGCGTTACTCAAGCACCTCGATGTATACTGCCCCCTCCATCCAACGTTTCAATGCCACCACTGGGGCGTTGCTGGGTACTGCAACCTTGAGTACAACAGGATGCACCTCTACAGTCTCAAGCTACTGGTATGACGCAGCCGTCGACTCAAATGGAAACATATGGACCGTGTCTTATTCCTACTATTATCTCACAAAATGGACACTCAATGCAGCGAAGACCCAGTGGCAGTGTTCATCCTACACCAGTTACGGATACCCTTACTATCTCACTGGCGTCGACTTTGATGATGATACTGGCAAGTTGTTTGTCAGTTATTACGATTCATCGACCTACCCAACCTACAACCGCTACCTAATGGAAGTTAATCCAACCAATCCGAGATCAATCAATTCAACATGGTCGATTGGCACGGCTGCCGATTACAATCACAAAACCACATCGACTGCAGGCAATCCGAACTCGGGGCTTGTTGTCGACCTGC
The DNA here is from genome assembly GCA_002706065.1 of Methanobacteriota archaeon. Taxonomy (GTDB): domain Archaea; phylum Thermoplasmatota; class Poseidoniia; order Poseidoniales; family Poseidoniaceae; genus MGIIa-L2. The sequence goes on along the minus strand of PAJM01000001.1, from coordinate 34,979 downwards.
CGCGAGTCATTCTCAACGAGTACAATCTCCAAGGTTCACGACATCATCATTTTACCATGAACGGATTCAATCTGGAGAAAATGGGTGTTCAAGAAATGCCCAATGGAGGCCACTACGGTATGACACAAATCGATGACGATGGCAAGATCTACTATTCCTGCTACCATACATCGTATTGCAACTCCGTCCAGAGAAAAATCCACATGTGGGGCGATGGTTCGATCTTCGACAGTCGTACGCCTACAGCTACAACAACAACAATCTACGGAAAAACAACAACTGCAAGTCGGGCGGTTGACCAAATCAATCTTCAGAGTGCGATTGGCTACACACCATCCGGTACCTCCATCGATATCGACGTCTCGAACGACAACGGCGTCACATGGAAGTCAATTTCTGTTGGCTCAACCAAAACCTTCGCGAGCAGTGGCAACAAAATCACCTGGCGAGCGACCCTCAATGGCACATCTACAGCGACACCAGTCCTTGATTTGGTCACGATTCAATACACAACAAACTACTACAGCAGTGGAAACTTCTACGTTCGGTCGAACTACAACAATCCGTTCCCGTCATATGTCGCTGCTACTGTTCATTATAACGCGACCACACCTGCAAGTACCTCTCTCACCGTACAACTTGGCGGAAGTACGTCGAGCCTGTGCAGTAGTGGTCTGACCACGTTTGGACAGAGTGGCTTGACCAAGGCGTTCACGACACCAAGTTACGGGTACCTCTGTCTCCGAGTCTCATTCTCCACGAGCAATTCAGCCTACACTCCAGTGCTGCAAGACATACAAATTGCACTCCACAGCAACGCTCCAGAAAACCCTGGGTTTGAAATTCACACGCCAAATCCAATTCCTGCAAACTTCTACCCTCCGCTCAATCCAACCGTTGGTTGGAAGGAAAATGGCCCGCTTGTCGGTAGCAAAACCATCGATGCAGTTGGCGCTTCGAATACAATCATCAAAGCCTTCAACGATCGAATTCCTGACACAGGAGCAGGATTTGTCGACATCCCCATTGATTTGACATCTGAAAGCAGCGGAATCCTCACCCTTACATCGTTCAGCGTGACCTACACCATTCAAACCGTCAACCTTGAAATCAACATCCCTGAAGGTGAAATTTTGCATGAGCGAACCGAGCCATACGAGGTGATCACACGACACATCATCGGTGAAAGCGCCACAAAGATTCGCGAGGCTACACTCACGTTGATGACAAATTCTGCAAGCACAAACCCGACCCTCTTCTGGCAAGATGGTGATGTGTTCCCTTCGCCAAACGATCCAGAAGGCTACGTTGTCATGGACGGAAATTCCTACTCGATCCTCAACAACAGCATTCTNGAAATCCACTGGCTGTTCCGAATTACCAGCGAGTTCCCAGACCAATTCAACGTCCGATTCAAAACAGGATGTTTGGATGACAGTGGTTCCGCTGGATTCGCTCCACTGGACCTGATCAGCGAGGAGGGTCTACGTGTCAATCGAACCTTCGGACTTGGTTGGATGAAGGTCAGAGACATCGAGGGCGATTTGGTGCGGGATGATGTTCCAAACAATGCATGGGTTGCTGCAGGTGAAACACTTCACTTCCAAGGTGCGATGTGGTTCATGGAATCGGAAGATGCTCCGCTTGACAGTGCATTCGATGTCCGTGTTTCACGAAACGGATGGGTCGAATCAACGGCGAGGGATACGACCAACAACAACGGTTCCTTCTTCATCAGCGTGGTTACGCCAAACATCGACGTCCCTGACGGATTGAATTACGAAGTCCAAACCTACAACGAGCGGAACCCAACGCATGTCATGGCGCCAAACTCGGATTGGAGTCGTACCTTCCGTGTTGATGCTACGCCACCTGAACGACGAGCAGTCTCACCGATAGATGGCTCCTATGAGGCAGGAGTCAATCAACAAGATGTACGAATACTCGTTCATGACGAAGTCGGCGTTCCGATGGAATTGACTCTGATGTACTGGGTCGANGCTGACCACGATCTCAATCGGAATGGAATCGCCGATGATTCCGAGTATGCAAGCAAACGTGTCACCAACATGAGTGAGAGTAAGAGCAAGTGGTTCATGACCACCATCGACCACTCACGAAACCCGAACATGGGTCGCGTCTCCTATTACTGGTCGGGCGGTGACCAAGCAGGCAACCCTGTCTTTTACACTCAATACGACGATGAGGGCGTCTTGTACAACCTCAATTCAGGACCCGGATTTAATTTCGATGATGCGACCTTCCAAACTCGAAAAGACTCTGAAGCCATCTTCACCGGTCTTGAATGGGTTGGGCACGGCGACGATGAGCCTGTCTTTGCAGGTCTTGAACAATCCATCACTGTCGGATTCATCGATGCCAACACAGCGATCGACTTTGAGCACATNTCCCTCGTCTTTGACTTCGAAGGACCCAACCCAAGTCGAGATGCTCAGCGAATCTCGTATTCAGGATTGAACAATACGTTCTGGAGTGAGAGCGATTACATCCATCTCTTACCAACCAGCACGATGATGGAAACGACCAACGAATCTGGACTTCCTTGGATCATCGTCACCTACAATTTCGTCTTTGCTTGGGATTGGCCTGATGAAGAAATGGGCGATCTTGCTCTGTTGTTCAAAGAACGTGGCTCAATGGAAGACAGGGAGCTGCTGATTCTCGAGCACACCTTCCGTGTCGAAAACGACTTCACGCTCTCACCAACGGACTACATCGTCGAGGACGTCAGTGAACCAAGAACCGGTCCTGTTGCGGACGGTACCCGTGTTCGCAAGGACGATCGATTGGCATTCAGTGGCCGTGTTGTTTACGAAGGAAGCAACGTACCAGCACCTCGTGACGTCGGAATACTCGTGGAAGTCTTCGATGGTGAAAAGCTGTGGAGCGATGGGTCACTGACTGAAGACGGCGAATATCTGATCGAGGTTCCACTTGATTCAGCAAAGTCCTTGCAGTCTTCGCCGAGTCGGACATGTTTGATTTCCATCACGAACATTCCAGGTCGTGGAGAAGACATGACAGGAACGCTTGTTTCAACCACTCTGCAGGTGATTGTCGACGATGCTGCACCTCGAGTTGTACGACGAATGGCGCCGTTGAATATCATCGACGTCTCTCCTTCGAACGACTTAACCTCCATCTACGTTGAATTCCAGGGTTCAGAAGACGCTGATTTAACGGGTTCAGAACAAATGGTTCATTGGGTCATGCGTGACCAAACTCGTACGGTTACCATCGGTGCTGGTTCTTCCGTGTTAGGGATGCAGCAAGACGGTCAAACCGTGTACTGGACCGGTGAAGTCGATATCACAGCCGGTGGAACCATTGTCCCACAAGCTGGCGATTTCATTGGGTTCTACGTAACGGGTTGGGACGCTGCTGGAAATCAATTCCCTGTGGTTTCAAATTCTGAAGCAAGTCCAATACCTGAATTGGCCTTTGACGATACGGACTTTGAGCGACAATGGGTGCGCTTGGGCGCTGTTGGACCCGAACTGCGCGTTCAATCGATTACTGTCTCCGATGACCACGTCTCTCCAGGAAGCGATGTTGAGATTACAGCATCTGTGATCAACAACGGAGGATCAACGACGTCTCAATTCAAGGTGGCCTTCTTTGCAGGCGATTCAGATGAACCGTTTGACGTCAAGGCCATTATCGGTATCGAAGGCGGAGAAGTCATTCCTGTCACCGTCAATTGGGAAGTCGAGGACGTCGATCGTGTTCGAGTTGAAGTGGACTACGGGGATGTATTGGTCGAAGTCAACGACAACGACAACACCGCTGAACACGACATCAACATCGCCTATGGCCAATATCTTGGCTGGTTGGATTCCCCACGTGAGCATCCTCTCGCATGGATTTTTGCCATCTCCACCGTGTTCATTCTCATCTTCGTCGCCACAGTCGCAAGCCGAACAGCAGTCGACCACGGTGATGGNGCATTTGCTGAAGACGAGGAAATGGATTGGGAACACGACGAAGACGACTACGACGATGATGACTACGACGAAGACGACGTCGACTGATACCTCATTCAGTGACAAATCCTCAAGAAGGGTGGGCAGACAGAACACTCCGCGGGGGTGGGGAGAGTATGTCGGATGTCTTTTCCAACCTCCATCCACAACTCCAATCTTTTCTCTCAGCGCGTGGTTGGAAACCAACACCTGTTCAGGAACAAGCATTGCCTGATCTGATCGATGGAAAGGAACGTTTGCTCATCGCCCCAACGGGTTCCGGGAAGACACTCGCCGCCGTACTTCCCCTTCTCCATCGCTGTAAAGTGGAGAATTGGAAACCCTTGTCAATCCTCTACATTACACCACTACGAGCCTTGAATCGAGACGTTGACCGACGACTTGCTGAGTTGAGTGAAGCGCTAGAATTACGATTCGCCCTTCGACACGGAGACACACCGACGAACGAGCGTTCACGCCAAGTTCGTCGACCACCACACCTTCTTGTTACAACGCCCGAGACGTTCCAACTGATGTTCACAGGGCATCGTTTGCGTGCAATGCTTTCATCGGTTCAGGCCGTCGTCATCGACGAAGTGCATGATTTGGCTGGGAACGAACGTGGATGGCAGTTGCGGTTAGGATTGCAACGATTGGAAGCGCTCTGTGGACGTACATTGCAAAAGGTTGGTCTTTCTGCAACTGTGGGGAATCCAGATCAGGTCGCATCATGGATTTCCAACGAGTCGTGTCAACCGATTCTTGCCCCTGCGGAACGGTCAACCGTCCTGACGGTCGAAACGGCTCCTCCACTGGCTGAGGACGAGGTTGGAGCAATGGAAATGCGGTTATCACCACGAGCGCATGCGACGTTCCGCTTGTTGGCTGAAATCGTCGAGAACGNCCCGCCATGTCTCGTCTTCGTCAACAGTCGAAACGCTGCGGAAACAGTGGCTCAGCGATTGCAAACCATGGCTCCACAGCTGAAGATTGGTGTGCATCATGGTAGCCTTGCTGCAGAAACTCGGCAGGAAATGGAAGAAAACATTCGCAGTGGGACGCTTCAGGCGCTTATCTGCACCTCAAGTCTTGAACTTGGTATTGATGTTGGTTCAATACGAAAAATCGTACAATTGGAAAGCCCTCGTTCGGTTGACCGGATGTTGCAACGTGTTGGTCGAGCAGATCATCGCATCGGTGGAATCGGTCGTGGCCATTTGCTCGCTTGGGAAACCGATGGTATCGCTGAATCCGCTGTCGTCGCCCATCGTTCACATCTTAGTTTAATCGAAGACGTTGAATGGAGAACGCGTCCTTACAGCATTGCNGCAAACCAAATAATGCTCATGGCTCACAGTTTCAAAGTGGTTCGAATCGATGATGTTCACGAAATCTTTGAACAAACCGAGCAATTTGAGGATTGGACTCGAAAGGATACCGAGAATGTCCTCGCCGTCCTCGCTGATCGTTGGCTCTTGCGGTATTCCCTTACTCCACATGAGACGCCATGGTATCGCTGGCCAAAGCATCTCTACCTTGCATCCAAAGAAGCGATACCTGATGGCGATTCTTGGCCTGATGAATTGCCGCGTTATGACGTGACTGATGATGACATTCCTGTTGAGTACAAAAGCATGCGAATGCCTGTTCCGCAAGAATTCAAGGACGGATGGTTTGCTTCAGCCGGACGTACTCGTCGATGGGTTGAACATCACCTCTCCATGATTCCAGACAAGCAATCCTACAGAGTTCGTGACGTTGTAACTCGCCGAACCATCGGGAATGTGGACGAAGCATTCGTTCTCGAACTCAATGGAAGCGGTGAAGAAGAAGATGGTCGTACTCGTCAATTCGTGATGGCAGGACGGACATGGACCATTGTCGATGCTGATCCTGAACAAAGTGAANTCCTGGTCGCTCCAGTTTCCATCCAAGGTGAAGCACCGACATGGGTCGGTGAACTACCTCCTGTTCCAGCTGTGGTGGCACGGAACATCGGTCGACTTCGTCGGTTAATCGCCGAAGACTTTGGTCTCGTTGAAGCGCAGCAAAGCGAACGGATAGATGTTGCAGGACTCCTCGCTCACGATGGCCATCCTTTGACGTCGTATCCACTCGATGGAGAAGCAATTGGACTCTTAGCAGACACCATTACACGACACATCGATGCGACAGAAGCGTTGCCTGATCAGCAAACCATCACCATCGAGCGACGTTCAGAAGCGCTCGTAGTCAACATCTGTCAAGGGACATTGATCAACGAAACCATCGGACATCTGCTCCTTGCCATGGCATCAACACGAACGGGAAGATGGGGTGGATTGATGATTGAAGCAACCCGCATCCACATTTCAGGGGCAGACATTGAACCAGAAGATATCGTCAGTTGGTTGAATGAACTTCCTGCGGATGGAATCGAGGGCCTCCTTTCTGTTACGTTACCAAATTCTCGTCAAGTACGTTGGAGATTTGCACAGGTTGCAAAGACCTTTGGAATTCTTCAGCATGGTGTCGACCCTCGGAAAATCAACCTCGCAGCACTGGTTCGAAAGTATCGAGGAACCATCGTTCTCGAAGAAGTTCTCAACAAACTCTACTATGAGCGAATGGACATTGAGGGAGCAAAGGACGTTCTTCGGGGAATTCAATCAGGGCTTCTGGATGTGATTGTGACATCGGCTGGACCCCTTGGATTGTCGGATCGAAGTCAACGTGACTTGTTGTTACCAAATTGGGACAACGAGGCTGTTCGAGCACAATTGCGTTTGCGTTTGATGAACGAACGTGCTGTACTTTGTTGTCTCAAATGTCGAGCAATTCGAAGGTTTCGAGTTGAGCGTTATCCGGAATTAACAAGTCCAGGAGAATGCATCTCTTGTCAAGGCCAGATGCTGGTTTGTGCCCGTGAAGGGCTCGAGAAAATGCTTGAAGAATGGGTGGTTTCTGAAGAGGAAAGCGATCGAAATAGAATGATTCGCAATGCTTCACTCATTCGAACGCATGGATTCCATGCAATTGTGTGCCTCATGGCACGGGGCGTTGGTGAAGCAACGGCTCAAAGGATTCTTCGAAAAGGTCACAACAACAACGTCGAAAGTCTGCTTCAATCGATTCACCATGCAGAGATTGAGTATGCTCGTACTCGACGATTCTGGGGTTGATTACTCGAATTCAACATTTCGAAGCGTGATACCTGCTTCTTTCATCATGTTGGTTGAACGTGTGAAATCCTCCAGCCATCTCTCAGGGGTGTTGTTTGCTCCTGCATATACAACTTCCACAATACCTGCTTGAATCAAAGAACGGGCACAGCGTGTGCATGGAGGCCATGTTACGTAGGCTGTGCAATCTTTGAGTGATACGCCGACACGTGCTGCATGCATGATTGCATTTTCTTCAGCGTGACAAATCAATGGGTANTTTTCTTCACGATCCGCCAAACGTTCCTCTGAATCTTCAATTCCACGCGGGAATCCATTGAATCCTGTTGAGCGAATCTCTCTGTCCGCCCCAACGACAACACAACCCACCTTTGTTGACGGGTCTTTGCTCCAAGAACTGATGTGGTTTGCTAATTCTAAAAAACGGACATCCCACTTCGAACTCATCTTGACCGTCTCTGGGTTATGCTTCATCTCTTTGAGCCTTTGCAGGGAACAATTNCATGTGTTCTGAATCCCACAATCCCATCGCTTCAAACAGTTCACCGATGAGATACAGTGAGCCAAGAGCAACTGTAAACTCTGGCTGAAGTTCGCTCAGCAAAGCGTTTGATTCGTGAGCATCCTCACATTCATGCAGCTTNCTTGATGAATCCCAATCCAATTCACGTAGTGCTTCCAAAGGAACAGCAGAGTACCGACCAAATTGTGGTTGTGTGAGAATGATGTGTTTCGGTGGATGGTCACTGCAGAACTCGATTAGAGGTCTTGCAAACGCAGCTAAATCATGCTGTGGTGTGCATCCGAATACCAGCACCCATGATGGAGTCTGAACGATGCGGCTCTTCAACTGAGGAAGCATTCTGTTGAGTCCACTTGGATTGTGGGCTGCATCAAAGAGAACCGATCCATCCCAAACCATTGGAATTTCTTGAAATCGACCCGGCCAGTTCAATCCGTCAATCGATTCGCTCAAACCGGTTGTATCGATGTTCAGTGTTTGCAATGTCGTTTGAGCAAGAAGGAAGGCTTCGTGCAGAACTGAATCCGATTCCGAAACACGGACCCATTGCAGCAATGCTGTTTCCTTGAATTCTCCAAGTTCAGTACGCCCCGCATTCTTGGCCCCCTGTTCGATGGAATGAATTGCATCCAACTCACTGATTTCTCGAACAACCATGGGCTTACCCGGCCGTGCAATCGCTGCTTTTTCTCGGGCGATATCAGCGAGCGTGTCACCCAAAATATCTCGATGTTCAAGACTTAATGAAGTGAGTACAGCAACATCAGCAGGAAGGATGCGCGTTGCGTCGTATCGGCCGCCAAGACCTGTTTCGACGATGAAGAAATCCGTGGAATTGCCATGAGCACAGAGACAGGACACCAAGAATGTAATTTCAAAGAAGGTCAATTCAATGTTCATTTGTGATTCTACATCACGTATCTTCGAGAGCAACTGTTCAAATTCTTGAGGCGAAATTGGCCGACCATCAATGCGTATCCGTTCCTCAATTCGAACGAGATGCGGGGATGTGAACATCACCGTTGAGTGGCCAAGGGTATCCAAATGTGCTGCAAATACTGCACAAAGTGTTCCTTTGCCGTTGCTTCCAGCAACATGAATGATGGTTGCTTGATACGGTGCGAGCAGCAAGGCTTGATGGGCTGCATGAACGCGTTCAAGACCAAGTTCCATGCCTCGTTTCTTGCTCTCAGCAAGCCATTCACGAACGTTGGATGACATCGACCTCGACCATGCCTTGCGGATGGTTCTCATAGGTGTAGCGATGCGCCAATTGTCTCTGCAACCGTCGATGCGCTCAAATGTGGTTCGTGTCTGGAGGTGGTATGAGCGACGTCGCTGGAGACTTTCGGCGCCAACTCCCGTCCATGATCGGGATGGCAGGAATGTTCGTTGCCACCATCTTCCTCGCAATCTACATTCGTCCGTGGTACGACAGGGCCGGTTTGCAAGCCTTTGGCGAGGCAGGAGCATCGCAGTTGCGTTACATCGGTCTCGAATTGGTCATGATTTTCATCTTTACAGCAGCCATTTTGATGCTTGCAAAATACAAGAAAGAGTGGGTCATCAAGTACGGCATCATGGGGATTCTCTTCATTGCCCTCCTCTATTCAAGCATTCCACTCGCTCATCAAATCATGGTCGATGACAGCGTTACTCCGTTTGACTATCAGTCGACCAATGAAACTGAGGCGACGTATCTTACTGAGGTNGGAATGGATCAGTACCTTGATTCGGTTCGTTCGAGTCAAGATGGTGAATTCATCAATACGATTCGACTCATGCAATGGGGTTCTGAAACTCCAATTTGGGAGACTCCTATCTCTCATGGAGCAGCAGACGAGTTCTCTGGATTGATGGTCGCACTTGGACCAGACTCAGTCACCATCAACAACGCTGCATTGATTCACACGCTCTCACTTTCTGATGGAACCCATGAATCAACCTATGAGTGCTTTGAATACGATGAAGATGGAAACGTCCAATCCATTCTGACGACAGGTTGTAACCTGGCGACTGAGACTGAAGATGCTGTTTACGTCATCGATGGTGCAAATCGAATACACCGTTACAACACATTCGAAGAGTACCCCAATGTTATGACAAAACAAGCCACATGGCAACTTCCGAGTGAAATGAACGTGAATGAATTGGTCGAGGCTGAACTGTTGGATGACCAGCATCTTTTGGTCGTTAGTACCAACTATGCAGGTGTGATTGTACTCAATGAAACAGCAGGGCTCGTCGAAGGAATCGATTTGTATGAACCTGTCCAAATTCTCATCCATGCCGAGTCTGCGGCTGGATTCTCAGCATTGGATATCGGTTATTCCAACGTCGCAGATGTTACGATGGAAGAAGCCACTGATGGTGAACAGCTCATCGTTCTGGGGACCAACGATGGNGACATCCTTGCTTGGTCCTACACGCCGCAGGCGACCGAACAGTTGGCAGAGGAACCACGAGTGAGCATCAACAATTTCGCTGAGAGCATCCGTGATGTACGCTTGACAGACATCGACGCTACCGGCTACACTGAGTTGTTGATCACAACCGACCAAGATGCTCGACTTCTGTACGGCTCGTCCATGGTTCAGCGCTTGATTATCGATGTTCCAGAAGGCGAGGACGTTGCCGTTGCCTTTGGTGAAACGCTCCAGGATGTCGAGGACGAAACGATTCACCTCTATGCGACCGTAATCGATGGAANGTACACCACCTCCAATGGTGTTGTCGAGTCGTCGATGTTCCTCGTCGATGGTCTCGTNATGGAGGACATTCCGACCATCATCGGCCTCCTCATCAGCCTCCTGCTCATGATTCTTCTCTACGTGCACAGCGAATGGTACGTTGTCAACACGGTCGGAATTCTTGTTGGAAGCGGTGTGATTGTTATGCTTGGTGTTTCCTTCGTTCCTACTCTGATTATGGTCTTCATGATTGCCGCGGCGGTGTATGATGCGTGGGCGGTGTACAAATCCAAACACATGCTCGATCTTGCTGATACGATGATGAATCTCAATCTNCCAATTTTGCTGGTAGCGCCTCAAGATTCGGAATATACAATGCGAACTGAGCGGACTACTGTTCATGATACGAATGAGGAACCAATCGTCTCTCAGCCAACAGTCCCACAGGAACGTGTTGTTGCGAAGAGCAACGATGCGATGCTCATGGGCCTGGGTGATGTCATCTTCCCTGGTATGCTCGTTCTCTCAACACTGCAATACATCAGTGGCGATAATGGCTTGATTATGGCGATGACGACCCTCGTTGGCAGTCTCATCGGCTATTCTATCTTGATGTATTACGTCGGTAAAGGACAGGCTCAAGCAGGTCTTCCCTTACTGAACGGTGGTGCCATCCTCGGGTACTGTGTTGGTGGCTTATTGACGATTGGTATGGCGATGTTCCAGTTCAACATCAGTTTTTGAGAGATGATTCGCAATGCTTGATATTCATTTGTTCCGGGAAGAGGTCGACAAAATACGTGCCGACCATGACCGACGTGGTATTCCACACGACAACATCGAGAAGGTGATTGAACTCGATACGCAGTGGAAACTCATGCTCCGTGAAACCAATGAATTGCGACGGAAGAAGAATGAGGCTGCTCGAGGTATTGGAGCTGCAAAGAAGTCTGGAGATGAAGCCGAAGCACAACGTATTCTCTCCGAGGTTGCGAATCTTGGTGAGCAGATTTCAGAGATGGAGAACAAGACAGATGCGCTCCTCTCAGAACGAGATGCGATTCGTATGTCGATTCCAAACATCTTGCATCCTGAAGTTCCATCCGGTGCTGATGAATCGGGTAATACGAAGCATTCTCTCCATGGTGAGAAGCCTTCCTTTGATTTTGAACCGAAGACTCACAATGAGTTGATCGACGAAAACAAATGGGTCGATTTGGAACGTGCTGCAAAGATTACTGGAAGTCGATTCTACTTCCTCAAAGGCGACCTTGCGCGTCTTGAAATGGCTCTACAAGCCTATGCAGTGGATTTTATTCAACAACGTGGGTTTACCTTTGTTCAACCACCAGTCATGATGAATCGAGCTGCATACGAGGGCGTAACCGATCTATCAGATTTTGAGACGGTCATGTATGGGGTCGATCCAGATGGTTACTACATGATTGCAACTTCAGAACACCCTCTTACTGCAATGTACATGCAGGAAACGATTCCAGAGGAGCTTCTTCCGTTGAAAATCGTCGGCGTTTCATCCTGTTTCCGCAGAGAAGTTGGCGCTCATGGACAATCAGACCGAGGAATTTGGCGAGTCCATCAATTTACCAAAGTTGAGCAAATCATCATTGCAACACCTGAGACCTCTTGGGACTTGCACGAAGAGTTGCTCCAGAATTGCGTTGACCTTTGGGATGCATTAGGCTTGCATTACGAAGTCGTCAACATCTGTACGGGTGATATGGGGACTGTTGCTGCACGAAAGTATGACCTTGAAGCATGGTTGCCTGGTGCAAACGCCTTCAAGGAGATCGTTTCATGTTCGAATTGTACCGATTATCAGGCGAATCGATTGGAGATCCGATACGGAACACCCGGTCATCCAAATCAACCAATGGCCCACACACTCAACTCCACTGCGGTTGCTACATCTCGGGCACTGGTCGCCATTATCGAGCAAAATCAGCTCGCAGATGGACGGGTTCGAATTCCTGATGTTTTGCAATCGTACATGCAAGGACAAGAGATTCTCGAGCCTTGTCAATGGTAGTGTTAATAAGTACTAAGCAAGTACTGCTCTTAGGAGCGGGCCACAATGACACAAAATCGGCTTTATTTTGGCTATGGATCGAATCTTGATTGGGATGATTGGTCAGCGTATTGTCAACAGAAAAATGTGAGTCCAGATGGATTGAAGGAACGAGAGCCTGCATGGTTGATTGGTCATCATTTGAAATTCCACTATTTCTCTTCTGGACGTAAGGGTGGTGCTGCTGACGTCGTTCCAATCAATTCCTTTCATGCAACACCTGGTGCATTGTACGAAGTCGATGAATCCGCATGGAGAACATTGGTTGCAAAAGAAGGGGCGCCTCGATTTTATGAAGAGAAAGAAGTGCTTGTTATTGGTCAAGATGGGCGGCTCCACCATGCAACCACCTTTGTTGTCTGTGAACATCGGACAACGCCCGAGTTTGTGCAACCAACGGAAGCGTACCATCAATTGATTCACAACGGCCTTGAACAGCGTGGTTTACCAACCAGAGGCCTTGAACAAGCGGTTCAGCACACATTCAACGTTCCAACCGTTCAGCATCTCTTCGTTTATGGGACATTGATGAGCGGTCAAACCCGGTTTAACCAACTTCAACCCTTCATTGATTCCATCGAGAACGCCACGACAGAGGGACAACTGCACCATCTTGGAGCCTATCCTGGATTGAAACATGGTGAAGGAATTGTTCATGGTGAGTTGATGAAAATGTCTGATGTGGAATCATGCCTTGAGCGGATGGATGGAATTGAAGGGTTCTTTGGTTTTGGTCATACAAATTCGCTCTATCAGCGGACCATCGTTCAAGTTCAGACCGACACAGAGATGAGATGGGCATGGACCTATGTCTACACAGGTCATGTCGAAAAGGATTCACGAATTGAAGACGGTCGGTGGGTTTGACTATTCCGAGTCCTCAACTTCGAGCAGATTAGCACCTTGCTCAACACGATCGTTTGGGTTGAAGTGAACTGCTGTTACGATTCCTTTTGCAGATGCGACGATTCGATGTTCCATCTTCATCGCTTCGAGAATCATGAGCGTTTGTCCAGCTTCAACCGCATCCCCTGCTGTAACGAGGACTTCGAGAACCACGCCAGGCATTGGTGCGACCAAGCCTCCATGATGCTCGTCGCTGCTTGCACCTGCTTCGATGCGTTCCATTGTGTAGATTCGGCCTGAATGGTGAACCCACCATACGTCGCCGACCTTTGCAACGTGTGCCCATGCTTTTGTTCCATCTTCGAAGTAGATTCGAATGCGTCCATCTTCACGTGGATGAGCGCAATGGTTGGCATAGGTCCAGATTTTTGGGGTACGTTCGAGGAGAACGTCGTATACTTCTCCATTGTACCGGAATTCATGCTGCATCAGGGATACCTCCTGTTGAGCGTTTGGAATGGACTTGCAACATCCGCCGATCCGTGTTGGCGTGTTGCAGTTGTGCGATGCATTCCCGTTGTTTCAGCCACTGCTGCAGTCATTAGAGCGACATCGAGATGGTCTTGAGGTGGTGTGAATTGGTAGCCATCTGGATAGAGATCATCGAGCATGGACGTGTATGTGTCCCCTGAAATGACGGCAGGAACATCGCAAAGATCACGCAAGAATCCAATGTTGGTGGTCGTCCCTAAGACGACGAATTCATCCAATGCTCGACGCATTCTCTGCAACGCTTCGTTGCGGGTTGGGGCGAATACAATCAATTTGGCCAGCATGGGGTCGTAGTGCGGCGTAACGTCGTCACCCTCACGAACACCCGTATCAAGGCGTATTCCTGGCCCTGTAGGCGGCCTAAAGACTGCAAGTGGTCCGATGGCAGGGAGGAAGTTGTTTGTTGCATCCTCGGCGTAAAGACGGACTTCAATGGAATGACCTCGAATGTTGAGTTCCTCAACAGCCATTGGCCGTCCATCTGCAATTCGAAGTTGTTCTCGAACCAAGTCAACGCCTGTAATCATCTCAGTGACAGGGTGTTCAAACTGAATACGCGTGTTCATCTCAAGGAAGTAAAACGATTCATCCTCGGCAAGAAGAAATTCTACTGTTCCTGCTCCAACATAGTCAACGGCCTTTGCTGCTGCTACGGCTGCTTGACCCATTCGCTCGCGCAACGTCGGCATCATGGTGGAGCATGGTGCTTCTTCGAAGACCTTCTGATGACGTCGTTGAACACTGCATTCACGTTCTCCCAAATGGATGCAACGCCCGTGCGTATCTGCAAGGACTTGGACTTCAACGTGCTTCGATTTCATGAGCAGTTTTTCAACATAAACTCGTCCATCGCCAAAGGCTGCCAACGCCTCACGGCGTGCAGATTGCGCACCACTCTCCAACTCATCAGGAGCATGGACAACACGCATTCCTTTTCCCCCACCACCTGCAGTAGCTTTGAGCAGGAGCGGGTAGCCTGTTTCCTTGGCAGCGGCTTGAATCGCTTCCATGGCAAGCTGTTCATCTTCTTCTTCGATTTCAACGCCTGGAATAACAGGAACGCCTGCTGCCTTCATGATTTGACGAGCAGACATCTTGTCGCCCATCTGTTCGATTGCTTGAGGGGATGGGCCGATCCAGATCAATCCTGCATCCATTACCGCTTGCGCAAATTCTGCTCGTTCGGATAGGAATCCAAATCCGGGGTGAATGGCATCGGCTCCGGTCTCCTTTGCTGCCTGAATGATGGCTGAACCATTGAGATATGTTGCCGCAATCGTGTCACCTTCCAGCAGGACGGATTCATCTGCAAGTTCTCGAAACATACCGTTTCGATCGTTTTCTGCATAAATTGCAACGCTCGATACCCCAGCCTCACGACATGCACGTAGGATGCGACAGGCGATTTCGCCACGGTTCGCAACCAGTACGCGTTGAATCATGTTCTCACCTCACTCTTCGGGTTTCCAATTTGCAGATCGCTTCTCAAGGAATGAAGAGAGGCCTTCTTGTCCTTCACGTGATCCTCGCATGCGACTTGTGAAATCAAGTGTCCATTGACGAAGCGATTCATCATCCTCACTCCACCGATCGAATCCGAGAGTGAGTTCTTTGGCAAGGGTCGCTGCACTCGGTCCGGTAGTGAGAACTTCAGAGAGAATGGATTCAATCTCATCATCGAATGCTTCAACGTTCTCGACAACACGTTCGATGAAGCCAATGCGTAATGCTTCATCCGACCGAACTCTGCTCGCTTGCATTGCGAGACGACGGAAGTTTGCTGAGCCCACACGTCGGTAGACGTACGGGCCAATAACTGCAGGAAGAATGCCCAACTTGCCTTCTGAGAGCGCAATACGGACGTTTTCTGTTGCGACGACATAGTCCAGGCAAGCGATGAGGCCTGCTCCACCTCCAAGGGCCACACCTTGTATCGTACCAATCGTAAAGCACGGATGGGACCACAGCCCGTTGAAGAGGCGATCAAGGCGTTCACTGTCCTTTCGATTTTCTTCTGGAGTGTTCGCCCCAGCATCACGCATCATGTTGATGTCAGCCCCAGCACAGAAGTGCTTGCCTCGGCCAGAAAGAACAAGCGTTCGAAGGTACAGTTCTCCATTCGCATCCTCCAGTGCGTCGTTGTGACCAGCACTGCGCTCTTTAGTCCATTCAAAGACCTGAATCAATTCGGTGATCATGTCAACGTTGAGAGCATTGAACTTGTCTTCACGAGCCAACTCAATGCGAGCACAACTGCCGTCAATAGTGAGTTGAATCAACGATGTTTGTGGTGGATTTTCCATTGTTTTCATATCAAAAACCTCAATTGCATTTTTAAATATTCAATTGGAATTTACATTCTGAAAATTCCATATTTTCCTTCCGGAAGCGGAGCATTTCTCGATGCAGCAAGGCAGAGTCCAAGCACATCTCTTGTGTCACGAGGGTCGATGATTCCGTCATCCCACAACCTCGCTGTAGAATAGTAAGGTGAGCCTTCTCGTTCGTATTTCTCAAGGATTGGAGCACGGAAGTTTTCGAGTTCTTCACCCTCCATCGGGCCTTTTCCTTCACGCTCTCGCTGGTCTTGCTTCACCGTGCTGAGAACATCGGCTGCTTGTGGCCCGCCCATGACTGAAATACGGCTGTTTGGCCACATGAAGAGGAAGCGAGGATCGTATGCTCGCCCACACATCCCGTAATTGCCTGCTCCATGGGAACCACCAACGATGACCGTGAATTTTGGAACGTTCACGCACGAAACAGCTGTCACCAGTTTTGCACCGTCCTTGGCGATACCACCTGCTTCGTATGCTTGACCGACCATGAATCCCGTGATGTTCTGAAGGAAGACAAGAGGGATGCCTCGTTGACCACACAGTTCAACAAAGTGCGCCCCTTTCAACGAAGATTCTGAGAATAGGATTCCATTGTTTGCTACAATACCGACCTTGTGTCCATGAATGTGAGCAAAACCACACACCAGTGTTGTCCCATACCGTGATTTGAACTCGTGGAATCTTGAACCATCTACGATACGTGCAATTATTTCACGAACGTCGATTGGCGTACGGTTGTCGCTTGGAATCAGCCCCAGGAGTTCCTCTACGTCGTGAGCAGGTGGTTCTGGCTCCTGTACGACCGCAGGGGCAAGTTCCCGATGACCAATGTTTTCGAGAACATTACGAACCATTCGAAGGGCTTCGGTTTCATCCTCGGCGAAATGGTCAGCAACGCCTGATTGGGCCGTGTGAACTTCAGCGCCACCCAATTCCTCAGCCGTGACAACTTCACCCGTGGCTGCCTTGACCAACGGAGGCCCTGCGAGGAAAATGGTTCCATTTCCTTTGACGATGATCGATTCATCGCTCATCGCTGGAACATACGCCCCACCCGCAGTGCACGAACCAAGAACAGCTGCAACCTGTGGAATACCATCACCGGACATTCGGGCTTGGTTGCGGAAGATTCGACCAAAGTGGCCTATGTCTGGAAACACTTCATCCTGCATCGGTAGAAACGCTCCACCTGAATCGACGAGGTAAACGCAAGGAAGATGATTCTCATGGGCAACGGTTTGAGCACGGATGTGTTTTTTCACCGTCATTGGATAGTAGGACCCACCTTTGACGGTCGCATCGTTGGCAACGAACAGGACCTCTCGCCCGTGAACGCAGCCAATGCCCGTTACGATTCCGGCAGAGTGTGCACGGCCATCGTACAGATCGTATGCTGCAAGAGGAGAGAGTTCGAGGAATGCAGTACCAGGATCGATAATGCGTTCGATTCGCTCACGAGCAAGCATCTTGTTCCGACTTCGATGTCGTTCAACATACTTTTCGCCTCCACCTTGTTGGACCATGTCAAGGCGTTCTCGAAGCGTTTCAATGAGGGAGAGATTCCACTCACGTCGTGCGGAATAATCTGGATCCGCCTTGTTGACTCGCGTTGGTAGTCGATCCATGTGGTTCCACCTGTGCCGACCACTTCGGTTCAAACCTTCAAGTCATCGTGACTTTAGACACCGAGCATCAGTCGACCAATGTCACGAATACCTGGTGCAAGGCCAACGATGAGAACAGCAAGTACAATCAACAACCGAAGATGCTTTTGACGGTTCTCAACTCGCATTGCGACGAAGATGAAAGTGATGGTTCCAACGAGGAGTGCCTTGACGATTGCGAACAGCCAAGCCCCCTCAACGTCCCAGCCGAAATTATCGCTGATGCCGCCTCCGTACTGGATGACTGCATCGCTCAACGGATGCTTTTCAGAGTATCCGAAATAATCGATACCAACCATTGTTGCGAATCCGTCGCATAATTGACCGAAAACCATCGCAAGGACCAGTGGGCTAGCAAGCAATGCTCTGTTGGAAAGTTGTTCTATGGGGTGATGAGCAACGGTCTTCTCTTCGGCCTCCCATGCCTTGATGGCGATTCCCTCGGGCAGGACGCCTGCTTCAAACCCAGTCAATTTGAGTTGACGCGCATCATCCTTACCCATTCGGTACAGGACTGCACAAACTACGCCTGGAATTCCAAGGACGATCAATGCTGGCCAAAACACGACATCATTCGGCAATCGATTTGACTCTTGCACCCAAGGTGTAGCAGCAAGTTGAGCCCAGTGGCCCAACCCTACAAAACAGGCCCCCACTGCAAACGCAAGCAGGCCTCGGGTGATGGTTGGCCAATCTCGAGTTTTATGAAACGCAAAGATGAGAGTTGCGAAGCCTGCGAAAAGGCCGACAAGAACCCAAATCAGCCCCATCTCATGTTCACCGTAGCCGGGGCGGAACAGAAGAGCCCACATGAACAGGAGTGCAAGACAAAGCAGCGGAACGAGGCGAATTCGAATGTTCAGCTCGCCCAAGTCACCCCCAACGTCATCCCATTTCCTTCCAACCAAATGCGAAACGATGCCAATTCCGATGAGCCATGCAGCCAAGTGAAGATGAATGATTGGTGAAATGAGGAGCCAATCAATGGAAGACGGGAAGAAATCCGCATCTTCGAGTACTCTGAAAATCGGGGCAAGGCAAACCCAAGCGATGAGGGCAATCATCATCTTATCATCTGCAGGAAGCTGCAATGTTCGGAACAATGCTTGGAACACAACGACCGATGCAAGCAAGCCAAAGGTGTAGATCGCCGTATTTTGATAGGAATAACCTGCGTCACCTTGGGCTCCAGCATCCTGTTCAATCGGCTCCCAGATGATGGGGCGGAGTCCATTTTCCCATACCATTTCAGGCATGAGGAGTAGCCCCAGAGTGACACCAATCACGAGAATTAAGAGCAATCGAGTCAGTGTTTGCTCGACCATCGACAGTCGTGAAGAGGGTAGAGCAGGTTGGTGATTCGCAAGGACTTCATCAATCGAATCGAGTGTCGCCATGCTACGTCCCCGCTCACACCAGAAGGGTCTGGGAAATATCTCTTCCCACTACATTCACTCTTCTTCAGCGATGACACGAGGCTCGTGCTCTTCGATGAAGGAGACTTTGCCACATTCAACAGCATCTCGTAGAACAGTCACAAGACGGAACTTCATCATGGCTGCATTGGTATCAAACAGCATGGTTTGTGGAATGACGATGTTGAGGTCGTCCCCGTCGAACGTTACGCCAAAGTCGGAGTGACCGGTGTTTGATTCGAGCAGAGCAGCAACCTTCTCTTCCTTTCCTTCAACGACCTTGACGATCTTGAAATTGTACTTGAGGCTCTTGCCAGCCATCGGATGGTTGTAGTCGATACGGGCTCGGCCTGCAGCAAGGAACGAAAGGTAGCCTTGTCGGCCTCCGATGTTAACAGGAGCTCCGAGATAGAGTGCATTGGGGTCACGTACAGCACGGCGTAGTTTGTCGATGCTGATGGTTTCAATCATGGTCGGGTCTTTCTCACCGTATGCATCTGCAGCCGCAAGTTCAAGGTCGATGTCTTTGTCGACTTTCGCTTCGAGAAGTGCTTCTTCGAATCCAGGAATCAGTGAACCGGAACCGACAACACAGACCATTGGCTGATAGGTACGGTTCTCATCGTGCATTTCATGCTCCTGAGCCGTTGCTTCACGGGTGGTTTCAATCAAATCGCCTGTTTCGCCGTTGTAGAGGTCATAATCAACGTGAATAATGTCGCCTTCTTCCATTTAGGTTCACCTGAACGCTTCGGCGACTCGCAAGGTATTGATAAGTCAATTGGATGAAAGCCTACTCTTCTTCACTGCGTGGATGAGGCGTTTTCTTGGCATCGAGTATTGTCAACCAAGCCATACCGAGCATCATCAACGCCCATCCAGCCCAGACCAAATGGGATCCTGGAAGGTCGTAAATGATCACCCGCATCCGTTGCACTGAATCTTCGCCATCGGCCGAAACTTGTTGCATGAGGCCCGATGTTTGGGAACCATCGAAGATGAAAACGATGTCCCCGTGAACGCGGACAAGTGTATCCACTTCACTTCTCGGAGGATTTGGTGAGCCATCAAATCCAAGCAATCCGGGTTGGACTTCACCGATTTTTTCACCACCCGAATAAACGCTGATGATTGCTCCGATGTACCGACTACCCACCTCGAGAGATTCATCCTCAAGCACGATCCCTTCGAATTCGTAACCATATCCATCGACTTCAACGATTTCTCCTCGAGTCAGCGTGATTCTGTGTGTAGCGTCTCCACGGTCGACTAGAACGGTAGTAAACACGTGTCCAACAAGCAACAACAGCAAGCCAAAATGAACAAGATGAGCTGCAGGTGCAATCTTCCCAAAGCCCGAGGATTGAACCCGATTGAACACTTCAGCCCCGACTGGAACCAAAGCAATCAGAACTGAAGGAAGGACGAGCCAAGCGATGGTTCCTCGTGACAAGAACTCAGAGATCGATTCACTGGCGTCCCCTCCAAGAGCGGATGGAACAAGAACTGCGAGCAGAATGGAGGCGAGGGCGGTTCCGAACACAACTGCAACCACTTGCTTCGGCGATTGTTTTCTGGAGGTGTAAGTGAACATGGCCAGTGCCATACCCATGACAAACGGTGCCCCATACAACTCATGGGCGTTGAATTGGACCGCATCAATGCTCGAAATCAGGATGACCAGTGTCAGGATAAGATAGAGGCTTGTGAGGACGACAGGCGCCCACAGTGTTGTTCGCAGCAAGAATGTCCGAGTGAGCCATGGTTTCTTTTCGGATTGTTCCTCACCCATCAGGAGCCAAGGGAGGATGTAAAATCCAAGCAGAATTGCAGCAACATACAGCTCAACCAGTCCCGACCAAGCAGATGCAAGACACATCATGGTCCCTGCAGCGCCCCACCCCCAAGCCTTGCGAGTGTCTTGAGCAGAATACAGTGGAACGAACATCAACGCATTGAGCAAGACGAAAAGCAAATCTCCAGTTATCAGAAAAGCGACCATGGGTACAACAATCATCCAGGGGACTGAGAGGAAGTTTCTGTAGGTCCAGTACGATTCCTCTTCTCGAATATGTTTGGGCCACTCCACAGCGGTTGGGGCGAAAACCATTCCAACGAAAAACAGCGAAGGAGCATAAGCATAGGTCGCATATTCAAACACGGCAGCAAACAACGCACCAACAATCGGAATGAAGAAGAGATACGTGAATGGGCGCTTCGTCGTCCCCAACACTGCTCGGATAAACACACCACTAAGCAACAGGATGAGGAGGACATAGGAGACGATCTCGACACCTTCTGCTCGGTCTTTGAGCACCATCATGCGACCAAAGACATCCGTTGGTGGTGTACCATCGGCCGAGACAACGAATGTGTGAACCGACGCAGCCCAGACCCCTCCGGCTCTCGTAACCAACGTTGCAAACAACGCAAGAGCTCCTGTTGCGAGCCCGAGGCCCGTCCACATCAGTGTCGATGTTTTTCCTGGGCGCGTTCGCAGGTGGCCCATCAGGACCAATGCGAGCCATGGCAGAAAAGAGCCCGTCTCGACTGGATCCCATGCCCAGTAGCCACCCCAATCCAGAACCATGTACGCCCAAAGCCCACCAAGTCCAATCCCAAGGGTGGCGATGAGAAGACCTGGTCGTGTTTGATGCAGCATACGCTTGTCAATGTCCGCATCATCACCGTATTGGAGAATGGCAAGACTCGTTGTTGCAAGGGCAATGCAGAGCGAATAAGCGAGGAAAATCAGTGGCGGATGGATGACCATGAGGTCGGTTTGAAGCAATTCGTTCAATCCTGAACCCTGCAAACCAAGTGGGTTTGCTGCGAACGGATCGAGGGTCATTGAAATCAACAACAACAGAAGCGTAAATCCGTGCATGAGTCGTAATCGAAGTTGGTGGGTTCGGTCCAATTCAGACGCAAGCGGACGCCCGAACCACCATGCGACAAGACCCATCCAAGCGGCCCACATGAGCAGAGGGCCCTCTCTTGCAGCCCACGTTGCAGCAAATCGATACTTGAGCGGCAAGTCTTCCCCGCCGTTCAGTGCAACATGAAGAATCGTTGTATCGTTCACGATGAATCGAGAAGCGAGGGCAACAAATGGAGCTGCAACAGCAAGGTGGAGGCCGACCGAAACCAGAGGATATTCGACCCTCCATTTTGGCCATATCATCATGATGATGCAGGCGAGGGCGGCCAGAACAAGTGTCCACCCCCACATGATGTTTCCAAGGACGCATCCTTGTTATTGCTTTGCGTTAGCCCATCACCAGCCAAAGTGTTTCGCACGACTGTAACCAAAGGACAGCAGGACCGATATCACACGTTTCAACAGTAGGGTTGGTTTTCGAACCATAATCTTGAGGCCGATTCCAAGTTTTGTGAGCGGACCCATGTTTCCAAGTTCTTCTGGCAGACATTTTGCCATCGCCGTCATTTCGTCATCTGAGAGATTGTACAACGCTGTTTTCCCTTTCAAAATCTTATGATACGGAGGGAAGGTCGATTTCCAAGCCTGTTCGTAAGGTTTCAATGCGTTCGCCGAAAGATCTCCGCTGTTGATGGCTTTGGACAGAACTTGAGCCGCTTCACGACCAGACCACAACGCGAGATGAGAACCGCCCTCAAACAGAGGAGAAGTGAAACCCGCTGCATCACCAACCAGAATCAGTCCATCATCGACGGTTTTGCTTCTCGGACCGGAGATTGGAATCGTTCCCCCAAACGGCTTAACCTTGACTTTGTCTTTTCGCCAGGGTGGATTGACGGTCGGCTTTCCAGCAAGGTACGTATCCTCAATAAAGGAGTTGAGATATCGAATAGCGCCCTTTTTGTCGGTTGTGACCAAACCCACGTTGGCCCGCTCGCCCTCCTTCGGAATCATCCATACATATCCGTGTGGCGAGTATTTCGGCCAAAGGTAGAAGTCAAGGTACCCATCGTTTGGAACATCGTTCATCTCATACTGGAATCCAGCAATGACCTCGACTTCGGTTCCCATATCGAGGAGTTTTGATGCTGCACCAGAGACCCCAGAAGCATCGATTACAGCAGAACATTCAATTGGAAATTCATTTCCTCTACCTTCAATAATCCAATTGGAAAATTGATTTTCGCTATTGTAAATTCTTTTCATAGATGTGACACGATGCTTGAGATGCAGTTCTGCCCCAAGTGCAATCGCTTCGTCCATCAACCATTGTTCGAACAAATGCTTTTCGAGAACATAACCAGGCTCTGTCAGAAGTTTGTTTTCTCCACCCGGAAAAATGACGCGAATGCCCTTGACATCCAATGCCTTGACATGATCTGGAATTTGCAAATCAAGATTTTGAACAGCCAATTCTGAAAGACATTCGCCGCAATGAACAGGCGTCCCGACCTCACCGTCAGCTTCGACAACAACCGTTGAGAGCCCAAGCCGTGATGCGTGGATGGCTGCCGAGCCACCCCCAGGACCTGCTCCGATGATGAGGAGGTCGCAACGCTTTACCTCTGCCATGTTTTCCTGATGGGTACACGGCTCATGAATTCAACGGTAGGCGTCGGTTTTGGCTTAATACATGCAAATCACAGAATTATTAGTTCGGATTAAATAATCCACCTCGATGCATACACAAGGTGCGTAGCATGAATCAAGTACAGGAAAACAAAAAACTCCCAGTAACCGTTCTTACGGGTTTCTTGGGGTCAGGGAAAACAACGTTGCTCAACCACATTTTGACAAGTACTGAACACAAGATGAAGTTCGCAGTCATCGAAAACGAGTTTGGTGATGTGGGCGTCGACGAGAACATTCTCGTCGAAAGTTCAGAAGAAAGCATCATTGAAGTCATGAACGGTTGTATCTGCTGTACTGTACGGGGCGATTTAACGGAAGTCCTCAACAACATGCACGACCGAATCAAAGATTTTGATGGCGTCATCATTGAAACCACAGGACTTGCCGATCCTGCACCTGTTGCTCAAACGTTCTTCGCTGATGAGCGAGTTGCAGAGAATTACAATCTGGATGGAATCATCACCGTGGTCGACGCAAAACACATCATCCAACATCTTGACGACGAGAAACCAGAAGGAATTGAAAACGAATCCGTTGAACAGCTTGCTTTTGCAGACCGTGTAATGCTCAATAAGATCGACTTGGTCAATGACGATGAACTGGCCAATGTCGAATCTCGTATCAAATCCATCAACGGGTTTGCCCCGATTTTCCATACCCAAAACAGCATCATAGACCCAAAGGAACTTATCAACATTGGAGCCTTCGATCTAGAAAAGACTCTGGAGATGGACCCAGAATTCCTCGATACTGAGGCAGAACACGAACACGATGACCGAGTTACTTCGACGAGTATGAAATTTGAAGGCGAACTCAATGTCAATAAACTCGAGCAATACATCGGGAAACTCATTCGAGAATATGGAGAAAAATTGTTCAGATACAAGGGCGTTCTTGCTGTCAAAGGCATTGATGAAAAATACGTTTTCCAGGGCGTACACATGCTCTTTGGTGGTGATTTCAGTCGGGACATCGGCCTTTGGAAAGAAGAAGAAACAAGGGAATGTCGCTTCGTTTTCATTGGAAAGGACTTGGACCACGAAGAGCTACAACAAGGATTGATGGAATGCAAAGCAGAAAAACTACGCTTCAATGTAGGCGACACTGTTTACGCCAACGTTGGTGAATTCGCTGAAGGACGAATTCTCAAAACATGGGACCAGGGTAATCCGTACAGAGTTGAGATTCAAAACGAAGACAAATCCAATGTTTGGGTCCCAATCGACAATGACGACTACGTTCGAGCAAGCCTCTGAAGCAGGAAGGTAGAGTAATGCCCCCGAGTCTCCTCGTTTGCGATGGTTGTTGCTGTGGCAGGATGGAGAAGGGCAACAATGCAGTTCCGATTGAATACCTCAAGGACGCTTGGAAAGAGCATGGTCTACAAGAGCATTTGAGTTTGTCAATATCAGGCTGTTTAGGCCCTTGCAGCCTCAACAACGTCACATTGATGATGAATGGAAATGAGCGTATATGGCTCGGAAAACTTGGAACGGCTGAGCATTATGAAGCACTTGTTGAATGGGCAAAGTCAGTTTCCAACAATCAGGAAGTCTCGGACTTGCCTGAGCTCCTCGTATCTCACCAATTCAAGCCCAAGTAAAACTCAGGCTATCAAAACCTAGCCCCTGTCTCGAAACTGGGTGCGAAATGGATTAAAAATTCATCCGAGTATAGCATTGAGCGCTTGCATGGCTTCGTGACGACCTTCATCTGTTTTGGTATCAAAGGGAGTAGTTTGAGGGATTTTTGCCAACCCATCACTGTCGTTGATACGAAGAATGGATTGGAGATTTTCGAAAAGGCTGTTTAATTGCGATTGGCCGAACACTACGTAGACCTTATCAGCCTCTCCGAAAAGGTCTACAGCCCACTCGAGGCCAAAATACGGTTTACCATTGCGAACCAAAAGCAGACAGTCCCGTGCTTCTACATTATATCGCGAGCGAATCATTGGATCATTGAACGAATTGTATTCAATCGTATATGTCTCCGTTCCGTTGATGTTCGCATGAAGTTCAATCAGCTTCTTTTTTGCACCCTGTTCATCCTCTGCCAAGTCGAAACGAGGCCAGTCTGGATGATTGACACCAAAAATTCGTTTGATCTCGAGTCCACGACTGATCAGGTCGAGGTTGAAATTGAGAAACTTCTCCCCCGTCTGTGGTCGCAACCACCACAGACGAGTGTTGGTAAATGCTGTTGCGTAGATTTCATCGCCATGCTTCGCGAATTCTGTGATGAGTTGGTAGGTGTCTTTTGCTTCAGCACCTTGTGAGAGACCTGGGGTTTGTGAAATCAGTTGAATTCGTCCAAAATCACGTACATTCGCTTCCTGTTCATGCAATGTCCAGTGAACAATTTCATTGGCCACAATCTCACTTCGACCATCTGCGTCTTTCGTGGCAATTCCTTCAATGAGATTTCGAAGTGAGTAGGCGATTTTTGCTCGAACAGGGCCAATTTTAGTTAGTTGGGCGTTTGAATTCGGCCAGTTCATTGAAAGGACACCATACTCCATTTCATCGGCACTAATTTGCAGTCGATGAATGAAAATCACCGCAGGACCAACAATACTCGTCGCCATGGTTGTCAGCAGATATTGAGACAGTACAATCGTATCAGCATCAAACATCTGCTCGCCGATGGCTATCCGTGAAACAGCAGTGAGAATAACGCCTACAATACCGGAGAAAATTCCTGCGATGACGAGCGTTGATTTTCCCGTGTCAACCATCGACAACACTTCCTTCTTGGGAACGAAGATCTTCATCGCCCCTAATGACCAACACGGTACCAATCATCAAAACTGTTGCGCCGACCCAAGTCCACAGACTTGGGATACCTGTTGTTCCGAGAATCCATCCAATGTACGAGCCAACAAGCGGCTCAAACAAATACGCCACACTCACGATGATTGGCGGGAACCATCGAAGTACTGCACTGATCCCAGCGTGACCAACAATACCAGGGAAAACTGCAAGATACACGACATACCAAATCCATGAACTACTCATCCAGCCGAACATGGAGATATTTTCGTCACTCATCGAGAAGACAGTGCCTTCAAGCATGATTGACAATATTGCGAGGAAGATTGCTGCGATGAGAGTAACAGGTAGAATGTAAACGAACAATGGCATCCATTGACGAAGTTTCCTTCCTGCTAAGAAATAGCCCACAACTGCGATTGCACCGATGATGGCCGCAATGTCACCCAAGAGTGTTACATCCGATTCAGCTGAGATACCAAGCAGGGCAATTCCTCCTCCAATGAAGCCGATACTGGCGCCAAACACTTGCTGTTTTGGCACGTATTTCCTCAATAAGAGCGCACCAAAGACAATGATTAGTGGATGAATGGTTACGAAAAGAAGACTGTGAGTGAGGGATGTATTGTCCAGAGACCATACCCATGCGCCCATGTGCAAGCCGAGACTTATGCCTGAACCAGCCAAGATGTATCGTGTTTCAGGCAACCTCAACTTCTCCATTGAAACAGAATTTTGCCTCATGTCACGATACTGAAGAAAGAACATCGGCGCCATCAGCACAGCCGTCAGTTGAAATCGCCAAGAAGCTCGAAGCAGTGGTGGAACGTCATCCATCAACTGGAAAACCGCTCCAGCGCTCGAAATGGATATGATGGATAAGGTGAGCAAAATCCACAGCAATACTCTCTGGGAGATCATAGTTGCTCACTGCTCTCTCCAGTCAACGTAATGAAATAAGTCTTAGCACATATATGCAATGTTGTTGGATACGGCATCCATCAAACATCACACAGGGGTGCCAATGTACGGCTCGTCAATGTCCAATTGGAGAATGTAAAGTCCAGTCGAAATGCATGAGGCGTAGATTCGCCCTTCATGGAATTCAACAGCCCATAGGAACGGGACCCAAGAAAAGTCGTAGAACGCACTGTCGAGGGGTGTCCCGTCGAGGTGTCCTCTTGGGAGATAGTAGCCTATTGTAGCTTCAAAGTGGATATCGATCCGATCAGTAGCAATCGGCGAGATGAGCGTTTCAACGTCAACAATCCAAACGCCAGCGTGATAATGCGAAATGTACAGTCGTCCATCCCATGTACCACCACGAGATTGATCGGTTTCTTCCGTCGTCTCGAAATAGCCACTATCGAGGTTGTGTGGACTGAACAACAACCACTCGTCCGCAACTGGATCGAGTTCACAACTGGAACCGAAACAATGGTCCGTTGCGTAGGGAATTTCCCAATCACGGGTCATCGATATCTCGAACTTGAAGTTCCCGTTTTCCATTGAGTACTCAGTGGTGTCAAGCAGATAGACGATTCCCGTTCCCTCGTACAAGTCGAGACACTCGACTGCCGCTGTCACGTAGTGTCGTGGTTCGTCGCCAAGCCCAAGATGGGAGACGTCGAGCATTTCTGGGAACGGTTCTGCATAATGAATGTACGAAACACGGCCACCGTTTTCGTTACCAGTCGTACCGCTATCAGGTTGACCATCGTTGTCAAGATCAAGGAAATCCATCCAGGAGCCAACTTCAGGCGCACGCCACCTGCACATGACTGGGTTGCCCTGTCCTGCCTTGCATAGAGTCGCCATGGTCGTGTATTGAACAGGTGAATTGACGGGATGTGGAACATCGGTAACGTCTCCAATTCGAAGACCTGCTTCCCAGTAGGAGCCGTAGATGAAGGTTCGACCGTAGCGTGGATCTTCAGTATCTTCACCAGGCCATCGTTGTACAGTCATGTCGTGAATGTAAATCCAGCCGCCACGGGTTGTTTCCCAAGCGACTTCGTATTCGCCGACCTTGATGATGGTATGACCAACACCTGTTCCCGGGATGCCAGGTAACGTTCGAGAAGCGCTGCCTTGGAGATTGAGATGTGCGATGGTTACACCACCACATGCTTCGCCCAAAGCGGAGTCGCACTGTTCGTAATCTGGGTTGGCTACGAAAATGTACCACTCTCCGTCAATCATGTGTGGATAGAGATTGTGTGGACCGCTCGGGTGGTCGACATCGTACCATGAATCAACATACGTTGGTTTTGTTTTATCTGTCACATCGATGAGAACAACAGAGACTTGTGAGGGATCTCCCCATTCACCAACGTTTGGATCAGCATACCCTGAATCAACGAGCTGATTCTGGAGAATGACGTACTCGTTTCCGTTGTATTCCAGATACTTCACATCGAGAACTTGTGTGTTTGGATCGTTGTAAATACCAACGACCTGAGGGTCCGATGCGTTGGTGACGTCAACGATGTGCATGTCGTTCCAACCTGCTTGATAGGTGTAAACGCGCCCATCAGGGGAACGGGCAACCGAAACTTCGGCATTTCCTGGTGATGTCAAAGGATTGAATGCAACCTGCTCAATGTTATCGGTTCCGGCTTGATGTTGACTGGCATTCGAATGGTCGTGTCCCTCACCTTGGAACAAAGGGTCACCTGATGCAAACGTAAACGTAGCTTCTGTTGTTTCCGCTTCGTCACCAACGCCAACAAGTAGGACGGTAATTGACGATGCAAAGAGAATACCAAAGATTCCGATAGCAACTATTCGGGTGTCCATGTTCAGCCGACTTGTATCTTGCGTATTGTATTTATTCTCAGTCCACATCGGGCGAATCATGCGTTCACTTGTGATTGCCATCGGCATCATACTTCTTGCTGCACCAGTCGCTGCACACGAATTGGTCATTTACACCGTCATAGTGAACGACGAAGGCCCGCAACCCGCCGACATCCCTGAAAATGCTCTCAAGGTTGGTGATTCGGTATGGTTCTGGATGAAAGATTCGACGGAGAACATGTCGCTCGTCATCGAATTGACAAAGGATGGTGCAAGCGCACGATCGCCATCACTTGTGTACGAGTGTGCCTTGGATGAGAATGGAACATTGGTTGATGAAAACTGCAAAAATCGATACGAATTTACCTTTTCAGGAAATGCGACCATCGGCTTGTGGAATGTATCCTACATGACGTCAATCAACGGCTCATTGACTGAGACCAGTTACGGTAGCGTAACCATCAACGAGGATGTGCATCTCGATGGAAACCACTCACACGATGAGGACGTTCAACCCGGGCTCACAGGAGATACGGGCGCAAACTCAATGGTTCAGTCCTTTGCGATTGGTGTGGCCGTTGTTTCTGCAATTGGTCTCGGTTTCATGCTCATGCAACCCAAAAAGAAGGTTTTGGTCGAAGAAGAGTAGGCCTCAAGTCGTGCCTTTATGTACTGTGAAATACAGTATATTTATGGTCAAGGATCCTTCTGAAAACGGTGAACTAAAAGCCATCCGTGAACAAAAAGAACAACCACTTCTAGACGCTTTTCAAGGCTCGAAAATGTGGTTCAATGAAAAGTATCTTCTTTTCGAAACCACTGTCGACATCCAGACCGATGCCTGGGGTGCTCGCATTACCCTCAGTAGCAT
Source organism: Methanobacteriota archaeon (assembly GCA_002706065.1). Classification (GTDB taxonomy): domain Archaea; phylum Thermoplasmatota; class Poseidoniia; order Poseidoniales; family Poseidoniaceae; genus MGIIa-L2. Next base: position 4,706 of record PAJM01000001.1, on the reverse strand, counting down.
CGCTCATCCGACATTCACCGTTTCTGGAAGGTGGGATTTCATCAACTTCGGCCTCGATTACCTTAGTTGCTCTATGGCGGGATGGTCTCTTTACACCAATTGTCCTTATCCAGAATGGTTTGAGTAATGATTTGTCTCATGCTCAAATGCGACGATTCAAAGGTGAATGGCTATTCGGAGTGGTGTGGCTTGGGTACGTCTGCGGCGATTTCTGAAGCATCTCGAGAAGAAGGGCGAGGTGTTGCACATCAACAGACCTGTTGATGTTGCTTACGAAGCAGGTGCAATTGCCGATCTTCTCGTCAAAAACGATGGTCCTGCGGTCGTCTTTGAACAACCACGCTTACCAGATGGTTCCATCTCACCGATGCCGCTGGTCATGAATCTCTTCGGAAGTCAACAGCGAACATTGGATGCTTTGGGTGCCTCGCACGAGACCGAAGTCGGAGACCGGATGACCGCGATGATGAAACCAGACATTGGCACCTTTGTGAAAATGCCATGGAAGGCGCTTCCGCTTGCTCGCGATGCATTTGCGATGCCTCCACGCAACAAGCGATTCGCAGCGCCATGTCAACAAGTCCGAATGAAAAATCCGGATCTGACCAAGTTACCCATTCCGAAAACGTGGCCGATGGATGGTGGACACTTTGTCACCCTTCCGCTTGTGGTTACCAAAGACCCTACGTCTGGTGATCACAATCTTGGAATGTATCGTGCTCAAGTGTTCGACGAGAAAAACATCGGCCTACACTGGCAAATTCACAAACATGCCGCTGACCATGCTGCAAACAGCGGCGATAAGATGCCTGTTGCCATTTGCATAGGAGGACCGCCTGAGCTCATCTTCTCCGCAATTGCGCCACTTCCCGACAACCTCAGCGAATATCAGTTCGCAGGCATACTTGGTCGACGTTCACTTCGGATTACCAAGGCGGTCAGTCAGGACCTCATGGTACCTGCCGAAGCTGATATTGTGATTGAAGGCTATTGCATTCCAGGAGAGACACGTACAGAGGGACCGTTTGGAGATCACTTCGGGTTTTATTCACTGACAGGACAGTATCCCGTTCTACACGTTACGGCGATTACACACCGCAAAGATGCGATGCTTCCTGCAACAATCGTTGGCCTACCACCAATGGAAGATGGATATCTTGGAGAAGCGATTGGCCGCCAATTCTCACCTGTTCTGCGCTTCCAGCATCGTGATGTCATTGGTGTTCACCTCCCACTTGAGACCGGTTTCCACAACCTTGCCATCGTCGCTTCAAAGCAACGCTATCCCCGACAAGGAAGGAAGACTGCACTCGGATTGTTCGGTGCGGGGCAAATGATGTTCCTCAAGAGCATGATTGTCATCGACCCAGTTCAAGACCCGAAGGATCTCGAAGCCTTACTCGATGCGATGAACAACAATGTCCACATTGGAACGGATGTCATCGTACTCGACGGCATGGTTGCTGATTCACTCGAAGCTGCTAGCCCTTACGAGAACGTTCACTCCAAACTACTCATCGATGCAACAACGCTTGCAGCGGCTGACCCTCGTTCATCGAATGATCCACTGGAAGGTTCGTTCAAACAGGACGTGCCCGCCTGGCGACAAGGGCTCGAACCTGCCCCTACCTTCGATGGCATAGAAACCGTTCTCCAACTTGACGACGTGACGGATGCGCGTATGTTACGCGATAGTATGCTCGTCGTCACAACAAACATCCCCGCCACACCATCACCAAAACACGGTTCAGATGAATCAAACGATGCGGCTGAATCCGCTCGACGAAATAAAATAGACCAATTGAAAAATCAAATTTGGCAATTGGATTCTTCTTCCAGCCTTCGCTGGCTGTTCATCACCAACGATGACCTTGATTTGCACTGTGCAAAAGCTCGTCGACGGNTGTTATGGCAACTCACTTCGCGCTTCGATGTTGGCCGAGGCTTGACCTTTGATGAGCAAAGAGAACGCATGTGTTGGGATGCAACAACTCCAATTCCATCGAGTGAACACGGTGTTCGACGATGGCCNGCCATTACCATGCACTCAGANGAAACCCTCGAAGCAGTNCGGAAACATCCCGAACTTGACAAATACCAATGGCCCCCACACTTGGAATTCAGGTGAAGGCATGAACCTCAAGCAAATTGCTGAGTTTGTGAAAGTCGAGCACACCTTGTTCTCGCTTCCATTTGTTCTCATTGGCTATTTCATCGCTCTCGATCAATTCGATGCAGAACTCGGCATTGACCTGCTGTGGATTCTAATCGCAGCCGTCGGAGCGCGTGGACTTGCCATGACGCTCAATCGAATCATTGACCGAGACATCGATGCGGCGAACCCGCGCACAGAGGGAAGACATCTGGCGTCAGGAACGATGAGCATGCAAACGGCTTGGATACTCTCTGCTGTCTTTTTGCTGATGCTTCTCGTAAGTGCAGGCCTGTTGAATGAGGTTGCATTGATGATGGCGTGGCTACCCGTCCTTGCGTTCGTGATCTATCCATACATGAAGCGAATCTCGTGGTTGTGTCATTTCTGGCTCGGCTTGTGCTTGGGTCTTGCGCCGGCAGGTGCTTGGGTTGCCATNGCTGCAGACTNCCATGGCTGGGNTGCAATCACTGATTCCTTGTGGGCACCCACCATTTTACCGATTTCACTTGGCGTAGCATTGTGGATTGCAGCCTTTGACATCAATTACGCCCGCATGGATGTTGAAAGTGATCGTGAGCAAGGCATTCACTCATTTCCAGCCAAATTTGGCGATGTGGCTACGACTCGAACGACAATCCAACTCTCGCTTCTTTGGTTTGCATGCTTTGCTTTCTCAGACCCGATAGAAGGCATTTGGTTCCTGGCTGCATCAGCTCTCATGGCACTCGCTAACATTTCGGTTGTGCTGCGACGTGAGCGGTTGAATGATTTTCAAACGACCCTCTTTCGAGTCTCCATGCTGACGGGCTGGGTTCTTCTTGGATCTCTAATTCTTGGCCTTTCAGTGGACGTGCCAGCCTGAAGGCAAACACTGCATCAGCAACAGCCGTGATCCCGCAAAGGCGCAGGAACAAAGGTTACGCGATCAACATCCTGAGTTTTCTGAAGTTGCTGCATCACCTTTCTCATGCTTTCCGCAGTACCGAACGCCTGCATCATGTCGACACATNAGTTGCTGAACTGACTCGTATGGCTGTACGATGTAACTGTGATTTCTCCAGAATGCCGAATGTCATGCAACTTCTGTTCAATCCCGTGTTGAAAGAAAACGATGAGGATTCCCTCGATATGTGTATCATTCTCCATCGTTTCAAGGCTTCCACGTTGGAGTTCTTCCGCCATAAATAACGATGCATCACGCAGGAATCGACTGCGATTGTCGTACCCAGAAGTTTGGATTAAATTGTCAAGCTCTTCAGCAAACTGGTTGTCAACGCTAAAGGATATCACTCGGCTCATGGTTGCNGATTNCCCCTNNAATAATAATATTTATGTTTTGGCTAATTAATAACTCGTATTATATATGTATTAATGCTGGGAAGTNNATGCGCACAAAGAGTATGCATGTAGTAATNATGGCAAGCGTCTTGATTTTTTCAAGCATTGCTGGATGTTTAGCAAACGAAGATTCTGAAGAGTCAAAATCAACAGTTATAGTTTCGACCTACCACGTTGAGCAACTCGTATCAGCAATTGCAGGCGACTCTCTTAACGTCGAAATTCTTGCTCCGTCGAATGTCCCAGTACACGACTACGAACCATCTGCTTCTGATCTCGTTCGACTGCAGAGCGCTGATATGTTCTTCTATCACGGACTCGGCCTTGAAACCTGGATCGATGCCACACTAGACAGTCTTGGCTCTGATGCGCCACCTTCGTTCTCGACACACGCTATGCCAACAGGACAAACTGCTCTCGACTACGAGGGCATGCTCCTNACAGANCTGTGTGAGCANCTCAATGATGGACCNTTCGAATCTGCGACACTCATCGACGAGGAAGGTCACGCCGACGACCTCGAGATTCATGCCGAGCATGTTACTCACACTCTGACTTTCCCAGACGTTGACCACGATGAGCATGACCATGACGACCATGGTGATGATGACCATGACGATCACGGTGACGATGACCATGATGACGATGATCGACACGATCATGACGACCACGGCGATGATGACCATGACGACCACGGCGATGATGACCGTGACGGACACGATGACCATGGAGACCATGATGACCATGGAGACCACGATGGCCATGCTCACGCCGACGCCTCTGAAGTCATTACAACAGCCGAAGACTGTCCTACTGACACAGTCGTATACATCTACGAACTCGAAGAGGGTGAATACACCCTTGAGTTTGAGACTGACCATCCACACGACCAAGAAACATTCAACATGGTCGCTTTGAAGATGGGCGGTGCTCATCACCACCACCATGACCATGGTGACCACGGTGACGATGACCATGACGACCATGGTGACGATGACCATGACGACCACGGTGACGATGACCACGACGACCATGGTGACGATGACCATGACGACCATGGTGACGATGACCACGACGACCACGGTGACGATGACCATGACGACCACGGTGACNATGACNANNACGNNNANGNTGACCATGACGACCACGGTGATGATGACCATGACGACCACGATGACCACGGCGATGATGATCACGACGACCATGATGACCA